>JAZNHR010000025.1:0-150971 GCA_045577075.1 Clostridia bacterium | reverse complement strand
TTTATGGACCCCAACGAACTGCGTAAGCCGGGTGCGGTTACCTTTACCGATATCCCTGTTAACCAGTACAAGAAAACCATCAAGGAAGAAAAAGAAAACTACACAAAAGACGATTTTATGCGTATCTGGCGTGATATGCGTATCATCCGTGAGTTTGAAACGATGCTTTACCTCGTTAAGACCACCGGTGCATACAACGAAATCGCATACAACAACCCCGGCCCTGCTCACCTTTCCATGGGTCAGGAAGCTTCTGCAGTAGGTCAGGCTTACCTCCTCAATAAGGAAGACTGCATCTTCGGTTCTCACAGAAGCCACGGCGAAATTCTTGCAAAAGGTCTTTCCGCTATTCATAAGCTGGATGACAAGGAACTTATGGATGACATGACAGGCTTCTTCGATGGCAGAACCTACCGCGTAATCGAAGGCAAGCAGAAGGATAAGTCCAACGTAAAAGAAGCTGCTATGGACTTCCTCCTCTACGGTGCACTGGCTGAAATCTTTGCCAGAGAAACCGGCTTCAACAAAGGTCTCGGCGGCTCCATGCACGCATTCTTCACACCCTTCGGCATTTACCCGAACAACGCTATCGTAGGTGGCTCCGCCACAGTAGCAATGGGTGGTGCACTGTATAAGCGCGTTAATAAGAAAGACGGTATCGTTATTTCCAACATCGGTGACGCCTCCATGGGTTGCGGTCCTGTTTGGGAAGCACTCAACATGGGCTCCATGGACCAGATTCGCACCCTTTGGGAAGAAGGCTTTAACCAGGGTCTCCCGATTATCTTTAACTTCTTCAACAACCTCTACGGCATGGGCGGTCAGACCATTGGTGAAACCATGGCTTACCAGACGCTCGCCAGAGTTGGTGCAGGTGTTAACCCCGAACAGATGCATGCAGAACGTGTTGACGGTTATGATCCCCTTGCCGTTATCGATGCAATGCGTCGCAAGATTGCTATTATTAAGGAAGGCAGAGGTCCTGTTCTCCTCGATACCCTTACATATCGTATGGCAGGTCACTCCCCGTCCGACTCCGACAGCTACAGAACGAAGGAAGAAAAAGAAGCATGGGCCAAGCATGATGTTCTCGATGCATACAAGAAGAAGCTCGTTACCGCTAAGGTTGCGAAGGCTGAAGAATTTGACGCTATCGAGTCCGAAATCATTGAGCGCATGACAAAGGTTTACAAGCTCGCTATCGACGAGGAAGTTTCTCCCCGCATGAACCTCCATGTAAACCCGAAGGATCTGGAAGGCATTATGTTCTCCAACCAGAAGGTAGAAAAGATGGACGACAGAGAGCCCGACGTTCTCATGCCCATGGAAGAAAATCCCCGTGTACAGCAGATTGCACGCCGCAAGCGTTTCGCATTTGACGAAAACGGCAAGCCCTACACAAAGAACCAGGTATATCAGCTGCGTGACGGTATCTTTGAAGCTATCATCGACAGATTCTACAAAGACCCGACTCTTATTGCTTACGGCGAAGATAACCGTGACTGGGGCGGCGCATTTGCAGTATACCGCGGTCTTACCGAAGCACTCCCCTACCACCGCTTCTTCAACTCCCCCATTTCCGAAGCCGCTATCGTAGGTAGCGCAGTCGGTTATGCTATGAGCGGCGGTAGAGTTATTGCAGAGCTTATGTACTGTGACTTCCTCGGCCGTGCAGGCGACGAAGTTCTCAATCAGCTCGCAAAATGGCAGTCCATGAGCGCAGGCATTATTAAGATGCCGGTAGTTCTCCGTGTATCCGTTGGTTCCAAGTACGGCGCACAGCATTCTCAGGACTGGACCGCAATCGTTTCCCATATCCCCGGTCTTAAGGTTTGCTTCCCTGTAACACCTTACGATGCAAAGGGTCTTATGGCAAGCGCACTCTCCGGCACCGACCCGGTTGTATTCTTTGAAAGCCAGAGAATTTACGATATCGGTGAACAGTTCCACGAAGGCGGCGTACCGGAAGAATACTACGAAATTCCCTTTGGCGAACCCGACGTTAAGCGCGTAGGTTCCGATATCACCATTCTTACCATTGGTGCTACACTTTACCGTGCACTGGATGCTGCTAAAGAACTGGAAGAAAAATACGGCATTTCCGCTGAAGTTATTGACGCACGTTCTCTCGTACCCTTCAACTACGAAAAGGTACTCGAATCCGTTAAGAAGACCGGCCGCATCATCCTTGCAAGTGATGCTTGCGAACGCGGTTCCTTCCTTAAGGATATCGCACAGAACATCAGCGAAATGGCATTTGATTATCTGGATGCACCCCCGGTTGTTGTGGGTGCTCGCAACTGGATCACACCCTGCCACGAGCTGGAAGATGCATTCTTCCCGCAGCCCAGCTGGATTATCGACGCAATCAACGAAAAGGTTCTGCCGATTCCCGGCTATGTTGCAGGCCAGAACTTCACGGAAGGCGAAAAAATTCGCCGCAGCCGCGAAGGTGTTTGATTCTAAGACAACATACCAAAAGGTCTCCGAATATTTCGGAGACCTTTTTATGGCATTATAAAAGCCAAGAGACATGCTCTTGGCTTTTATTTTATTACTGCTGTACAGTTTTTTTCGTAAATGCCTTCATCACAAACAGCGTAGCTACCATCAGCACAATACCAATCGGAAGTAAGACAAATGCACTCTGGATAAAGGCTGCTAAGAGGTACATTACAAAGGAAACCGCCGCCACCGTGATAGCATAGGGCATCTGGGTGGAAACGTGATTTAAGTGGTTACACTGTGCACCGGCGGAGGACATAATCGTGGTATCCGAAATAGGCGAGCAATGGTCGCCGCAAACAGCACCTGCAAGGCAGGCAGACATACCGATAATGAGAAATACGCTATCGCCGGGGAAAATTGCCGTAACAATAGGAATCAGGATTCCGAATGTACCCCAGGATGTGCCGGTTGCAAAGGCAAGCACGCACGCTACGAGGAAGATAATCGCCGGCAGGAAGTTTGCAAGGCCTGCAGCGGCAGAATCCATAAGACCGCCCACAAATGCGTCAGCACCAAGAAGTCCGGTCATATTCTTAAGGGCCGTTGCAAAGGTCAAAATAAGAATTGCAGGAACCATAGCGATAAAGCCCTTCGGGATACAGTTCATGGCTTCCTTAAAGGTAATCAGCTTTCTTGCCATGAGGTAAATGATGGTAATAACCAGCGCTACCAATGCGCCCCAGGGAAGACCAACAGTGGCATCTGTGTCACCAAAGGCTTCTACAAAGTTTGCGCCGTCAAAGAATCCCCCAACATAGATAAGACCAAGTACGCAAACGATAACCAAAATCAAAACAGGAAGTACAAGGTCAATGACGCGGCCTCTCGGGTTTTCCGCTTCTTTTTCTACAGCTTCTGCTTCCTCACCGGAGGTATGCAGGTCACCCTTTGTCAGCGCGTTAAATTCGTGGAGCTTCATGGGACCAAAGTCAAACTTCATTACGGCAATTGCCACAACGAACACGAGGGTTAAAAGGGAGTAGAAATTATAGGGAATGGCACGAATGAAAAGTTCAATACCGGAGTAGCCCGTACCCTTTGTAAACTCGGATACTGCCGCCGCCCAGGAAGAAACAGGGGCAATCATACAGATAGGTGCCGCCGTAGCATCTATAATAAATGCAAGCTTTGCACGGGAAATTTTATGTCTATCCGTCACGGGGCGCATAACGCTGCCCACCGTGAGGCAGTTAAAGTAGTCATCAATAAAGATAAGTACGCCTAAAATAAAGGTTGCAAGCATTGCACCGACGCGGCTCTTAATATGGGTTTCTGCCCATCTGCCGAATGCCGCAGAGCCGCCCGCATGGTTTACAAGGGCTACCATGGCACCTAAAATGACAAGGAAAATAAAGATGCCGGCTGTACCCGAAACGGCGGAAATAAGACCTTCATTCATCAGGTTATCCAAAGCCTTTACAGGCTGCCAGTTGGCAGTTAAGAGCCCGCCAAGCAAAATACCGATAAAGAGCGAAGAATACACTTCCTTTGTGATGAGTGCCAGCGCGATTGCCACAAGGGGCGGGAACAGTGCCATGAGGGTGGAGTAATAATTGCTTTCAGCCGCCACCTCTCCTTTTCCTTCACACGTTTCGCATACGACCTTGTTTGCAGAAAGTGCCTCTTTGTCCTCCACTGCCAAAAGCGTTACCACGCCTTCCCCTGCACAGGTGGAACAATCCTCTTCTTCTACTGTGCCTGCACCGTTGCAGTCCGCACAGGGAAATGCATGCAGATACCCTCTGCCTTCGCAGTCCGCACAGTCTACATTTGCGTTTGTTTTTACGAGAAAAGCACCGGCAATGACAATGGCAAATACGCAAAGAATTGCAATCGCCTTACCCAGAATTCCTTTTTTCATAAAAACCCTCCTTTTCAACTTTTTCTTTTGTGCACCGGTTTTTACCAATGTAAAACCATACACTTAAGGTTATGTTACCATATCTATTTACGCCGTGTCAATACAAATTTCCGTTTTTTATTGCTATCTTGCCAAAAATATGGTAAAATAAAACAAAAACCGTAAAGGAGAACTCGGTATGTACGATACCGCGATTATCGGCGGCGGGTCAGCAGGGCTTGCGGCAGCCATTTTCGCCGCAAGGCGCGGAAAATCCGTCCTTCTCTTAGAACGCCTTCCAAGAGTGGGCAAAAAGATTTTATCCACAGGCAACGGCCGCTGTAATATAGCAAATGCCCACGTTTTGCCGGAAAACTATCATGGCATGGACGCTTTTTTTGTAAAAGAAGCCCTCGCCGCTTTTCCCGTTTCCGCTACTGTAGAATTTTTTGCAAGTATTGGTCTGCCTCTTACAGAAGGCGAACACGCAAGGCTCTATCCCCAAAGTCTGCAGGCAAGCGCGGTGCTGGACCTTATGCGTCTGGAGCTTGCACGACTCGGCGTTTCGGAAACGGTGGACTGTTTCGTCACATCCCTGTCTAAAAAGGGAGAAATTTTTCAGCTTGTGAGCGACGATGGCAGGCGGTTTTCTTCTAAAACCGTCATTTGTGCCACGGGCGGCAAAGCGGCACCTTCCATGGGCTCGGACGGGAACGGGTACGACCTTGTAAAGCCATTCGGCCATAGCGTAGTGCGTCCCCTCCCCTCCCTGGTGCAGCTGAAAACAGAGCGCCCCATGCGCGCTTTAAAAGGCGTAAAGCACGAGGGTGAGGCGACTATTTATATAGACGGCAAAGAAATGCGCACAACTGTCGGGGAAATCCTGTTTACCGATTACGGCGTGTCCGGACCGCCGATTTTTAATCTTTCGCGTTTTGCTTCCGAAGGGCTGGCAAACGGGCAAAAGGTTACGGTTTCCTTAAATTTACTGCCCGCGCTTTCCGAAGATGCTGTATTTGCCATGCTTCGAGAGCGGCGAAAGGAGCTGCCGCACTTAGAGGGGGAAAGCTTTCTCTACGGCATTCTTCCAAAGCTTTTGGGAAGAGAATTGATGCGCCTTGCGAAAAACGACAGGGAGCTTGCCGATTATTTGCACCACCTTCCCCTGCCTGTAGTGGGCGTTATGCCCTGGGCAAATGCACAAGTGACCGCTGGCGGTATTGCCACAAAAGATGTAAACCCCAAAACCATGGAATCGAAGCTAATGAAAGGTCTTTATATGATTGGAGAAATGCTCGATATAGACGGCGACTGTGGTGGATTCAATTTGCAATGGGCTTGGAGTAGTGCATTTTCTGCGGCACAGTCCATTTAAAGGAGAAAAGTATGCGAATTTTAATTATTGACGGACAGGGCGGCAGAATTGGCCGCGCGCTCATAGAAGGTATTAAAAAAGAACTGGGAGATACTGCCGAAATTACGGCTGTAGGCACAAATAGCATCGCTACCCAAGGCATGATTCGGGCAGGCGCAGATTTTGCCGCCACGGGCGAAAATGCGGTCGTGGTGGCGTGCAGAAAGGCGGACGTTATTGCAGGCCCTATCGGCATTGTGCTTGCCGACGCCCTTCTCGGCGAGGTTACGGAAAAAATGGCAGCGGCTGTGGCTAAAAGCGACGCGCGGCGTATTTTAATTCCCTTCCAGGGGTGTAATACAACGGTGGTGGGCTCCTCCTCCCTTCCCCTGTCAGAACTCATACAAAAAGCCATTTTGGAAATTTGCGAATACAGGGCGTAAATTAAAAATACGAAAACGACAAGCAAGCTTGTCGTTTTTTTGTTTATTCAATCGAGTAATGAAAATGCGTGATTTAAAGGCCCTGCGCCCCTGCCAAGGTCGAGGTTTGCCGCCAATGCACCGGAAAGGTAGGCTTTAGCGCGGTGCACGCTTTCCGTAAGCGGCAGCCCTTTGGCAAGATTTGCCGCAATGGCAGAAGAAAGGGTACAGCCCGTGCCGTGGGTATTGGGATTCGCAATGCGCTCGCCCAAAATCCAGGTTGGCTTCTCGCCAAAGAGAAAATCACTGGCGTCACGCGTGCCGTGTCCCCCTTTTAGTAAAACGGCGCATCCGTATTTTTCTCCAATGGCGGCCGCCGCATTTTCCATGTCCTTTGCCGTACTGATTTTCATGCCCGACAGTGCTTCCGCTTCGGGAATATTGGGCGTGACAAGGGTGGCAATGGGGAACAGCAACTCTGTTAGTGCCGCTTTTGCCTCGGGCTTTAAAAGGGCGGCGCCGCTGGTTGCCACCATCACAGGGTCCACCACTATATTTTCTGCTTTATATGCTTTTAAAGTTTCTGCGATGACCAAAATCAATTCTTTCGAAGAAGCCATGCCGATTTTTACGGCATGCGGCGGAATATCTTCAAACACCGCCTCCAGTTGTTGCCTTAAAAAGAGGGGTGGCACCTCCGAAATTGCCGAAACGCCCATGGTGTTTTGCGCCGTGAGCGCCGTGACCACACACATGGCATATACGCCGTGCATGGTCATGGTTTTAATGTCTGCCGCAATGCCTGCGCCGCCGGAGGAATCACTCCCTGCGATAGAAAGTGCCGTTTTCATATCCGTTTGCTCCTTTCAAAAAAGGCTTCCGCCCCTAATAAGCTTTCCATATAGAGGTCTGCCGTTTCTCGGAGTGCCGTCTGATTTTCCTCGCTGGCATCATAAACGCCTACAGTATAAAACCCTGCGCCTTTCGCGGATGCGGCGGCATGAAGTGCATCTTCAAACACCGCCGTCTCCCCTTTCTCCGTTCCAAGATAGGCAAGAGCTTTTTCATAGATGGCACCGTCCCGTTTGGAAAGGCCCTCTGCATGGCAGCTTAGAAGGGCGCAAAAATATTTCCAAACGCCAAGCCGACGCAGAGCCCCTTCTGCCAGCGTGTTGTCCGCCGCAGTAGCAATGCACATTTTGATGCCTGTTTCTTGCATCTTTTGAAGGAACGCGGCGGCACCGGGCTTTAGCTGTACCCGGTTTTCATAAAAATCCGCCGCCAGTTTTCGTATGCCGTCTGCAATTTCCTCTTTTGAAAGGGACAGGGAATACTGCGTTTTCACATAGTCTATCGCTTCGGGCAGAGTTAAGGTTTTTACAGCGTTCCGAAACTCTGGCTGCGGCACAAGTCCCAAAGAACGTAGATACGTCTCTCCCAAAGCGTTCCAAAAGGGCATGGAATCTAGGAGCGTGCCGTCCAAATCAAAAATTACACCCCGTATCATTTTGCCGTCAGCTCCTTTGCTTTTTTCAGCATGTCTTTTGCCGCCACGAGAGGGTCTCCGGCCTTCATAATGGCAGATACAGCGCAAATACCGGCAATGCCACTTCCTTTTAAAACATCTGCATTTTCAGCATTTAGTCCGCCAATAGCACCGACGGGAATGGGCACGGCTTTGCAGATTGCTTTGAGGGTTTCTACCGAGGTCAGCACTGTTTTGACCTTCGTCGTAGTCGGATAAATCGCACCTACGCCGAGATAATCCGCCCCTTCCTCGTAGGCGCGAAGTGCCCAAGGCACCGTTTTTGCGGTAGCTCCGATTATTTTCCCTTCGCCCATAAGCTTTCGCGCCATATAAACGGGCATATCCTCTTTGCCCAAATGCACCCCTTCCGCCCCTACAGCGAGAGAAACGTCCACTCTGTCGTCAATGATCAGCGGCACACCGTACCGCCGGGTAATTGCGTGTACCTTTTCTGCAAGGGCAATATATTCTGCGGTGCTACTCTCTTTTTCCCGCAGCTGCAGCATGGTTACGCCCCCAAGGAGTGCCCGCTCAATTCTGTACAGAAATTCTTCTTCGGTAAAGCCTGTACGGTCTGTAATACAATAAAGCGTTAAATCCGGTTTTTTCATTTTCGTCTCCTTACACATAAAGATACTCATTTAAAACGGGCTGCAAGCCTTCCCTTTGCATGTCGCCATACATTTTCGTAAGACTGCGGCTGTCATCAATTTCGAACTGAGCATCGCCACTTGCGCCGTTTTCTTCTTTGCCGTTATATTTACTTTCATGATCGCCGATGCCCGTGGAAACGCCGGCGGAAACCTTCGTGGCACAAATCTTTACGATGCCGTTTCGAAACGCCGCGCTTTCCCTGGAAGAAACGGTAATCCCTGCAAAGGGCAAGAAGATCCGATAGGCGCAAAGAACCTGGCAAAGCTGTTTCTCGCTCATGTCGGTAGACATTATGGATGCATTGTTGACAATGGGGCGAAGCCGCGGACAGGACAGGCTTATCTCCGCATGAGGATACTTGCGCTGCAGAAAATAGGCATGTAGTGCCGTTGCAAGGGCGTCCTTTCGAAAATCGGAAAGACCCAAAAGTGCCGAGAATGCAACGCCTCGCATACCGCCCCGGAGGGCGCGCTCCTGTGCGTCAAAGCGGTACGGCCAGACACGCTTATGCCCGAGAAGGTGTAGTTTTTCATATTGCACAATATCATAGGTTTCCTGAAAAACTGTAACATAGTCCGCACCACATTGGTGTAAAAACCGATATTCTTCGGTATTCACGGGATAGATTTCGAGTCCCACATTACGGAAATACTTCCGCGCAAGCTTGCATGCCTCACCGATGTAAGTAATATCGCTTTCCCGTCTGCTCTCCCCCGTTAAAATCAAAATTTCTTCCATGCCGCTTTCCGCAATCACCTGCATTTCGCGCTCCATTTGGCATGGGGTCAGCTTCATGCGTTTGATGTTATTATAACAGTTAAAGCCGCAGTACACGCAGTAATTTTCGCAGTAATTAGCGATATAGAGGGGCGTGAACATATACACGGTGTTCCCGAAGTGCTTCCCCGTTTCTGCCTTTGCTCGCTGTGCCATTTCCTCTAAAAACGGCTCTGCCGCAGAGGAAAGAAGGGCTTTAAAATCTTCCATCGTACACGCCTTATGCCCCAGTGCCGCTTTTACATCGTTTGCCGTATACCGGGCGTCATCAAAGCTTTGCATCTCAGATATTACCCTTTGGGCAATATCCGACTCTATTTTTTCCATACTCGGCAGATATTCCATAGGGTCTGTTCTTACAGAAGGATCCTTTTCAAGGCTTTGTTTCCTAAGCCGTGCGGCAGGTGACAAATGTGCCCCGTCTACAAAAAATTGATTTTCCATATTCTTCTCCTTACGCATGTAAAAAACCTGTCAAGGGGTCAGACGCCTCGGCGCCGCGCGTCAGCACTCTGCCAAGTCCTGCAAGGTACGCTTCACGCCCGGCTTCAATAGCCTTTCGAAAGGCACTTGCCATTTGGGAAAGGTTTCCGCAAGTTGCAAGGGCTGTATTTGCCATAATCGCCGCCGCACCCATTTCCATTGCCTCGCACGCCTGGGACGGTCTTCCAATGCCGGCGTCTACGATAATCGGCAGGTCAATTTCGTCAATTAAAATTTGGATAAATTCTCTTGTGGCGAGCCCTTTATTCGAGCCGATGGGGGCAGCGAGGGGCATAATGGTTGCCGCGCCGGCATTTACCAAATCTCGTGCAGCGTAAAGGTCCGGGTACATATAAGGCATAACCACAAACCCTTCCTTTGCCAAAATCTCCGTCGCGCGTATGGTTTCTTTGTTATCGGGCAAAAGATACTTTGCATCTCGCATAATTTCAATTTTTACAAAGTCGCCGCATCCAAGTTCTCGCCCGAGCCTTGCAATCCGCACCGCTTCTTCGGCATTGCGCGCGCCGCTTGTATTGGGAAGGAGCGTCACGCCTTTTGGGATAAAGTCGATAATATTTTCCTGTTTCTTCGTGCTCGCACGGCGGACGGCGAGCGTCACAATTTCCGCCCCTGCATCCTCTACCGCCGCGCGAATCAGGTGCATGGAATATTTTCCCGAGCCGAGAATAAAACGGGAATGAAATTCCCGACCCCCTATAATTAGTTTATCGTCCTTCAAAATAATTCCTTCTTTCTATATAGCATATTCTTCTGCCAAAATGCGCAAAACCGTTTGGGCCTGATGGGCGGCACAAAGCATCACGCGAGGGCAGACGAGTCCTATTCCATCCTCTACATCGCTCTCCCCGTCACCGCAAAGGTAAAACCGATCTAAAGGCCGCTGCGTTTTAATTTCGTTACCGCTTCCAAGCCCTGCCATTCCTGAGGCGGCGACCAGGAATGTTTCCGGCATCGAGCCCAAGACCGCATTGGTTAGCATAGCTTTCGCCTCCGGGCGGTCAAACGCCTCGCACACGATATTTGCGCCGTTTAAAAGGGCAGGTGTATTTTGTTTTGTCAGGCGGAGAGTATGTAGTGAAAGCTTTGTACATGGCGTAATCTCTTGAATATTCTCTGCCAACGCTTCCGTTTTATATTTGCCGATTTGCGCCGCCTTATATTGCTGGCGGCCGAGATTGGAAAGGTCCACCCGGTCAAAGTCAATGAGCACAAGGTGGCCGATGCCGCTACGGGCAAGGGACATGGCAATGTGAGACCCAAGCCCTCCGAGACCACAAACAGCGACCGTGCTCCCCGAAATTTTTTTGTAAAGTGCGGCGCCGTACCGTTTTTCAAGCATTGCCGCAAATGCTTCCGTTTGCATCTCAGCCACCTCCTACAAAGCTGACAATTTCAACTTTATCACCGCTCTTTAGTACCGTTTTCCCGTATTGCGTTTTCGGTATAATTTCGCCATTTTTCTCGACCGCAATGCGGTTTTTATCGTACCCAGCCGCCGCCAAATATTCATTCAGCGTCTGCCCTGCTACCGCCTTTGCCTCGCCGTTAATTTTTACCATACGTTCACCTCCAAATAAAAAGCGGAATGTCACCGATTTGGTAACATTCCGCTATAAACACGCGCTCTCGCCAGGCTTCCCTACGTTGGCATTATCCAAATCAGGTTAAAGGGTCGAAGGCAACACCTTCCTCTCAGCCTGTCCTGCAAGCTCCCCCGCTATTTTGTTGTAAACATAGTATACACCGAGTTGCAATAAAATGCAAGCACTTTTTTAAATTACGGTAAAAGTCTGTACGGACGAAGTCTTCCGGACACGAGTGCCGGGGTAAATCCTTCCGCGTACTTTACGCCGCACTGCGTCCCACGGGTAGCCGCCAATTTCCGCTGTTCGGCAATGACATCATACCCGTCATGCTCCCGGAGCCATACGACCTGACTTTCATGGCACGCCATCATTTGTTCCTTCGTATCCATCTCGTCCGTAATATCCACATATTCTGTTGGAATCATATTGACGCCCAAATCACAGTCCGCATAGTAAAGGGGTGCAAGGTCCACCGCCTCGCCAAGGTCCGGCATAAAATGGGGTACAGTAGCATCAAACGAAGCTTTAAACGCAAGCTTGGTGGTTTCTCTATGGTCAGAGCAATAATCGTCCGGGTGGTGCGTGATGATAAGATCCGGCTTTTCTTCCCGGATAATGCGAATGAGCGTTCGCACCTGCTCCATATCGCCGCAGCTTAGGGTAAGGTCAGGAATATCCGCCGTTACAGATTTAAAGCCGCCCACGGCACAGGCCTTTTGCGCTTCTTTGCGTCTTATCTCCCGCAGCTCGTCAGGCATAATGGAATAGTGGCCCATATTGCCGCTTGCCACGTTACATACCGTAACGTCATGTCCGGCTTTCTTATATTTCAGTAACGTCCCCCCACATGTAATCTCCATGTCATCGGGGTGACAAATAATCGCTAAAATTTTCATAAATATACCTTTCCTCTCCTGTATATGTGTATTATTATACCACAACAGCGTTTTTTTGTAAATACATAAAACAAATTTTTCGCAGCAAAGGAATGTGTTCCTGTTTTGCAGGGTTGAGACGTCTCCGTCTTGGACGGTATGGGCGAAAAAGTGTGCAATGAAGTGTGCAGCAGCGAAGATATCGACCCATTTTCGTGATATCTATCGGGGATACGGTGCGCCCCCTTCTGTTTCGACCGCCCTTGGCGGTACCCGAAACCGTACGGGGGCTCCCGACTTCGCAGTCCGCAAGGTTCCCTTGCGGCTACTGCGACAAACCCTCGCCTATGGCGAATGGTTTGCATTCTGTGGACAAATCACCATCAAAAAAGCACCCCTTTTGGGGTGCTTTTTTGATGGAAGATCCGAATGATTTAGATGCACTCTAATTATTATTTTTCTTTGCTGTGTTTATTGATGAAATGAGTATCTTTTTCAATTCAATACAATTCTCAAGTATGCTTTTATCATCATAATATCCGCTTTCGATAAGCAGTTCAATCCAATATTCACTCTCCGAACACTCTTTTAAAGCGATTTGAAGCTTAGCAATAAAATCATTCTTTCCGTGTCCGTAAAATGCTTCTCTGATATTTGCACCGATACTTGTACCACTGCGAACAAGTTGATTTGTAAGTACACTTTCTCTTTTTTCGCTTTTTACTTTATTGCAAACCTTAATTATATCTAGAGCAAATTGTTTTGATTTTATAAGCAACGGACTATCCATAGACATTCTCCTTTTTAATCAAACGCGCTTTTGCGAGTTTGCATCTTACTTCTTCCTTATTCACTATTACTTATTACATTCCAAAAATCGACAAGTCTTTTTAGGGAATAGTGAAAAGTGAAGAAGTAATAAGTAAAATCGACAAGACTCTGACGAATCTTGTCGATTTTTGGTGATCCATCGGGGATTCGAACCCCGGACACCTTGATTAAAAGTCAAGTGCTCTGCCAACTGAGCTAATGGATCATATGGCTGGGCTGGCTGGACTCGAACCAACGAATGCAGGAGTCAAAGTCCTGTGCCTTACCGACTTGGCTACAGCCCAAAGTGGGGTGGATAGTCGGATTCGAACCGACGGCCTCTAGAGCCACAATCTAGCGCTCTAACCAACTGAGCTATACCCACCATATTGGCGCGCCTGAAGAGACTCGAACTCCTGGCCCACTGCTTAGAAGGCAGTTGCTCTATCCTGCTGAGCTACAGGCGCATGTGTAGTAATGGAGCGGGTGATGGGAATCGAACCCACGCGATCAGCTTGGAAGGCTGAGATTCTACCATTGAACTACACCCGCATGAACTGACTTGAATTATTATAGCAGAAAATGCCTTCATTGTCAAGCAAAACTTTTAAAATATTTAAAATAATTTCCTGTGCTTTGAAATGCTTGTTTTTTTTTGCATAATTTGTCTTACGGGAAAGTATACTACAAAAGAAAGAGGTGGTATTATTTGCGTAGTAAAATCAAAGTCTACAGTATTTCCATTCTGATTGCGCTGGCTGTCGGTGCGCTATCGGCATTCCTGACCCGTGACAGTATGGAGAGATTTAGTGCACCCGTGCAGCCGCCGCTGTCACCCCCGGGCTGGCTGTTCCCCGTTGTTTGGTCCGTTTTATTTGTACTAATGGGCATCAGTGCCGCCATTGTGTTTCTTTCAGACAGTCCCTACCGAAATAAGGCACTGCAGGTATACGCCCTGCAGCTGGTGGTAAACTTTTTCTGGAGCATTATTTTCTTTAATTTAGAGGCAAGACTTTTTGCCTTCTTCTGGCTCTTGCTCCTTCTCGCACTCGTCATTTGGATGTTTTTTCTGTTTCGAAAAATCTCGCCTCTTGCGGCGTACCTCCAAATTCCGTATATCCTGTGGCTCCTCTTTGCGGCGTATTTGAACGTGGGAGTATACCTTTTAAACCGCTGAGATTTGTTTCCGTTTTTCCTGCACTAGGAAATTTCGGGCAGCAACGGTATCGCAATCGAGAATCGAGCCTTTCCCCAGTACATGCGTAATGGTAGAATTGATCGCGCGAATCAGGGCTTCGTCAATGTCCGTACGGGCAAGATGGCGAAGCTCTTCTACGTTTGGCATTTTTCGGCCCGGCTCAATTAAATCCGATAGATACACGATTTTTGTTAAAATCGGCATATCCACATGCCCTGTAGTGTGATAATAAATGGCGTCCAGCACTTCTTTGTCCGTAACACCAAACATCGTTTTGGCAATATAGGCACCGAGATAGGAATGCACAAGCCCCTTTTCTATGTAGCAAACAGGCTTTAGTGTAATCCCCTCTCTTTCGCAGATAGCAAAGGCTTCATCTTTCGGGATATTCTTGGCACAATCATGCAAAACGCCTGCAAGCCTTGCTTTCTCAGCGTCTGCCCCATAGCATTTTGCAAGCATTTCTGCTGTATCCCGCACGCCGATGGAATGCAAAAAACGATGCTCGTCCAGCATGTCCCGTAATTTTCGAAGCATTTCCTGTTCTGTCATAGTATCCCCCTTATCGGTATAAGCCGTTTTCTTTGATGTATGCCGCCACAGAGGCAGGTAAGAGTGCATCGGCGCCGTGGCCGGAAAGGATTTGGCATCGCACCGCTGTCGAAGAAATCTGTACTTTCGGGATTTCCACATACAGCGCGTCCTTTGGAGGCGGCGTTCCCTCTCTTGTGACCACCACAAACGATGCCGCCGCCCGGATGCGCTCCGGATGTTTCCAGGTATGGAGCAGAGAATACGCTTCGTCCCCAATGAGAAAATACAGCTTGTCCTCCGGAAACTGCGCGGCAAAATGCTCTACCGTTATATAAGAATAGCTGGTGCCTTCTTTGGAAAGCTCATAGTCGCTCACCGCAAAACGTGCATCATGTGCCGTAGCCATGCGCAGCATTGCAAGTCGGTGCGCTCCTTCTGCATAGCAGCCGTTTTTTTTATGGGGCGGAATGCTTGCCGGAATGAAAATCACGCGGTCGAGCGAGAGGGCATCTGCCACCTGCGTTGCCAAGTGCAGGTGCCCCTTGTGCACAGGGTCAAACATGCCGCCAAACAGTCCTATCTGCGCCATACCGTTCTCCTATTCTATAAAATCGAATTCCATGTCGCCAAAGACGACCGTTTCGCCCTCCTGAATCCCTTTTTCGCGAAGGGCATCAATAATTCCGTGGGCTTTGATTGCGCGCTGGAAGTACCGCACGGATTCGTCCTCGCCAAAGTTTATGCCACGAAGAAGCTTGTCTACATACGGGCCGGAAACTTCATAAACGCCGCCCTCTGCCGTGATTTCATAGGCATCGTAGTCAATTTCCTCTTCCTCGATTTCCTCTGCCTCATAAACCGGCATCGGAGGAAGGACATCCAGCATCCCTGCCACATGGTTCATAAGGGCATCCACCCCTTGTCCCGTTGCGGCACTAATGGAAAAATACGGATAGCCGGACTCCACGGCAAACTGCTCAAACGCCGCCGCGTTCTCGCTTGGAATATCCGTTTTATTGCCGGCAATGATTTGCGGACGAAGTAAAAGGTCCGGATTATACAGCTCCAATTCCTTGCAAATCGCCTCGAAATCATCCATGGGGTCTCTTCCCTCTGTGCCGGAAGCGTCTACAACATGAATCAGCACACGGGTGCGCTCAATGTGGCGCAAAAACTCATGCCCGAGTCCTGCCCCCGTATGGGCACCCTCAATAAGACCCGGCACATCCGCGATTACAAAGGATTTATCGTGAACGGAAACAACGCCGAGATTGGGTGTTAAAGTGGTAAAATGATAATTGGCAATTTTCGGGCGTGCGGAGCTTACACGGGATATGAGCGTGGATTTCCCTACATTCGGAAAGCCCACAAGGGCTACGTCCGCCAAAAGCTTTAGCTCCAGGATAATTTCGCGCTCCTGCCCAAGCTGGCCGGGCTTTGCAAATTTAGGGGCTTGCCGCACAGGCGTTGCAAAATGCACATTGCCCCAGCCGCCGTTACCGCCACGGGCCGCGATAAAGGTTTTATTTTCCCCTGTCATATCCGCCAGCACCTTGCCAGTGGCGGCGTCACGAATAATCGTGCCTTCTGGCACGCGGACAATCGTATCTTCTCCTGCCTTGCCGCTGCATCTGCCGGCACGGCCGTCCTGCCCGTTTTGGGCGTTATAGGTTTTTCGATAGCGAAAGTCCATAAGCGTGGTCAGCTTATTGTCAGCCACGAACACCACGTTGCCGCCTTTTCCGCCGTCACCGCCGTCAGGCCCGCCCGCAGGGACGTATTTTTCACGATGGAAGGAAACAAGGCCGTTGCCGCCCTTGCCGGCTCGCACCATAATTTGCGCAGTATCTACAAACATATGAACTCCTTTAATAAGTGACAAAAAAATCGCAGACATACTGTATATATCTGCGATTTTCTGCATTGTTACTGTACAGGGTATACGCTGACCTTTTTCTTATCCTTACCCATGCGTTCAAACTTAACCTTACCGGAAACGAGAGCGAAAAGCGTATCGTCACCGCCGCGGCCTACGTTTGTGCCGGGATGGATTTTGGTGCCGCGCTGTCTGACCAGAATGTTACCGGCCGGAACAACCTGTCCGTCTGCACGCTTTACGCCGAGACGCTTAGATTCACTATCGCGGCCGTTCTTCGTGCTACCCATACCTTTTTTATGAGCAAATAACTGAATATTCAGTGCGAACATTTCGGATTACACCTCCATTACTTTTACGAAGTTCCCATACTGCCCGGAAAGCGTTGCCAAAAACGTAGCCATGCTTTCAAGGAGTATATCCGCCTTTTCTCTTTCCGAAGGGGAAAGGGGCGGTACTGTGCAGGACACAAAACCGTCACGGCTTTCGTATTCTACAGGCAAGCCTGCGATTTCCGAAAGACCATTCACCGTACACCACACCACGCTCGAGACAGAAGCACAGACAATGTCCTCTCCTTCTTCCGCATAGCCGCTGTGGCCACTTACGGTAAACGCCGTAATTTTATTTTCCGTCCTTTTCAATTCTACCGTTGTCATTAGCCGTTAATCTTTTCGATTTGAACCTTTGTGTACGGCTGACGGTGACCCTGTCTTCTTCTATAGCCTTTTTTCGGCTTGTACTTGAAGATAAGGACCTTCTTTGCCTTGCCGTTCTTAAGAACCTTAGCAGTTACTTCTGCACCGGCTACAAAGGGAGCGCCGCATTTTAAATCGGCACCGTTACCTACGGCCAGCACTTCTTCGAACTTTACGGATGCGCCTTCTTCTGCTTCCAGCTTTTCGATGTATACAACGTCTCCTTCAGAAACCTTGTACTGCTTGCCGCCTGTCTTAATAATTGCGTACATTCTACATACACCTCCTATATCACGGACTCGCTATATGGGGTAAGCACGCATGCTTTTAAAACCCGTTCTATGCGGTTACAGTTTATGATACCATACTTTTTTTGCCTTGTCAACTCTTTTTTTCTATTTATTAAAAATATTTTTCTGCTACTTTTCTTCTTTTTTTCCGGCGGTGATATGCTGGGAAAGCGTCATGAGGCTGTCGCTCAAATGCACGTTTTCCACGTAGATGCCTTCCGGTGCCTCAAGTTCCATAAAGGAAAAATTCCAAAGGCCGCGAATCCCCAGACCCGGCAGACGGTTTGCAACCTCCACGGCCGCCGGTTTTGAAACGGTTAAGACCGCAATTTCCGGCTTCTCTCTTTCGCAAAACGCTTCCAGATTGTCCACGTGCTCTACCTTTATGCCGTGAATGGTGGTCCCTACAACATCGGGGCTTACATCAAACATGCCCACAAGGCAAAAGCCGCGGCGCACAAACCCTGCATAGTTTGCAAGGGCATGGCCGAGATTCCCTGCGCCGATAATAATCATCTTATACTTTTTTGAAAGACCTAGAATATCGGCAATCGCATCGTGGAGCTGGTCTACATTATAGCCGTACCCCTGCTGACCGAATCCGCCAAAGCAGTTTAAGTCCTGCCGGATTTGGGAAGCCGTTACGTGCATTTTCTCCGCGAGCTCTGTGGAGGATATACGTTCCACGCCTGCGGCCTTCAGGTCACTTAAGTAGCGGAAATACCGCGGCAGGCGCCGTATCACCATTTTGGAAATTTTTTTCATAGCTATATCGCCATTCTTATAAATTTTGAATTGTCTCCATTACATAGTCGGCAAACTCTGCACTTGTGGCGCCGTCTGCGCGGCCTGTCATGACAAGCTTCTTTTCTTCAAACATACACTTATCCAGTGCCTTTGTAAGACGCTCTGCCTGTGTCACAAAGCCGATGTGCTCGAGAAGCATTGCTGCAGCTCTGATAATGCTACAGGGGTCTGCATACTGTGCGCGGCCCTCTTCTACCATACGGGGCGCCGAGCCGTGAATGGCCTCGAACATTGCATACCGTTTGCCCATGTTGGAGCTACCTGCTGTGCCAACACCGCCCTGGAATTCTGCAGCTTCGTCCGTTAAAATATCGCCGTAAAGATTCGGGAGAATCAGTACTTGGAACTGCTGACGGCGTTTTTCGTCTACAAGCTTTGCCGTCATAATATCGATATACCAGTCATCCACTTCAATACCCGGGTATTCCTTGCCGATTTCCTTACAGATATTTAAGAACTTACCGTCCGTGGTTTTAACAACATTTGCCTTGGTTACGATGGACACGCGGGTTTTCCCTGTTTTCTTTGCATATTCGAAAGCAGCACGGGCGATGCGCTCTGTGCCTTCCGTGGTGGTAACGCAAAAATCAAATGCCAAATCTTCGTCAATGTGTACACCGCTGGAGCCGAGGGCATAGGAGCCTTCCGTGTTTTCTCTGAAGAACGTCCAGTCAATCCCCTGTTCGGTAACCTTTACGGGGCGCACGTTTGCAAAAAGGTCAAGAGCCTTTCGCATGGCAACGTTTGCACTTTCAATATTCGGCCAGGGGTCGCCTGCGCGCGGTGTGGTGGTGGGGCCTTTTAAAAGCACGTGGCAAGCCTTCAGTTCTTCCATGACATCGTCCGGAATTGCCTGCATGGCTTTTACGCGGTTTTCAATGGTCAGCCCGTCAATGACGCGAAATTCTACCTTCCCGGCGCGCGCTTCGTCAGCCAGGAGATATTCTAAAATTCTGTGTGCCTGTGCCGTGATAGCAGGGCCAATGCCGTCACCGCCGACAATACCGATAATAATCGTATCGAGCTTATTATAATCGATGAAATCCTTTTCCGCTTTCATCCTCTCTACACGTTCGAGCTGTGAGCGGATAAGTGCACTGAATTTCTCTGCAGCTACTTGTACTTTGTCCATTTTTGTTCATCCTTTCGAGGGTTTATTTTCACAAAGTATATTATACACAGATTGGCAGGGTTTGTCAAATTTTTTCACAATTTCGCATATATAAAAGACCGGCAATGCCGGTCTTTTACACTTATTCGTTATTCTCTTCCGTTTCTTCAGCTTCTTCGAGTGCCTCGGTTTCTTCTATTTCTTCGATATCTGTCGCCTCGAGGATAGCCTCTTCCCCTTCGTCTTCCGTATCTTCTACGTCAAACACAGGGATTTCGTTGCCATCTGCATCTACAAAGAAAGCATCCGGCGTATCCTTTTTCTTTTTGAGTACCAGCACCAAAATGATGGCAAGAAGAACTAAAATGGCGATTGCCATGCCGAGTACCAAGGGATTGAGTACTGTCACTTCAAAATAAACGTCCGTTTGCGGTGCATCCTTTGTTACACCATAGGAAAGCGATGTGCCCACAAAGGATTTGTCGCCGTTTTTACCGTAGCAAAGTGGAAACTTAAAGGTCACCGTGCTGGAAGCTGCGTCCAGTACGTTTGGATTTGCCTCAACAAGCTGTGCGGAATAAAGCTGATGCATTTCGCTGCCCTGCACATGGATTTTGCCAGAAACAACATACTTTGTACCGATAAGACCGTGCTTTTCCTGCACCTCAAGTCCGTACCCCGATTCATCCTTCGTAAGCGGTGTAATCATTAAATTATGCTGAAATACCATGGAATTTTTCGCAGCAGAAAGCGTTTCATACTTTGCGCGCATCCGTGTGCCTACCATGCTGCCGTCCGTAGGCAGTTGCGTGCCCTCCGGCAATACATTGCCGCTGGCATCCACTCTTTCCAACTTAATCTTTTCATCTGGATTTTCAATTTTTTCGTTTATTGCATCAATACCAAAATCGTTGTAATGCTGGTCAAGACTGGGGAAGCCCATTTGGGCATAGGTTTCAGCCGGTGCAACAACTGTAGATGTAATCTCCACGTCGCCGCCCACGCCAAAATCAAATACCACATCCGACTTATAGCAACCGCCAAGCATAGATACAAGCAGGACGACTGCGAGTAAAACTGCTATTTTTTTCATTTTTTAATGCCTCCTATATCTAATAGGAATATTATACCAGTATTTTATTTGCCTTGCAAGTGTTTTTTGCATTTACATTTCATTTTTACAAATTGGACACATTTCACAAAGCCGAACACGTCTTCCAAACACTTTAAAAACCGTTTCCGGTACGTTTGTATTTTTAAAATTCTGCACACCATGGAGTACAATTTCCCGCGGTGCAAGACTAATCAGAAGGCTTATAAGCAAATCGTCCGAGGAGAGAATTCCCATATCCGCCTGCACAAAATCTGCCGAAAGTGTATCCGTTACATCTTCCTCTTCTTCATTTAAAATACGAAAGCTACCGTCTTTTTTGATAATCGCATGTAAAACGGAAAGCTGTGATGGCTGCATATAAACGAAATATTTTAAAAGCGTTATAAATTCCTCGTACTCCTTTTCCGCCATGTATACTGCCGCCGCTTCCTCTGCCGCCGTGCGGAGCCGTTCCTTATAGTCCTTGAGGCGAAAATTGACGAAGCCGTCAATGGACAGCACCTCGCTGTCGGTCAAAAATGTATATAGCCGATTTTCAATATAATGGGTGCGCTCGTTTGCCGGCAGCTTCTGCATGGCAAGGCTGGCACTTTTAAGCACCTCGCGGCGTTCCTCGGGCAAAAGGTACGGATGCGCCGTATCAATCATATCTGCCAGCCGCTTTGGTTCATATTCCTGTGTAATCATATCCGCAAGCGAAAACGAAAGCATGCGCTTGAGGCTTCTCATCTCTTCGGAGGAAGCGGCGGTAAACGTAATGCCGCTTTGGTTTCCCTCCACTTCTATGCCACGGAGTACGGGAATGCTCTCTTTTGGCAAAGTTCCCGTCACCGATAGTCTATGCTGCAATTCTTTCTCTCCTTCCCTATGTTACAAGCGGTAATACGCTACCTGTGTCCATGGGTATAGGAATGCGTCCTTCTCGGATTTTTATGCCCCTTTCCTGCAAAAAATCAAAAATTTTTTTATAATCCGGATGCAGTGCCAGGCTCCCCGTTATATATACCGTATCTTTGGAAAGCTTTCCGGCGGCACCACCCAAAAATCCGTAGGAAAACCCGGGAAGTGAAATACCGCCGGGTGTAATTTCCAAAACCGTAAACCCCTCACCTTTCGCCGCTTTTGCGATGCCGCCGTCGGCTGTAATGAACGTTTTTTCGTCAATTGGCAAGACGGCACATTTCGCGTACCCTTGTTTTACGGGAATTACGGAAATTCCCTGCTTTTTAAAAAAAGAAAGTGCAACAGGGTCGGTAATCTCGGGGTTATGAAAGGCTACATTCCCAACTCTCGCTATATTATATGCCGCATCCTCGGGGTAGGTACTGCCAATTCGTGTTTCGCCCTTTAGGACTTTAAAACCAAACGGCGAAAGCTTTTCCTGATAATACGCATAGACCTCGGGTGCCGCAAGTAAATAGACGCCGCCGATGTGGCAAAGTTGTAAATCCGCATGCCTTGCCATAGACGGCGGCAAAGCGGAAAGGGCGGGCGGGTTTATACAAAGAACACCTTCTATTTCCAGTGCCGATACGGCCACAGTTACAGGTTCCTTCGGTAAATTTGGTGTTAAAACCGGCTTCATTTCGTTCACTCTTTTCTGCGGCACTTCATAAAATACTACTGTACAGCCGCGGCTGATTATATAGAAAAGGGGCACCGAGAAATATTCTCGGCCGCCCCTTTATTTGTTATAAGGATGCAAAGGCATTTTGGCTAAGGGGTGCCCTCTCGCCGTTTTTGTACGCGTAATACCCGGCGCAGGAAATCATGGCCCCGTTGTCCGTACAAAGAGAGAGCGGCGGCATATAAAGGGTCATCCCGTTTCGTTCTGTCGCTGTGGCAAGGGAATTTCGAAGGCAGGTATTTGCCGCAACGCCGCCTGCCAAGGCAATCTTTTTCATGCCCTTTTGTTTGGCGGCTTCTATCGTCACGGTCGTGAGTACATCCACAATTGCCGCCTGAAAGGATGCTGCTATATCTTCTTTTATAATAGGTTCCCCTTTTTGTTCTGCACGATGCACATGATTTATGACCGCAGTTTTTACGCCGCTAAAGCTAAAATCAAGCCCCTGAATGGGACGGGGGAACGGAATCGTTTCTCTACCGCCTTCGGCACACCGGCTGACAAGGGGACCGCCGGGGTAGCCAAGCCCCAGCACTCTTGCCACTTTATCAAAGGCTTCTCCTGCCGCATCGTCCATAGTAGCGCCAAGCACAGAAAATTCGTTATAGTCGGTAACTTCCACCACATGGCTGTGTCCGCCGGAGGCAACGAGGCAAATAAAGGGCGGCTCCAAATCCAAATTAGCAATATAATTTGCCGCAATATGGCCGTGAAGGTGGTTGACGGGCACCAAGGGTTTACCAATCGCATAGGCAAAGCCTTTTGCGGCAGAAAGCCCCACAAGAAGGGCGCCGATCAGCCCCGGCCGCACCGTTGCTGCCACCGCCGAAAGGTCTTCTTTTTTTATCCCTGCTTGCTTGATAGCTTCCTCAATCACCTGTGTGACGGACAGAATATGATTCCGCGATGCAATTTCCGGCACAACGCCGCCGTATTTTTTATGAATATCCGCCTGGGAATACACAACGTCACTCAGTACGGTACGCCCGTCTAAGGTAACAGATGCCGCCGTTTCATCACAAGACGATTCAATGCCTAAAATATATGTCATACAAATCCTCTTTTCTCCTTCTTTGTATATAGCATACCAGATATTTTAAAAAATTACAAGCATTAAATTATTACATTTTTATTTTTCTGTTTTCTTATTGAAAACCCAGTAAAACAGCACATTTCAGCCTGTTTTATGAGCCACTTTTTTCATTTTGATTTAAGAAATTGTTAAAAAAGTTTGACAAAATGAAATATTTATGTTATACTGTGTACTGTCAGCGTTCCGTGAGAAGTGCTTTTCGCGAAACAGAAAGGAATTTTTTATGAAATTAAAAATCAGTGCAGCACTGACTGCTGCCATGCTATTTTTTACAACTACAACCGCTTTGGCCGCCCAGGGTACCGTTACTGCGAGCTCTTTAAATGTGCGCCAAAGTCCCAACAGCACCGTCATTGGCAGACTCGCCTATGGTGAAACCGTAACAGTACTCGGCGCAGAAAATGGCTGGTACCGCATTCAGTATGGTGATGGTATCGGGTATGTATTTGGGGATTATGTAACGGCTACGGAAGCTGCCCCTGCTGAATCGGTACCCGCAGAGGCTATGCCGGCAGAAGAAACCGCACCTACGGCGGGCGAAAACATTCTCGCCTACGCCAAGAATTTTTTAGGCGTCCCTTATCGGTACGGCGGCTCTTCCCCTTCCGGCTTTGATTGCAGCGGTTTTGTAAAATATGTTTACGCATATTTCGGTGTAAACCTTCCCCGTACCTCTTACAGCCAGATGTATAGCGGCTATGCCGTCAACACCTCGGCTTTAGAACCCGGCGACCTGCTCTTTTTCCGTGGCGGCGGCCATGTAGGCATTTATGCCGGAAATAACACATATATTCATGCACCGCAAACCGGGCGCACGGTTTCGATTGACCCTCTCGATCGTACTGTGATTGCTGCACGCCGTATTTTTTAATACAGTTTGACATTTTTGCACATTTGTGTTATACTTATAAGGTAAGCTTTGAGACAAAAATGGAGGTTTTTTATGTTTAAAAAATTTGCCATAGCTGCCGCAGCGGCTTTAGGTCTTACCATGTTATTTGCCATGGCGGCTTCGGCGGACACCACCGGCTTTGCCGCAGGGGATGTCATAAACGTCCGGCAGGTTCCTGCTATGGATGCAAATGTTGTTGGTGAGCTTTATCTTGCAGACCCTGTTTCCGTTGTGAAAACAGAAGGGTCTTGGTGCAAGATTCGTATTGGTGACGAGCTCGGCTATGTTCATAAGGACCTGATTGTGTTTGACCGAAGCCAGGTTCCGGAACCGACGCCTATTGTCATACAGCGTCCCTCTTCTTCCGGCTCTTCCTCCCGTCCGAGCGGTTCGTCCTCTTCTTCGAGCAGTGTGCCGGCGGCCACATCTTATAATTCTTCCATGGGAAGCCAAATCGTTTCCTACGCAAAGAATTTCATCGGTGTCCCCTATGTTTGGGGCGGCACCACCCCTTCCGGTTTTGACTGCAGCGGATTTGTCCAGTATGTATACCGCCACTTCGGCATTTCTCTTCCCAGGACAACCTATTCCCAGGTTGCAATGGGTCGGTCGGTTGCCAGAGCGGATTTGCAACCCGGTGACCTTGTATTTTTCCGAAGTGCGGGGCACGTGGGCATCTACGTTGGAAACGAAACATATATTCATGCGCCGCAAACCGGGCGAACGATTAGTATTGACAGTATGGCAAGCCGTTCGCTGTATGCCGCGCGGAGAGTATTCTAGTATTGATACAAAAGATAAAAAATCCTGTATCTTTGATACAGGATTTTATATTTGTACCGGTGCTCTTACAACATCTTGGTTCATAAGCCCCTTTGGCAGAAAATAAATATCCGTTGCCCGTTTTTCCGTTTCCCACATCGGGCAATCTCCTTTAAAGGCAGCCGGCCGGGTAATTACCGGAAGACGGGCTGTCTTTTTCATTGCCTTTAGTATCTCCGCCCCCGTTTGGTTAAAGCCGAGGACGCGTATATAGGCCGGTGGTGCATTGGATGGCACTGTATTTTGCAACAAAATCTGCATCCATGCCCGTTTTAAAGAAGATAGCGGTATTTGTTTCGTTTTTGCGTTTTCCAGTACGTTTTGCAAGCTCTCGCCAGCTTGCCTTGTAAGACGTTTCCATACGGTCTCCGGAACGGCTGGTGGCTTTTTATCCCCTTGGGTGCGAAGGGCGTAGAGAAGTAGTGCTTCATAGTCCTCCGTTTTTGCCACAGGAATCCCTTCCGCCTGATAGGAAACGAATCGGCTGATGTCCTCTCCCCTGTGCAGTTTTTCGCGAAGGGCAAGAGCAGAAGCAAATTCTCCCTTTATGGTTTTATCCAGATAGCCACCGCCTGCGCGTTTGACTGTGTGCGCCGCTTTGTCCCAAAAGCGCAAATACGCGACGCCCAAAATGTTATTTGGCGCGTCCAAAACTTGCGCCGCTTCTTCGTCCATACATGCCAGCGCCGCCTGTCTTGCCGCCGCATAAGATACGCCGGCTTTCAGCTTTTCCTGCAAGACTGCTTTAAACTGCATCGGCTCCGCTTCTAAAATACTTGCAGCACGGCGAAGAAGGCTCTCATCCCCACATTCACTCCCGAAGGAAAGTGTGTCCACAACGCCTGTGTTTTTTAGAGTTTCCACGGCGCCTTTTGCAAAGCCTTCTGCGGAGGAAAGGGCGTACACCGCCGGCAATTCCAGCACTAAATCCACGCCGCCTTCCAGTGCATGAAGAGCCCGCGTCCATTTATCAAAGACGGCAGGCTCTCCCCTTTGCACAAAGCTACCGCTCATTACGGCAACAATGCCGCTTGCTGCAGTTTCCTTTCTTGCTTTTTCAATATGATACATATGTCCCGTATGAAACGGATTATATTCCGCCACAATGCCCGTTACATGCATGGTTACACCTCGTGCATTCGATTTAAAAATGCCTTTGTACGTTCATTCTGCGGATGGTTAATCAGGGCGTCCGCCGTGCCGGCTTCCACAATATGACCGCCGTCCATAAATACCACCTGATCGGATACCCCGAGGGCAAATTCAATTTCGTGGGTTACAATCAGCATGGTCATATGCTCTGCCGCCAAATCCCGGATAACGCGAAGGACTTCCCCGGTAAGTTCAGGGTCGAGGGCACTGGTTGGCTCATCAAAGAACAGAATTTCGGGCTTTAGCGCCAAGGCACGGGCAATGGCAACGCGCTGCTGCTGACCGCCGGAAAGTGCTGAGGGGTACTGCTTCGCTTTTTCCGCAAGCCCTACCATTTTCAGTAGTTCCATGGCAGTTTCCACCGCTTCCGCCGCAGGTCTCTTTTGTACGGAAATGGGGGCGGCGGTGATATTATCCAGCACCGTCATATGAGGAAACAGGTTGAAGTTTTGGAAAACCATACCTGTTTTTCCGCAAATACGGCGTGCTTCCCTATCGGGCGCGTAAACGACTTTGCCGTCCACGGTGTCCGCAAGAGTTTCCCCATCAATTTTAATTGTTCCTGCCGTAATTTTTTCCAAACGATTCAGGCAACGAATAAAGGTACTCTTCCCGCTGCCGGAAGGGCCTAAAATCGACGTAACCTTCCCTTTTTCCGTTTGAAAATCAATCCCCTTCAGCACCTTTAGGGAGCCAAAATTCTTTTTAAGACCGCAAACTTCTAAAATTGCCATCAGCTCTCCCTCCTTATATGCCTCGAGAACCGCTTCTCCGTAAATTTAAAAATAATTGTCAAAATAAGTGTAAAGAACAAATATAATAGGGCAGCCAACAGAAAGGCTGTTGTATCCAAATCTCGGTTTACAGCACCCTTTGCCGCGCGCAGAAGTTCTGATACGCTGATGGCGGTAATGAGTGCGGTATCTTTTACAAGGGTAATCGTTTCATTTGTGATGGGCGGGATAATGCGACTTAAGGTCTGGGGAATAATAATCTTCCACATCGTTTTTCCGCTTGAAAAGCCGAGGGCTTTCGCCGCCTCGTACTGTCCGCGGTCAATCGACTCAATGCCGCCGCGGTAAATTTCCGCAAAATACGCCGCGTAATTGAGCGTAAATGCAACAACCGCCGCCGTAACACCGTCAAGGGTAAGCCCCACGCTCGGCAGGCCATAATACACAAAGTAAAGCTGGAGCAATAGCGGCGTGCCGCGCAAAATCCAAATATAAGCCGAAGAAAACCATTTCAGCGGCCCGATTTTGGAAACCCGCATAAGACCGATAAACAGTCCCAGTGGCAGGGATAAAACAAGCGTAAGAACAAACACACGAAGTGATACCAGCCCACCCTTTAAAAGTGCCGGCATAATACCGCCCGAATATGTAACCCATTCAACAATTTCTGCCCAAGCTTCTGCTAAAAACTCCATGCTAAATCCTTTTCCGAAAATGCCACCGCGGGCATTTTCTATGTCTAAATTAGAAAGCGGGCTGACCGCTAATATACACGCCGTTTGCGGCGTATATGTTCCCGTGGCCAGCCCCGCAAAATTCTTGTATTACCGAAGAACTAAATCTTCACCAAACCAGGTCTTGGAAATTTCTGCAGCCTTGCCGCTTGCAATCACAGCGTCAAGTGCTTTGTTTACTCTTTCTGTTAAAGCATCATCGCCCTTGCGCAGACCGATTACATAAAGGTCTTCGCCAAAGTCTTCTTCTGCAAAAGCATAGGTACCTTCCTTCTGGTTTGCTTTGTACATACCTGCAACCTTATCAATGATAACAGCATCCAGTCTGCCGGCTTCAAGGTCCATAACAGCTTCGTCATAGGTATCGTATTCTGCGAGACCATCTGCAATTTCACCATAAATGCTGTCCTTTTTAATTACATCAAGCGCACCGCTTGCCGCCTGTGTCCCAACAGTTTTGCCTGCCAAATCTGCTTTCTTTGCAATAGTCTTAGAAGCTAATGTCATAATCGCAAAAGAGTTGTTAAAGTAGGGCTTGGAAAGGTTCATTTTTTCTTCACGTTCAGGGTTTTTGCTCATGCCGTTCCAAATCATATCAATTCTTTTGCTGTCAAGTTCCTGTTCCTTTGCATTCCAATCAATAGGCTTAAATTCAACTTCTACGCCCATTTCTGCGGCAACAGCTCTTGCAAGGTCAATATCAAAGCCAACCAGCTCCCCATCTTCTGTTCTGAAGCCCATGGGTGCAAAAGTGTCATCAAGACCGACAATAATCTTTGTCTGGCCGCCGTCACTGACTTCAGCAGGTTTTTTTGCACAAGCGCTGAATGAAAGTACAGTGCAAAGTGCTAAAACGAGTGCAATCCACTTTTTCATATTCATTCATCCTTTCTTTTTTGTAAAACTACGATTTTACGCCTACAATTATAGTAGCACTTTATCGTGATAAAGTCAAGGGGTTTTTCCGTTTTTACTATTTTTCCCCTTCGAGACCTAAGGATTCATCATTACGAACCCAGTCCTGCACGGAAACAATTTGGTATGTATCCTTCGTATTGCGAACGACAACCAGCTCAATACCGGCGTTGATAATCATACGCCGACACATGGCACAGGAAGTGGCATCCTCAATAAGTTCCCCCGTCTTCGCATCTTTTCCAACAAGATACAAAACGGCGCCTATCATATCGCGTCTGGAGGCACTAATAATGGCATTTGCCTCCGCGTGTACGCTCCTGCAAAGCTCATACCGCTCTCCTCTCGGGATACAAAGTTCCTCTCTTCTGCAGGTACCACGGTCTATGCAGTTCATTCTCCCACGAGGTGCGCCCGTGTAACCGCTGGAAATAATTTCATCATTTTTTACTATGATTGCGCCGTAATTGCGACGCAGGCAAGTCCCGCGGCCAATTACGGTTTCTGCGATATCCAGATAATAATTATATTTATCTCTTCTCTGCAATTGTTTCACGCTCCCCATTCTTTAATTTAGAGAAATAAAGGGCTGCCATAGGGCAGCCCTTTAGAAAGCATATCTTATTTGTTGATTGCGCTAACAACACCGGAACCAACTGTTCTGCCACCTTCACGGATAGCGAAACGGAGACCTTCTTCGATAGCGATAGGAGTAATCAGCTCAACAGAAATGGATACGTTATCGCCAGGCATGCACATTTCAACGCCGTCCGGCAGGTTAACAACACCAGTAACGTCAGTTGTTCTGAAGTAGAACTGCGGTCTGTAGTTGTTGAAGAACGGAGTGTGACGACCACCTTCGTCCTTGGTCAGAACGTAAACTTCGCCCTTGAAAGCTGTGTGGGGGTTGATGGAACCCGGCTTTGCAAGAACCTGACCACGTTCGATTTCATTTCTCTGAACACCACGGAGAAGTGCACCGATGTTATCGCCTGCTTCTGCGCTATCGAGGAGCTTGCGGAACATTTCGATACCGGTAACAACAACCTTGCGGGATTCATCGGTAAGACCAACGATTTCAACTTCGTCAGAAACCTTCAAAGAACCTCTTTCTACACGGCCGGTAGCAACTGTACCACGGCCTGTGATGGAGAATACGTCTTCAACAGGCATGAGGAAGGGCAGGTCAGTCTTTCTTTCCGGAGTGGGAATGTAGCTGTCAACTGCATCCATGAGTTCGAGGATGGGAGCGTATTCCGGAGCAGAAGCATCGTTGGATTCGCATTCCAGAGCCTGCAGAGCAGAACCTGCTACGATCGGAATATCATCGCCGGGGAATTCGTACTCATTAAGGAGTTCACGAATTTCCATTTCAACCAGTTCAAGAAGTTCAGGATCGTCAACCTGGTCCTTCTTGTTGAGGAATACTACAATGTAGGGAACGCCTACCTGACGGGAGAGAAGAATGTGTTCGCTTGTCTGGGGCATGGGGCCGTCAGCAGCGGAAACAACGAGGATAGCGCCGTCCATCTGTGCAGCACCGGTAATCATGTTCTTAACATAGTCAGCGTGGCCCGGGCAGTCAACGTGAGCATAGTGACGGTTGTCCGTTTCGTACTCAACGTGAGCGGTAGAAATGGTAATACCTCTTTCTCTTTCTTCCGGAGCCTTATCGATCATGTCGTAAGCTTCGTAATTTGCCTTACCCTGGAAAGCAAGTACCTTTGTGATAGCTGCTGTCAGGGATGTCTTACCATGGTCAACGTGACCAATGGTACCAATGTTTACGTGCGGTTTGGTTCTTTCAAATTTTTCCTTCGCCATTTGGAATTTCCTCCTTTAATTTGCTTTTTTATCGCTTATAGCTATAATAATATAAATTTACAGAAAAATCAAGTGTTTTTTAGAAAAAACTGCTATTTTATTTCTGTCTGCCGGCTATGATTGCTTCCATAATGCTCTTCGGAACTTCTTCATAGTGGCTGGGCTGCATGGTATACTGACCACGGCCCTGTGTCTTGGAACGAAGATCCGTTGCATAGCCGAACATTTCGCTAAGCGGTACAAAGGCAGCGATTGCCTGTGCGCCCGGTCTTGCTTCCATACCCTGAATCTGTCCACGGCGGGAGTTTAAGTCACCCATAACGTCGCCCATGTATTCTTCAGGTACAATAACGTCAACCTGCATGATGGGTTCTTTCAGAACCGGGTCACCCTTGCGGCAACCATCCTTGAATGCCATAGAACCGGCAATCTTAAATGCCATTTCCGAAGAGTCAACTTCATGGTAGGAGCCGTCAACGAGGGTTACGCGAACGTCAACAACGTTGTAGCCTGCCAGAACACCGTTTTGCATAGCACTCTGTACACCGGCGTCAACAGCGGGGATGTATTCCTTCGGAATTGCACCACCGACGATTTTGTTAACGAATTCATAGCCTTTACCGGCTTCAAGGGGCTCAATTTCCAGTACGCAGTGACCGTACTGACCCTTACCACCGGACTGACGTGCGTATTTGTGGTCAACACGAACAGGCTTGCGGATTGCTTCCTTGTAGGATACCTGCGGCTTACCAACATTTGCTTCTACCTTGAATTCACGCAGAAGTCTGTCAACAATAATTTCCAGGTGCAGCTCGCCCATACCGGCGATAATGGTCTGCCCTGTTTCTTCATCTGTGTAGGCACGGAATGTCGGGTCTTCTTCTGCAAGCTTTGCAAGTGCAATACCCATCTTTTCCTGACCGGCCTTTGTTTTCGGCTCGATTGCAACACGGATAACGGGATCCGGGAATTCCATAGATTCCAGAATTACGGGATTCGATTCGTCACAAAGGGTATCACCGGTACCGGTGTTCTTAAGACCAACGGCAGCAGCGATATCACCGGAGTAAACGGTATCGATATCCTGTCTGTCATTTGCGTGCATCTGAAGAATACGGCCGACTCTTTCGTTCTTGTCCTTCGTAGAGTTGTAAACAGCGGAGCCCTTATTAAGAGTACCGGAGTAAACTCTGAAGAAGCACAGTTTACCAACGAACGGGTCAGTCATAATCTTAAATGCGAGAGCCGAGAACGGCTCGGAATCGCTGGATTTACGTTCGGTTTCTTCCCCTGTACCCGGAACAACACCCTGAATCGGGGGAATGTCCGTCGGTGCAGGCATGTAAGCTACAACTGCGTCCAGAAGGTTCTGTACGCCCTTATTGCGGTAAGAAGTACCGCAAAGGACAGGAACCATTTCATTTGCAATGGTAGCCTTACGGATGGTAGCCTTGATTTCTTCCGTGGTCAGCTCTTCGCCTTCCAGATACTTCATCATAAGCTCTTCATCCTGTTCTGCAACAGCTTCAATAAGTGCTGCACGATACTCGTCAGCCTTGTCCTTCATGTCCGCAGGAATTTCTTCCACGCGTTCATCCTTTCCAAGGTCATCATAGTAAACGTAAGCCTTCATTTCAACAAGGTCAATAAGACCCTTGAAGGTGTCTTCTGCCCCGATAGGCAACTGAATCGGTACAGCATTACACTGCAGACGATCCTTCATCATCTGGACAACATTGTAAAAATCAGCACCCATAATGTCCATCTTATTTACATAAGCCATTCTGGGAACTTTATATTTATCAGCCTGTCTCCAAACGTTTTCGGACTGGGGTTCAACACCGCCCTTTGCACAGAATACTGTAACGGAACCGTCCAGTACGCGCAGGGAACGTTCAACCTCAACCGTAAAGTCAACGTGTCCGGGAGTATCGATAATGTTGATACGTGTTCCCTTCCACTGTGCGGTGGTAGCAGCGGATGTAATGGTGATACCGCGCTCCTGTTCCTGTTCCATCCAGTCCATCGTAGCCGAACCTTCGTGAGTTTCGCCTATCTTATGCACACGGCCTGTGTAGAACAGAATACGTTCTGTGGTTGTAGTTTTACCAGCATCAATGTGTGCCATGATACCGATATTTCTTGTATTTTCAAGTGAAAATTCTCTTGCCAAACTGATTCCTCCTCTCGCCAAGACTTAAGCAAATCCAATGCAAGACCCTATTGCCTTGCATCTGCACGAGGTAAGTTTCAAAACGAAGCCCGATGCCCGACGGACACGGGCTTCGATAAAAACTACCATCTGTAATGAGCGAATGCTTTGTTGGCTTCAGCCATCTTATGGGTATCTTCACGCTTCTTAACAGCTGCACCCATGTTGTTTGTTGCATCTAAAATTTCATTTGCAAGACGTTCGCGCATTGTTCTTTCACTTCTTGCACGGGAGTACGTTGTCAGCCAGCGCAGACCTAAGGTCTGGCGTCTTTCCGGGCGTACCTCCATCGGTACCTGGTAAGTTGCACCACCGACGCGGCGTGCTTTTACCTCCAGAACAGGCATGATGTTCTCCATTGCCTGCATGAATACTTCTACAGGCTCTTTGCCGGTCTTTTCACGAATGATGTCAAAAGCATCGTATACGATCTTCTGTGCAACACCCTTCTTGCCATCCAGCATAATGTTGTTAATAAGACGGGTTACAATTTTGTCTCCGTAAAGCGGGTCCGGCAAAACATCTCTTTTTGCAATAAATCCTCTTCTCGGCACTTTACTTCCCTCCTTCATTAAAATTTATGAATTCACAGGTACTCAAAGCTTTGCTTTGTTAGTGCAACGCGTTATTTTATAGGCAGACTATGCTGCCGAAAAAACCGCATCGCACGCGAAAGGGTATCCTGTCCCTTTCTTCGCACTTCCGGCGGTATTACTTTTTGGGTCTCTTTGCGCCATACTTACTTCTGGACTGTTCGCGCTTCGCAACACCTGCAGTATCGAGTGTACCTCTGATGATGTGATAACGCACACCGGGGAGGTCCTTAACTCTGCCGCCGCGAATCAGAACAACGCTATGCTCCTGCAAGTTGTGGCCTACACCCGGAATGTAAGAAGTAACTTCGATTCCGTTAGAGAGACGTACTCTTGCAATTTTACGCAGTGCGGAGTTCGGCTTTTTCGGCGTCATTGTCTTTACAGCTGTGCATACACCGCGCTTTTGGGGGGAATTCTGATCAGTCAGCTCTTTTTTAAGAGAGTTCAGGCCCTTCAAAAGTGCCGGTGCTGTGGACTTGGAAACGCTGGTTTCTCTGCCCTTACGGACTAACTGGTTAAATGTTGGCATCATTGCACCTCCTTACCTATCAATTCTATAATAAGCGGCATTTTGCCGTATCATAGCATGGCTATGGGCGGTAGAAACTCTACCGCCGCATATGGATTACGATTTGACCAAAACTGCGACCGCCGCACCTACATCAATACCCGCGGCTTCGCCAAGTACTTTACAGCTTTCGCAGTATTCAACAGGCACATGCTGTGCCTCGCAGGCATGTACAAACGGGGTGGACACGTGCACATCCGCATCCATGGACACGAATGCTTTCGTTACTTCCCCTGCCCGAACAGCCTTCAAAGATTGTTTAAAACCAACAATTTTTTTGTCAGTTTTTAGCTCGTCTAACATAATTCTCCTCTTCTCTGTCCTTTGCCACGCAAAGGCCAAAGCCCGCTTTTACGGGAATTTCCGGGTTTTATCCCATACATTCGGAAATTATATCACAAATTTTAGCGCATGTCAAGATAATTTGCATCCATACTGTCAAATAAATCGTTTTCTGCCTTTGGCTCTACGGATACGTCTCTGTATCTTGCCATACCGGTACCGGCCGGAATCAGCTTACCGATAATAACGTTTTCCTTAAGACCAAGCAGCGGGTCAATCTTACCTTTGATCGCCGCATCGGTCAGAACGCGGGTGGTTTCCTGGAAGGAAGCGGCGGACAGGAAGGAATCGGTTGCAAGGGATGCCTTGGTAATACCGAGAAGAATATCCTCGTATTCCGGGGCGGCCTTGCCTTCCGCTTCTGCATTCTTGCAGATTTCTTCCAATGTCAGTCTATCCTCAAGCGTACCCATGAGGAAATCGCTGGTGCCGGATTCGGTAATCTTTACCTTCTTCATCATCTGGCGAACAATTACCTCGATGTGCTTATCGGAAATATCAACACCCTGTTGACGGTATACACGCTGTACTTCCTGAATAATATACTGCTGTACCGCCGCGGCGCCGCTGATACGGAGAAGGTCGTGGGGATTCAAGGAGCCTTCGGTAAGGGCTGTGCCCGGCTTTACTACATCGCCCTCTGCCACCTTAAGCTTAGAGCCGTAGGTGATGAGGTAGGTGCGGCTGTCGCCTTCTTTATCGTCTGTAATCGTAATTTCACGTTTTTTCTTGGTTTCATCAATGTGAACGGTACCGCCGTTTTCAGAGAGAACTGCAAGGCCCTTCGGTGTTCTGGCTTCGAAAAGTTCAACAACACGGGGAAGACCCTGGGTAATGTCGCCACCGGCAACACCGCCCGTATGGAACGTTCTCATGGTAAGCTGTGTACCCGGTTCACCGATGGACTGGGCGGCAATAATACCAACCGCTTCGCCGACGTTTACCCGGTCGCCGCTTGCAAGGTTTGCGCCGTAGCACTTTGCACAGACGCCGATTTTTGCATGGCAATGGAGTACGCTGCGGATTTCCACTTCGAGGATGCCTGCATCTTCGATAGCATGGGCAGCGGCTTCGCTGATAAGCTTGCCTTCTTCTGCCAGTACTTCGCCCGTTTCGGGATGGACAACGTCCTTGGTGGGTACGCGGCCGACAAGTCTTTCGTAAAGCGGCTCGATAACTGCGTTGCCGTCTTTAATGGCAGAAACCGTGATGCCTTCGTGTGTACCACAGTCATCTTCGCGGATGATAACATCCTGGCTGACGTCAACAAGGCGTCTTGTAAGATATCCGGAGTCAGCGGTACGAATAGCCGTATCGGCAAGACCCTTACGGGCACCGTGCGTGGAAATAAAGTATTCCAAAATGTTCAGACCTTCGCGGAAGTTTGCACGAATGGGAACCTCGATGGTACGGCCCTGGGTATCTGCCATAAGACCGCGCATACCGACGAGCTGACGAATCTGGTTAACGCTACCACGAGCACCGGAGTCAGCCATCATGTAAATCGGGTTGTACTTATCGAGACCTTTCATCAGGGCATCCGTAACGTCGGACACTGCGCCTTCCCAGGTTTTAATAACACCGGCGTAGCGCTCTTCGTCTGTTAAAATACCGCGACGGAACTGGGCTTCAATCTTATCAACTGCCACTTCTGCATTTGAAAGAATATCCTTCTTTTCTTCCGGCACCTTCATGTCGGAAACGCTAATGGTGATAGCACCTCTCGTGGAGTATTTATATCCCATTGCTTTAATTTTATCCAGAAGAATTGCAGTTTCTGTAATACCGTGCTTTTTAATGCACTTATCGATAATTTTTCCAAGTGCACTCTTGCCTGCTAGGAATTCGACTTCCAGCTTCAGCACGTTTTCGGCCTTTGTACGGTCTACAAAGCCAAGGTCCTGGGGAATATTTTCGTTAAAGATGATGCGGCCTACGGTCGTTTCGATAATGCCGGACACCTTTTCGCCGTCAATTTCTTTTTCGTTGCGAACGCGAATGGGTGCGTGCAGACCGATAACGCCGTTGTTATATGCAAGCTTTGCTTCCTCAAAGTTCGAGAATGCCTTGCCTGTGCCCGGCTCATCATCCTTGACAAGCGTCAGGTAATAGCTGCCCAAAACCATGTCCTGGGTCGGTGTGGTAACAGGCTTACCATCCTGGGGCTTTAAGAGGTTGTTGGCAGACAGCATGAGGAAGCGTGCTTCGCTCTGTGCTTCGGGAGAAAGGGGTACGTGTACCGCCATCTGGTCACCGTCGAAGTCAGCGTTAAACGCGGAGCATACGAGGGGATGAAGTTTTAAGGCTCTGCCTTCAACCAATACGGGTTCGAATGCCTGAATACCGAGTCTGTGCAGGGTAGGAGCACGGTTTAAGAGAACGGGATGTTCTTTGATGACATCCTCGAGAACGTCCCAAACCTCGGAACGAACACGTTCTACCATGCGCTTTGCACTCTTTATGTTATGGGCATATCCACCCATGACAAGCTTTTTCATAACAAAGGGCTTGAAAAGCTCCAACGCCATTTCCTTCGGGAGACCACACTGATAAATCTTCAGTTCCGGGCCGACAACGATAACCGAACGGCCGGAGTAGTCAACACGCTTACCGAGAAGGTTCTGACGGAAGCGACCCTGCTTACCTTTAAGCATATCGGAAAGAGATTTCAGTGCACGGTTACCGGGGCCTGTAACAGGTCTTCCACGGCGGCCGTTATCGATAAGGGCGTCAACGGCTTCCTGCAGCATTCTCTTTTCGTTCCGGACAATAATATCCGGTGCATTTAAATCTAAAAGTCTCTTGAGACGGTTATTTCTGTTAATGACACGACGGTAAAGGTCATTGAGGTCAGAGGTCGCAAAACGGCCGCCGTCCAGCTGTACGAGCGGGCGGATTTCCGGCGGAATGACGGGAATGGCTTCCAGAATCATCCACTCGGGACGATTGCCGGAAGAACGGAAGGCCTCTACAACCTCCAGTCGCTTTACAAGACGGATTTTCTTCTGTCCCTGTGCGTCTTCCACTTCTGCGCGCAGTTCTTCTGCAAGCTGGTCAAGGTCAATTTCCGCAAGCAGTTCGCGGATAGCTTCTGCACCCATGGCTGCGCGGAAAACATCACCGTACTTTTCCTGCAGTTCTCTATATTCTTTTTCTGTTAAAATCTGGGTTTTTTCAAGTTCTGATGCCTTGCCCGGGTCAATAACGATATAAGCGGCGAAGTATAAAACCTTTTCCACTTCGCTGGGCGAAATATTCAGCATCAGTGCCAGACGGCTGGGGCTACCCTTAAAGTACCAAATATGGCTTACAGGTGCCGCAAGCTCAATGTGACCCATTCTTTCACGGCGTACCTTCGCACGGGTAACTTCAACCCCGCATCGGTCACAGACAATGCCTTTAAAACGAATCCTCTTGTATTTACCGCAATGACATTCCCAGTCCTTTGTCGGACCGAAAATACGCTCACAAAAGAGTCCATCCCTTTCAGGCTTGAGTGTGCGATAGTTGATTGTTTCCGGCTTCTTTACTTCTCCTCTGGACCACTCGCGGATTTTCTCCGGTGAAGCCAGCCCAATCTGTATGGCATCAAACGTATTAAATTCCAACATTTGTCGCACCGTCCCTTTCTATATTATTGCAGCAAGTTTTTGCCGCATCCGATAAACATTCCCTTGCATTTTGGGAAACGTCTTATAAATCCTCGTCGTCGTCAAAATCATCCAGGTCTGCGTCCATGTAGCTGTCAAGGTCATCTTCGTCGTCTTCCACAGGCTCGTCATTACCAAGACCCAGCGCGTCCATAAGGAGCGCATCCTCATCGACCTCGCTAAAGCCTGCACGTTCAAATGCACCTCTATCGCCTTCCACGCCCTGACCGAGATCTTCCGGCATGATATCGTCCATTTCATCATCTGCCGCTTCGCCGAGGTTGACTTCCTCGCCGTCCTTATTGAGAACGCGGACGTCCATACCAAGGCTCTGCAATTCCTTCAGAAGAACCTTAAAGGATTCAGGAATACCCGGGCTCGGCACATTCTCGCCCTTTACCACAGCTTCATACGTCTTCACACGGCCGACAACGTCGTCGGATTTTACGGTCAGAATTTCCTGCAGGGTATACGCTGCACCATAAGCCTCCAGCGCCCAAACTTCCATTTCACCAAAACGCTGACCGCCGAACTGTGCCTTACCGCCCAGCGGCTGCTGCGTAACCAGCGAGTAGGGGCCAGTGGAACGGGCATGAATCTTATCATCAACAAGATGCAAGAGTTTCAGCATATACATGTAACCGACAGTTACGGGATTGTCGAAAGGCTCACCTGTACGTCCGTCATAGAGAACGGTTTTACCGTCCGGACGGCAACCGACTTTCTCAAGTGCTTCTGCGATATCTTCCGCCGTAGCACCGTCAAAGACCGGTGTTGCTATTTTTACGCCCATTTTCTTAGCTGCAAGACCAAGATGTACCTCGAGCACCTGCCCGATATTCATACGGGACGGAACGCCAAGAGGATTTAAAACGATATCGAGGGGCGTACCATCGGGCAAGAACGGCATATCCTCTTCCGGTAAAATACGGGAGATAACACCCTTGTTACCGTGGCGGCCTGCCATTTTGTCACCAACAGAAATCTTTCTCTTCTGTGCAATATAGCAACGTACAATCTGATTTACACCCGGCGGCATCTCGTCGCCGTTTTCTCTTGTAAAGACCTTAACGTCTACGATAATACCTGCCTCGCCGTGGGGTACACGGAGAGAGGTATCACGGACTTCGCGTGCCTTTTCACCGAAAATGGCACGGAGCAGTCTTTCTTCCGGTGTCAGCTCTGTTTCACCCTTCGGTGTAACCTTACCAACCAGAATATCCCCGGCGCGTACCTCGGCACCTACGCGGATAATGCCGCGCTCGTCAAGGTCTTTGAGGGCATCTTCGCCAACATTGGGGATTTCTCTTGTAATATCTTCCGGCCCGAGCTTTGTATCTCTGGACTCGGATTCGTATTCTTCAATGTGGATAGATGTAAATACGTCATCCCGCACAAGCTTTTCGTTAATCAGGATAGCGTCTTCGTAGTTGTAGCCTTCCCAGGTCATAAAGCCGATGAGAACGTTACGGCCTAAGGCGATTTCACCATTATCGGTAGAAGGACCGTCTGCAATAATATCGTCTTTTTTAACGATTTCACCGCGGGAAACAATGGGACGCTGGTTAATGCAGGTACCCTGGTTTGAACGGGTAAACTTAGAAAGGCGCATTGCATGGCGTTCGCCTTCTTCATCACGAATAACGATTTCGCTTGCGGAAACCTTTTCAACAAAACCATCACAGGGCGACAAAAGCACTACGCCGGAGTCCTTTGCGGCCTTGTATTCCATACCGGTACCTACCACAGGGGAATCGGTGCAAAGAAGCGGAACTGCCTGTCTCTGCATGTTGGAGCCCATGAGTGCGCGGTTTGCGTCGTCATTTTCAAGGAAGGGAATCATGGTGGTTGCAACAGAAACAACCTGCTTCGGCGAAACGTCCATGTAGTCTACTTCCGTGGGGCTTACTTCCATAAACTCGTCTCTGTGACGAGCTGTTACTTTCTTGTGTACGAACTTGCCGTTTTCGTCAAGCTCTTCGTTTGCCTGGGCTACGATAAATTCATCCTCGACGTCTGCAGTCATGTAATGAATTTCGTCCGTTACCCGGCCTTCCTCTTTAATAACCTTACGATATGGTGCTTCGATAAAGCCGTATTCGTTGACTCTTGCATAGGTACTGAGGGAGTTAATAAGACCGATGTTCGGGCCTTCAGGCGTTTCAATCGGGCACATACGTCCGTAGTGGGTATAGTGAACGTCACGAACCTGGAAGCCTGCACGCTCACGGCTAAGACCGCCGGGACCGAGGGCAGAAAGTCTTCTCTTATGGGTAAGTTCACCGAGGGGATTCGTCTGGTCCATAAACTGAGAAAGCTGTGAAGAACCAAAGAATTCCTTGATGGTTGCCACAACGGGACGAATGTTAATCAGGGACTGGGGTGTTACGATATCGAGATCCTGAATGCTCATTCTCTCGCGAACACCGCGTTCCATTCTCGCAAGACCCATGCGGAACTGGTTCTGTAAAAGCTCACCGACGCCACGGAGGCGGCGGTTGCCGAGATGGTCAATATCGTCGGTAGTGCCAATGCCATCAAACAGATTCAAGCAGTAGTTAATAGAAGCGAAAATATCATCTTCCGTAATGTGCTTCGGGGAAAGCTCGTCAACACGGCGCAAAATAGCGGCACGGATATCTTCTTCGCTTTCATTTTCCGCAAGAATTTCTTCCAGTACGCTACGGCGTACTTTGCTTCGAATGCCAAGGTCAGAGGCGTCAAAGTCTACAAACTCTGCAAGGTCAACCATGTTATTGGAGAAAATCTTTATGACCTTCTTCTCCCCTGTCTGCTTATCTTCAACGGCAACATATACGACATTTACGCCTGCTCGTTCTGCCGCTTCTGCCATATCACGCTTGATAACTTCGCCTGCGGCAACAATCAATTCGCCGGTGCGTTCGTCAATAATATCTTCCGCCGCAACCAGACCTACAATTCTGGCTGCCATGGCTAATTTTTTATTAAATTTATACCGACCGACACGTGCCAAATCATAGCGACGCGGGTCGAAGAACAGCATCTGTAAAAGAGAACGGGAGCTTTCAACCGTAGGCGGTTCGCCCGGACGCAGACGGCGGTAGATTTCAAACAAAGCTTCTTCTTCCGTCTTTGCCGCATCTTTTTCGATGGTGGTTAAAATTCTCTCGTCTTCCCCGAAAAGATTTGTAATGTCCTGGTCAGTAACAAGACCCAAAGAACGAAGCAGTACGGTCATGGGCAGTTTTCTCGTTCTGTCCACACGTACCCAGAGCACATCGTTAGAATCCGTTTCGTATTCCAGCCATGCGCCGCGATTCGGAATAACGGTAGATGCAAGTAGCTTTTTGCCTACCTTATCAAATGTTTCTTCAAAATAAATACCGGGAGAGCGAACAAGCTGACTGACGATAACACGTTCAGCACCGTTAATGATAAAGGTACCCTGTTCCGTCATCAGCGGAAAATCACCCATGAAAATTTCCTGTTCTTTGATTTCGCCGGTTTCGAGATTGCGAAGACGAACCTTCACACGAAGAGACGTGGCATAATTTGTGTCACGTTCCTTACATTCCGGAATAGTATACTTCGGCTTTTCATCCAGCGAATAATCGATGAATTCCAAAACGAGGTTGCCGGTATAATCGGTTATGGGCGACACATCATGGAAAACCTCGCGGATTCCTTCCTCAATAAACCACTTGTAAGAATTCTTCTGCACCTCGATTAAATTTGGCATTTCCAAAACTTCACCGATTTTGGAATAACTCATGCGTGTGTTTTTTCCGAGTTGCACGGGATGTACCATAAATCTCACCTCATTTTAAAATTACAAATATTCTGAAAAAATGCCAGAATTTGAAAGGAAAAAACGCGCTTCTTTGCGGTTAAATCCAACACCTTTGTCCTTTCAAATATGCATAATTATCCATTCTTATAATGCAGATTAGTATTGTACCACAAATTTTTGGGCTTGTCAAGAATAAAATTGAATATTTTTTGCTTTTTTTATAAAAAATTGCACTATTGCTTTGTACCCCGAATCCATTTTCTGTCCCTTGACTTTCGGCAGTAAAAATGATATACTGCATTATACTATGGAAAGGCTTTTTCCGGAAAGGGGCTTCTTAATGGTAGCGAACATATTCAAAGCACTTCCTTCCCGCCTTTTGCCGTGGTTTTCCGAAAACGCACGGGCACTTCCCTGGCGGGAGGATAAAACTCCATATCGTGTTTGGCTCTCGGAAATCATGCTACAACAAACCCGTGTGGAAGCGGCGCGTGGCTATTTTCTACGGTTTGTGGAAACTTTCCCTGACATTGCAGCCTTAGCCGCAGCAGACACAGATGCAGTCCTGAAACAATGGGAAGGACTTGGATATTACAGCCGTGCCCGCAATCTGCAAAAGGCGGCGCAAAAAATCATGACAGAACTTGACGGCAAGTTTCCTTCTTCTTATAAAGAAATTCTGGCACTCCCCGGCGTAGGTGCCTATACAGCTGGTGCCATTTCCTCGATTTGTTTTGAGCAGCCCACACCGGCAGTAGACGGCAATGTGCTCCGCGTTTCGGCACGAATTACCAATTCGGACGCACCCATCGATTTACCGACAGTGAAAACTGAAGTAACGGAAGCACTCCGCGCGGTTTACCCCAAAGGCCGATGCGGCGACTTTACCCAGAGCCTCATGGAGCTTGGTGCCATGGTATGTATCCCGAAATCCCCCCGGTGCGCAGTGTGTCCTCTTGCTGACATTTGCCTCGCCAAAAAACACAGCACTGCTTCTTCCCTGCCTAAAAAAACGCCGAAGAAAGCACGCCGCATAGAGGAAAAAACAGTTTTCTTTTTTATGGTCGGGGAAAAAATTGCAGTACAGAAACGGAGTAGCAGCGGTCTTTTGGCAGGACTGTGGGAGTTTCCGAACATAGAAGGCACACTTTCTGCGGGGGAGGCGGTTAGCGAAGCCTCTGGCTTTGGACTCATGCCGCAAGCTCCCATACGCGCACAAAAACGTGTGCATATTTTTACCCATGTAGAATGGCACATGACTTGCTATTTTATTCCGTGCCGCCAGATGACGGACCGGTTTGTTTGGGCAAAACGGGAAGATTTAGAAAATGAAATTGCGCTGCCCACGGCCTTTCGTATGTTTTTGGAGGTAGAAAATGCATAAAACTGTTTTTTCACGTATTTACGAAATTGTTCAGCGTATTCCAAAAGGCAAGGTGGCAACCTATGGACAAATTGCCGCCCTTGCCGGCAATCCCAGATGGGCAAGGGTTGTCGGTTATGCCCTCCATGTAAACCCGGACCCTGGTTCCATTCCCTGTCACCGCGTGGTAAACCGCGAAGGTGCTGTTTCTTCCGCTTTTGCTTTCGGCGGCGGAAATATACAAATTAGCCTGCTGCGAGAGGAAGGCGTGCACGTAGAAGATGGAAAAGTTGACCTTTCTGTTTACCGATGGAATCCCGCACCTAAACTGTGATATGAAAAAACTAATTCTTAACAAAAGCAGGCATCGACAGTTTTGTCGATGCCTGCTTTTTAACTTTCCAATGGTTTTAATGCTTCCATAAGCTTCTGCATGGCTTTCTTTTCGATACGGCTGACGTAGGAACGGGAAATGCCGAGGGTTTTGGCAATTTCTTTCTGCGTCTCCTCTTCGCAGTTTCCAAGCCCGTACCGCATACAAAGCACCCGTTTTTCCCGAGGTCTCAGGGTTTGCCGCATAGCGTCGTAGAGCTTTTTCACTCGATATTTAAGGTCCAGTTTTTCTGTAATGTCCTCGTCGGTACTGTCCAAAATATCCAAAAGACTCACCTCATTTCCCTCTCTGTCAAAACCTATCGGTTCTTGTAAAGAAACCTCATTTTGCAGTTTACGGTTTGCACGCAGTACCATCAGCACTTCGTTTTCAATACAACGGGCGGCATAGGTGGCAAGCCTGCTTTTCTTCTCACTGTTATATGTATTGACAGCTTTGATAAGCCCCACAGTCCCGATGGAAATCAGGTCGTCATTATCCATGCCGCTTGACTGGTATTTCTTGACCACGTGTGCCACTAGCCGCATATTGTGTTCTATTAAAATATTTCTGGCTTCCTCATCTCCGGTTTCCCACCGTTTTGCATATGTTTCTTCCTCCTCCGTCGTTAGCGGCCGCGGAAACGAACTCGGCTGGCTCACGTAGGAAACCATACACACATTCCGGAATAACAACTCTAAAACATATAACCACACGACCCTTGCCCCTCCATCCGCATAAAATAATATATTTTATTCTATGAGAAAAGAGATATGTTTGTGCGTGTCCTCGGGAGAAAGGAACGAGCGTTATTTTGATACAACATGAAAAGTCCCGCACATTTGTGCGGGACTTTGGTGTGTAAGCTAAAACTTACTGGCCGAGGTTTTCGTAGTAGAAATCGAGTTCGGCCTGATGCTTTTCATATCTTTCCATGATGGCTGCTTTAAGATCCGGATGCTTATCGGGAGTCTTTGCAACAGAAGCAACACCATTCAGAATGGGAACAGAGGTAGCAGATGCGGGGTTTTCGAGAATGGTCATACCATGCTCGTCAATACCCTTATAGAAAGCATCGGTAGAAACGGGCTTCTTGTCTTTACCCGCAACATCCAGAGCAGCCTTCATAACCGGGAAGCCGGAGGGGCATTCTGTAGCGTTAATCATCTGTGCTTCTTCGCTAAGGTAGTAAGCAAGCCAATCCTTAGCAGCTGCCTTTACGTTATCTTCTGCGCCGCTGTAAATCATCCAGCAGTTCGGTACATAAACGCAGGTACGTTCGCCGTTCCAGCCAATCGGCATGATAACTGCATCGTAGTTAAGGTCGGGGTTAAAGGTGTTAATCTGCGCAATGGAGGAATACATTATAAGAGACATGGCAACTCTGCCTTCTGCAAAAGCCATTGCGGCACCACCCAGAGACTGACGGTCAGAGTCCGGAATCAAGGAACCGTTTTCTACACAGCTACGCATCTTCTGCATTGCTTCCAGAACCTTCGGGTCATCCAGGTTGGAGTTTCTGAAGTTATCTTTATAGGGACTTACACCCACTGCAGCCATGAACGGCAGCCAGCCCTGTGTATTGTTATGGTAGTAGTCAATGCCCCAAACATCCGTCTGGCCGTCGCCATCGCGGTCGAAGGTAAGCTTTGAAGCGAGGTCAAGCATTTCCTGCCATGTCCAGTCATCTGTGGGATAGGCAATGCCCTTTTCATCAAAGATATCCTTGTTGTAAATGATTGCAACGGAGTTCATTGCATGGGGAACACCCCAAACGTATTCTGTGCCGGGATTTGTAAACGTATCCGTCACAGCATACAGAGCAGAATTGTATTTTTCTGTATCAAGTGTGCTGTCAATCCAGCCCTTAAGGTCTTCTGCTGCGCCCTGGGAACCGAAAGACATAATCTGTTCGGAGTCAGAGAAGAAAACAGGAGTTACATCTTCTTTTGCAACAATCTGCAGCTTAACCTTCTTCGTGAAGTCGCCCCATGCGCCTTCATCTGTGGTGATTACGTACTTATCGGCATTTGCAGCTTTGAAGTTTTCTACAACCTTCATTGCAGTAACACCATCACCGCCGGGCAAGCCGATGAGCAACTTGGTTCTTCCCTGTTCGTCAACAGTGGAGCTTTGCTTCTTACAGCCTGTAGCCAGCGTTAATGTCATAACAGCGGCTAAAGCTATACTAAGTGCCTTTTTCATTTTTAACGCCTCCTAAAAAATTTTTGCAGGATTTTCCATCCCAATTTCGTATACATTATACCATTACGTCCAGAAAAATGCAAGACTTTTTATGAAAAAATAATATAAGCTCTAGAATTTGCCGAAAAATCAAGAAAAATTTAGTTTTAATTTTTAGAAAAAAATGGTGGCAATGCGATTTACCGCCTATGTTTAGTCTTTGATCTGCCGTCCTTCATGGTTAATAGTATATCCTTCTGTATACATTAAATCACCGACGGTGGAAAATGTATATCCTTCTTCTTTGATTTTGTGTAGAAGTGCAGGTAATGCCGCTGCCGTCTGTTCCGTACCGGTGTGAAACAGGATAATGGAGCCGGGACGAAGACGCGGCAGAATGCGTGCTTCCATTTCCGCTGTGGATTTTCCCGCATAGTCCAGGCTATCAATATTCCATTGTATCATATACTGCCCACGGCTTCGTACCGTTTTTACAGCCTCCTCCGTATATTCCCCGTAGGGCGCACGAAACAGTCGAGTCGTCTCCCCCGTGATGCTTTGTAAGGCAGCGTCCGCTTTGTCCATATCTTGCATCATTTCTGCTTCCGTCATTTCCCCGTAATGCCCATGATTATAGGAATGGCTCCCAATCTCATGCCCGGCATTCTTGATTTTATGGACTGCTTCCGGGTATTTTTCCGCCCATGTGCCGACGATGAAAAATGTACACTTTGCATTAAATGCCTGCAGCGTTTCCAAAATGCTGTCAATATCTTCCGCACCCCATGCGGCGTTGAAGGTAACTGCCACCTTTTTTTCTGCGGTCTCCACGGAATAAAGCGGCAGGCTCTCTGCATTTTTTCCGGCTGCGGACCTGCTTGCCACCATGGATAAGGGCACGAGGGACACAGCAATCAAAAGTGCTAAGGCCATCGTGAGAACCACATTTTTATCGAATACAAATATTTTCATTTCCGCCTCCGCGCAAACTGTTTTTTCTATACCTATGGTCTGTCCCGATAAAATATGCCTCTCTTTTGTCAGCTTTGCCATATCTTTTTTCCAAAATTCACGGTTTTATGGATTTTGTCAACAAATTTTTTCTTCTTTTTTCTTTTTGCTTTACAAAATCCATCCCGTATGTTATAATAGACTATGTATTTTTAAGAAAAGGAAGTGGCGGCGTTGGAAATTGTAGTCAGCAAAATTTTGCTTCTTGCCATTATTATGGTGCTGGGCTTTCTGGCAGAGAAAACAGGCTACATAAAAGGTCTTAAAAACGCCACCTCTCAGCTTATAACGCGCATCACGTTACCACTGCTTGTTATTACCACGCTTTCCGGACAAGCCAAGGATGTACAGACGCAAAACACAGCTCTTGCTGTTTTTGTTTTGGGGCTTTTATTCGTTTTTGTTTTACTGCTCCTTGGAAAGTTTTCAACCATTCCCTTTCGCTTTGATAAAAAGCGGGGGGATGTGCACACTTGCCTGACAGCTTTTGGAAATACAATTTTTTTAGGCTATCCGCTTCTCCAGGTGATCTGGGGCGAAAAGGCGGTTTTTTATGCCGCATTCTTTTCCATTGCAAATGACCTTACGGCTTGGACGATTGGTGTTTTAATTCTCAGCCGTTCTTCCAAGGGGAAGGTGGACCTTCGCCGGCTTTTAAACCCTGCAACTCTTTCCTATGTAATCGGCGCGCTGATGTTTGTATTTTCCCTGCGCCTGCCGTACGCACTCCACGAAGCAGCCTCCTCCATAGGTAGCACCACCATGGTTTTATCCATGCTCTTTTTGGGTGCCACTTTGGCCGGCGTTCGATTTCGTGAAATCGTGGCAGGGCTTTCTTCCATAACGATTGTTCTCATCAAAATGCTCCTCGTTCCCATTGGGGCATTTTATGCTTTAAACTGGCTCCTTCCGGCGCTTTCGCTTCCGGTGGATATGCTGATTGTTTCGGTCATCGCCATCGAGCTTGCCATGCCGTGCCAGTCTGTTTTTGCGATTTTATCACAGGAATGCGGCGGTGACACGGATTATGCCGCCACGGCAATTTGTCTTACAACCGCAGCCAGTCTTGTAACCTTACCCTTTGTTTACACTTTTATAATTTGAAAGGATGGATACTATGTCTCCAAAAGTAGCACTCATTATGGGAAGCGATTCCGACTTGCCGGCACTGCGTCCTTGCATAAAACGGCTGAAGGAATTCGGCATTGCAGTGGAAGCGCGGGTCATTTCCGCTCACCGCACCCCCGATTCTGCCGCAACCTTTGCAAAAAACGCGAAAGAACGCGGTTTTTCCGTGATTATCGGCGCCGCAGGCAAAGCCGCCCATCTTCCGGGCGTTTTGGCAGCCTTTACCACATTGCCTGTTATCGGTATCCCGATTAAATCTTCTACAATGGACGGGCTGGATTCCCTCCTTTCCATTGTCCAGATGCCCAAGGGCATTCCCGTTGCCACCGTTGCGATTGACGGCGGCGAAAATGCCGCAATTTTGGCGGCACAAATGATTGCGCTTTCTTGCCCGGAAGTCGCAGAAAAGCTGGAAGAACATAAGCTTTCCATGCTGCGCGAGGTCAGCGAAAAGGACGCGCGCCTGCAGGAAGAACTCAGTAACATATAACGCAAGGGAGAGAAACCATGAAAGACACAAAATTGCATGAAGAATGCGGTCTGTTCGGTATTTGGGATAACGATGGATTTGACTGCGCACACCTGACGTACTATGCCCTTTACGCCCTGCAGCACCGCGGCCAGGAAAGTGCCGGTATTGCGGTAAATGATGACGGTGTTATCATTTACCACAAAGACAGCGGTCTTGTGCCGGACGTATTTAATGAAGTTGTTTTAAGTCACTTAAAAGGACATGCCGCCATTGGGCATGTGCGTTATTCCGCTTCCGACAAGGTCCGCGAAGATGCGCAGCCTCTCGTTACCCGTTATAAAAAAGGAACGCTTGCCACCGCCTACAACGGCAGCCTTGCGGACTCCGTGGGAGAGCGTGCACGCCTTGAGTCCGACGGCGCCATTTTCCAGACGACAAGTGATACGGAAATTATCAACTATCTTCTGGCACGGGAAAGAGTCAAAACCCATTCTATTGAGGACGCCCTCGTCCGTGTTATTCGCACATTAAAGGGTGGGTATTCTATGCTCGTGATGAGCCCGAGAAAGCTGATTGCCGCCCGTGACCCCCTCGGCTACCGTCCCCTTTGTATCGGCAAAAAGCAAAACAGCTACATCTTTGCTTCGGAAAGCTGTGCGCTGGATGCTATCGGCGCAGAGTTTGTGCGGGATATCGAACCGGGTGAAGTTGTGGTTGCAGATGAAAACGGACTTCGATCTATCCGCGACAACTGCACCGACAAAAGCGCCCTCTGTATCTTTGAATATATTTATTTTGCCCGTCCTGACAGCGTTATTGAAGGGACAAGCGTATATGAAGCCCGTGTTGCGGCAGGCCGTGCTCTTGCGAAAGCTGACCCCGTAGATGCCGACATTGTCATCGGCGTGCCGGACTCCGGTATCTGTGCCGCCATCGGGTATGCCGAGGAAAGCGGTATTCCCTACGGTACGGGGCTTATCAAAAACCGCTACATCGGCAGAACATTTATTCAGCCCTCCCAGAAAATGCGTGAAGAAAGCGTGGACATAAAGCTCAACGTACTGGCTTCCACCATTCGGGGCAAGCGCGTCGTCATTGTAGATGACTCCATCGTTCGCGGTACAACCTGCCGCAAGCTGATTATGATGCTGAAAAAGGCAGGTGCCACGGAAGTACATATGCGGATTTCCTCGCCTCTCTTCCTCTGGCCCTGTTATTTTGGCACAGACGTTCCTACAAAGGAAGAACTGATTGGGTACAAATATTCTGTCGAGGAAATGCGTGAAAAATTCGGTGCAGACTCCCTTTCCTTCCTGCGTATTGAAGATTTAAAATCAATCGTTCCCGGCAGAACACGCGGCTTTTGTAATGCGTGCTTTACCGGCAAATACGATATAGAAATCCCGGAAAACCGTGAGCTTCGCTCATTCCAAGAAAGGAGATTCGGAGAAAATGACTAAGAGTGCAAACAGCGCATACAGCGCAGCCGGCGTAAATATTGAGGCCGGATACGAGGCAGTACGCCTTATGAAGGAACACGTAAAAAGAACAACAACAGACGGGGTGCTTTCCCCCATCGGCGGTTTCGGCGGCCTTTTTGCCCCCAACCTTGCCGGTATGGAGGAGCCTGTGCTCGTTTCCGGCACGGACGGTGTAGGTACAAAATTAAAGCTTGCTTTTTTGATGGACAAGCATGATACTGTCGGGCAGGACTGTGTTGCCATGTGTGTAAACGATATCGTTTGCAGCGGCGCTCGTCCCCTGTTTTTCCTTGACTATGTTGCCGTAGGCAAAAATGAGCCCGAAAAGGTTGCTTCCATTGTAAAAGGTGTAGCTGACGGCTGTGTACAGTCCGGCTGTGCTTTAATCGGCGGCGAAACGGCTGAAATGCCCGGTTTTTATCCGGAAGACGAATATGACCTTGCCGGTTTTGCGGTAGGGATTGTCGATAAGAAGAAAATTATTGACGGCACAAAGCTTTCGGAAGGCGATGTACTGCTCGGCCTCGCTTCTTCGGGCGTACACAGCAACGGTTTTTCCCTCGTTCGTAAGCTTTTTAACATCAACAAGGGACAAGCCCTGGGTGAATACATAGAATCCCTTGGCACGACTTTGGGCGAAGCACTTTTGGCACCCACAAGAATTTATGTAAAAGCCATTCTTTCCCTTATGGAAAAAGTGGAAATCAAGGCCATCAGCCACATTACAGGCGGCGGCTTTATCGAAAACGTGCCGCGCATGATGCGTGAAGGTATGACCGCTGTGATTGACACCGCCTCCTACCCCCTGCCCCCCATTTTTGAACTGATGCAAAAGACGGGGAATATTCCTGCAAAGGAAATGTACAACACCTTCAATATGGGTATTGGCATGATTGTTGCCGTAAGTGCTGACAAGGCGGAAGAAGCAAAAGCAATTTTGGAGGCTGCAGGCGAAACCGTTTACAAAATCGGCGTGGTGGAACGCGGTACAGAAGGCGTCCGTATTCTCTAAAAAACCATATTTTCCCCGAAAAACAGAATTTTTGCAAAAACTTCTTGACAAAAGATGCAAAAGGCTGTATAATATCGTGTGTTACTACTATTAAACGTAGAAGTTTGGATTCCGGAAAGATGAGGTGTGGAAGATGGCAGTACCGAAGAATAAAATATCTAAGGCAAGACGTGATAAGAGACGTGCAACGTACAAACTTTCTGTACCCGGCATGGTTGAATGCCCCAAGTGCAAAGCTCTCATTCGTCCCCATCGGATTTGCAGTGCCTGCGGCTACTATAAGAACAGAGAAGTAGTAAAGGTATCTGAATAAGTCTTTTACTCTGGGCGGCAACAGCCGCCCGGTTGTGACTTTTTTAAAATTTTTGCATACTAAAAACAGGAAAGCAAAAAAACGCCTCAGGGCTTGACTCTTTTGCTTTCTTTGTGGTATACTAACAGAAAAGGGCACACATTGAATTTTGGCCTAAGGGAGCGTAAAATTTATGGTATCTAAAAGCATCGTTGTACTGAATCAGGTTGGCCTTCACGCCAAGGCAGCTACATTATTTATACAAAAGGCCAATGAATTCAAGGCCGCTATTTGGGTGGAAAAAGATTCCCGTCGCGTCAATGCCAAAAGTCTTTTAGGGATTTTATCCCTCGGCATTACACGCGGGACGGAAATTCTCCTGTCAGCCGACGGCGCGGATGAAAGTGATGCAATCACAGCACTTTGCACGCTCATCAGCGATACTGTGTGCGAATAAAATATGACTTTTAAGCAGCCTCTATGAGGCTGTTTTTTCACTTGTAAATTCTTTTGTATTTTCTCTTCGGATACGGGCATACTGCCCATGGAAAAATAAAGCTGTAAAGGGGCAAAGCCGGTGCCTTGTGCGCCGCAGCCGTTTTTGAATTTATGAATGAAATCATTACTGAAAAACTGAAAACTTTGCCCTCTTCCCCCGGCGTCTATATTATGCGTGACAGTACGGGGCACATTATTTATGTGGGCAAGGCGAAAATTTTAAAAAACCGCGTCCGCCAGTATTTTCACGGCACTTCCCATGCGCCGAAAGTAGCGGCCATGATTGAAAAAATTGAGGACTTTGAATATATCTTAACAGACACGGAATTTGAAGCGCTCTGCCTTGAAAGTACGCTTATCAAAAAGCACAAGCCACGGTATAATATTCTTTTAAAGGACGATAAGGGCTATCCGTTTATTAAAATTTCAAATGAAGCGTACCCTCGCATTTCCCTTGCCCGAAAGAAAAGCGATGACGGGCAGTATTTCGGCCCGTACCCCTCGAGTGCCGTCGTATACGAAACGCTGGATGTGATTCGGCGGATTTTTAGGGTGCAGCACTGCAACAAGCGTTTTCCGGCAGAGTTTGGACGCACGCGGCCGTGTTTATATCACGCCATGCGCCGCTGTAGCGCCCCGTGCACCGGACAAATCCCGGCAGAGGAATACCAAAAAACGTTTGCGGAAGTTGCCCGATTTTTAAACGGAGACCACGCACGGCTCATCCGCGATTTAGAAGAAAAAATGGAGGAGGCATCCGGTCGGCTCGAATTTGAGGTCGCCGCTGCCTATCGGGATAAAATTGACGGCATTCGCCGTATCTCCCGCGACCAAAAGGTTATCAGCAGCCAGAAGGATGTGGACATTTTTTCCCTTGCTCTTTCCGAGGACCTTGCCACCTTTGCCGTGTTTTTCATTCGCGGCGGTAAGCTTTTAGGAAGTAAACTGTATCGCGAAAGCGGCAGACTCTATGGGGGCGAGGCAGAAACGCTTGCCGATTTTGTCCAGGCGTATTACAGTATGGACGTGGAAATTCCGCCCCAAATTTACACGGCGCTTCCCCTGCCCGATGCAGAAATACTCGCTTCCTTTCTGTCAGAAAAACGACAAAAGCGCGTACTTCTCCACCATCCACAGCGTGGTGAAATGCGAAAGCTCTGTGATATGGCGACGAAAAATGCAAATCACACCTTAGAAAACTTCAAGCTGGATGTTCTGCGCCGTACAAATCGGGATAAGGCACTTTCCGAGCTTGCACATGAAATCGGCATGGACGAGCCACCCTATCGTATAGAAGCGTATGATATTTCCAACACCGGCGGCAGCGAAAACGTAGGCTCCATGATTGTCTTTCTAAACGGGAAGAAAGCCCCTTCCGAGTATAAACGATTTAAAATCAAGTATATTATCGGCTCGAATGACTATGATTGTATGAAGGAAGTCCTCTCCCGCCGTTTCATCCGCTATCATGATGCGGACGGGAACTTCGCCGCCATGCCCGATTTAATTTTGGTGGACGGCGGCTTAGGGCATGTACACGCCGCGGAAGAAGTGCTCGAGCGGCTCGCCATTTCTGTGCCCGTCCTCGGCATGGTCAAGGATGACAGGCACCGCACGCGAGGACTTGTCCGCACGGACGGGGAGGTAAGTCTCGCCCCCGGTTCTGCCGCGTTTCGCCTAGTAACCTTAGTGCAGGACGAGGCACATCGGTTTGCGATTACCTACCACAAAAAACTGCGAAAGCGGAAAACCTTTTCCGGAGAGCTGGACGGCATAAAGGGCGTAGGCCCTGTGAAAAAGAAGGCACTACTGACACATTTCAAATCGATTTCTGCCATAAAGACGGCTACCTGCGACGAACTTGCCGCCACACCCGGCATAGACCGCCGGACCGCGGAAAATATTTACGCCTATTTTCAGGATAAAACGAAAAATATTTAAAAAACTCTTTACAAAGGGACTACATCTGTGATACTGTAAAAAGAACAACGCAGAAAGGAAATGGTCATGGCAAAGAATTTAATTATTGTAGAGTCTCCTGCGAAAGCAAAGACGATTAAAAAATATTTAGGACGGGACTACAGCGTGGTTGCGTCCTTCGGGCATCTTCGGGATTTACCGAAAAGTCAGCTCGGTATTGATGTGGAGCATAACTTTGAGCCGAAGTATATTACCATTCGCGGCAAAGGCGATTTGCTGGCGACTTTAAAAAAGGAAGCTAAGGCGGCAGACCGCGTATTTCTCGCAACTGACCCTGACCGCGAAGGGGAAGCAATTTCCTGGCACCTTGCCCAGATTCTCGGGCTTGACCCTGCCTCGGATTGCCGTGTTACATTTAATGAAATCACGAAGAATGTTTTAAAGGCGGCGGTCAAAGAGCCTCGCCCCATAAACCTGGACCTTGTGGACGCCCAACAGGCGCGCCGCGCCGTTGACCGCATTGTAGGTTATAAATTAAGTCCCCTTCTTTGGCGCAAAGTCAAGAAAGGGCTTAGCGCAGGGCGCGTACAGTCTGTGGTTACGCGCCTTGTCGTCGAGCGCGAACGGGAAATTGACCGGTTTGTGCCGGATGAATACTGGAACATTACCGCCCTTTTAAAATGCAAGGACGGGCATACCTTTAAAGCAAAGTTCCACGGCAAAAACGGCAAGAAAATGACAATCGCCGACGGCAAGACCGCCGAAGCCATTTTTACAGAGCTGCAGAGTTCCGACTTTGTGGTAAGCGGTGCCAAATATGACGAGCGCAAAAAATCTCCGGCGCCCCCCTTTACCACAAGCACCATGCAACAGGAAGCGGCAAGACGCCTTGGGTTTACCTCCCGAAAAACCATGTCCGCCGCACAGATTTTGTATGAAGGTGTAGAAATTGAAGGGTATGGCACTTTGGGTCTTATCACCTATATGCGTACCGACTCCCTTCGTATTTCCGCAGAAGCCTCCGCGGCCGCTCTTTCCTATATTAAAGCGCGCTACGGCACGGAATTTGCACCTTCTAAACCCCGATTTTATAAGTCCCGGGCGGCGGCGCAGGATGCCCACGAAGCGATTCGCCCCACAAACATAGAAATCACGCCGGAACTTGCAAAGAAAACGCTTCCGGCTGACCAATATAAACTGTATAAGCTCATTTGGGAGCGTTTTATGGCAAGCCAGATGACCGATGCCATTTACAGCACCCTTGCGGCAGAGCTTACGGCCGGAGCATACCTCTTTAAAGCCTCCTTTGCGAAAGTAAAATTTGCCGGTTTTGAATCGGTGTACGCTACGGAAACGGAAAATGAGGACGAAGCGGCGGATATGCTCACCCTTCGAAAAGATGACGTGCTGTCTCTAAAAAAGCTGGAAAAACAGCAAAACTTCACCGAGCCCCCCTCCCGATATACTGAAGGGGCGCTGATTCGTGCTATGGAAGAAAAGGGCATCGGGCGGCCGAGTACCTACGCGCCCACTATTTCCACGATTTTAAACCGTGGCTATGTTGTCCGCGAAAAGAAGCTGTTTATGCCCACAGAGCTCGGGTATGTTACGACGGATTTGATGACCGAGCACTTTGGAAATCTTATCAATGTAGAATTTACCGCAGATATGGAAGAAAAGCTTGACCGCGTAGAAGAAGGCACGGAAAACTGGGTAGAGCTGCTTCGGGAATTCTACACACCCTTTGCCGAAACGCTGGAAAAAGCAGATGCCGCCATTGGAAAAGTGTCTTTGCAGGACGAGGTTTCGGATGTGATTTGCGAAAAATGCGGCCGGAATATGGTATACAAAATGGGACGGTTTGGGAAATTTTTGGCTTGCCCCGGTTTTCCAGAATGTCGAAACGCAAAGCCCATTGTCAATGACATTGGTGTCCCCTGTCCGAAATGCGGCGGTAAGGTGCTGGAGCGCCGTTCGAAAAAAGGCAGAACCTTCTATGCCTGCGAAAACAGCGAAAAGTGCGGCGTGATTTTATGGGATATGCCCACCGGCACCCTTTGCGACAAATGTGGCAGTCCCATGGTCTCCAAAAAACGGGGACGCACCACCACTGCCGTATGTTCGAACCGCGAATGCGGCAAAACAAAGGAGAAATAATATGCAAATTCATGTAATCGGTGGCGGTCTTGCCGGCTGCGAAGCCGCATTCGCCGCGGCGAATTTAGGTGCAGAAGTCATTCTGCACGAAATGAAGCCTGTCCGCTTTTCTCCTGCACACCATTTAGAAGATTTATGCGAGCTTGTATGCAGCAATTCCTTAAAGGCCTCCCGGCTAGATAGTGCCGGGGGTCTTTTAAAAGCGGAGATGGAAAGGCTCGGGTCTATCACGGTTGCCGCGGCAAAAGAAACGAGCGTGCCGGCAGGCGGTGCACTCGCGGTAGACAGAGACGCATTTGCAAAAGCGGTAACAAGCCGCATCGAAAGCCATCCCCGTATTACCGTCATACGAGAAGAAGTAACCCGTATCCCGGATAACGGCATTACCATTATCGCTACCGGCCCCCTTACCGACGGCGCACTCGCAGAGGAAATCCGCGCAATATGTGGTGACACCCTCAGTTTTTATGACGCGGCTGCCCCCATTGTGGAAAAGGACAGCATTGACATGGAAAATGCCTTTTTCGGCGCCCGATACGGCCGCGGCGGGGATGACTACATAAACTGCCCCATGACGGAGGAAGAATATGCCGCCTTTTACGCGGCGCTGACGCGTGCGGAGCGTGCGCCTCAGCATGCCGTGGACAATTTAAAAGTATTTGAAGGCTGTATGCCGGTGGAGATTATGGCATCTCGCGGCAAAGAGACCCTTTTATACGGCCCCCTTCGCCCTGTGGGCCTTCGTGACCCCAAAACGGAAAAACGCCCCTACGCGGTTGTACAGCTTAGGCAGGACAATCAAGCAGGGACGCTTTATAATCTTGTGGGGTTTCAGACAAACCTTCGCTTTGGAGAGCAAAAGCGTGTATTTTCTATGATTCCTGCTCTTCGAAATGCGGAGTTTGTGCGGTATGGCGTAATGCACCGCAACAGCTTTATCCGTTCCCCCGAAGTGCTTTGCGCTGATTTTTCGCTTCGCCAAAACCCCCATATTTTCTTTGCCGGGCAGATTACGGGTGTGGAGGGATACATGGAATCCGCCGCCTCAGGAATTTTAGCCGGCATCAACGCGGCAAGACGGATACAAGGCGAAGAAGCACTCATTCTGCCCGTGGAAACCATGATGGGCGCCTTAAGCCACTATATTGCAGAAAGTGCTTTGGGCGACTTTCAGCCCATGAACGCAAATTTCGGCATTTTGCCGCCCCTTACACAGCGTATTCGCGATAAGCACGAACGGTATCTGGCAATGGCAGAGCGTTCCCTTGCCGTCTTAGAAGAAAATTTTTAAAAATTCCCTTTGCAGGGCTTGATTTTTATGGAAAAATGCGGTACAATATAGCTAGTGATTTTAAAGAGGAGCGATTTACTGATGATAACCCACGGAAATGATATCAAAATTTTTACAGCTAACTCCAATAAACAGCTTGCCAGCGCAATTGTTGCAGAGCTTAAAAATAAGGTTGCCGAATATAAACTAAATGCTGAAGGCAACGGCATGCATGTTGGCGAAATCAGTCTTGGCAAATCGGAAGTCGGCAAGTTTAGCGACGGCGAAGTGTATGTAAACATCAACGAAAGCGTCCGCGGCTCGGATGTTTTTGTGGTACAGTCCACCTGCGACCCGGTAAACGATAACCTGATGGAAATGCTGATTATGATTGATGCCTTCAAGCGTGCTTCTGCAGGCAGAATTACCGCCGTTATTCCCTACTACGGCTACGCCCGTCAGGACAGAAAGGCAAAGGCCCGCGACCCGATTTCTGCAAAACTTGTGGCAGACCTTATCGCAACTGCGGGGGCTGACCGCGTGCTTACCATGGACCTGCACGCCGCACAGATTCAGGGCTTCTTCAATATTCCCGTGGACCATCTCCTGGGCTTTACCAAAATCGCACCCTATTTTATGAAAAAATTTGCAGACCATATGGATGACGTAGTCGTTGTCTCGCCGGACTTCGGCAGCGTTACCCGTGCACGTAAATTTGCACAGCGTCTGGATGTACCCATTGCCATCATCGACAAGAGAAGACCGCGCCCCAATGTGGCAGAGGTTATGAACATCATCGGTGATATTAAGGATAAAACTATCATTTTGGTTGACGATATGATTGACACCGCAGGCACAATCACAAACGGGGCTTCTGCCCTTATGGAACGCGGCGCAAAAGAAATTTACGCCTGTTGCACGCACCCCGTACTTTCGGGCCCCGCGCTTGAGAGAATCGAAAAATCTCCCATCCGCGAATTGGTTGTGCTTGACACCATTGCCCTGCCGCCGGAAAAAATGCTGGATAAGATTCATGTTCTGTCCGTTGCAGATATTTTTGCAGAGGCAATCAAGCGTATATACGCTGATATTTCTGTCAGCCCCATGTTTGCTTAAACGCAAAATTTGTTTGTCACAGGGAATTATCGGCCTCGGTAATTCCCTGTTTTCATAAACTGTAATTCTTTTTTTGTAAGGTGGTTCTAGGATGTCTTTTGCCGGAAAACTGTTACTGATTATAAACCCCATCGCCGGAAAAATGCGGGCAACAAGTGCCGATATTCCCAGTCTTTTTTCGGAATACGACGTGACGGTTTATTATACAAAAGACGGAAAAAGCACGGAAGACTATGTGACGACTAAGGCGCCTTTATATGATTTATTGGTTTGTGCCGGTGGTGACGGCACGTTAAACCGGGTGGTAAACGGGCTGATGCGCGCCACTTGCCGTCCGCCCCTCGGGTATATCCCCTGTGGCACCACAAACGATTTTGCCACGGGACTGGGGATTCCGAAAGATATCGGCAAGGCGGCAGAAGCTATTCGAAACGGCGCGCCCTTTCCCATTGATATTGGTTCCTTTGGAAATCGCCACTTTACCTATGTAGCTTCCTTTGGTGCGTTTTCGGATTCCTCGTATAAGGCTTCCCAGGACATTAAAAATCGCATCGGGCACATGGCGTATGTATTCGAAGCGGTACGGGAGCTGCCTAACATTCGGCCCTGCCGTATGACTGTAGAGTCGGAAAAAGGAACACTCCAAGGAGAATATGTGTTTGGTGCCGTTTCCAACTCCACGTCCTTAGGGGGCATGGTGCATCTTTCCCCCGAGGACATTAGCTTTGATGACGGGCTTTTTGAAGTGATGCTCATTTCCATGCCCAAAAATGTTCTGGACCTGCAACAGATTATTTTTTCCCTTGTCCGCAAGCAGTATCATTCGGATTTAATCACGTATTTTAAAGCCGGACACCTGACCTTTGCCATGGATCAGATTTTCCCCTGGTCGCTAGACGGGGAGTTTGAAAAGGGTGCAAATCTTGTGGAAATTCGCAATAATCCCAAAGCGATTACCATGCAGCTGTCCTAGTGCAGCTGTTTCTTTTTCGGAAGGAGAATTTACATGCATGAACTTTTAGCACCTGCGGGCAGTTTTGCAGCGCTGGAAGCGGCAGTCGCCGCCGGTGCAGACGCTGTATATCTGGGCGCAAGCCGGCATAATGCACGCCTGCATGGAGAAAATTTTACGGACGATACGCTCTCCAGTGCCGTCCGCTATTGTCATGTCCGCCATAAGAAAGTGTACCTGACGCTAAACACCCTTCTGACCGATAAGGAGCTCGCTGAAATGCCGGACTATGCCCACTTTCTCGCCGAAACCGGGATTGACGGCGTGATTGTGCAGGATATTGGACTTGCGTCCCTGCTTCGGGAAGCCGTGCCCTCCCTTCCCTTGCACGCCAGCACCCAAATGACCATTCACAATGCTCTGGGAATTGCACGGGCGAAAGAACTGGGCTTTTGCCGCGTAGTGCTGGCAAGAGAAGCCTTTTCCCGTGATCTTATCAAGTCCTCCCCTTTGGAAATTGAAGTGTTTATTCATGGTGCGCTTTGCGTTTCGTATTCGGGGCAATGTTACTTTAGCAGTATGCTTTCCCGCCGCAGCGGCAACCGGGGAACATGTGCCCAGCCCTGCCGGCATAAATATAAAAACGGTTACGCGCTGAGTCTGCATGACTTATGCCTTGCAAATCATATTCCTGAACTTCTGTCTCTTCCCATTGCGTCTTTGAAAATTGAAGGGCGGTTAAAATCGCCGGACTATGTAAGGGGCGTTGTTTCTACCTACCGCACCCTTCTCGACGAAAAACGCGCCGCCACGAAAGACGAAATGGATTTTCTGGCCGACCTTTTTTCGCGGCAGGGCTTTACCGACGGGTATTTTCTCGAAAAGCCGGGGCGGCATATGTTCGGCTTTCGCACGGAAGAAGATAAGCGCCAATCCAAAACGGTAGAAATTTCTGTTTCTGCGCCGAAAATCCCCCTTTCCATGGAGGTAACCATTGCAGAAAACAAGCCTTCTGTCCTCTCTCTGTCCGATGGTGTATATAGTGCCCGTGTGGAAGGGGCTGTACCGGAGAAGGCGGCAATGCGCCCCATAACCGCGGCCGACTGCGAAAAGGCACTCGGGAAACTGGGCGGCACGCCGTATGCGGGGACGGTTTCCGCTTCCGTTGCTCCCGATTTATTTCTCCCTGCCGCCGCTTTAAACGCATTGCGACGCGACGGAATCAAGGCGCTGGAGGACAAAGCTACATTTTCCTATGCATACACCACGCCTTCTCTCCATGTCGAAAACAAGCCGGCGAAAACACTTGAAACCCACTGCATCTTCCAAACTGCCACACAAATCCCGAAAAATATAGCGGCAGACTTTATTTGGCTTCCCCTTTTTGAAATTCAAAAGCCCATGGGCGAAAATGTGGGGGCTATACTGCCTACCATTTTATTTGACAAAGAAATGGCGCCTATCAAAAAACAGCTTGCTAATTTAAAAACTTACGGCATAAAACGCATTTTGTGCCACACGATAGGGCAAAGCCTTTTATGCCGAGAAATGGGCTTTTCGCCTTTTGGCGGCACAGGGCTCCATATCTTTAACGGGAAAACGGCGGCGCTTTCTTGTATGGACGGCCTCACCGCCTCCCCTGAGCTTCTCCTGTCCCAAATTCGGCAAATGCCAAAGCCCCTGCCCCTCTCCGTTTTAGTGTACGGACGGCTGACGCTGATGACCATGGAAAATTGCCTTGCCAAGGTGCACCAAACGTGCCATGGTGGCAAAAAAGCATATCCCCTAACCGATGAAAAGGGCAACGTATTCCCTGTGTTTTGCGCCTATCCCCACCGAAACGAGGTTTTAAATGCCCGCCCCCTCTATATGCTGGATAAGCTGGACCAGTTTGCCGACACCGGCATATCCGCCTTTGTTCTTCGGTTTACTACGGAAACGGCGGATGAAGTGCAGGAAATCATGGCGCTTTATAAAGCCGGGGCACCTGCCCCCTTTCCCTTTACCCGCGGCTGTTTCTTCCAGAAGGAAACAACCATAGAAAAACGGCTGCCGCGTAAAAACAGATAACGCGGCAAAATCGGAGGTTTTTATGTATATTTTTGCACAAAGTCTCGGCGTAATTGCCTTGACCATTGCCATTTTATCCTTCCAGCAAAATTCCCAAAAGCGGATTGTGACGATGCAAATGATTTCTTCCGTCTTTTTCTGCGTGCATTTTTGCCTTCTCGGCGCCGTTCTTGGCGGCATATTAAACGGCATTGGTATTTTCCGTGCCGCCGTCTTTCGAAATCGGGACAAAGCATGGGCATCAAGTATGGTCTGGTTTTATCTGTTCTGTGGTCTCTTTATCCTTGCGGGTATCTATTTCTGGGACGGACCTATCAGCCTTTTGCCCATGGTGGCCATGCTTCTTACGACCATTGCCTTCTGGATTAAAAACCCACGAACGGTCCGCCTGGTTTCGGCACCGTCCTCTCCGTTTTGGTTTATTTATAACCTGGTTTTTCATTCCTACCCCGGAATGCTTACGGAAGCTTTCGTTTTTACGTCTATTTGCGTCGCCTTTATGCGATATGATATTCTTCCCTACTTTCGCAAAAAGAAGGCGCAGAAGAAAATTTGACGTACATACAAAAAGAGTAGCCATGTGGCTACTCTTTTTCTGTTTCATCCGGTAGGACTGCGCCCAAAAGTGCAGTATATACTTTATCGGGATTTTCTTTAAACGCTTGGCATACTGCTCGTGCCGTTTCCTTGCTACCTACGCTAAGGCGCACCTCCATAAGGGGAAAGCCGCTGTCACGAATGGAAAGCTCAGCAAGATAGGACAGTTCGTTTAAAGGGCGGAAGGATGCGGAAATATCTGCCGCATTCCGTTCCCGTTTTTTATAGGTGCGAATGGTCTTTAAAAGCTTTTCTCGCACAGACGTTGGAATTTTATGAATATACGCTTCGTATGCTTCCTTGCCGTGTTCCGTCAAAAAATACAGACGTACCTTGTCGGCACGGTCAATATCCACAAGATGCATTTCCACCAGTTCGTCTAAATACTGCTGCATGGAAAAATAGTCCACAAAGGCATAATCCATGAAAATATCCGTAATTTGTCCGTTATCGATGGGCTCTGCAAAATTTTGAATAATATATAAAATAATCAGTTTTACCTCAGAAGGCTCTGTAAAGGTGTACATTTATCCCATGCTCCTTATGTCCGTACCGTAAAAATACAGCGGCGTAAAATGTCCCATAATCCGAGAAAGCATGCGGTTTGAATACACACGCTCAATATCGGGAAGGGATAAGTTCGTGCTGATAATTGTGCTCTTTTCCGCTAAAATGCGACTGTTGACAACATAAAAGATATCCGCATCCGTCATGGCATTTATAAATTCTGTGCCCAAATCATCGATGATAAGAAGGTCTGCCTTTAAAAGCTGGTCCTTTAAAAAGGCGCAGGTTTCGCTTTCCCCTCTGCCAAAACGGGCATCGGAAAGAATTTCCACAATCTGCCCGGCGCTTTGGTAAAGAACAGAAATCCCTCGTTGTAAAAGGACATTTGCAATAGCGCTTGACAAAAAGGTTTTGCCAAGGCCGGGATTCCCGTATAAAAACAGGTTATCGGCATGATTTTCAAACTCTGCCGCAAATTTTCTGCACGTCCCCAAAATCAGCTGCATATTTTTTCGGGGAGAGAGCCGCTGGCCTTCAAAGGGCGCATCGGCATAAAATTTAAGGTCAAACGTTTCAAACTTCTGCTTCTTTAAAAGGTTGCCCATGCCTGACTGCTGAAAAAGTGCTTCTGACATAAGAGATAGATAACAACTGCAAAGCTTATCGCCTTGCATGCCCGTATCCTTACAATGGGGGCAGGTGTAGGGAATTTCCAGATAGTCCGCAGGGAAGCCCGCTTCTTTGATAAGCCGCCGCTTTTCTGCCGCATACTTATCTACGCTTGCGGCATACCCTTCCGCCACTGCTTCCGGCGTTTCATTCCCTTCCCAAACGGAAGACAGCATTTTAAGGCCGCCGCCGAAAATCGCATCGTCTATTTCCCGCACACGCGGCACCGCGCGGTACACTTCCTCCCGGCGCGCCGAAAGGAGTGCATCCCTATTTTGCTTTCTTGCATTAAATTTTCGATTTACAGCTGCAAGGCTTTTTTCATCCATGTTCCTTTATCCTTTTTTCCAGCGCACGGCGTTCAAAATCCTCAAAATCGTATACTGCCGAATGCTGATAGTTTGTAAAATTATTGGTTTTTTTTGCTACTTTCACCGTCTTGGGAGCAGGCGTGTCTTTGGAAAGCTCCTCCACCTTCGTGATGCCCTGCTTATACCAGGACTGTAAAATGGCGTTTATGTAAGGGAACGAGGCATTACCCGTAGCCAGCACCGCTTTCTCGTATGCTGTCTTGATAAGCTCTTGGGGCATTGCCATTTCCTCTGTCCACTGAAGAATGTGAGCGTATTCCGAGTCGGATAAATCTCGTCCTGTAATGCCCATCATACGCTTATATTTTCTGGAAAGTTTGGCACGCTTGTCTGCATTTTGCAGGTGCTTTTCCGCTTTCTCAATCGTGTCAATCCCCTCGTCCGCCCAGGCAATGGCAATCTTTTCCGCATACCGCATATTGTATTTTTCAAGGGCTGCACAATGCTCAAGGAGCATCATGATGACTTCCAGGGGTAATTTCAGCCAGTCATAAAAACTAAAGAGGGTTGCCGCCTCCCCTGTGCTTAAGGTTTTTCCGAACACGTTCTGGGCAAAATCGAGAAGCATGGACTTCCGCTTATCGCCCGACACAGCTTCCATAATATCCTTCGCCTTATACTGGGGCTTTGCCTGGCTTTTCTCTTTTTCAGGCAGTTCCGGGGGGATGGGCGTTTCCATGGTTAAATCCACAAACTCAATGCCGCCGTCCTCACGCCTTCGAATGACGCCTTTTTTCTCCCAGTATCGCCAGGCGCGTACCACGTCCGACTCCAGAAGGTCCAGCGCCTGTGCAATATGAGCATTATCCGGCTTTGTGCCGACGGCATAGCAAAGCCGCAGCCCATAGAGGTATATTTTGACAAAGGTTGCATTGGCCTCTGCCATATATTTATCTACAAAAATACTGGCCACCGGAAAAGCCGGTAGACCCATCGCGCCGGAAATTCTGTAATTGACCATCTTTTGCTTCCTTCCAGAGGGGATTTTCCCCTGTAATTCTGCCATTTTGGGGCAAAATTATCTTTATTTACAGACTCTAACGGGCGACCGCAGGTCGCCCGTCCAAGAATATTATATCAGCTTTTATTACAAAATGCTAGTTTTATTTTTACAAAACCGTTACAATCCGTCGTTTCTTACAAGGGGTGGTATATATCCCCCGCTTTTTCCCAAAATCTTGCGCCAACTTTACGTATAAAGCCTGTGAAGCTTTGCATACAGTCCATTTTGCGCCAAAAGGGCTTCGTGGGTACCGCTTTCGGCAATCCCTTCCTCTGTCAAAACCAGAATTCTGTCAGCACCACGCACCGTGGTTAGACGGTGGGCAATAATAAATGTGGTTCTGCCGCGTGCAAGGCGATCCAATGACGCTTGCACCAAGCGTTCGCTTTCATTGTCCAGGGCACTTGTCGCCTCATCTAAAATCAAAATCGGGGGGTTTTTCAGGAAAACGCGGGCGATAGCAATGCGCTGTTTCTGTCCGCCGGAAAGCTGGACACCGCGCTCGCCTACATAGGTATCATACCCGTTTGGCAACGCCTCGATAAAATCATGGGCACCTGCCGCCTTAGCCGCCTCTACCATTTCTTCCCGACTTGCCTCAGGCCTGCCGTATAAAATGTTTTCTCCCACCGTACCGCTGAAGAGATATACTTCCTGCTGCACAACGCCGATGTTTTGCCGAAGGGACTCCAGCTTTACATCGCGTACATCTTCCCCATCCACGCAAACGCGGCCCTCTGCCACCTCATAAAAACGGGGAATCAGGCTGCAAAGGGTCGTCTTGCCGCCGCCGGAAGGGCCCACTAAGGCGATTTTCTCTCCGGGAGTTACAGAAAGGTCAATATGGGAAAGCACGGTTTTCCCTTTTTCGGAATATCGGAAGCTGACATTGTCAAACCGAATGCTGCCTTTTACGTTTTCAAGGGACTTTGCATTTTCCCTGTCTGCAATTTCCACAGGCTGGTGCATAATTTCCATAAACCGTTCAATACCCGTTATGCCGCGCTGAAACTGCTCGGTAAATTCAACAAGGCGGCGAAGGGAGGCAATGAGCATCTGAATATACAAAAGGTATGCCACAAAATCGCCTGCCGTAATTTTTCCCGCAAACAAGTATGCCGCGCCCAGTATAATGACGGCAACATACATCACCCCGTCAAAGAAACGGATGCCGCCGTGAAAAAGTGCCATGTACTTATAGGCATTCTTTTTTGCCGCCAGAAACTGCCGGTTTTCTACTTCAAACCGCGCCTTTTCATGTTCTTCGTTGGCAAAGCTTTTTACAACGCGAATGCCAAGGAGATTATCCTCAATAGAGGCATTGAGTTCCCCCACCTGTTCCCGTTGTCTTTTAAACGCCGCCTGCATTTTCTTCCGCAATAAAATTCTAGACAGGAGCATTAGAGGCAGAAGGAAAAAGAGCATGAGCGTCAAAGGAACGTTGACGCGCAGGAGAATCAAAAACGCACCGATAATTTTGATGCCGGAAATGAAAAACTCCTCAGGGCAATGGTGGGAAAACTCGGTGATATCAAATAGGTCATGGGTAATACGGGACATAATCTGCCCCACCTTGGCATTATCATAAAACCGAAAAGAAAGCTTTTGCAAATGGGCGAACAAATCGCGGCGCATGTCGGTTTCAAGCCTTGCCCCCATCACATGCCCTGCGTTTGACATATAGTAGTTTGCAAAGGTGTCCAAAAGGCGCAGGCAAATATACACGCCGCCTAGCTGCAGGATAAAGGACATGACAAGTGTGCCCGCGCTTGCACGCTCTGTAATCTCCCGAACGAGAACAGGGAAAACCAGCTCGCAAACACCGGAAAAGGCGGCGCAAAGTAAATCCGCCGCCATAATCCAAAGGTAAGGTTTATAATATTTTGCAAATTTCCAAAACGAACCTTTCATTATACCGTTACAAAACGCTTTTCTTCACTGGAGCGATACGCGGCCTCTACGATTTTCTGGACGAAAATCGCATCCTCTGCCGAAGCAGGGGACGGCGTGCCACTAACAATCGCCTCGCCGAAGCGTTCCACTTCTTTTGTATACATATTGCCTGTAGAAACATTTACTTCCATGGGCACAATGTCAATAAATTCCTGCGTAGGGTCATAGCCACGGCTATCATCGCTCCGGAACACCTGGATTGTACCTAGTTCTTCCTGCCCGAGGGTGCCGTCTGCACGAATGCTGCCCTTAGTACCATATATTTCAATTTTGCCGGTGACGGCATCATCAGGAATATTAAAGTTAGATTCGATGACGCAAAGGGCACCGTTATCCATTTTCATCAGCACGCTTGCGCTGTCGTCTACCGTATACGAGAAGGTCTGGGTTTCGCAAAATGCCGCTACTTCTTTGGCTCGAAGGCCTGTGATGTACTGTGCAAGATCAATACAATGCACACCCATATCCACAAGTGAACCACCGCCGGATTTTGCCTTATCCTGTCGCCATTCGCCCATATCCGGATACCAGCAGGAAAACTGAGAACGGATAGAGACAACATTTCCGATTACGCCTTCTTCAATGAGGCGTTTTGCTTCTTCATGATAGGCATGGAAGCGCATCATAAAGCCGATAGAAAGGCGAACGCCCTTTTCCTCGCAGTAGTCCCTAATTTCTTCTGCATCTTTGCTCGTCATTGCCATGGGCTTTTCCAGCAAAATGTGCTTTCCGTGGTCTGCCGCAGCAATGACCTGATCCTTATGGCAAAAGACAGGCGTTGCAATGTATACGGCGTCTACTTCCTCTAAAGCGAGGAGCGACTCTAAATCGGAAAACGCGTACTTTGCGCCAAATTCCGTCTTTACTTCCTCCGCAAAAGTAGCGTTTGTGTCCATAACGGCTACAAGCTCCGCATTTTCTGCCATCATAAGACCGGGAATCGTTCTCTTTCTTGCAATGCCACCACATCCGATAATACCCCAACGAATTTTCATGTTCATTCTCCTTTACACTTTTAAATTTTTTTGCTGATTTCTTGATACAAATTTTCAAAATAAAGGGCAAAGCCCTCGTCATTCGGATGCAGCCGCAGGTCTCCGTAAAGATTCTCATCCCATGGCACAAGGTCCATTCCGGAAATAACCGTTACATTATCCAGATTTTCCACGGCTTCGCGGATGAATGTTTCTGCCGTTTCAAAAGGCCCGCAAGCTGTTTCTTCATCCTTATCTTTTCGCCAGACGGGTGTAATGGCAAAAATTTTTGTATTGGGATAGCTTTTTCGCAAATTTTCGTAAAACGCTTTACAGTCCGCACGAAAAACTTCCTTCTCGCTGCCACCCCAGTCGTTCGTGCCGTAGGCAACGGTTATGAAATCCGGCACAAAATCGTCCCCCATGGCCGCAAGCTCGGGCTTGAACTTCTCGCCGCCGATGGCCTTATTGATTTCTTCCGCATCAAGCAAAGCGCAAAGCTTTGCCGGATAACGATTTGACGGACGAAGGGCATCATAGCCATGGGTAATAGAGTCCCCGAATACGAGTGCTTTCTTATCGGGTTTTACGGCTTCTATAAAAGCGCCGTCATCCAGTTCCATTTCCGACAGAAAAATTTGTGTAGACCAGGGCAGGTGCACACATACGGTTTTTTCACCCGTGCCCAATGCAAATTTTTTAAAATATGTACCGGGCTTTGGGGAATAATTTTCATCCGTCCGATCCATAAACGCATAATTCGCGGGAAGCGGTTTTTCTCCAATGTTGTCAATGTAGCCGAGTAGCTTTCCGTCACTGAAAACATCCACCGAAAAATACCAACGCGATACACTTTCCATCGTCTCCAGTTTCAGAGAAAGACTTTCGCTGTCCGTTTTAAAAGAAAGCTTTACGCCTGCGGGCGAAAGTGACTTTATGTAAAAATTTTCATTCACCTGTGCATACCACTCGCTTTGTTCTTTCGTAAAACGATAAAATGCGATGCCTTTTTCCGTTTCTTCAAAGCGAACGGCACCAAGGGTGATTTCTTGAATCTGTTTTGTAGTGAGCTTCATATAGTTCCTCCTTTCTTCTACCCGATATTATACCAAACGAAGATAAAAATAGCAATAGTTACTTTGCAATTGATTCAGAAATATCTTCTCCCCGTTCCCTTTTACATACGCTCCCCTTACAGATGCATTTTTTTCTTGCATTCCGCAAGGACCGTTTTCCGAAACGCGAAAAATACGGCCAAAATTGCCGCTGCAGAAAACGCGGACAGCATCACAAGCGGCCAACGCATGGGCAAAATACCCCATGTGCCTAAAATAACCGCCACAAGAGAAATAAGGGCAACGCCAAACATGGGCAGAAACTGTGCCCGGTACCGACGAAACGCAGAGAAATATAGAACAGTAGACACCAGAAGGCCCGCAAAAAGCACCAGCGGAATGACAATTTCCGTCGCCCATGTGCCGGACTTTGTCAAGTATTCAATCCCCCAAAGGAGAATGCCGATTGCAACGCTTCCGGAAAGAATACGGCCAATCAGGCTAATCTCTGCCGTCTCCAAAGACAAAAACCAGACCCAAAGTGTATACGCACTCAAAACCACATACACCGACCACGGTGCGCCGCCAACGAAGAGGTTGACAACGACCGCCGCTAAAGTGCCGAGCCAGAGAAAAAACGCCAAGAGCCTGCGCCAGAAAAAGAGGGTGCCGGTCTTTCGTGCTTTGGGATAAAAGGCCGCTTGCGGGTCCGGATTATCCTGTTTTAAGCCGCAAATGGGGCAAACGGAAAAGCTATCGCCGATTCGCGCTTTACAGGCCAAGCATTCTCTCATCTTGCCACCCCCTCAATATAAAACGAAACGTCGCTTTCGCGAAGGCTGCGCGCAAGGCTTTCCTGAAAACGGCTGTCCCGAAGGGCATCCGTGACCGTCAGCACCGCTGTATCCCCATAGGACACCAAGGTGCATTTTATATTTTGACTGCTCGTTTTCCCAAGCACAAAATCAAAAAACTGAACATGGTCGCCGAAATCTTCTTCCACTTTGCCGAGATTGGAAAGGGTGGCAGAAAGTACACTCTCCCCCAAAACACCGTACACCTTTTTCAGCACGTACCCTTTAAGCCCCAGCGGCATTATGCGGACAAAGGGGTTTGTTGCCATTTGGTTGGCACTATAAAGCATCCGAGCCAAAGACTCGGGCGTTGTCTGCGCCCCAAGCTGTGCTTTTGTTTCCTTTAGCATTTCGCTTCGTTCTTCCATGCTGAAGGGAACGCAAATGACGGCATAGAGGGAAAAGTTACGAAGGGAGCGCGTCGGGTAAAACTGCCGCATGTTAACAGGTACCTGTACCTGTATTCTCTCATTCTCCCCTGCAAATTCCGCCGTGTGCCATACCGCCTTTAAAATACAGCTTGTCAGGTAAGTCGTCACCGTTGCCTCTTCCCGTTTTGCCGCGGCGAGGAGCTCGGCTGTGGGCATAATAAAATGCAAAACGCGCGCTTCCTTCCGCTTTTTCTTGCCTTTCCCGGGCTGGAGTGCCATGTGCTGGAGGAAGCCTGTTCCCTTTTTCTGTTTTTCGGCACGGGAAAAAGCATTTTCTGTTTCCTCTCTGTGGGGTGTTTCCGTAAGTGACGGCAGGCTTTCCGCAACCGAAAAGCCCAAAAGCCGTAAGTATTCCTTGACAAGACTTTTTAGGAACACCATCGCCCCTGTCCCGTCCGTCAAGACATGGAAAATCTCCAGAGAAATTCTATTTTTATAATAAAGCACCTGAAAACAGGGCGTCTGCCTACCACCGAGGAAGATGGACGAGCAAGGTGGCTCCTTTTCTTCGCGCACGGAAAAGCGGCACCGCACAGCATCAAAGTAATGCCAGAATACGCCGCGCTTCATTGCTGTTGCAAAAAGGGGATACCGCTTCAAAACAGAGAGAAGTGCCACCTGCAGTACTGCCGGCACCACAGCGTCTTTCATGTAAGCGGACACGCGAAATACGGTCTGCTTCGTATGGGTCATGGAAAGGGGGTAAACCTTTGCGGCGCTATCCAGCCGATACCAAAGATGAGGGGACGCCGGCCGATAAAAGTCCCCGAGGATATCGTCCCCCACCCGTTTCTCAATTTCGCATGCGGTCATACCCTGCCCGGTATAAAAGGCAAAAAGGCGCAAAAAGTCCTCTTTCAGCGCCTTTGTTTCCTTTTTGGGAAGTTCGGTCCGATATAAAATTCTGTGCAAAAATGCTTCATATTCGGGCGCAGGGACAAGTCCCTTTGTGCCCTTTCTTTTTTTACTCATGATAACGGATTCCCTTTGCCGTCAAAAAGCGGCAATTCTTCCAGATACAATATATCTTCTCGCGATATAGCATCGCCTTCCGCAAGCACCGCCATTTTGCCTACAATCGTGCCACCTGCCGCCTCCACAAGTTTTTCGACGACGGCGAGGGATGCGCCGGTGCTGATTACATCATCCACAATCAAAACACGTCTGTCTTTCATGGTTTCTCGCTCTTTTTTGCCGATGCATAAGGTCTGCACGCCCTTTGTGGTAATCGACTGCACTTCGGCCCTAAGAATATCCTCCATGTAAAGCTTTGCGCCCTTTCTCGCTACCACATACGGCTTTCCACTTTGCCGTGCCATTTCATAGCAGAGGGGAATCCCTTTCGATTCTGCCGTGACCAAAACGTCAAAGTCCGGCGCTTTTTCAAGAAGTGCGGTGGCAGAGGCAGTAGTCAGCTCCACATCCCCAAACATCACAAAGGCACCGATATAAAGGTTTTCATTTAAAGGGCAAAGGGGCAACGCACGGCTTTGCCCTGCAATGGTCATTGTGTACTTCATAGCCTTCTTAGCGCAGTACTGCGCCCAGCTCCTTTTCGAGTGTTTTTAAAATTCTGTCCGTAATCTTTGTAACAGCCCCATCTTCCAGTGCCTTTTCGCCTGCGCGGAGCGTCACGGTATATGCCATACTCTTTTTGCCTTCGCCAATCTGCTTACCGCGGAAAATATCGAAAAGGCGAATATCCAAAACGTTCTTAGAGGCAGAACGGATTGCCGCTTCAATTTCGCCGCAAGTAATCCCTTCGTCGCAGACAAAGGCAAAGTCACGCACAACATCGGGGAATTTGGGAAGGGGTGCGTATTTCATGTTAGCTTTAAAGTGTTTTTTCAGTTCTTCGTAGCTAATTTCCGCCACGAATGCGTCCTTGCCGAGGGAAATTTCCTCGCACACCTCATAGGCAAGCTTGCCAAGGTAGCCCACAACTGTGTCGCCACAAAGGATTTCTGCGGTCATGCCCGGGTGCAGGAAGGGTTTTTCCGCTTTCCGGTAGGTAAAGGAAAGGTTGAATTCGTCTGCAAGACCTTCTATAATGCCCTTGACCTTGAAGAAGTCCTCGCTGTCTCCATAGGCGCCGATGGCAATCGTCTTGTTTTCTGCCGGTAATTTGGTAAGGGGCAGGGACTCGGCAATATACACGTTTGCAAGTTCAAAGAATCTGCCTTCGTCATTGCCGTTTTTAAAGTTCTTCACCATTATATTTATAATATTAGGCACAAGTGTTGTACACATAATAGAATAATGTTCACTGATGGGATTATCAATGCGAATGGCGTTTCGAAGGGGGCTGTCCGCAGGCAAGCGAAGCATATCCAGTTCCTTCGGGGAATAGAAGCTAAAGGTTACCGTTTCAAACGCGCCCTGCTTTGTAAGCGCACTTTTCGCCTTCAGCTCCAGCTTCTGTGCCAAGGAGAGGCCGCCGTTTGTTACCGCCGCAAAAGAGAGCATCTGGGGCTTTATATGGTCATAGCCGTAAAGACGAATCACTTCTTCCGCCAAATCCTCATAGCCGAAAACATCTTCTCTATAAAGGGGTGCCGTAACCGTTAAATTCTCTCCCGCTGTTTCAACGGAAAATTCGAGACTTCTTAAAATGTCCACGATTTTTTCGCTCGGCACGGTAATGCCCAAAACTTTATTGATTTTCCCGTATGTGGTTTTGATAACTTTGGGCTGGATTTCCTTCGCCGCAATTTCATAACCCGTTTCGGAAACGGTGCCGCATCCAAGCTCTTCCACAAGGTGGAGGGCACGCTTTATGGCGCACTGCGTTGTATATTCGTCCACGCCTTTGCAGAACTTTGCGCTGGAATCGGAGGACTGGCCAAGGCTTCTGGATGTTTTTCGAACGCTGTCTCTTGCAAACTTTGCCGACTCAAATACCACGTCCTTCGTACTATCTTTAATTTCACTGTTCAGACCGCCCATAATGCCGGCGAGAGCAACGGGACGGTTGGCGTCACAGATGACGAGATTATTTTCGTTTAAGGTAAATTCTTTCTCGTCCAGCGTTGTAATTTTTTCACCGTTTTTGGCACGACGGACATCAATGGTTTTGCCGTCGAGGTCCTCTAGGTCAAAGGCGTGCATGGGCTGCCCAAGCTCCATCAAAATAAAGTTTGTGATGTCTACAATATTGCTGATGGCGCTAAGGCCTACGAGTGCCAAGCGTTTCCGCATCCAAAGCGGTGATTGTTCGATTTTTACATCGCGGACATAGTGGGCAATATACCGAGGGCATAAATCCGGTGCCTGTACTTTTACTTGAATTGCATCATCATTCGCTTCTTTGTGTGCCGTATAAGACAGATCCGGCATTTTCACGGGTCGATTCAAAATGGCAGCAATTTCCCGTGCCAGGCCAAGAATAGACTGGCAATCCGGCCGGTTTGCGGTGATGGAAATATCAAACACGTAATCGTCAAGCCCTACAATTTTTCGGATATCTTCCCCAATGGGTGCGCTGTCCTCTAAAATCAAAATACCGTAAACGTCGGCGCCCTCGTACCAGTTCCCGTCAATGCCGAGTTCTTCTCCCGAGCAAAGCATGCCGTTTGATTCTACGCCCCGGAGCTTGCCTTTTTTAATCTTGATGCCACCGGCAAGGGTAGACCCATCCAGAGCCACAGGGACTTTGGCACCTACAAATACATTATCCGCGCCCGTAACAATTTGCAATTCGCGGCCGTATTCGTCGCCACAATCGAGGCGACAAATCTGGAGGTGGTCCGAATCCTGATGCTTTTCAATGTGGGTAATCTGTCCCACAACACATTTCGTAACTTCCTCACCGAGGTAAATCAGTTCTTCTACCTCAAAGCCGCTGGAGAAAAGCTTTTCTTGTAATTCTTCTACCGGTATATCAATATCTACATAATCACGAAGCCAACTCAGTGGTGCTTTCATCTCATTACCCCCTATCTCTGTTCTTGCCGGAACTGGCGCAGCGTTCTGATATCGTTATCAAACAGAATGTGAATGTTGTTGATGCCGTATTTGAGCATGGCAATTCTGTCAATACCAATGCCGAAGGCAAGGCCGGAATATTCTTCCGGGTCAATACCGCAGTTTTCCAAAACGACGCGGTTTACAATCCCGCCGCCAAGAACTTCAATCCAGCCCGTGCCCTTACAAAGCTTACAGCCTTTACCGCCACATTCACAGCAGGTAACGTCAACTTCCACGCTGGGCTCGGTGAATGGGAAGAAGGACGGGCGCAGTCTTGTTTTCGTGTCGCTGGAGAAAATCTTTTTGGCAAGGAGGTCCAGCATGCCATAAAGGTCACAGACGGAAATGTTTTTGTCTACCACAAGCCCTTCCATCTGGTGGAACATGGGCGAGTGGGTCGCATCATAGTCCGAACGGAAAACTCTGCCGGGGCTCAGCACTTTAATGGGGGGCTTTTTTGCCTCCATGGTGCGTACCTGTCCGGGAGAAGTCTGGGTGCGGAGTAAAATCTTTTCGGTAATATAAAAGGTGTCCTGCTCCGCGCGCGCCGGATGGTCCTCGGGCACATTCAGTGCCGTAAAGTTATAGTAATCGGTTTCAATTTCCGGGCCTTCAAACACATCAAAGCCCATGCCCTGGAAAATGGAAATAATCTCGTTTTTCGTAATGGTAACGGGATGCAGAGACCCTGTTTCATTTTTAGAGGCAGGCATGGTAACGTCCACCGCTTCGCTTGCGTTTTTCGCGGCAAGGTCTGCCTTTTTGATGGCTTCGTCCACCTCGTCAAACTTTTCTTCTGCCCATACTTTAAACTCGTTGACGATTTTACCGAAAGCAGGTCTGTCCTCCTTCGGAATGTTTTTCATTTCCTTCATGAGATTCGGGATTTCGCCACTGCGGCTTAAAAACCGCTCCCGAAGCTTCGCAAAGCCTTCTCTTCCAAGACTCGCGGAAAGCTCCTCGGTAATCGTTTGCCGCATCTGTGCAATTTTCTCGTTCATACTAACCTCCTAAATTAAAAAAGTCGCCCCTATCCATCGATAGGGACGACATCATAATCGCGGTACCACCCTAATTCCCACATTTCGTGGGCACTTCTTTCAAAAACGTTACGTGTTTCCCCCGGCACGCCCTACTTAGCGTTCAAGCGCACAGCTCCCGGGTGAACTTCAGCCGATTTCCCTTTAAAACGCTTCCAGCCCATGGCGTTTTTTCTCTCTGAAAGGTACCTTCTGCCTACTCTCCCGTTCATCGCTTTTATGGCATTATATCATGAAAGGCATTTTCTTGCAAGCCTTTTTGGTGATTTTATTCTGCGTCTGCTTTTTCTGCATCCTTTTTGGCTCTGTCCACCACCGCGCCGACCTTTTCTCTGACCTTGTTTTCCAGCTCTTCCATGATGGCAGGGTTTTCAGAAAGGAACTTTTTCGCATTCTCTCTGCCCTGACCGATTCTCTGCCCTTCATAGGAATACCAGGCACCGCTCTTATCGAGGAAGCCGTATTCCGCGGCAAGGTCTAACACGTTGCCCACCTTCGAGATGCCCTGACCGTACATAATGTCACATTCCGCTTCTCTAAAGGGCGGTGCAACCTTATTTTTTACAACCTTGATTCTGGTGCGGTTGCCAATAATGTTGCCGTCTACTTTAATGCCTTCAATGCGGCGAACGTCAAGACGGACAGAGGCGTAGAACTTGAGTGCCCGTCCACCCGTTGTAACCTCGGGGTTGCCGTACATTACACCCACCTTTTCACGCAGCTGATTTATGAAGATTGCGGTGGTGTTGGATTTATTCACAACGCCGGCAAGCTTACGAAGTGCCTGGCTCATAAGGCGTGCCTGCAGGCCTACGTGGGAATCCCCCATTTCGCCTTCGATTTCCGCCTTCGGTACAAGAGCAGCAACAGAGTCAACTACCAAAACATCGAGTGCACCGCTTCGAACGAGTGCCTCCGCGATTTCAAGTGCCTGCTCGCCTGTATCGGGCTGGGCTACAATCAGCTCGTCCACATCTACGCCTAGATTTTTGGCGTACTGGGGGTCGAGGGCGTGCTCGGCGTCGATAAACGCAACCTCGCCGCCACGCTTCTGCGCTTCCGCAATAATATGCAGGGCAACCGTTGTTTTACCGGAGGATTCCGGCCCATATATTTCCACAATTCTGCCTCTGGGGACGCCGCCGATGCCAAGGGCAAGGTCGAGGGCAAGGCTGCCTGTGGGAATGGCTTCAATGTTTAAATGTGTATTCTCGCCCATTTTCATGACGGCACCCTTGCCAAACTGCTTTTCAATTTGGCCCATTGCCGCCTCGAGGGCTTTTTTCTTTTCTGACATAGTAAACACTCCTTACTTCCTATAATTATACCCTAGAAATCACCCCCCTGTCAAGCGTGGAAAAAAGATTTTTTCCGGGATTTTCTATTTTTTTCAAAATCCACTTGATTTACGTGCGTTTTTGTTGTAAAATAGTAAGTAAATTTTAGTAGGAGTGATCGTATGAACAAGAAAAATATTGAAGCGATTGCCGTAACCGGCAAAAAAGTTCTTGTCCGTTGTGATTTTAACGTACCCCTCGATGCCGACAAGAACATTACAGATGAAACCAGAATTCTCGGCGCTCTGCCCACAATTAAATATCTGGTTGAGAACGGTGCACGCGTAATTCTTTGCTCGCACCTGGGCCGCCCGAAGGGTGAAGTCAACCCGAAGTATAGCCTTGCACCCGTTGCAAAGCGTCTTTCTGAGCATCTCGGCAAAGAAGTGAAAATGGCAGAAGACGTCATTGGCGACAGTGCAAAGGCACTGACTGCCGAAATGGGCGACGGTGACGTTGTGCTTCTCGAAAACGTCCGTTACCACAAGGAAGAAGAAAAGAACGACCCGGAATTTTCCAAGGCTCTTGCTTCACTCGCTGAAGTATATGTAAATGACGCATTCGGCACCGCACACCGTGCCCATGCTTCCACCGCAGGCGTTGCCGATTATCTCCCGGCAGTATGCGGCTATCTTATCCAGAAGGAGCTTGACGTTATGGGCAAGGCACTTTCAAATCCCGAACGTCCCTTCGTTGCAATCCTTGGCGGTGCAAAGGTTTCCGACAAGATTGCAGTTATCGAAAACCTCATCGGCAAAGTGGACAAGCTGATTATCGGCGGCGGTATGGCTTACACCTTCCTCAAAGCAAAGGGCTACGAAATCGGCACGTCTCTCTTTGACGCAGAAAAACTGGAACTTGCAAAGGAGCTTCTTAAAAAGGCAGAGGCTAATGGTGTAGAACTCCTTCTGCCTGTTGACACTATGGTCTCCCCCGTATTTCCTGACCCCATCACCGCAGAAATTGCCGTAACGGCTACGGATGCTGACGCAATTCCGGCAGACCAGATGGGTCTTGACATTGGCCCGAAGACCCAGGCTTTATTTGCAGACGCTGTAAAGACTGCAAAGACGGTCGTATGGAACGGCCCCATGGGCGTATTCGAAAACCCGGTGCTTGCAAAGGGTACCATTGCCATTGCAAAGGCACTTGCCGAAACCGATGCCGTAACCATTATCGGCGGCGGTGACAGCGCAGCGGCTGTTGAACAGCTTGGCTTTGCGGATAAAATGACACACATTTCCACAGGCGGCGGTGCTTCTCTTGAATTCCTGGAAGGTAAAATCCTGCCGGGTATCGCTTGCCTCGAAGACAAATAAGAAAGGAATACAAACATTATGAGCAGAACAAAACTTGCCGCCGGCAACTGGAAAATGAATAAAACCCCGGCTGAGGCCGCAGCACTGATGCAGGACCTCGCCGCAAAAGCCGGAAATGCCGCAAATGACGTTCTCGTTTGCCCCCCGTTCGTTTGCCTGGATGCTGTTTTACAGGCTGCAAAGGGCACGAAAATCATGGTGGGCGCACAGAACATGTATTTTGAAGATAAGGGCGCATATACCGGCGAAGTAGCACCGGGCATGCTAAAGGAAATGGGTGTAAGCCACGTCATTATCGGTCACTCCGAAAGACGTGAATACTTTGGCGAAACCGATGAAACGGTAAACAAGAAGGTTTTAAAGGCGCTGGAATACGGCCTTTGCCCCGTTATCTGCTGTGGTGAAACCCTCGCCCAGCGCGAAGATGGCATCACCATTGAATGGATTCGCATGCAGATTAAAAAGGCGCTTAAAAACGTTTCTGCAGAAGCCGCCGCTTCCCTCGTTATCGCATACGAGCCCATCTGGGCAATCGGTACGGGCATGACGGCTACAAACGAACAGGCAAACGAAGTTTGCGCGGCGATCCGCGTCCTCGTTTCCGAGCTCTATGGTGCCTCCGTTGCCGATAAAATCCGTATTCTTTACGGCGGCAGCGTAAATGCAGCAAATTCTGCGGACTTGTTTGCATGCAGCGACATTGACGGCGGTCTTGTTGGCGGTGCAAGCCTTAAGGCTGACGACTTTACTGTAATTGCCAACAGCTAAGCTTTAAAACGAAACACAAAAGGGAGCCTACCCACGCGGCAGGCTCCTTTCATAAAGAAAGGAAGACTGAATCTTGGATAAACAACTTATGGCGCTGATTATTATGGACGGTTTTGCCACAGCGCCCAAAAACGCAGGCAATGCCATCGCCGCGGCAAACACACCGAATCTGGACCGTCTGTTCGCCGCCTATCCCCACACGGACATACAGGCAAGCGGTATGGACGTAGGTCTCCCGGAAGGACAGATGGGGAACTCCGAAGTCGGCCACACCAACATCGGTGCCGGCAGAATTGTATACCAGGAGCTGACACGCATCACAAAATCTATAAAAGACGGGGACTTTTTTGAAAACAGCGCCTTAGTTTCTGCCATGAAAAACTGCCAGGAGAATCGCTCGGCTCTCCACCTGATCGGGCTTTTGTCCGACGGCGGTGTACACAGCCATATTACGCATCTCTACGGGCTTTTGGAAATGGCAAAACGCCATGGTCTTACGAAAGTATACGTCCATGCACTTCTTGACGGCCGCGATGTATCCCCCACCTCGGGCGCAGATTTCTTAGACGCCTTAGAAGCGGAAATGAAGTGCATCGGCGTTGGCGAAATTGCTACCGTGATGGGTCGCTACTACGCCATGGACCGCGACAATCGCTGGGACCGCGTAGAAAAAGCATATGACGTTATGACCCGCGGCAAGGGTAAAAAGATTGAAAATCCTGCCGAATACGTTCGCGTTTCCTATGAAGAAGAGGTTACGGACGAATTTATTGTTCCGGCTACGACCGATGCCGGCAAAATTGAGAAAAACGACAGCGTTATTTTCTTTAACTTCCGTCCTGACCGCGCCCGTGAAATCACCCGTGCCTTCGTAGACCCGGATTTTACAGGCTTTACCCGGAAGTTCTTCCCGCTCACCTATATTTGCATGACGCAGTATGACGCCACCATGCCGAATGTGGAGGTTGCCTTCCGTCCCCAAAAGCTTACGAATACGTTTGGCGATTACATTTCCGAAAAAGGATATACACAGCTTCGAATTGCAGAAACAGAAAAATACGCCCACGTTACGTTCTTCTTTAACGGCGGCGTTGAAAAAACAGCCGAAGGCGAGGACCGTGTTCTTATTCCTTCCCCGAAGGTTGCTACTTATGACTTAAAGCCCGAAATGAGTGCAGTAGAAGTAAAGGAAGCCGTCCTTTCCCGTCTTACTGACCAGGACGTAATCATCTTAAACTTTGCAAACTGTGACATGGTCGGCCCCACCGGCGTATTTGACTGTGCGGTGCGTGCCGTTGAAACGGTGGACGCATGCGTTGGCGAAGTGGTGGATGCCATTATAAAAGCAGGCGGCGTTGCACTTGTAACTGCTGACCACGGCAATGCGGACTGCATGTATGCAGAAGATGGCAGCCCCTTCACAGCCCACACCACAAACCCTGTTCCCCTTCTCGTGGCAGGCGCAGGAGACGTAAAGCTTAGAGGTGACGGGCGCCTTGCAGACATAGCCCCCACCATGCTGGAACTCATGAACCTTGCAAAGCCGGAAGAGATGACAGGCGAAAGCTTAATTGTAAAATAGACTGTTATGCAACACAAAACGCCGAAGGCATTAAGCCTTCGGCGTTTTTTTGTTGTTTGATTATTCGGAAAGACCGCTTCTATCGGTGTAAGTCGTATGCAAAAGCTCGTGTGCCAGTTCGTGCGTAAGCCCGTTTTCGTACATTTCCTTAAGATACGGATTTTCCTCCGCGCTCTTAAACTCGAGAGAAGCATCGTCCTCATAAAGCCCCTTTGCGCGGGCTGCAACATCTGCCTTTTCTTCCGTAATGGGCTGGCCGCCGCCATTTACACACCCGCCGCAGCACGCCATAACCTCCACAAGGTCATACTGCTCTTCGCCGGCGCGAATCTTTTCGATAAGACGCTTTGTATTGGCAAGACCGCTTACAATGGCGAGGCGCAGTTTAATATCCCCTAAAGGTACTTCTACGGTGCGAATGCCATCAGACTCGCGCAGTTCCTTCACTTCCGGAATGACGCCGCCGTTTAAAGCGTACGCCGCATAGCGCAGAACTGCTTCGCTAACGCCGCCTGTTGTGCCGAAGATAACTGCCGCACCCGTCTTAAAGCCGAAGGGCATATCAAAGGCACTGGGTGCAAGATTTGCATAGTCAATGCCGCGCTCGCGAATCATCTGTGCCAGTTCCTGTGTTGTAATAACAACATCCACATCGGGATTGCCGTCAACCGCAAGTTCGGGACGCTTTGCTTCGAATTTCTTCGCGGTACAAGGCATAATGGAAACTACAACCAGCTTTTCTCTCGGAATGTTTAAGGTTTTTGTCAGCTGGTCCTTGCAAAGAGAGCCAAACATCTGCTGGGGCGATTTACAGCTGGAAAGATTGGGAATCATGTCGGGATAGAACTGCTCCGCATATTTTACCCATGCCGGACAGCAAGAGGTAAACTGGGGCATTCTGTCGCCCTTTGTAAAGCGCTCGATAAATTCATTGCCTTCTTCGATGACCGTAAGGTCAGCCGCAAAGGACGTGTCATACACATAGTCAAAGCCTAATCCTCTCAGGGCAGCAACCATCTGGCCAACCTGCAGGTCTCCTGCCTTAAAGCCGAAGTTTTCACCGAGAGCCACACGAACAGCCGGTGCCATCTGTACAACAACCGTCTTTTCTTCATCATATATAGCATCCCAAACTTCGTCTATCTCTGATTTCGGGTACAGTGCGCCAACGGGGCAAGCTTTAATACACTGGCCGCAGTTTACGCAGTCCGTGTTTGCCATGGGCTGATTGATGCCCGATACAACCTTGGCATCAGAGCCGCGCTTTGAAAATTCCAAAACGCCGATGCCCTGTACCTCGCGGCAAACGCGAACACAGTCGCCGCAGAGAATACACTTAGAGGAATCACGGACAACGGAAGCGGAGGACGTATCAATCGTCATATCGCATTCCAGCTGTTTAAAGCGTACCTTGGAAACACCCAGGTCATGGGCAAGCTTCTGGAGCTTACAGCTGCCGCTTTTCGGGCACGTGGTACAGTTCTGGTCATGGTGTGCCAGCATTAGTTCTACAATCATTTTACGCATATTGCGAATCTGTCTTGTATTGGTTTTGACCACCATGCCGTCGGAAACGGCGGTGGAGCAAGCCGGCACAAGGCCTCTGCCCTCAACTTCTACCATACACATTCTGCAAGCACCGTAAACGCTCAGCTCGGGATTATAACAGAAGGTGGGAAGGTCGATGCCCGCGCTTCGAATCGCTTCCAAAAGATTTTTATCATTTTCAATTTGATAAACGGTATTATCAATCGTAATTGTTTTCATCGTATTCACCCCTTAACCTTTATATACTGCGCCGAACTTACAGCTTTCGAGACATGCGCCGCACTTAATGCATTTTTCGCTGTCAATCTTGTACGGCACACCGCGCTCGCCACTAATAGCACCTACCGGGCACTTGCGCGCGCAAAGGCTACAGCTCTTACACTTCGTTTCATCAATCTTGTAATTTGTAAATGCCTCACATCTGCCTGCCGGGCAACGCTTATCAAAAACGTGGGCGTTATACTCGTCACGGAAATAACGGAGTGTGGACAAAACGGGGTTTGGTGCCGTCTTACCGAGGGCGCAGAGGGAGCCGACCTGTACCGTCTTTGCAAGCTCTTCCAAAAGCTCTAAGGTCTGTCTTGTTGCACGGCCTTCAATAATATCATCAAGCAGTGCCAGCATCTGGCGCGTACCTTCGCGACACACTACGCACTTACCGCAGGATTCGTTCTGGGTAAACTGCATAAAGAATCGGGCAATGCTGACCATACAGGTCTGCTGATTCATAACAACCAGACCACCAGAGCCAATCATAGCGCCTACCGATTTCAAGTGGTCATAGTCAAGGGGCAGGTCGAGATGATCCTGCGTCAGGCAGCCGCCAGAAGGACCGCCAATCTGTACCGCCTTAAAGTCGGAGCCGCAAAGGGAGCCGTCGTCATTAACAACGCCGCCGCCAATCTCTGTAATAATTTTGCGAAGGGTTGTGCCAAGGGGCACTTCGATAAGGCCTGTGTGGGCTACGTGGCCGGTAAGGGCAAAGGTCTTTGTGCCGCTTGCACCTTCCGAGCCGATGGCGGCATACTTATCTGCACCCATCTGCATAATTACAGGAATGGTGGCAAGGGTTTCTACGTTATTGATAACCGTGGGTTTTTCAAAAAGACCCTTTTCTGCCGGGAAGGGAGGCTTCATGGTGGGCATACCGCGTTTACCTTCAATAGAGCCGATAAGGGCGGTTTCCTCACCGCAAACGAATGCGCCAGCGCCTTCCATGATATGAATGTCAAAGCTAAAGTCCGAGCCGAAAATATTCTTGCCGAGAACGCCTGCTTCTCTTGCATTTTCAACTGCAATTTTTACGCGTTCTACTGCGAGAGGATATTCGGTACGCACGTAAATATAACCTTCTGTGCCGCCGATAGCGCAGGCGGCGATAATCATACCTTCTAAAACGCTGTGGGGATTGCCCTCCATAACGCACCGGTCCATAAATGCACCCGGGTCGCCTTCGTCCGCGTTACAAATGACGTATTTTACGTCACTTTCATGCACGCGCGTCAGCTGCCATTTTTTTCCTGTGGGGAAGCCGCCGCCACCACGACCGCGAAGCCCGGACTGGAGCACGAGGTCACAAACCTCCTCACCCGTCATCTCAAGGACTGCTTTTCTTGCCATTTCGTAGCCGCCGTGGGCAATATATTCGTCGATATCCAACGCGTCTATCATGCCACAAAGCTCCAGCGTCGTTCTCGACTGTTTGGCATAAAACGGAATCTTCTTCATTTCGGCAATGGGCGTGCCGTCTGTTTCCGTATAGAGAAGGCGTTCGATAATTTCGCCTTTTAAAAGCGTTTTTTCAATAATTTCTTCAACGTCACTCGCCTTTACATGGACATAAATAATGCCCTGGGGATACAGTGTAACCAAGGGGCCCATCTGGCAGAAGCCCTGGCATCCGCTCTTTTTCAGGATGTAATCGGCTTCTTCTTTTTCCATTGCCACCGTAATGGAAAGCCCTTTTTCCCTTACAGTTTCCAGGAATTTATCATATATTTCACCCGACCCGTTTGCCATACAGCCCGTACCGCCGCAGATGACAATACGTGCTTTATACTGTTCCATGGCAAGCTGATACTGTTTTTTACGTTCTTCAAGGCTTGTTTTATGCATTTGCTGCTTCCTCCTTCCGGATTTCTGCAATCAGTTCCTTTGTTTTTTCCGGCGTCATGTTGCCGTGTACTTTATCATTGATAACGACCACAGGTGCAAGTCCGCAAGCGCCAAGGCAGGCAACGGTTTCTAAGGTAAAGAGTCTGTCATCGGAGGTGAGCTTGTCTTTGGAAAGACCTAAGACTTCGAATAAAGCCTTTAAAATACCCTCGGATTTCTTAACGTGGCAAGCCGTGCCGTCACAAACCTTAATGACGTACTTGCCCTTTTCTTCCAGTGTAAAATGGGCGTAAAAGGTAGCTACCCCGTACACGCTGGAGGGAGAAACGCCCAGTTCCCTTGCCACAAACAGCATAACATCTGCCGGCAAGTAGCTGTACGCCTCCTGAATTTCCTGCAAAATCGGAATCAACTTGTGCGACTTGCGCGCATGCTTGTCCAAAATTGCACAAACCTTGTCAAAATTTTTCTCCATTTTTTATCACTCCCTATCGTTTCGTCACGGTTGGCCGTTTAAAAGAGATTGGCTTTTGTTTTTGCGAAATGCACAAAAAATTCCAGAATATCTCTCTATCATATGACTATTTTTATGATATCATAAATGGTCGTATTTTGACAATGACAAAAAATATATGTTATTATATCATTTTTTATATGCTATAATTTCTTTCTCTACATACTCGAGAAATGTTTTGTCAAGCTTCGTCGGCGTATACTTTTTACGAAAGACTACTGCATCCATGACAAAGACCGGCCGATTCGTTGCCGGTTTTTGCTCCAGCCCGTTTTCCGACAGAAACATTTCTTCCTCTTTGACAGACCAAAAGAATGTGTCCCACCGCGTCTTCAAGATTTGTACACAACTTTCCCTGTCCAAAAGGCGAATCCGGCGACTCCCCCCGCCGTTTCCCTCGCGAAGTTTTAAAATAGCAGGACCTGTAATTTCCGTAAGCTTTGCCGCCTCCTTCTGCGAAATGGCAGCAGCTTTTGCAAGAGGACATCTTTCTGAAATGGTATAGAGAAGCGGTGCTGTGAAAAGCGGCTGCATTTCCAGCCCGTGAGAGGCGACATACTGTTGCACCTCCGCCTCTTCCTGTAGATAAAACCGGATAATCCCTATACTGCACGTGCCTTGAGCAACCTGAAAAACAACGTCCGAAGAGCCGCTTTCGGCAAAGGAGTAAGAAAAGGAATCTCCCATCTGTGCCCGAACAAACTTTGCAAACGCCGCCGCATACGCTCTGCCGCCATGACTGCATACCGAAAAATACCCGTGGGCACTTTTGCCGTTTTCGTAGGTATTCTTTAGTCCATCTATTTCCTGCACAATGTGGCGCGCACGGTTTAAAAACGGCTTGCCTTCTTCCGTCGGCACCATGCCGAGGGGCGTGCGGCGAAAAAGCTCCAGCCCAACCGAGGCTTCTAGTTCCCGAATGGCGCGGCTGATATTGGGCTGTGCCACAAACAAACGCTCCGCCGCTCTTGTAACAGAGCCTGTTTCTTCGATGGCTAAAGCATATCTCAGATGCATTATGTTCATATCTTTTTCTATATATCCTTTCGAAAAAAATTTGTTAGCTTTAGTATAACACACACTTTTGCCGATTGCAAGAAAAAAAGGGGATGTAAAAAAAAGTCCAGACCGCAAAAAGGCTGAATATTCTACTGAAAGAAATAATAAAATTCAATATCTTAACAAAAACGAAGAAAAACTTCAAATTTTTGAAGTTTTTCTTTTTGTATGATGCCTTTTTGCTATGAAACAAACTTCGCCGCTCGGCGTACCCATGTACGCCGTCGGGTAACCCCTTCGGGCTCAGTTTGCCCATTCTGAACATTTTTTCCTATCCCCCAAAAGGGGGTGTAATTATTTTACACCCCCTAAATTTAATTTTCGGCCATTCTCTCTTTCATGTGCTTTTCGCAAAACGCCAAATCCTCCACGGTATTGACGCCCACAATCGCCACCTCGTCATAAATCGCATGGGCAAGCACTGTTTTGCCTTCCCGAATGAGAATTTTCGGCACATCCGTCAGATAATATTCGCCTTGGGCGTTGTTATTGCCGATTTTATGTAACGCTTCAAAAAGGAGACGGCTCTTTGCCACGAAAATGCCTACGTTCAACTCTTTGATGGCTCGCTGTTCCTCTGTTGCATCCTTGTGCTCTACAATATCTTGCACGTTGCCATTTTCATCACGGACAATTCTGCCGTACGGAAGGGATGCATCAAGAATTGCCGTCAGGATTGTAAGGTCTGCACCCGTTTCCTGATGCTTTTTAATAACACCTTCGTAATGCTCACGGGTAAACATGGGCATATCTCCAAAGAGAATAATGACGTCCCCGTCATAGTCGGTAAAATATTCCTCCGCCGCAAGTACGGCATGGCCCGTGCCCTTTTGTTCGGTCTGGAGGGCGTACTTGTAGCTTCCGCCGATTGCTTCTTCTACCTTTTCATGCATATACCCCACAACAATCGCTGTATCCTCGGGTGCTATAAATGCTGTGTTTTGCAGCACATGTCCGATTAAAGGCTTGCCGCAAAGGGAACGAAGCACCTTCGGGAGGTTAAACTGTTCCGACTGGAGTCTTGTTCCTTTTCCTGCCGCCAAAATAATTGCACGCATTTTTACAATCATCCCCTTATAATTTTTATACATTATTATACTAGTGAGTATACCATAGTATCTCAAAAAAAGCAAGAGCATAAAAGCAAAAGAGATGTTTTCTGCAAAAATCTATTGAAAAAACGTATACCAGGGTGTATAATGAAAGAAAAAAACAAAAAGGCAGGAAAAAGTATGAAAATCGGAATAATTGGCGCAGGCAATATGGCAAGCGCAATTACAAAAGGACTTCTGGCGGCAGGCACGCCCTCTCACGATATTTTCGTCAGCGATATTTCGGCGGAAAAGCTGAAGGATGTTGCCGCTTTGGGGGTACGTACCGGCACAAACGAAGAAGCTGCCGCTTTTGGCGAAGCCGTCATTCTCGCCATAAAGCCGAATATTTACGAAAAGGCACTGCCGTCCCTTGCAGAGATTCTCTGTGGAAAGCTCGTCATTTCCATTGCAGCAGGAAATACTATTGCTTTCGTTTCCTCCCTTCTGCCGGGTGCAAGAGTGGTGCGCCTGATGCCCAATACACCTGCCCTTGTAGGAGAAGGCATGACTGCCATTTCCTACGCTGCGCCTGCCACAAAGGAAGACGCTGACGCGGTGGAAAAGCTTTTCTCCGTCCTCGGCAAGTGCATACAGGTGCCGGAAAGCCTGATGGACGCGGTGGTAGCCGTCAGCGGTAGTGGCCCTGCCTATGCCTATATGCTCATTGACGCTATGGCAAACGGCGGCGTTTTGATGGGGCTTTCCAAAAAGGACGCTCTGCTACTCGCAGCACAAACCGTATACGGTGCGGCGAAAATGGTACTGGAAACGGGCGAGCACCCCATGGTGCTTTGCGACAATGTTTGTTCCCCCGGCGGCACCACCATTGCGGCGGTGGATGCCCTTGAAAAAAGCGGCTTTCGCGCTGCAGTAATGGCCGCAGAAAAGACGTGCGCCGAAAAGAGCGCAAGCCTGAAAAAATAACGGCATACTTGTCCTTTCCCTCGCATAGACTTGCAGGGAAAGGAGACTTTTTTATGGACGCAAAATATAAGCTTTGGTTTTTAATTATGCCGGCCGCCCTGCTGGCCGGCATTTGCCTTGGAAGCATTTCTGCCACAAACATGGACGGCGCGGCACTGCTTTTGGCCGCGCGTGACAGCCTGGCCTCGCCTTCCTTTATGGCTGACAGTTTTTTTAAGGCAATTCGCCAAAATGCAGGCAGTGCCGCCCTTCTCTGCATCTTCGGCACAACCTTTTTAGGCACCCTCCCTTCTGCGGTACTGCTCGGCATACGCGGGTATGGGCTGGGGCAAACGGTAGGCACCCTTGTTTCCGCCTTTGGATTTCGGGGGTTCTTTGCAGCTGTGTGCGGTATTTTCCCCCACAACCTCTTGTATGTGCCCTTTTTGTGCCTACTGTCCATGTGCGGTGCCCGTTTCTCCCGAAGGCTTCTCGAACGGGACCATGATGCACGCCGTCATCTTGCCTCCTATCTTTTTTCAGCACTTTTACTCTCTGTCCCTATTCTTTTAGGTTGCCTTATTGAAGGCTATATTTCCGCCCCCCTCCTTCGAAATATCCTTGGTTCCGTATTATAAAGGAGTGTTTTTATGGAACGGTTTGCCGCATTTCTCCAAATTGAAAAACAGCTATCGGATGCCACAATCGAGTCGTACATACGGGACGTTTCCCTTTTTGCCCACTTTCTGGAAAAACCGGCGGCGAAGGGTACAGAAAAGGATATCGAAGCTTTTATGCATTATTTAAAAAGCGAAGGCCGTGCTGCCTCCACAATTGCGCGGTTTCTCTCTTCCCTGCACGCCTATTTCCGCTATCTTTCAGCGCGAGAAGGTCTTTTAGAGGACCCGACGAAAAATATACCCAGACCCGAAAACGAGCGGCGGCTTCCGTTAATTTTATCAGCCGAGGAAGTAGACAGACTTCTTGCAGCGCCCTCGGGCGATTCCCCGAAAGCCATCCGGGACCGTGCCATGCTGGAGCTTTTGTATGCTACGGGCATTCGAGTCAGCGAGCTTGTAGGGCTGCAGGTTGACAATGTAAATCTTCGCCGCCGCATGCTCTCCCTTCGCACAAACAAGCGCCGTCGCACCATTCCCTTCGGCAGACCTGCCGCGACAGCACTGCAGGAATACATCAAACAGGCGCGCCCCTACCTTCTTCGCGGCAACGGCAGCGCATCACTTTTTCTAAGCACAAACGGGACAAGCATGTCCAGGCAGGGCTTTTGGAAACTTCTAAAACAATATAAAACTGCCGCAGGGATTGACAAGGAAATCACCCCACATATGCTGCGCCACTCTTTTGCGGCGCACCTTCTGGAAAACGGGGCTGACCTTACAGCCATTCAGGAAATGATGGGATTTATTGACCCTGCTTCTACTGCCATTTACACAAAAATTGTAGAAAACAAAATTATAGACGTATATAAAAAAGCACACCCCAGGGCATAAATACAGGCATGGGCGAATAGGATACTACCAAAATGGCAAAAGGTATTTCTTTTGCCGGATTGGAGGCCTGTTTTTTGAAAAAATTTTTATCTCTGCTGCTTTGCGGCATATTGATTGTCCCTGCATGTCCCGCCATGGCGGATACACCAGCCCTTTCGATAAGTGCCAAGTCTGCCCTTTTAATGGAGGCGTCCACGGGGCGAATTCTTTTTGAGCAAAATATCCATGAGGCAATGCCGCCGGCGTCTGTTACGAAAATTATGACGATGCTTCTGATTATGGAGGCCATTGACAACGGGCAGATTACGTTTGATACGGTAGTTACTGCCAGTGAAAACGCAAAGCGCATGGGCGGCTCCACCATTTTTCTCGACACGGGAGAGCAAATGACGGTATACGACCTGATGAAGGGCATTGCCGTCGCCTCAGGAAACGACGCCTGCGTTGCCATGGCGGAGCATTTAGCCGGGAGCGAAGCGGAGTTTGTCCGGCAAATGAATGAACGGGCAGCATCCTTAGGCATGCAAAACACCCATTTTGTCAACTGCAACGGCCTAGATGCAGACGGACACGTCACAAGTGCCTACGACATCGCCCTTATGAGCCGCGAACTTTTAAAGCACGAGCGTATTTTTGAATTTACCACCATTTGGGTTGATAGTCTCCGCGGCGGCGCATTTGGTCTTGCCAACACGAATAAGCTGATTCGGTTTTATGACGGCGCAAACGGGCTGAAAACGGGCTCGACAAACGGCGCGCTGTACTGCCTGTCCGCAACTGCCAAGCGGGACGATATGCAGCTCATCGCCGTTATTATGGGTGCGCCTTCCACAAAGGAACGGTTTGACAGTGCACGAGCCCTTCTGGACTTCGGCTTTGCCACCTATTCTATCGCCAAAACAACTGATACCGAAACACCCGTTTACATCACAAGAGTAGAAAAAGGCATACGTACCGATGTCCCCTTGCGCTGTGGTGCGGCATTTTCTGTACTTTTGGAAAAAGCAAAGCAATCCCGCGTGGAAACGCGGATAGAAGCCGCAGAATGTCTTTCGGCTCCGGTGAAAGAAGGCGACCCGGCAGGAAAAGTAATTTTTCATGTTGGCGAAGAGATTTTGGGCGAGGTACCACTTGTTGCCGCGGAAAGTATTCCGAAAAAGTCTTTTGGAAATATCCTTACAGAGCTACTCTGCCGCTGGTGTGCGGCATAAAGTTCACAATTTATTCAAAAAATCCTTATAGTCAGGACATAAATCTATGGTAAAGTAAAAAGCGTGGGAGATATATCCCACCAACCAATTCTTTTTCATTTTTCTCACGAAAGACTCGTCCATAGGGGCGAGTCTTTCGTGTTTTTTACACATATACACCTTCAATATGCAAATAGCGCGCCTCGGAAAATGTGTAGCTGTCTAAAGGCCGCATAAAGGCATTAAACGTATGTGCCGCCACATAAATGCGGCCGTCTTCAATCCCCGTTACAAGCAAAGAATGGTAAAACCGCTCCCCGTTTCCGAGCTGAATCACATCGCCGAGTGTCATGTTTTCTTTTTCCGTTTTGACGGCATACGGCCCACGGATCGTATTATGCACTAAAAATGCGTATAAAAACGGCACCCCCGTCCAGGAGGGAGAACGGTCATTGAGGTTTCTATAGTACCACCCCACCTCGGGCGTATAGTTCATAACGCCGCTTCCAGCATAAAGGCACTGGGATATAAAGTTTGTGCAGTCTCCCCCGATAGCGGAAAAATCATAATAGGCAGGATTTCTGCTGTATGCCCACTTTTCCGCATACCGGACTGCTTTTCGTCTGTCATATTCTTGCACAGCCGGCATAAAAAATCACCCCTTGCCAGTATATGACAAAAGGGGGCTTTCTGCTAAGTATAGCCGCTATACTGCAAACAATGCGGCACGCACCTGGGTGTTTTCTACCGAAATCTCCATACGAACAGGGGTGTTTCGCGTATTGCGAAAGCGAAAATCCTGTTCTCCAAAGGAAATGGCGGCATCACGCCCCACCTCCACATAGTAAACCTCACCCGTGTGGTCATGGCGTTCCAGAATTTCCATCCCTGCAGCCTCTGCGGCATTAAAAATTGTACTGCTGATTTGGCACAGGCCGCCGCCTATCGCCATTTCACGCTTCCCCTCTACCAAAATGCTCGCTTCTTCGTAGCCTTTTTCCCGTGTTCGCTCTCCCACAGCGCCGTTAAACGAGAATTCTGCCCCGGGTGCTATCTCCATGCCGTTTAAAACGCCGGCGCAAATTTGCAGGTTATGGACGCGAGCGGGGGTTGTATCTAAAATTTCGGTTATAAAAACGCCGAGGGCGACGGGGCTTTCCGTCGCCGAAGGTGTTGCCGAAGGGAGAATGGAAGGAATCGCAGAAGGATTGATGGTGGGCATTTCCGAGGGCATCGGAATATCATCCTTTGTCATATTACAGCCGCCAAGCATCAAAACCGCGCATAAAACCATAAGAAATTTCACAAAAATCACTCCTTTCCTCGTGACTAGTATGTCAATTTTCTAAAATTCCATTCGCGACTTTAAAAAAAGTTTGACTTTAAGACCGCCATGTGGTACAATAAATAGGTAAAAATAGCATTGCCCGTAAGTTTTTTACAGGGCAAGGCTTTTTGTGTGTTTATATTTTGAAAGGAACGGTGTACCTTGCAGCTTTATAATACCATGACCAGGCAAAAAGAGACGTTTGTGCCCCTCGTCCCGGGAGAAGTAAAAATGTACTCCTGCGGGCCGACTGTTTACAACTATTTTCATATTGGCAACGCACGTCCCTTTATTGTGTTTGACACACTCCGCCGCTATTTCCGTTATCTCGGATATAAGGTGACGTTTGTACAGAATTTCACGGATGTAGACGATAAGCTTATAAACCGCGCACTCGAGGAAGGAACAACCGTACCGGAGCTGGCAGAAAAATATATTGACGCGTACTTTGAAGACGCCGGTGCTCTCGGCATTGAAAAGGCAACGCATCACCCGCGTGCCACGGAAAATATTGACGCGATTATCGCGCTTTGTGCCGATTTAATCGAAAAAGGGTACGCCTACGAGGTGGATGGCGACGTTTATTTTTCCACGAAAAAATTTAAGGAATATGGAAAACTTAGCCATCAGCCCCTCGAAGACCTTGTTTCCGGCGCGCGCATCAGCGTGGATGAACGGAAGGATGACCCCCTCGACTTTGCCCTTTGGAAAAAGCGCAAGGCCCCTAGCGAAATTGCATGGGAAAGCCCCTGGGGCATGGGAAGACCGGGCTGGCATATTGAATGCTCCGCCATGGCAGGCAGATTCCTCGGAGAAACTATTGATATTCACAGCGGCGGCAAGGACCTTATCTTCCCTCACCACGAAAATGAAATTGCCCAGAGTGAATGTGCCCATGACGGTGCGCCCTTTGCACGGTACTGGCTGCATAACGGCTACATAAATATTGACAACGTGAAAATGTCCAAATCCAAGGGCAACTTCTTTACTGTTCGGGATATTACGGCGAAATATGACCCCGAGGTTGTCCGTTTCTTCATGCTTTCCGCCCATTATCGCAGTCCCATAAACTTTAGCGATGAATTGATGGCAGCGGCAAAAACGGGACTTGACAGGCTCTATACCGTTCGCGAGCGTCTTGCCGCCCTCCCGGGTGGTGACGGCGAAGTGCCCGCAGAAATTGCGGAAAAGAAAGCAAAATTTCTTAGCGCCATGGACGATGATTTAAACACTGCGGACGCCATTGCCGCCCTTTTTGAAATGGCACGCGCCATAAACATTCTCCTCGACGGCGGCGGTGAAAACGCCGCAGGGGCTTGCCTTTCTGTTTTGGAAGAGCTGGCAGGTATTTTAGGTCTTCTTTCCGGCAGAACGGAAGAAAAAGCGGACGAAACCGTGGAGGCCCTCATCGAAGAACGACAGGCCGCCAGAAAGAATAAGGACTTTGCTCGCGCGGACGAAATCCGCGCACAGCTTCTTGAAATGGGCATTGTTTTGGAAGATACACGTGAGGGCGTAAAATGGCACAGAGCATAACTGCACCTCTTACGCTCGCCTTTGTGGGCGACGCGGTGTACGGACTTTATATGCGAAAGCGGCTTTCTGAAGCCGAGCCTGCAAAGGTAAATGTCCTGCACCAAAAAGCATCACATCTTGTTTGTGCCGCGGCACAGTTTCATGCCATACAGCATATTACGCCTCTTTTAACGGAAGAGGAATTGCAGGTATTCCGTCACGGCAGAAATGCAAAATCCGCCACAATCCCAAAGCACGCGGAGGTTATTCACTACCGCCATGCCACAGGGCTTGAGGCACTTGTGGGTTTCCTGTATCTCGAAAACCGCATGGAAAGACTGGACTTTCTTCTGGAACAAGTTTATGATTTCCTTTGCGAAACACAAATATAACCCTTTGTTTCCTTCCGCCTTACGGCGGTAAAATATAGATTTGAAAGGATGCGTTAGTTTTGGAAAATTCCAAGAAACAAATGCTGGCTGAAAAGGCCAATCATATCCGCCAGCACATCGTAACGGAGGTACACAGTGCCGGCGCGGGTCATCCGGGCGGCTCTCTGGGTATTGCCGACATTATGGCCTATTTGTATTTTGATGTTATGAACATCGACCCGAAAAATCCCAAAAATCCCGACCGTGACCGTTTCGTTCTTTCCAAGGGACACTGTGCACCTGCACTTTACGGCACGCTTGCAGAACGCGGCTACTTCCCTGTGGAAGACCTCAAGGGTTTCCGCAGTGTAGACAGCTACCTCGAAGGTCATCCGGATATGAAGGGTGTTCCGGGCGTTGATATGTCCAGCGGTTCCCTCGGTCAGGGCATCTGTGCCGCAAACGGCATGGCGCTGGCTGCAAAAATTGATAAGAAGGATTATCGCGTATACTCCATTTTGGGTGACGGCGAAATCGAAGAAGGTCAGGTATGGGAAGCGGCTATGTTTGCCGCACACTACGGCCTTGACAACCTCACCGCTTTTGTTGACTTTAACGGTCTGCAGATTGATGGTGACATCACCAAGGTTATGAACCCCACCCCCATTGATAAGAAATTTGAAGCTTTTGGCTGGAACGTTGTTTTGGCCGACGCACATGACTTTGATTCTCTGGAAGCCGCGATTGCAAATGCAAAGGCAACAAAGGGCAAGCCCACCGTGATTATCGCAAAGAGTATCAAAGGCAAGGGTGTTTCCTACATGGAAGGCCAGGCCGGCTGGCATGGCAAGGCACCGAACGATGAAGAATACGCTATTGCTATGAAAGAGTTGGGAGGAAACTAAAATGGCTGATAAAAAAGCGACAAGAGAAGCATACGGTGAAGCGCTGGCCGAATTTGGCGCAAAACATGATTTTGTAGTTTTGGATGCTGACCTTTCCAAGTCCACCAAAACCGATTCCTTTAAAAAGGTATTTCCGGAACGCTTTTTCAATATGGGTATTGCAGAAGCGAATATGATGACAACTGCCGCAGGCCTCGCAGCCGCAGGCAAAACGGTTTTCGCAAGTTCCTTTGCCGTGTTTGCATCCGGCAGAGCCTTTGAACAGATTCGTAACGCAGTTTGCTACCCGAAGCTCAACGTAAAAATCGGCGCAACCCATGCCGGTATTTCCGTTGGTGAAGACGGTCCTACGCACCAGGCAATCGAAGACATTGCCTTAATGCGTGCCCTGCCCGGCATGACAGTTATTAGCCCCGCGGATGCTACGGAATCCCGTGCAGCCGTACAGGCAGCAATCGAAAATGATGGTCCCTTCTATCTCCGTTTCGGCCGTCTCTCCGTTCCCCAGATTTTTGACCCCGCTGACTACAAGTTTGAGCTCGGCAAGGGTATTGTGCTTTCGGAAGGTACGGACGTTACGATTATCGCAACAGGTCTTATGGTACAGGAAGCCATTGAAGCTGGCAAAATTCTGGCTGAAAAGGGTGTTTCTGCAGAAGTTATCAACATTCACACCATAAAGCCCATCGATGCAGAGCTGATTGCAAAGAGTGCAAAGAAGACGGGTGCAGTTGTAACCGCAGAAGAACACAACATCATTGGCGGTCTCGGCAGTGCAGTTGCAGAAGTTCTTTCCGAAAACGCACCCACACCCCTCACACGCGTCGGTATCATGGATAAGTTCGGCAAGAGCGGCAAGCCTGCTCCCCTTCTTAAGATGTACGGCCTGACGGCTGAAAACATCGCCGAAAAGGCACTGGAAACCATCGCAAAGAAGAACGCCTAAAAAATACAGATATATAAAGGGCTGCATCACAAGGCGAGAAAGGCGCAAAGCAAAATGCTTTACGTGGTCAGTGCATTGTGGTCAGCCCTTTTTCTGTTTACGAGAGAGGACTTTTATGCATACTTTACTGACAAAACTAAATCGAGTACAATGCGAGGCTGTGACAACGACGGAAGGCCCCCTTTTAGTTCTGGCAGGTGCAGGCAGCGGCAAAACCCGGGTCCTTACCTACCGAATTGCCTATTTAATCAGCGAAAAGCATGTCAATCCCCAAAACATACTGGCTATCACCTTTACGAATAAAGCGGCGGCAGAAATGAAAAACCGCTTGCAGACGCTTGTTGGCGAGGACGCAGCTTATATCTGGGCGCGTACCTTCCACTCTGCTTGTGTTCGGTTTTTGCGCCGTGACATCGAGAAAATCGGCTACGGTGCGGATTTTACGATTTACGATGCCGCAGAGCAGAAGGCAGTGGTTAAGGAATGTCTGAAAGCGTTAAATCTGGACGAGAAAACCTATACCGTATCTGCCTGCCTTTCCAACATTTCCGCTGCAAAGAACGAAATGATGACGCCTGAAAGCTACAGTGAATTTCACCGGGGAAACTTCCGCATGGAAGGCTTTTGCAAGGTATATGCCCGATATCAGGCGAGCCTCAAAAAATTTAACGCGGTGGACTTTGATGACCTTTTGTGCCTGACGGTACGCCTTTTCGAGGAGTGTCCCGAAGTCTTGGAATATTACCGCAACAAGTTTAAGTACATTCATGTTGATGAGTATCAGGACACCAACGCGGTGCAGTACCGCCTTGTCAGCCTTCTTGCCGAAAAGCACAGAAATCTCTGCGTGGTCGGTGACGAGGACCAGAGTATCTACAAATTCCGCGGTGCCGACATTCAAAACATTTTACAGTTTGAAAAATCCTTCCCCGATGCCAAAACCATCCGTCTTGAGCAAAACTACCGTTCCACCCAGAACATTCTTGATGCCGCAAACGCGGTCATCGCGCATAACACAGAGCGGCTCGGTAAACACCTTTGGACGGATAACGGCGAAGGGAATAAAATTATAAAGTACCGCGCAAATACGGAATATGACGAGGCAAGCTACATTGCCTCGGAGCTTGCCCGCCTCCATCGCCAGGAAGGGATTCCCTATAGCGATATGGTTGTTTTATACCGCATGAACGTCCAGTCCCGTCCCATAGAAGAACAGCTTCTTTTAAACGCTGTCCCCTATAAGATTATTAAAGGGCACCGCTTCTATGATGCGAAAGAAATTAAGGACATCATTGCATACCTTCGCACGGTGCATAACCCGGACGATACGGTGAGTCTTTCCCGCATTATTAACGAGCCGAAGCGCGGCATTGGAGCTACTTCTTTAGGGCGCGCCATGCAGATTGCGGAAGAAAACGAAATGAGCCTCTACGGCGTCATTCGCAGCGATGCCTTCGCGTCTGCCGTTGGCTCGTCTTGGGCAAAAATGCACGCCTTTTCGGAACTGATAGAAGAAATCCGAAAAGAAATAGGCGAAATATCCATCACGGCACTGATTAAGCTGATTTTTGAAAAAACCAATTATACCGCGCAATTTAATCCGGAGAATCCGGAAGATGCGGCGCGGCTTGAAAATCTGCAGGAATTTTTGTCCGTAGGGCTTAAATATGAAAAAGAAGCGGAAGTATCCTCTTTAACCGATTTTCTGGACAACATCGCCCTCGTTTCGGACGTGGACGATTACGACGAGGATATGGACATGGTAACGCTCATGACCATTCATACGGCAAAAGGTCTGGAATTTCCCACCGTCTTTCTTGCCGGCTTTGAAGAGGGGGTATTTCCCTCCTTCCGTGCCGTGTACGAAAGCGCGGAGATTGAAGAAGAACGCCGCCTTTGCTATGTGGCGCTGACAAGAGCGAAATCAAACCTCTATATTACCCACGCCCAAACCCGCACCCTTATGGGCACCACTACGCGAAATCGGGTTTCCCGTTTTATGCTGGATATTCCCGAAACGCTGTATGCGGAGGAAGGCGCGCAAAGCTTTAGTGTGGACCTGCCCCCCGTCACACCGCGCCGCGTGCGGCCGGCACAGTTTGGTACAACCATTGTCTCCTTTGCATCCCCTGCCCCTAAAGCCACCGCGTGTGACCTTAAGGCTGGCGATACCGTTCGCCATAAGAAGTTCGGGGAAGGTACCATTCTTTCTGCCGTGCCCGTAGGTAATGACACAAAGCTTGAAATTAACTTTCTTTCGGCCGGGAAGAAAACCCTTCTGGCAACGTACGCAAAGCTTGAAAAAATACAATAAACACCGGTGCCTTGCAAAGGAATTCCTTTGCAAGGCATTTTTTCTTTTAAAAATCTTTACAAACTCGATTTTTTGTGATATACTGGTAAAAGAATTTAGGAGAAAAGGAAGTGAGCTTGTGGACGGATATCCCGGTCGATTATGGATGAAAACTTTGTTTACGGGGGCAGTCTGCAAGTCTTTCCGATAGCATAGACCGCCCTCTTCGGGTGGCATATTGAAAAACTGACGGACGGCTTTCTGCCGCCCCCGTTTCCTGCTTGCCGCCCTAGGTAGAAGGGAGGCTTTTTTTATGTTTGAAAACATTGTAGAACTTTTAAGAACACGGCAATACATGAAAATTCGCTCTATTTTGGAGGAAGCGAACATTGTTGACGTGGCAGAGCTTTTTGACGAGCTGGAGGACGAAGACTGCGTAAGGGTGTTCCGACTTCTCCCGAAAGGTATGGCAGCGGACGTTTTCAGCTATATGGAAACGGATACGCAGATGCATATTGTGGAAAGCATTACGGACCGTGAGCTTTCCGGCATTATTGACGAGCTTTTCCTCGATGACGCCGTTGACTTTATTGAGGAAATGCCGGCAAACGTTGTAAAGCGTGTGCTTGCAAATACCACCGGGCAAAAACGCGCACTTATAAACCGCTTTCTGAAGTATGAGGATGACTCCGCAGGGAGTCTTATGACCATTGAGTTTGTGGGTCTGAAAAAGGAAATGACCGTGGGGGCGGCATTTGACACCATTCGCCGCACCGGCCCGGATAAAGAAACAATTTATACCTGCTACGTCATGGATGAAAACAGGAAACTCGAGGGGATTGTTACTGCCAAGGATTTACTTCTGGCGCACACGGATGCCCTTGTCGGCGATATAATGGATACAAACGTCATCTATGTTTCCACGGACGAGGACAGAGAAACCATCGCAAACCTTTTCCAGAAATATGACTTTTTGTCCCTGCCCGTTGTAGACCGGGAACGGCGGCTTGTTGGCATCATCACTATTGACGATGCCGTGGAGGTTTTGCAGCAGGAAAACACCGAGGACTTTGAACTTATGGCGGCTATGACCCCTTCGGAAGCGCCGTACCTCAAAACCGGCGTTTTTGCCCACGCAAAGCGCCGCGTGCTTTGGCTGGTGCTCCTGATGCTGTCGTCCATTTTCGCCGGTTCAATCTTAACGAAATTTCAGGATTCTTTCGCCGTTATGCCCATTTTAGTATCGTTTATGCCCATGCTGATGAATACGGGCGGTAACTGTGGGTCGCAGGCTTCAACCCTTATTATCCGCGGTCTTTCCCTTGGCGAAATCGAAGGGCGAGATGCCCTTAGAGTCTGGTGGCGTGAGATTCGCATTGCCGTTTTATGCGGCATCGTTCTCGCTCTCGTTAGTCTCCTTCGCATCTATCTTTTCTATGACCATAATTTTGCCCTCGGCCTTGTAGTCGGCATCAGTTTATTGGCAACAGTAATTATTGCAAAATCTGTCGGCTGTCTTCTCCCTATCGGCGCAAAAAAGCTGGGGCTTGACCCTGCCATTATGGCCTCCCCCATTATTACCACTATCGTGGACATCTGCGCTCTTGCGCTTTATTTTACCGTGGCAAAAATGATTCTACATATTTAGGCAAACGAAAACAGCTCGCTAATGGCGAGCTGTTTTTTTATTTTCTTACAACTGAATATGTTTCCAGAAATGTTCGGCAAAAGTCCGCACCGCAGGAAAGTCCAAGCATCTCGCCTGCCCGGCGCACGCCGCCTAGCAAAATCGGTGCATCCGAAAAGGAGAGGGTAAAGCCTTTCCCAAGCAGTTTCCCAAGTTCTTTTTTTAGAAAGGGACGGAGAAAGCTTGGGACTTCCGTTATTTTTACCGCCACACTTTCTCCCGACAAAGACAAGGCGCGCACATATTCGGCAAGGGGCGCGGTCATCGCCTCGCACAGCTCTGTTGCCACCGCATCTCCTAACGCGTTGCCCTTTGCCGCAAGCCTTGCATAGGAAGCAATTTTTTCGTCTGTCATTTTGCTGATTTCTTGCCTTACATCCTCAATTGGCAGCCCCACCGCCTGCTCCAAAAGGGACGTAAGCACCGTCGGCCGCCCGGTTTTATCTGCCGCAGAAAGTGCCGCCCGAATGGTGTCTGCCGCCAGAAGATAACAACTGCCCGCACTCCAAACGGGTGCGCCCATGCCGCCAACAACTGCAAGACCGCCTTCATGTAGTCTGCCGGCACCGGCATCGGGAAATGCATACAGCACAACCCCCGGCTCATCCTTTTCAAAACAGCTATATAGGCGGTGCACCATTCTATCCTCACAAGCTACCGCCGTCTTCTCTCCCATTTTGGCTGTAATTTCTGCCTCAAGTCTGTCACACGCCGCGCCGTCCGCCCTGTCCCCAAGGCAAATATGTATCGCCGTTTGCCTTGTGGGAACGGGCATTTTTTCTGTCATATTTTCGATGAGCCGAAGTACATCCCCGTTTTCCGTTTTTACATGCCGCAACGCAATGCCCGTTTCCGTACAAAGTACACCTTCGCCACGCTCTTCATCAATACCTATAAGGTAACGCATTACTGTCCCTCCCGTGTCCAAAGCGGTACCGTTTCAAAATGCACACTGTCGCCTTCGACTGTCAGGCGAACGCCGCATTGCTTTGCATCGTCAAATAAATGCTCGGCAGATATAGCTGCCGTTTTCGCAACAGAAATATAACGAATTCCGTTTTTCTCCGTAAGCTCTGTTTTCTCGCCTGTGGTAATGACAAATACGTCCGTCCCTTGTCCGCGCAAGGTTTCCGAAAGCACACGCTCAAAAAGTGCCGCTTCTTTAGCGTCAGTAAACGCAGAAATGGGTGCAGACAGCAGGAAAAATACGTTTCTCTTGTCCGTTTTCTCACAAAGCTCTAAAATGTATCGCCACTGCGCGCTGTCCACTTCCCGAATACTGCCGAGCCCTGCATCTATGGTGACAAACAGGCTGTTTTCTAGCTCTGTCGCAGAAAAGCGTGATACTTCCCTTGCCGCCGTGCCCTTATATTGTCCGAATGCAAACACAGTTTCCTCACTGTCTGCCATTTGGGTAAGCCTCTTATTTACAAGTCCGGCAAGGAAAGTATTTTCCGCGCCTTTGCCGGGCAAAATCAAAACACTTTCGCCGCTTTTTGGTTTTTCTTCTGCAAAGGCAGTCGGCCGCGGCAAAACGTCAATCTCTTTCGATGCCGTAACGCCGTCACACGCGACCTCTATTGTACATTTTCCGATATGCGCCGGATAAAATACGTTACCAACAAAGTCGCCATCGTCCGACGTATAGGTGATTTCTCTGTCTGCTATATATACGGGGTTATGATACTCATCATAGGCACCAAGGCTTATATGCGCTTCGCCGCCTTCAAGAACGGGACTGCCATGGACGCTGATTTTGAGAGAAGTAAATGTGCCTACTTCCCCCGTAAACTGCACGCCAACGCCGGTAGAAACGGGACGTTGCGCGCCGTCCGAAACCGTGTTGACAACCTCAAGGGTCCCCGTTTCCCCGTTTCTCGCCACCATGGTAGTACTGCCGCCGCCGTCCAAATTCAGTGCCCCATAAGCGCCGAGGGAAATCATGTACTCTGCAAGCTGTGTCTGGGTAAAGCCTGCCATGGCCGTCTGCCTGCCGTCTACCGCGACTAAAAACAATTTTTCGCCCGTCTTATCAATGCCGATTGCCGTTCTCGGATGTGTGCCGGAAATAATATTGGTAAATTCCGCACGTTTGCCGTCTTTAACCAGTACCGAACCGCCTCCAATTGCAGTCTTTATATTTTCAATATCAGGCATAAGACTGTAGGAAAGCTCCACCGCATCACCCGGCTTGAAATTATCCACAAGATATGTGCTCGTCTTGGTAGACGTTGCTAGAACATAGCCGTTTTCCGGCACTTCCACGCCGTCTTGCTCCAGACGGATTTCCTGTACAATGCCATCTATGACTACAAGCTCGGAAACACCGTCATGGCTGCCGGGCGTTTTTTTGCCCCAATCGGATGTATACAGCACCATGGACTGCATGGAATGGTATTTATTGATATGAATAATTTCTGCCTTATACCCTGCAGGGCAAGTAACAAAGAGCGACATATCCACATAGTCAAAAAGCACGCTCCCGTCCTCGGTTTCCATAAACGCGGCAAGGCCCGGGTCATGGGAAGGAGAGGAAATTACCTTGCCGTCCTGCACAGTAAATCCGAGCGGCGTGCCCGTCCAGTTGAAAAAGTCCCCATTTATAGCTGCTACCACTCCATTTTCTTCTGCCATTTTCAGCACGGTTTTGCTTTTACTTATACCGCGGCTGTCAAAAAGCGTGGAAAGCTCCAAATTTTCATTTGTAAGGTCAATTTCCAGTATGTGTACACTTTGCCAACCACCCGTCGAAAACTGTTCTTCCTGTATTAGCCGTACGCCTTCGGTTACAATTTTTTCTGTTTTCTCCGACCATATTTCCGCCGCACGAACAGGTAAAATAAACTGTAAAAGCAGGCATAAGCATACAATTCGTTTCTTCATTTTGAACATTTCACCTCTTACTGCGTATTATAGCACATATGGGCGGAATATAAAAGAGCAAATCACAGATTTCCATGATTTTCCGTAAATTTTTTTGTTATTTTCTTCTGAAGTATGAGAATTTTGTAAACCTCTATTTTCGCAGAAAAAATGCGCTTTTTAGTTTTCCACATATTCCGAAATTTACCTGCCATTTTCGTGTGGATAATGTGGATAACTTATTGGATAACTTGATAAAAAGGGCATTTTCATGTGGAAAACTTTTTTCAGGGTTTTCGCTACTGCTTTGGTTTGCTTTTGTTTTGGTTTACATAATTTTTTGAATTTTCTTCCAAAAAAACCCATTCGACAAAGGTAGTGTTTTTTTGCGGAAGGATTTTTATTTTTGAGGGCGAATACTCCATTTATCTGTAAAAAATTTCCAGATTTAGGAGGGCTATTTATGGAAGTCGTATGTAAAACTACGGGGAGAGCGCTGGTGGCAACGCTTCGCGGAGAGCTGGACCATCACAACGCTTCCTATGTACGTGAAGAGCTTGAAAGCCGCATAAGTGCCGCAGGCATGCGGAATCTGATTTTCGACCTTTCCCAGCTTCGCTTTATGGATAGTTCCGGGCTTGGTATTTTAATCGGACGGTATAAAATGATTGCCGCCCTTGGGGGCACGACGCGCATTGCAGCTCCGTCAAAAGAGGCGGATAAGCTCCTTTCCCTTGCAGGGATTTATAAAATCATTCCCGTGTATGAAACAGTCAGCGCCGCCGCGGCCGGACTTTAAGGAGGAAAACGATGGAAAACAAGGTGAAAATTATTTTAGAAGCAAAATCGGTAAACGAGGGGTTTGCGCGGGTTGCGGCGGCGGCTTTTGCCGCCCAGCTGGACCCCACGGTGGAAGAGCTCGCCGACATTAAAACCGCCGTGAGCGAAGCCGTAACCAATGCCATTATTCACGGCTATGAGGGCAGAAGTGGCAAGGTCTGCCTGGAAATGGAATGTAAGGGCTCTCTTTTGACCTTTATCATCCGCGATAAGGGCAGAGGGATTGCGGACGTAGAAAAGGCGATGCGCCCCCTCTATACTTCAAAGCCGCATCTGGAGAGAAGCGGCATGGGCTTTACCGTGATGGAAAGCTTTATGGACAGCCTCGCCGTCTCCTCCCGGCTCGACGAGGGAACACGCGTTGTAATGACAAAAAGAATCCATGGATAACGGTACATACGAGGCGATTCGTGCCGCACAAAGCGGTGACGAAGCAGCGCTCGAAACGCTCACGAAAGACAATGCGCCACTGATTCGGAGCGTGGTCTCCCGTTTTCGTGGCAGAGGCACAGAAGACGAGGACCTTTTTCAGCTTGGGGCAATTGGATTTATCAAAGCTGTCCGTGCGTTTGATTTATCCCGAGGACTTGCCCTGTCCACGTATGCTGTTCCTATGATCATGGGCGAGGTACGCCGGCACCTTCGGGACAGCGGCATCATAAAGGTCAGCCGAAGCGTACGGGAGCTTGCCGTAAAAGCCGCCAGCACAGCCCGCACCCTTTCTGAAAAAGCCGGTGGTGATGTGCCGCTTTCCGCTGTTTCCGAAGCACTTGGCGTCCCCATGGAAGAAATTGCGGCGGCAATGGAAGCGGTACAAATCCCGGACTCCCTCCAGCGACCGATCGGGGACGGCGAGGGACAGCTTGGGGACGTGCTTGCCGAGGGCGAGGACATCGCCGAAAAGGCAGCAGATCGCGTTACCCTTTTGCGGCTTCTGGATACCGGCAACGAAACAGAAAAGAACGTGATTTTATGCCGCTATTTCAGGGATAAAACACAAAGCGAAACCGCAAAACTGCTTGGTCTTTCCCAAGTGCAGGTTTCCAGAGCTGAAAAGCGGGCAATTACAAGGCTCCGGCAGCTCATGCACCAATAGAAGACAGAAAACCGTTGACAACGCTCTCTTTCCTGTGTTATACTATCCATATGAGTAAGCTGGGCAATCGCGGCAAAGCGTTCGCTTTGGTGAGGAAAGTCCGAGCACCATAGGGCAAGGGTGCCAGATAACGTCTGGTGGAGGCGACTCTAAGGATAGTGTAACAGAAAACAACCGCCACTTTTTGTGGTAAGGATGGAAAGGCGAGGTAAGAGCTCACCGGCGGTATGGCGACATACCGGCCGTATAAACCCCACTCGGTGCAACACCGACAGAAGAGATAAGCCGGCCCGGCGCTTCTTCGACTGGTGGCTAAAGCCGCATAGCGATGTGCGGCGTAGATAGATGATTGCTTTTGACAGAACTCGGCTTACAGGCTTGCTCATATAAAAAAGGGACAGTAAACTGTCCCTTTTTTATTGTTTAATTACATATTTTCGGTAGTCCGAAGGCGAAAGCCCTGTCTCCTTTTTAAATGCCGTGGAGAAATACTGGGAAGAAGAATACCCCATTCGCTGCGCAATGTCCGATATAGAAAGCATTCGGTTTGCCAAAAGATGTTTTGCGTGCTCCAGTCGTTCCTTCACTACATACGCCCCAAAGCTACGGCCAAACGCCTCCCGGCACGCCTTTTCCAAGGCCGGCACGGTGACGCCAAGGTCTGCCGCCGTCGCTTTCAGAGAAAGGTGTGTGTATAAGTTTTCCCGCATATATGCCCGAAGCGTTGGGGAAAACGCTTTCTCATTGGATTCTTTTTTAAGATGCAGAAAAAGCGCGTCCGCACTCTCTTTGGTGTTCTCCCGCAGCAAGTGTTTCGCCGTTTCATCGGGATACAGCGTGCAGTTTTCTGTGGAAAGTGTTTCGCCGCCCGAAAAGGAGATAAACTTCCCTTCTGCACCTTGCCAGTCCCCGACCTTCTCTATGGAAAAGGCGGGAAGCACCAAAAACGCTTCGCCTGTGCCTACTTCATAAACGGCGTCCCCAAGGCGGACTCTTCCCCTCCCCTTTTCCATATAAAGAAGGGTGCAAAGTCCCGTTTTTTCCGTCTTTTCCAGTTCCGAAAGGCTTCCTATAGCATGTATTTTCATTTTATTCTACCCGCAGCACATACAAAAGAATATACAGCATGTGTGTAATACTGCCAGCAAGTACAAAGAGATGAAAAACAGAGTGCATATACCGGGTTTTCTTAAAGAAATAATACAAGCCTGCGCCTACCGTATAGCAAATTCCACCGGCAAGAAGCAGCCCAGTGCCGCCGCGGCTTACGAGAAAACCAAGGGCAGGATAGGCAAACACAATGCACCAGCCCATGAGAAGATAACATGCAGCAGAAAATTTCTTGTACCTGCCGATGTCAATGCTGTTTAAGACGATGCCCACGGTTGCCGCCGCCCAGACTGCCGCGAATAAAATCCAGCCCAGATACGGATTAAACCGCCGTATGGCGCAGAGCACAATGGGCGTATAGGTGCCGGCAATCAAAATGAAAATGGAGCAATGGTCAATGACCTGCATCACCTTTTTCGCAAGAAGGTGCCTTGCAAGTCCGTGATAAATGCTGGAAAACGTATAGAGTAAAATCATGGCAATGCCGTACACAAGGGAACCGGCGATGCTATATCCATCCCCAAACCAAACGGCAATTACAAGCCCCAAGGTTAGCGACACTATGCCCGCCACCGAGCCTAAGATGTGGGAAACCATGTTTACAATTTCTTCACCTTTTGTGTAGTCAGGAAGCTTTCGCTGTGCGAGTTTTTCTCTTGTCATACTGATTCCTCCTCTCCCTTTACGCTGTCAGTCCCAAAAAGTTCCGCCGCCGCTTTTAAGAAGGCGGCACTTTTCGAAACGCCCATTTTTGTTTTATACGTTTTGCCGTCTACTGCAAGATACAAAGTATCCATGCCCGGGTGGGCAAGGACAGTTTTGTGAAAACGGTCTATTTTTCCTTCTTCTCCTTTTTTAACCATTATCGTGATACTGCTTCCCACTTCGCCGCCAGCAGGCAAAAGGCGAATTTCATCTGCCAAAAGCTTCGGCTCCTCTTCTTCCCGAAGGCTCAAGGTGCCACGAACAAGCACTGCCGCGCCTTCCGCCGCGGCCTCGTCACACGCCGTCAGCACTTTGGGGAACACAATCACTTCCATAGAAGACGTCAAATCCTCTATCGTAAGGAATGCCATCAGGGCATTATTTTTTGTCATTTTATTTTTTCTGCCGGAAACAAGGCCTGCCACCTCGACCCGCTGGCGGTCGTGATAGGGGCTATCCTCTGTGTCCTTAAGGCTTAAAATAGAAACCGGCTTTATGGCGGCAATCACTTCTTTATAGGCATCCAAAGGATGGCCCGACATATAGATGCCCAGCGCCTCTTTCTCTTTTGCAAGACGCACCTTCGCCGAAAGGGGCGGCACGTTCGGGTACGTATCCGTCTGGGGCAAAGCATCCCCGAAAAGGGAAAGCTGTCCGGCAATGTTATTTTTCGCACGTCCTGCCTTCGATTCCAGCATAGACTCGTAGCTTGCCAGAAGCTGGGCACGGTGGGCACCCGTAAAATCAAACGCACCGCCGCAAATCAGTTCTTCGAGGGCACGCTTATTCATATCCTTCCCGAGCATACGCTCGATGAAATCGCCGAGACCGGCAAAAGTGCCATTTGTTTCGCGCTCCCGTGCCACATTGTCGGAAAAACCTTGCCCGACGCCGCGGACAGCCCCAAGGCCGAAGCGAATGTTGCCGTCCTCTTCCGTAAATTTATAATAGCTTTTATTCATATCCGGCGGCAGGAGACGAATCCCCATCTTTTCACATTCCACCGCGTATGCTGCAATTTTGTCCATATTCCCAAGGACGCTGTTAAATAGTGCCGCCATAAAGTATACTTTATAAAAGCACTTTAAATACGCCGTTTCATACGCCAATACTGCATACGCCGCCGCATGGGACTTATTGAAGGCGTACTTTGCAAAGTCAATCATAGCGTCGTAAATCTGGTTGGCAATGTTAGCCGGAACCCCATTTCGCACAGCACCGGCAATTTTAATTTCTCCGTCCTCTATAAGGCCGTTTATGAAAACTTCCCGTTCTTTTTCCATAACGTCCGTTTTCTTTTTGCTCATGGCTTTACGAACAGAGTCCGCCCGTGCCATGCTGTAGCCGCCGATGTCCCGTACAATCTGCATAACCTGCTCCTGATAGACGATACAACCGTAGGTAACGCGGAGAATAGGCTCCAGTTTAGGGTGCAGATACGTAATTTTCTCAGGATTCTTTTTATTGCGGATATACGTAGGAATGGAATCCATCGGGCCCGGACGGTATAGAGAAATACCGGCGATGACGTCTTCCAGGCAGTCCGGCGAAAGCTCACGCATAAAGGACTTCATGCCTGCGCTCTCCAGCTGAAATACGCCTGCCGTATCGCCGCGGCTGATAAGGGCAAAGACCTCGGGCGCATCGTATGCCATGTTTTTCGTGTCCATGGTGATGCCAGCCATTTCGGCGGCATCCTGTATGACCGTAAGGTTCCGAAGGCCTAAAAAGTCCATTTTAAGAAGTCCCAGCCGCTCTAAGGTACCCATAGGGAACTGGGTCGTAATAACTTCATCGTTTTTTTGCAGCGGAACATGCACCGAAACGGGTGCATTGGAAATGACGACCCCTGCTGCGTGGGTAGAGGCATGGCGCGGTAGTCCCTCAAGGGCGAGGGACGTGTCGATAAGCTCGCGAATACGGCTGTCATTTTCGTATAAGTCCTTGAGTTTCGGCGTCATTTCCAAAGCGTCCCGCAGCTTAATGTTTAATACGTTCGGCACCATTTTTGCCACCACGTCTACTTCTTGGTAGGACATGCCTAGGACGCGCCCCACGTCTCTTATGACGCCGCGCGCCGCCATGGTACCAAATGTGATAATCTGCGCCACATGGTCCGCGCCGTACTTGCGGTTTACATAGTCAATAACCTCAGGTCTTCGCACATAGCAAAAGTCAATGTCAATATCGGGCATGCTAACGCGCTCCGGATTTAAAAAACGCTCGAAAAGAAGCTGATACCGAAGGGGGTCAACATCTGTAATATAGAGGCTGTACGCCACGATACTCCCTGCCGCCGAGCCTCTGCCGGGACCTACGGCAATACCGCTTGACTTTGCAAAGTGGACGAAATCCCACACGATTAAAAAGTAATCCACAAAGCCCATGCTTTGGATTACGCCAAGCTCATAGGAAAGGCGTTCTTTGGCTTCATCGGTGGGCGTCTTGTATCGCTCGGAAAGCCCCTTTTCGCACAGGGCTTTTAAATAGGCAAAGGCGTCCTCGCCGCCCGGCACATCGTATTTTGGAAGCAGGCGCTGATGGAATTTAAAATCAAAATTACATGCGTCCGCCACTTTCTCGGTATTGGAAATAGCAGCGCGTGCATAGGGGAACAGCGCCGCCATCTCCCCTTCGCTCTTTAAGTAGAATTCTTCGCCCGTAAACCGCATACGGTCCGTATCGCTGACGTTTTTCCCTGTCTGGATACAAAGGAGCACGTCTTGATATTTGGCGTCGGTTCTCTCAATATAGTGGACGTCATTCGTCGCCACAAGGGGAATCCCCGTTTCTTCCGAAAGCCGCACGATCAGGGGATTTATCTTTCGCTGTTCCTCAATGCCGTGGTCCTGTAGTTCGAGATAAAAGTTCCCTTCCCCAAAGACGTCCCTATACCGAAGGGCACGCATTTTCGCGTCGTCATACTCGCCGCGAAGCAGGGCACGGGGAATATCCCCTGCAAGACATGCAGAAAGGGCAATCAGCCCGCCGCTATTTGCCCGAAGTGTTTCCATATCTACACGGGGTTTATAATAAAACCCCTCTGTAAAGCCTACGGATACCATACGAATGAGGTTTTTATACCCCTCTTCATTTTTTACAAGCAGCACAAGATGCCCGATTTCCTCGTCACGCCCTGCTGTTTTCTGCGTGCGGTCGCCGTCGGTGGTATACACCTCACACCCGATAATCGGTTTAATGCCGGCTTCCATGGCCGCATCGTAAAAATCAATGACACCGTACATAACGCCATGGTCCGTAAGGGCAAGCGCTGCTTGTCCCTCCGCCTTTGCTTTTTGTACAAGGTCCCGAATACGGCAAGCACCGTCAAGGAGACTGTACTCGCTATGCACATGTAAATGTACGAATCCCATAGGCTACTCCTTTCTAGAGAATGCCTCGCTCCAGTTTTACCTTTAAAACACGGGAAACGCTTTCGTTAAGGCGCGTTTCGCTGATTCTTCCGCTTTCCACGGCACCTCGAATTGCTGCCGCCGCTTCTTCGATGTTCGCCGGCATCAACAGCATATCGGCTCCTGCCTCAAACGCCGTTACCGCCGCAGCCCCTGCCGAGAAGTATCCGGTAATGGCACCCATGGAAAGGGAGTCCGTAATAATAATATTGGGAAAGCCCATGGTGTTTCGCAAAATATTTGTCATCACGTTTGTGGACATGGAGCATTCCATATCGGTTTTTGTAATGCTCTTGTTGACCATGTGGGAAATCATTACAAAGTCCGCCCCGGCCTCAATCCCGGCTTTAAAGGGCAAAAGGTCGCTGACTGCCATTTCTTCATGGGTGCGCGTACTTCTGGCTCTGCCGCTGTGAGAATCCGTTTCCGCACTGCCGTGACCGGGGAAGTGTTTGACGGCACTTGCCATGCCACTTTCCCGAAGGCCTTTGACCATATTTTCCACCATGATGCTAACTACCATGGGGTCCGTACCAAAGGAACGGGAGCCGATTTCCGTATTGTCGGGATTTACAAGGGTATCGGCAACGGGAGCAAAATTTACGTTAAAGCCAAGGGCGCGAATTTCCGTACCAATGGTTTTGCCGATTTCATATGCACGCTGTGCGTCACCGCCGTCCCCGACTTCGCGCATAGGTGGCTGAGATGACACACCCATTCCGTCCTTACTACCCAGTCTTGAAACCGTACCGCCTTCCTCGTCCACCGCCATAAAGAGGGGATATTTCGAGGCACCCTGCATGTCTCCGATGAGTTTTGTCACCTGGTCACGGTTTTCGATGTTATCCCCAAATAGCACTACGCCCCCCACGGGGTATTTTGTAAGCCCTTCACGCACTGCATCCGTCACTTCCGTCACGGGCGTACCGCCGGAAAGGGTTTCGGGTGCCACCAGGAAGAGCTGATAAATCCGTTCATCTAAAGACATACCGGAAAGCATGGTCCACGCCGCGCCATTCGGGTCTGTTTCGTATATTTTCTCGATTTCATCGAGAGAAACTGCAGGGGACGGCGTAGGCCGGGACGTATTCTCCTGTTTTTTACAGGAAACAGTAGGAAATATAAAAAGTACAGTTAGTATGAAGGCCAACGTTTTTTTCATATGCATTTTCCTTTCATCGAGAATAGCCGTTATGTTTGAGAAAAGGACACGCAAAAGACTTGCGTGCCCTTCTTTTCACACAGTATAACTCTCAAAGTGAGAGATTATTGGTGATTTGCGAAACATTCGCTGCAATAGATCGGCCTGTCATTCTTCGGAATGAAGGGAACCTTTGCTTCTTTGCCGCAAGCTGCGCAAACAGTTGTGTGCATTTCGCGATTTTCACGAAGTGCCTGCTTTTTCGCAATACGGCATTCTTTGCAACGCATGGGTTCATTCTGGAAGCCTTTTTCTGCGTAGAACTCCTGTTCTCCTGCAGTAAAAACGAATTCCTTACCGCAATCCTTGCAAACTAATGTTTTGTCCTCGAACATAATGATCTCCTCACTTTGAAATAAATGAATGTTACCCCCGCCGGAGTCGAACCGACCCTCCTGTGCCGTGCACAGTGCTCACCGTAAGCTTTGGGCATATAAACGCATCGAAGCGTTGGAGCGGGTAACGGGGATCGAACCCGCACAGCCAGCTTGGGAAGCTGGAACTCTACCATTGAGCTATACCCGCATCATTTTGGATATCGTTCCACATATTTCTGGATTTTATGCTTGATGCGCTGCAGGGCATTATCAATGGATTTTGGTTCTTTCCCTAAAACGGCACCGATTTCCTGATAGGACTCTCCCCGGATATACAGAGAAAGCACCTTGCGCTCAAACGCGCTTAAAATCCCGGAAAGCTTTGCACCGATATCGGTGAACTGCTCCCGATGAATAACAATTTCTTCGGGGTCCAGCACCTGTTCTTCCCGGCTGACAACGTCAAGAAGCGTCAGCTCGTATTCCTCAAAGCCTAAGGGGCGATTTAAGGAAACGTAGGTATTTAGCGGTGCATGCTTTTGCCGTGTTGCCATTTTAATTGCCGTAATAATCTGGCGTGTAATGCAAAGCTCCGCAAACGCCCGAAAGCCCGACTGCCTGTCCTCTTTATAATCCCGCACAGCCTTAAAAAGCCCAATCATACCTTCCTGTACAATATCCTCCCTGTCGGCACCGATGAGAAAATACGTTCTCGCCTTCCGCCGTACCAGTGTGCGATATTTGGAAAGAAGATATTCCGTCGCTTCGTCATCTCCCGCCTGCGAGAGCTGTGCAAGCCTTTCGTCGGTCAAAGCTTCGAACTTCTCCGGACGCACTTCGTTTTGCATTCCATTCCTCCTAGCAAAGCCCATATGCGATAGATATAGTATACTAAATTCTTCCTCTGTTGTCAAGAAAAATTTATAAATTGTTTAAAAATCACCTCATATTCTCCTGCGAATCATGGAATATTTCGGGAAATTGCCTGCCATGGGAATACGGACAGTCATCATGGGGTGGGGTGCGTCAGGAATGCTTTCCCCCGCCTCGTTATAGAGTTCCGTAACGGGTTTTGTGTATGTTTCTCCCCCAGGCGTCATAATTTCCAAGGTGTCCCCTACAGAGAATTTATTACGAACCCCAAAGCGCAAAAACCCATCTTCTTCTTCTGTAACCATACCCACCACCTGGTAATCACGCACATAGGAATTGGATTCGAGATACTGACAGCCGTTTTTGGCTTCCCCCGTCCAAAAGCCGTGGCAATATCTGCGGTGGCTTACCTTGCAAACCGTTTCCATAGCTTCCTTGGAAAGGGTGTACTTCTCGGGATTTTCATAATAGCGGTCTATTTCCTGCCGATACGCTTTTACCACCGTTGCCACATAGTATTCGGTTTTGACTCTGCCCTCAATCTTCAGGCTTGATACACCTGCCTCTAAAATTTCCGGTATAAATTCGAGCAGGCACAAATCGTTGGCGTTAAAAATGTAGCTACCGCGGTCATTTTCAATAATCGGCATATATTCGCCGGGACGTTTTTCTTCCATGAGGGTGTATTTCCAGCGGCAAGCCTGGGCACAGTCCCCCCGGTTTGCGTCCCTGCCGATAAGGTAATTACTTAAAAGGCATCTGCCTGAATAGGAAACGCACATAGCCCCGTGGACGAACATTTCAAGTTCTAAGTCAGAAGGGGTGTTTTTTCGAATAGAGATAACTTCTTCCCGCGTCAGTTCTCTTGCAAGGACGACGCGCTCCGCCCCCATCTCGTACCACGCACGCGCCGTCTCGGCATTCGTGATATTCGCCTGGGTACTGACGTGAATGGGGAGATTGGGTGCGGCTTTTCGGATAAGCCGGAAGGCACCAAGGTCCGAGACAATGACGCCGTCCGCACCTAATTTCTCTAGATTTTGCACATACTCGCCCAAAACGTCCATATCCCCTTGGCGCATAATGACGTTCAGTGCCACATACACCTTTTTATCTCTTTCTTTTGCAAAGGCTATACCTTCTTTCATTTGTTCGGCCGTAAAGTTATCGCATGCCGTTCGCATAGAAAACTCCTCGCCGCCGATATAGACTGCATCTGCTCCATATAAAATTGCTACCTTCAGGCGCTCAAGGTCCCCTGCCGGTGCCAAAAGTTCCGCTTTTTTCATGTTTTTTCTCCGTTCCTCTTTTGTCCCTACCAGTATAACGGATTTTAGAAAAAAAGTCAATCCATAAACGTAAAAAAGGGCTACCCGAAGGTAACCCTTTTAAAAGACGATTCTTACTGTGCGTCTACGCTAGCAGCATATGCGATGAGGTCAACAACCTTGTTGGAATAACCCCATTCGTTATCGTACCAGGAAACGAGCTTTACAAAGTTATCGTTGAGGCTGATACCTGCATCTGCATCAAAGATAGAGGTGCGGGAATCATGGATAAAGTCAGAGGATACAACTTTATCTTCGGTGTAACCGAGGATACCCTTCAGTTCGCCGTCAGCAGCCTTCTTAACAGCAGCCTTGATGTCTTCGTAGCTTGCTGCCTTTTCGAGGCGGCAAGTAAGGTCAACAACAGAAACGTCAGCTGTGGGTACGCGGAATGCCATACCGGTGAGCTTGCCGTTGAGCTCAGGAATAACCTTGCCAACAGCCTTTGCTGCGCCTGTAGAAGAAGGAATAATATTGAAAGCTGCGCCACGGCCGCCTCTCCAGTCCTTCTTGGAAGGACCGTCAACGGTCTTCTGGGTTGCAGTTGTTGCATGAACAGTTGTCATAAGACCTTCGATAATGCCGAAGTTGTCGTTGATAACCTTAGCTAAAGGAGCTAAGCAGTTTGTTGTGCAGGATGCGTTAGAAATAACGGTCATATCCTTTGTGTACTTGTCATTGTTAACACCCATAACGAACATGGGAGCGTCTGCGCTGGGAGCAGAAATAACAACCTTCTTTGCACCTGCTTTAAGGTGAGCAGAAGCCTTTTCTGTGGTTGTGAATACGCCTGTGGATTCTACAACGTATTCTGCGCCGCATTCCTTCCAGCCGATTTCTTCGGGGTTCATTGCAGCGTAAACTGCGATTTCCTTGCCGTTTACAACGAGCTTGCCGTCTTTAACTGCGATATCGCCCTTAAACTGACCATGAACTGTGTCATAACGGAGCATGTAAACCATGTAGTCTACATCGATAAAGGGATCGTTGATACCAACAATATCCACCTTGCCCGTTTCCATTGCCGCTCTGAATACGAGACGGCCGATTCTGCCGAATCCGTTAATACCTACTTTTACTGCCATTTTGCCATACCTCCATTTATTTTATTCAACGGTGATTGTTTGAATCACCGGCTTGGCCGTGGGTGTTTGCCCGTCCATGCCGACAGGCGTTTTTGCAAGACGGTCGAGAACGTCAAAGCCCTCTTTCAGCATACCGAATGCGGCATACTGGCCGTCTAAGTACGTGGAATCTGCGTGTACAATAAAGAACTGGGAACTTGCGCTGTTGGGGTTTTGGGCGCGTGCCATGGAAATAACGCCACGCTTATGGGAAATATCGTTTTGCTTAAAACCGTTTAAGGCAAATTCGCCGGGGATGTTTTCATCCGCGCCGCCCATGCCTGTACCCAAAGGATCTCCGCCCTGAATCATAAAGTTTTCAATGATTCTGTGGAAGGTAAGCCCGTCATAAAAGCCTTCGCGCGCAAGCTTTACAAAGTTTGCAACTGTTTTCGGTGCTTTATCGGGATACAGCTCCAGCAGCATTTCGCCGCCGTCTGCCATCGTAATTTTAATATTCACAATTTCGCCCTCCTTAAACGTGTTCCCTTGCCCCGTGCTCGCACTCCCGCCTTGCGGCGTTTTCGCGCAGCCCGCAGAAAGAAAAAGCAGTACAATGCACAAAAGTATAGTGAAATTTTTAACAAAAAAACGCATAATCCCTCTCCTTTGCACATGCAGTACAATTATATACGATGTTTCGCCTAAATGCAAGACTTTTTTCAGTTTTCGGCAGTATATCCAAAATTCTCCCGAATAAGCCTGTCCGTTTCGTCATCATCCCGAATCCAGTCCGAAGAAGTAGTGGAATTATGCCCGGGAAGCGTATACGTCTCGGTCTCGCAGGACATGGCCGCTTTTGCAAAATCAATCAGGTCATTTACCGTCAGATTCCCAATTACATTCTCTGTAACTTTTTCATAAATATCCGGAATTTTAGAAATATATTTCAGCTGCAGTTTCTGCTGTAACATGGCAGACAGAAAATCCTGCTGTACCTGTACGCGTTTAATATCGCCCTCGATATAGTCGGCTCTAAAGCGAATGAGCCCTTCCGCATCTTCCCCGTATAAAGTCTGGTAGCCGGGGTCAATATGAATATATAAATCCTGTAATTCATCTTCGTAGTGATACGGCCGCTCCACGTTATATTCCACGCCGCCGAGGGCATCTACAATATCGCGGAACGCGCGGAGATTGACAATGGCATAGTAATGAATGGGCAGGCGCGACGTTTGGGATACCACGTTTATCAGCGCCTCTTCCTTTTTCATGCCGCGGCTTTGGGCATACCCGTAGACAGAATTGATTTTCCGCTCGCCGTGGAAATTTACACGCGTGTCGCGGGGGATAGACAAAATAGAAATTTTATGGCTTTTCGTATTTAAGGAAGCTACCATAATCACGTCCGTATTGGCGCCCACATGGTCCTTCCCCACAACGAGAATATTTACAATCCCATCCTTGCCGATTTCCGCCAGGGCATTGCCGTGGTCACCGAACGCAAATGGTGAACTGTACACCCAGCCTACAACAACGCCTGCGAAGGCAGTAACGGCTGCAAGCAGTATCAAAAGTAAAATTATAAAAAACTTTTTTACGTTCATAATCGTATCTCCGCTTTATATCCGCCGGGCGAATATAAAAAAACAATGAATACTCAGCGTGCAGCTAATATTCATTGTTCCATCTACATACATGTGCAAACTGCACGTTTTTTGGTGGAGGGGGGTGGATTCGAACCACCGAAGTCACTGACAACAGATTTACAGTCTGCCCCCTTTGGCCACTCGGGAACCCCTCCAAATGTCTGGAGCTGGTGATGGGACTCGAACCCGCAACCTGCTGATTACAAATCAGCTGCTCTGCCAATTGAGCTACACCAGCGCTTTCATGACGCAAGAAATATAATAGCATACTCCTCCGCCTTTTGTCAAGTCTTTTTTTTATTTTTTTCAGAAAAATCACTGCCGTTTTCTATTTTTCCCGATTTTTCGGGCTTTATGTGTGCAAAAAAAGGGTATAAATTCCGAGAAGAAAGGCAAACTATTGCAAAAAGCGTGCGAAAGGAGCCCCTAAAATGAAGAAATTGGCTGCCATCTTAAACGCACTTTCTTCCAGACACGACGCTTTCGGGATTGACGACAACCCTTGGGAAAATATGAAAATTGAAAAAAAGCTGGCTGTGAATATAAAACTGGTGAAAGATATGTTTGGCGGCAGCGGCGATGTGATTTTGCGCCGTTTTCAATTTGGGCAAAGCCGAACGGAGGCCGTCATGGTTTGCGTTGACGGGCTGATTCGTGCGGACCGCGTTGCGCTGGAAATTGTAAAGCCGCTGATGTATGACGGCTTTGTCGGCGAAGAAAAAGCAGTACGTCCCCGCACCATGGAAGAAGTGCAAAGCCTATACATGACAGCAGGCGAAAGCCGCCCCATTGAGAAATTCGGCGACCTTATCCAAGGGGTTTTATCCGGGGACGCAGCCGTCCTTATTGACGGTATTCCGGGCGCGATTATCATAAACGCCAAGGGCTTTCCCCAGCGAAGCGTCGAGGAGCCGCAGACAGAATCGGTTCTCCGTGGACCTAGAGAAGGCTTTGTGGAAAACATGCGGACAAACACCGCCCTTTTGCGCCGCAAGATTAAAAGCCCGTTTCTTACCTTAGAGCAGATGATTGTCGGCGAAAAGACGAATACCTACATCACCATTTGCTATGTCCGAAACATTGCCGACCCCTCCCTTGTGGAAGAGGTGCGGCGACGGCTCACGACCATTCATACCGACGGCATTTTAGACTCCGGCTATATAGAGCAGTACATTGCCGACCCCGGCTCCCCCTTCTTTTCCACCATGGCAAGCTCCGAAAAGCCCGACGCCGTGGCAGGCAAGCTCCTCGAAGGCAGGGTGGCAATTATCGTGGATGGCTCTCCCTACGTTCTAACTGCTCCCTCTTTTTTTGTAGAGAATTTTCAAACGACGGAGGACTACTATATTGCGCCCCTTTTCGCCTCCGCTCTTCGTATGGTGCGGTTCTCGGCGTTTATGATTAGTATTTTGGCGCTTCCTTTATATGTAGCGCTGACGACGTTTCACCAAGAGCTTATCCCCACGGAGCTTCTCCTTTCCATGGCGGCGGCAGAGGGCAACACGCCCTTCCCTGCCGTCATTGAAGCGCTGATTATGATTATTGTGTTTGAGATTTTAAAAGAAGCCGGTATTCGCCTGCCCCGTCCTGCAGGGCAGGCGGTGAGCATGGTAGGTGCCATTATCATCGGGGAAACGGCAGTTAGTGCCGGCATCATCGGTGCGCCCATGGTCATCGCCGTTGCCATCACCGCCGTTTCCGCCTTTGCCGCGCCGGCGCAGGCAAACGCTTCCATGATTTTACGTCTTTTATTTTTGCTCCTTGCCGGTGTGTTCGGGGGGCTGGGGCTGACGCTGGGGCTTCTCCTTCTCCTTTTGCACCTTGGCGCCCTGTCCTCCTTTGGCATTCCCTATCTTTCCCCTGCTGTTCCCTTTCACCTTGCCGATAACAAGGACGCACTTTTCCGCCTGCCCCTTCGCTGGCTTTTAACGCGCCCTTCAAATCTCGCCCGGCGCAATCCCAGGCGTAGTAAACCTTGAAAGGAGTCGCCATGAAAAGAACGCTAGCCATACTTTTATCCTTTTTTCTGTGCCTTAGCCTTTGCGGCTGCTGGAACAGACGGGAAATCGGCAAAATTGCAATCGTGATGGGCTTTGCTGTGGACAAAGGCGAAAAGGAAGATGAAATCGAAATTACCGCCCAGATTGCCAACACGCGCACCATAAGCGCCGCCAGCGAAGGAAAAAGCGGCGGCGGTGACCAAAAGCCCTACTTAAATCTTTCCTCTACGGGAGAATATGTGTTTCCCTCCATTCGTTCCTCTGTTTCAAAGTCCGGCTCCAAGCTCTACATGGCACATAATTATGTAGTCATTTTCGGGCAGGAAACGGCGGAAGAGGGTCTTGGCAATTATATGGACTTTTTCCTGCGTGACCATGAGCTGCGTCTAGACATGCATCTGCTGGTAGCCCGTGGCAAGGGTGCAGATGTACTGGACGTAAACGCCGGCTTTCAAAGTATACCGGCACTGCACATCCATGACCTGATTCAGGCCCAAAAGCAGCTTTCTACGGGTATGACGGTGACGGTATTCGATTATATGAATAAGCTTGCCGCCGAAAAAGGCGCACCTCTCATTCCTATTATTGAAATTGATAACTCGGGAGGCGAGGACGTGCTCCACATGACGGGAACTGCCGTTTTTGACGGTGATAAGATGATTGGTGAGCTTTCCGAGCGTGAAACGCGCGGCCTTCTTTGGACGATGAACGAAGTGGAACAGGCAGTCCTCATGGTGCCCATGGACGAGGACAAGGTGGGCATTGAGGTCATTCGCGCCAAAGGCGGTATTCGCGCGGAAGTGGACGAAAACCAAAACGTTACCATGGTACTGGAGGCAGAGGCAGAGGGTGCCCTCGGGAGCGAACGGGGTAAGGGAAATTATACCACAAAAGAGGGTGTTGACCGTCTCCTCGGAGCATTTGCCGGAGAAATTGAAGGCGAAATCCGTGCCTGTCTCCAAAAAAGCCAGGAGCTTCGGGCAGATATTTTCGGATTTTCAGACGTACTTTACCGCTATCACCCCAAAGTCTGGGAAACGATGCAAGATGCAGAATTTCATAACCTGCCCGTTCGGGTGGAGGTCAAAACGAAAATTGACTCCTCGGGACGCATCGGTAGGCCGGTAAAATAAAGGAGGAACCATATGTTTACCACACGTCAGCTTCTTTTCGGGATTGCCACCTTCATTGGCGGTTCCTCTCTCTTTACCGTTTTTGTAACGCAAATTACTTTTCAGGATTCCTGGCTTACCGCCCTTTTAGCACTTCTTCTAAGCCTTGCCGTGATTGGCGTTTACATCCTACTAATCCGGCGTTTCCCCGGCTATGGGCTCCTGGAGATACACAGCCTCGTATACGGCAAACATCTCGGGCGGCTTTTAAACGCGGTGTACACCCTGTTTTGTCTCGGGTTTACAGCAGTCAGCCTTCGAAATATCGGGGACTTTTTTACCGGATTTATTATGCCCGAAACGCCTATGCTCGTCACCCTCATCTTAGTCACCGCCGTCTGTGCCGCCGCGGCAAAGCTGGGGATTGTGGTGATTCTAAGAAATGCTTTTTTATTCTTTGTTTTCATGGCCTCCGCACTCCTTTTAAATTCCCTTCTTCTCATTCCGAACATGGAACTTAAAAATTTTCTGCCCGTTCTTACACTGGGCGTGCAAAAATACGCCCAAGGGTCCTTCGTCCTTGCCGCCGCACCCCTTTGCGAAATCATCGTTTTTTTGATTTTATTACCGTATGCGGACAGAAAGGCGAACGTAAAAAAAGGCTTTCTCTGGGGACTGCTCCTTGGCAGTGCGTATCTTCTCGTCACCTTTCTTCGGGACATTGCCACCCTCGGCATTGGTCTTTCCTATTTGACGGAGCCGACGTACGAGGCAATTCGCCTTATCAATCTAATGAACGTTTTTTCCCGTCTTGAAATCGTGTTTGCCTTTACCCTAATTATCATGCGCGTTTTTAAAATCAGTGTTCTTCTTTGTGCCACCATTCGGGCAGCGGAGGATACCTTGGGAAAAACCTTTGAAAAACGCGGTATATGCCTTTTGTTTCTTTCTGCCGCGGCTATTCTTTCTGCTATGTATCTCTTCCGTTCAGGCCTTACGCTTCCTGACTGGTTTCGAAATATGGGTGCCTACCTCTTTGGTGTTTTTGAAATGCTCCTGCCGCTTATTACGCTCCTTGTCGCCGCCATTCGCCGTCTTAAGAGGGAAAAAGTGTAAGTATCTGTTGTCTTTTCTCCTCCCGTGTGATATACTAAGCAAAAAGGAGGGTTTTTCATGCAGAACTATTTTACACTCATAGAAAAACGGGAAAGCTGCCGTAATTTTGACAGCCGCCCCGTAGAAAAAGAACTGCTCTGCCACATGGTAGAGGCAGCCCGTCTTTCCCCGTCCGCCTGTAACTCCCAGCCCTGGCGCTTTACGGTGGTATCGGGCGAAAAACGAGAGGCACTTGCGCAGTGCACACAGGGGATGGGCATGAATAAATTTACAAATGACGCCCCTGCCTTTATCGTCATTTCCGAAGAACGCGCCACCCTTGCCGCTTCCATTGCAGGGAAAGTCAAAGACCAGCAGTATGCCCCGATTGATATCGGGCTTGCCACCGCCCATCTTTGCCTTGCTGCTACTTCTCTCGGGCTTTCCACCTGTATTCTCGGCTGGTTTGACGAGGGCAAGGTAAAGGCGCTTTTAGGCGATACTGTAGGAAATCGGATTCGGCTGATTATCGCCGTCGGCTACGCAAAAGACGATACCCTTCGCCCGAAAAAGCGGAAGGCCTTGGACGAGATTTTGTATTTTGCCGACTAATTTTTAACAAATTATAAATTCGGGAAAAATCTCTTGTGCGCCACACTCTTTTCTGCTATACTATAAGGAAGAAAGGATGCAAAACACAAAGGAGTTATTACGATATGAAACCATCTACACATAAAACAAGCATCGGCGGCCAGGCGCTTATAGAAGGCGTTATGATGCGCGGACCGAAAACAACTGCCATGGCAGTACGAAATCCGGAAGGGGAAATTGTCCTTGAAACCATGCCCACCCCCGAAAACAACAGGGCAAAGTTTTTTAAGCTTCCCTTCGTTCGCGGTATTTTTAACATGATTGATTCCCTGCGCTACGGGTATAAGTGCCTGATGCGCTCGGCAGAAATTGCAGGGCTTGAGGAAGAAGAGGAAAAGGACGAAAAAAAGAACAAGCTTATCATGAGCCTTTTTATGGTGGCAAGCGTTGTGTTTGCCCTGCTTCTTTCCGTAGGTCTGTTTATTTACCTGCCGTCCCTTCTCTTTCGCCTTTTGGCGGACGCGGTGCCTTCTCTTGACAATGGCATCTGGCGTGGCATTTTTGAAGGGGGCCTTCGCATTCTCATTTTTGTAGGCTACATGTGCGCTATGCTACTTATGAAGGATATGCGCCGCACTTTTATGTACCACGGTGCAGAACATAAAACCATATTTTGCTATGAGGCAGGCCTGCCCCTTTCGGTAGAGAACGTGCGAAAAATGCGCCGTTTTCACCCGAGATGCGGCACTTCGTTTATGATTTTGGTGCTACTGGTGGGCATTATCATTTCCATGTTTATTACTGCCGATAATCCCCTCGTCCGCACAGGCATTAAGCTTTTAACACTTCCCATTGTTGCCGGTATCGGCTATGAGCTGATTAAATTTGCCGGCCGCCACGAAAATGCGTTCACCCGCATCATTTCTGCCCCCGGTGTGTGGCTCCAGCACATTACCACCATTGAGCCTGACGACGGGCAAATCGAATGTGCCATCGCCGCCCTTTCCGAAACGCTGACGGGGAATCCGGAGGATGACAAATGGTAATCAGACAGCTTTTATCCTCTGCCGGCGTTGACCGGCTGGATGCTGAGGTGCTTTTAGCCCATTGTATGGGCGTGCCTCGTGAAAAACTGTTATTTCTTTACAGCGAGCCTGTGCCGGATGCGGTGCAGGCCGCTTTTCTTGCTTTGTGCGAAAAAAGGCGTACAGGCTATCCCCTTTCGTACATTCTCGGGGAAAAGGAATTTTTCTCTCTGCCGTTTTATGTGGACGAATCAACGCTCATCCCGCGTCCCGACACGGAGCGCCTCGTAGAATGGGCAATCGAGCACGCGGAAAACGCACGGGTGCTTGACCTTTGCTGCGGCAGCGGCTGTATTGGTATTTCCATTGCAAAAAACACGCCCGTAAAAGCCCTGACTTTGGCGGACATTTCTTTGCCTGCACTGGAAATCAGTGAGAAAAATGCGCGCCGGCACGGCGTAGAGGCCGAATTTTTACATCTGGACATTTTAAAGGATGCGCTGCCCGCACGCTTTGACCTCATTCTATCCAATCCCCCCTATATTGAAACGGATACGATTTCTACACTCTCGAAGGACGTGCGCGATTTCGAGCCTTTTTCCGCCCTTGACGGGGGCAGTGATGGACTTCTGTTTTATCCCGTGATTGTCGAAAAAGCGTTTTGCGCCCTTGCCCCCGGGGGATATCTAGGACTTGAAATCGGCTACAGGCAAGGGGAGCAGGTCAAAGCTATACTGGACCCCTTCTTTGAAAACACCGAAATTTTATATGATCTCGGCGGCAATGCGCGATGCGTTGTCGGGCGAAAAAAAGCGTTATAAAATTTGACAAAGTGCGAAAGATATGATATACTGCATGGAAAGGTGGTGCAGTATCCTAGTCAGGATGCCGGTTCCCAAGACGGGCCTAAAAATCCGTAGAAGGGCATATCGATGAAGTTCCTGGTGTTGGCTTTCGACGCCCAGTCGGGGGTCGATGCTGGGGGTTAAGGTTTAGGGGCGATTCGCAATGGCATGCGAGCGTTGACCCCTTTTCCGTGGAGACCTGCGTACGTGCTTCTACCTCTGCTCGTCCCTTGTGGGCGACAGGGCGGAGTACGGCGTAGGAGTAAACCTGCCATGCGGTGCCGTATTGGCGCTGTGGGCAGAGTAGCCTGCCTTGCGTGGGTATGAAGGATAACGGTTCATGCCCCGATTTGTCGGCCAACAAATCGGAGATATTGCTGTTTGAAATCCTATCTGCAAAAAAGGCTAAGAGTCGGTTTGACTGTTGAGGAAATCTCCTAGGCTGTTCAGTAACCTGTGGAATACGGAGGATTGCAGTGCGGACTAAGTGGCAATCCGAATCGAGCCTCTGGCTCGGCTTCTGTTTAATCGGAAACGGCCCGGAGCGGCGACGCGCGGGCACGGAAGTGGGAAATCCGTCTCGGACCTATGCCGCAAAATTTACTCCGTATTCTACCACCAAATTTTTTATAAAAGGAAGACGTATCGTGAAAGAGGATGTGCCCCATAAACGCAGGAAAATGAAAGTAAAAAGCAGTCACACGCTGCGCCGAAAGGTAAGCGTGTCCTGGATTATTACGACGATTCTTTTAACCTTTTTTCTTTCTGTTTCCATTACCGTTGTAACCTCTTCTCTCCTTGGGAATGTGGCCATGACGGTGGCGTTTTTGATTTTGCTGACCATCGTATTTCTCGGTATTATATTTGATATTTTAGGCATTGCAGTCACCACGGCGGCAGAAGCCCCGTTTCACGCCATGGCTTCAAACCGTGTCCGCGGAGCGGCAGAGTCCATTCGCCTTATACGCAATGCGGAAAAGGTTTCAAACTTTTGTAATGACGTTGTAGGGGATATCTGCGGCATCGTAAGCGGTGCCACGGGTAGCTTTATCGCTTCTCAGCTTGTAACGAATTACTCTCTCCCCTCGCTCCTTACAAGCCTGTTTGTTACGGGCACCGTTTCCGCCCTGACGGTGGGTGGCAAAGCCCTCGGGAAAACCATTGCGATCAATCAGTGCAACCAATTTGTTTTTTATATCGGTAAATTTCTTGCACTGTTTTCATTCCGACTAAAGAAAAGCAGGAAATAATATGGAAACTCTTCTTTCTTCGGTAGAGTCCCCGTCCGCACTTCGGGCGATGGACGTGCCTACATTAGAAAAGCTCTGTGCCGAAATCAGAGCCTTTTTAATTGAAAATGTTCCGAAAACAGGGGGGCATTTTGCCTCGAATCTCGGTGTAGTCGAGCTTACGGTCGCACTGCACCGTATTTTTTCTGTGCCCCACGATAAAATCATATGGGACGTGGGACATCAAAGCTATGTACATAAAATTTTGACCGGCCGCAGAGAGCAGTTTGCTTCTTTACGGCAGTTTGGCGGTTTGTCCGGCTTTCCCAAAAAAGCGGAAAGCGAATATGACTGCTTTGACACCGGCCACTCCTCTACCTCCATTTCTGCCGCCCTCGGCTTTGCGGCGGCACGGGATTTAAAGCAGAAAGGCGGCGAGGCGATTGCTGTCATCGGCGATGCGGCGTTTTCCGGGGGGCTTTCCATGGAAGCGCTGAATCACATTGCCCATTGCAAGCACAAGGTCATTGTCATTTTAAACGATAACCAAATGTCTATCGGGCAGGTCGTGGGCGGATTTTCCCAGTACTTAAATAAAATCCGTACACGTTCTGCTTACTATACAGTCAAGCGGGAAACGAGTGAATTTCTGCACCGCATTCCCGTACTTGGAAAGCCCTCCGCGCTGGCGATGAAGAAACTCAGCCGACTTTTGCGGTATTGCGTAACGCCCGGCGTTGTCTTTGAAAAGCTTGGGTGTAGATATCTCGGCCCTGTGGACGGGCATAATATTCGTCAGCTTTGCGATACCCTTGAAGAAGCAAAGCGACTTTCTGAGTCCGTCTTAGTGCACGTTTTAACGAAAAAGGGGAAGGGCTATGCCCCTGCCGAGGAGACGCCCTCCCTCTATCACGCCGTGTCCCCCGAAAAATCTGCAGCAGAGAGCTGTAGCACTCGGTTTGGCAAAACCATCGTGTCCCTTGCGGAGAAAATTCCAAATCTCGTCGCCATTTCGCCTTCCACGCCGGATTCTTCGGGTCTTGGCGAATTTATGCAAAAATATCCTGACCGTTTTTTTGACACCGGCATTGCCGAAGCCCACGCCGCCACATTTTCCGCAGGCCTTGCTGCAGGCGGTATGCTCCCTGTGCTTTCTATCTATTCCTCTTTTCTCCAGCGCGCCTATGATTCTCTTGTGCATGACGTTGCCCTCTCGGGCGGCCATGTGGTACTGGCAGTAGACCGGGCAGGGGTTGTAGGCGGTGACGGCGAAACCCACCAGGGGATTTTTGACCTTTCGTTCCTGACCCATATTCCGAACATGACGGTGCTCGCGCCGGCAGATTTGAATGGTTTGGAAGAAATGCTCCGCTATGCCGTAGAAAATCATGATGGCCCCATTGCCGTTCGGTACCCGAGAGGCTCGCTTTCTCCCCTTTCCGCGCCGCCCTTTGTCTTTGGCAAGGCGGCAATCCTTAGAGAAGGTACGGACGTGACGATTGCCGCCCTCGGCCGCATGACCCATACGGCACTTTCTGCCGCATCTCTTCTTGCGGAAAAAGGCATAAGCGCCGAGGTAATTGACCTACGCTGTGCAAAGCCCATTGATATTCCCTGTCTTACCGCTTCCGTCAAAAAAACGGGGCGCATCATTACGATTGAAGATAATACTGCCCCCGGTGGCATCGGCGAAAAAATTGCCGCAGCACTCGGTGGGTATCGCGTATATACCAAAGCATTCCCTGATACGTTTGTCCCCCAAGGCACTATAGAGGAACTTTATGCACTATATAAGCTGGACGCCGCAAGTCTTGCCGCGGACGCAGAAAGGATTGTAAAAGCATGAAACAAAGGCTGGACGTATATTTAACGGAAAACGGATTTGTGCCGACCCGTGAGAAGGCGAAAGCCGTCATTATGGCCGGGGACGTTTATATCAATGAGCAGAAAGCAGACAAGGCGGGCCAGCCTGTTGCGGACAGCGACAAAGTCGAGGTGCGGACGGATACGCTCCGCTATGTCAGCCGCGGCGGGTTAAAGCTTGAAAAAGCCATGGTGTCCTTCCCCATTTCTCTGGAAAACGCTGTTTGTATGGATATCGGTGCTTCCACCGGCGGCTTTACGGACTGTATGCTCCAAAACGGCGCGAAAAAAGTATATGCCATTGACGTCGGGTACGGCCAGCTTGCCTGGAGCCTGCGTACCGACGAGCGCGTTGTCAATCTTGAGCGCACCAATATTCGGTATGTTACGGAAAAGGAAGTGCCGGAAAATCCTGACTTTGCCAGCATTGACGTTTCGTTTATCTCCCTTCGCCTTGTCCTTCCCGTCGCCCATACGCTTCTTCGCGAAGGCGGCGAGGTGGTTTGCCTTATAAAGCCCCAGTTTGAAGCCGGGAAAGAAAAGGTCGGCAAAGGGGGCGTTGTACGGGATAAGGAAACCCATCGGGAAGTTATTGGAAACGTGATTGCTTTTGCGAAGGAAACGGGCTTTTCCGTGTTGGGTCTTGACTTTTCGCCCGTAAAAGGCCCGAAGGGAAATATAGAGTACCTTCTCCACCTTGCAAAATCCGACGCCGAAAGCATTGAAGCACCTATATGGGAAACGGTGGACAAAGCGCATGAAGAGGCGCAATAAACGAATATAAAAACAAAAACGGAGCCGTGCATTGCACGACTCCGTTTTCATGTTCTATTTACTTTGGAATAACAGTCTGCTCATTTTTTACGTTTTTCAAAACAAAATGCGTTCGGGTGGCGGAAACGCCTGCCAGGCTTTTGACCTGGCGGTGGATGGCCTCCAGACTTTCGGAGCTATCCGTCAAAATTTTCAGCATAAAATCAAAGTCCCCGGTTAAATAGTCACAGGAAATAATGTTTTCATGTGCCCGAATCATGGACGTAAACGAGTCATAGTGCCGTGGGTGTTCAAGACTTACCTCCATAAGCGCCGTCATATCATTCCCAAGCTTTTTTTGGTCCAGCGTCACGGTATATCCTTCGATAATACCACTTTTCTCCATCTTGCGGATGCGCTCTAAAACGGCTGAGACGGAAAGGTTAATTTCATTACTGATTACCGACGCTTTCTGTCTTGCATTTTTCTTTAAACAATGCAAAATTTTATAGTCAATGGCGTCTATCATTTTGTAAGCACCTTCTCAATTTTCTTTTGCATTGCATCTGCTTCCCCAGGCACTAAAAGACCAAAGGAAATCGTAAATTCCAGCGTGCCCTCGCCTTCGATGGTGCGGATTTTTCCTGCTTTTTTCGCGTAGGTATACCCCTTATTGTCAGCGGTTGCAGGCAGTACCATACCCATGGCCTCTTCATCCTGGGTACGGGAAATCCAGCGCAGGCTGTTATTTAATGGCTCTACAGGGTGCTTAACATAGCAGGCATAGCCGTCCGTGCGTTTTTGCATGGTGTGGGCATAGCCTTCTTCATCTGCCAGATAATCAATTCTGGCAACAATTTCCGGGTCATACATCTGGGTTTTGGAGTCCACGGTGTAATGCACCTCGGGGGTGTTTTGCATTTTATCCATATAATCGGAAAGTGCCCTGGCATCCTTTTCGGGCATGGACGCCGGAATTGCTTTAAAGACCTCCAGATGGTCCTTATCGCAAGGGGCGGTGCAATAAAGCTTTGCCCCGTCAAAGGGCATGAAGTTTATATGGCAAAGATAGGCGTATTCCATAGGTCTCTTGCGAAGGTTTTCGATTTTTACGGAAGACGCAATCACAGCACCATTTTCGTACAGCTTATAGCCGGAAGTAAATTTATAGTTATCGGAATATGTTTTATATTTATGGAAAGTAGCAAGAACCTTTACATAGCGGCCGCCTTCATCCTCTCCGCATTCTACTCTCGGCTCTTTGAAGGCTGCAACAGGCAGGTCGCCGTGGGGCTTGTGACTATCCTCCGGCCCCGGTGCGCCTACGCCCGAAAGGCCCGAATGCATCACGAAGCAACCATAGGACTCGAGGAACTGCTCCACTTCCGTAGGCTCCGCAAGGCCTGTATCCATATGCAAATCAATGCCGTCAAAGTTTGCACGCCAAATTTGATGCCCCCAAAACGGCAAAACGGTAAAATAACCACGCTTATTTTCTACTTTGAGCGCTGCGGTGCCGGTAGAATACCGAAACGTGCTGACGCGAATGTCTCCATGGGAAATAATCTGCTTTTCCGCATCTGTAAAATTTGCTTTGTCTAAATAAAATGTTGCCATACTTTCTCTCCTTTTCCGTATTTTTTCTTTAGCCTCCTTTATTGTACGCAAATTTTTTCGCCTTGTCAAGATGATTTTTCCATAAACTGCGGCGAACGGAAAAAAAGTTGCATTTTCTCCTCTCGTATGGTACAATATGGATATTAAAAAGGAAAGGAGAACACGATGCCTTTTTCACTGATTGCAAAACTGCTTTCTTACGTTTTTGTGCTGGCAGTTTATTTATTCATGATTAAAATTATACAAATGGTCTCCCGGGATATTGAGGTAATGCGCCGCCGAAAAAACAGCGACATTGCCGCCCACACATACATAAAGCTTTTAAATCTGCGCCACACACTGGACTTTCCCGTAGAGGAAAACTATCCGGTTTTAAAAGACTCCGTTTTGGGACGCGGTACAAGATGCGAAATTCCCATTGATGACCCGTTTTTATCCCAGCGGCATGCCGCCTTTATCTGGCGTGAAGGGGCTTGCTATCTGCAGGACCTGGGCAGTACAAACGGTACGTTTTTAAACGGCAAGCGTGCCCAGGGCGACCCTATTGAGCTTCTCAGTGGTGACAAAATTGACCTTGGGCAGCTTTCTTTTATTTTTGTAACGGAGGACATGGGCGATGCGTAATTTCCGAAAGCTTACCCCTCTTTTTCTGGTTATTCTTATAAACCTTTTAGGGTTTGGCATTCTCTTTTTCACCGGCAATGCCGTGGATGTGACGGGACTTTACTATTCCCTTGCCCTTTTGGCGATTGTGCTTGTGTCCTATTTGCTTATTGTCTTTTTTTCCATGGGCGACCAGTATCTGTTTTTAATTGTCTCCGCCCTTTTGACGGTGGGTATCGTCATGCTGTTCCGTCTTGACCCTTCCCAGGCAATCACACAAATTACCTGGTTTTATGTGGGTATGACAGGCTTTTATATCATCTATCTCCTATTTCGGCGCATAAAGGCATGGCCAAAGTTTTTTCCCGCCTATGCACTGCTTGCTTTTTTCCTATTTATGGCCACATTACTCCTTGGGAGCCGTGTAAATGGCGCAAAAAACTGGCTGAGCCTCGGTCCCATTAGTATACAACCCTCAGAGCCGATCAAAATTTTGTTTATTTTGGGGCTTGCGGCGCTCTTTACTGCACCTTACGACCGCCCCCATGACGCCCTTTTTGCCTTTTTGAGAAAACGGGTGCCGTTTCTTCTGCGTCCGGCGCAGTTTGTCATGCGCCTATATAATTCCCATACCGGCCGCCAAATTCTCATTATGGCGTATGCTTACATGCATCTCGGTTTTTTGGTGCTCCAGCGCGAATGGGGCTCTGCCGTTTTGTATTTCCTGATTTATTTCGTTTTGCAGTTTGTCATGGACTCAAAATATTACTTTTTGCTTATCAACGCCGTTTTGGCGTGCGGCGGCGGCCTTTTGGGGTATAAGTTTATGTCCCATATACAGGAGCGCGTTGCCATCTGGCGTGACCCTTTTACGGGCACAAATGACCTGGGGTATCAAATTGCCCAGTCCCTTTACGCCATGAGTGCAGGCGGCTTTTCCGGCACCGGCATTGGGCAGGGACAGCCCTGGCGCGTTCCGGTAGTAAAAAGTGACTTTATTTTCTCCGCCATCTACGAGGAGCTCGGTATGCTGGGCGGTGCGGCGGTGGTGTTCCTTTTCTTTATGCTCGTTTACCGCGGCATTAAAATTTCCCTCATGGTAAAAACGCCGTTTTATAAAGCCGTGGCCCTCGGGATAAGCGTAATGTTCGGTTTTCAGGCGCTCATTATTATCGGCGGCGTAACGAAGCTGATTCCTCTAACCGGTATCACCCTGCCCTTTATGAGTGCCGGCGGCAGCTCTCTTGCCACCTCCTTTGCTTCCCTTGCAATTTTGCAGGCAATTTCCGCAAGAACGGAGGATATTTCCGATGACATTTAATAAAAAAGCCGTGTATGTTTTAATGGCAATGCTGATTTTATTTTCCGGCGTTGTGCTCTACTTTACATATTTTCAGATTTTCAAGAGTCATGACCTTGCCAATGCAAGCGGTAATCCCCGTACCTATGCACGGGAACAAACCGTAAAACGCGGCAGTATTTATGACCGCACGGGTACCTGCCTTGTGGAAAGTGAAATGCATGCAGGTGGACAAACCCGTATCCATCACTATGACAGTCTGTATGCACAGCTTATCGGCTACAGCCATCCACAGTATCAGCGTTCCCTTCTGGAGGCAAGCTTTAACGAGTATATCCTCGGCGGTGGGCAGGCGGACTTTGTACAGACGCTTTTAGGCGCGGAGGATACGGAAGGCTCGGATTTGCATTTAACCATTGACCACGAACTGCAAAAGCTAGCGGCAGAAAAGCTCGGCGGCAGGAAGGGGTCCGTGGTAGCCCTTGACCCTGTGACGGGAGAAGTCCTCTGCATGGTGTCAAACCCCTCGTTTAACCCCAACACCCTTTCCGAGGATTATGAAAAGCTTTCTGAAATTTCGGGTCTCTTTTACCCCCGTGCCACCCAGTGGAACTATGTGCCCGGCTCGGTGTTTAAAATCATTACTGCCGCGGCGGCAGTGGAAAACGGCCTCGAGGGCACGGAATACGACGATACTAAGCCCCTTTATATTGACGGGCAGCCCATTTATAACTATAATAAAAAAACTTACGGCGAACTGGATATGGAAACGGCGTTTGCCAAATCCTCCAATACGTATTTTGCCCACATCGCGGATATGCTGGGCGCCCAAAAGCTTAGAGAGACCGCCGAAAACTTTGGCTTTAACGGGGAGATTCCCTTTGATATTCCTGTTCGGGAAAGTACGACCCTCCTCGGCTCGCCGGAAAGAACAGAGGTCGCAGCCGTGGGGTACGGACAGGGGCAAACCACCACGTCACCTCTCCATATGGCAATGATTGCCGCCGCCATCGCAAATGACGGCGTGATGATGGAGCCATATGTTGTAAAGTATGCCGAAAAGGACGGGGAAACGGTTTATCAAAAAGACGCCCGCATTTGGCAACGCGCCATCTCTTCGACCGCGGCGCAAAAAGTAGGTGCAATGATGGAGGCTTGCGTGGAGGAAGGCACGGGGCAAGGCGTGCGCATTAGCGGCATGTCCGTTGCCGCAAAAACGGGTACTGCAGAAATCGAAGGGCAAAAGGACCACGCCTGGTTTGTTGCCTACGCCCCGGCAGAAAATCCGCAAATTGCCCTTGCCATCGTGCTCGAAAACGCCGGGACTACGGGCTCTGCCTGTGCACCCTTAGCGAAAGACTTAATTTTAAACTGGGTCAACCGGTAAAAATATGAATAAAATTTGTAAAAAACTTGCTTTTTTTGTCGATTTCATGTAAAATATGACTATACTTTTCCTGCTAAATTGGAGGCCTTGGTTTTTATGCAATTACTGAAAGACAGAATTATAAAGGACGGCAAGGTGTTTCCGGGCAACGTCTTGAAGGTTGACAGCTTTTTAAATCACCAGATGGATGTAAACCTGTTTTGTGAAATGGGCAAGGAGTTTCGCCGCCGTTTCGAGGGGGCAAACGTTACAAAAATCCTGACTATTGAAGCCTCCGGCATCGGCATTGCGTGCCTTGCGGCCATGTATTTTAACGTGCCGGTGGTGTTTGCCAAAAAAACGCAAACCAAAAACATTGCAGGGGACGTATATACAAGCCGCGTGGAATCCTTTACCCACGGCCGCGTTTACGATATTATTGTTTCCAAGGAGTTTTTACATAAGGAAGACCGCGTCCTTTTGATTGACGATTTCCTGGCAAACGGCAGCGCGCTTTTAGGGCTTGCTTCCCTTGTACGGGATGCAGGGGCTACCCTCGTCGGTGCCGGCATTGCGGTGGAAAAGGGCTTTCAGTCCGGCGGCAAAATCGTCCGTGATACGGGGCTTCGCGTAGAATCTCTTGCCATTGTTTCTTCTATGGGCGATGACGGCAGCATATCCTTTGCCTAAGTGTAAAATACGGTTTTCTAGCCGTGTTTATAAAACGCAAAAGCGTAAAATTAAGGAGGAAAACAAAATGAAACACGCAAAACTTTTGGCAATCCTTTTGGCACTGGCGCTCGTGTTTACCTTCACAGCGTGCACCAAGACCCCCGCACCCCAGGGTGGCGCCGCAAACGCTGACTTCAAAATCGGCGTTATCCACATCAGCGACCCGGCTGAAGGCGCAGGTTACACCTATGCACACGAACAGGGCATCATTGCCATGCGCGACAATCTCGGTCTTTCCGATGACCAGATTATCCGCAAGGTCAATATTGATGACACAGACGTGCAGGCAACCAAGATTGCCATTGAAGAATGTATCGACGAAGGCTGCTCCATTATCTTTGGTACAAGCTTTAACTACATGAACACCATGGAAGAAATGGCAAAGGAATATCCGGACATCATTTTCTCCCACGGCACAGGCTACAAGTCGAACGACACCAACATGAATAACTACTTCGGCCGTATTTACGAAGCCAGATACCTCACCGGTATCGCCGCAGGTCTTAAGACCAAGTCCAACAAAATCGGCTACGTTGCCGCTATGGGCAAAGAAAACGCAGAAGTTACCGGCGGTATCAACGCCTTTGCAATGGGTGTTGCTTCTGTAAATCCCGATGCAAAGATTTACGTTCGCGTTACCAACAGCTGGTTTAGCCCTGACCTTGAAAAGAAAGCGGCAGAAGCCCTTCTCGACATGGGCTGTGACGTTCTCGGCCAGCACTGTGACACAACAGCTCCCCAGGTTGCGGCAGAAGAACGCGGCGTTTGGGGCTGTGGCTACAACTCTGACATGACCAAGGATGCACCCGGTGCACACCTAGTTGCTCCCGTTTGGAACTGGGGCGTATACTACACCAAGGCTGCAAAAGAAGCCATGGAAGGCAAGTGGTCTAATGCAAATTACTTCGGCAGCATGAGCGATGGCCTCATTGCCCTCTCTCCCCTGTCCGACAACTGCGCAGAAGGCACTAAGGAAGCCATTGAAGCTGCACAGGCTAAGATTCTGTCCGGCGAATTTAAGGTGTTCGAAGGCAAAGCAATCGTGGACGGCGCCCTCGTAGAAAAGGAACTCGTTGACAACAAGGGCAACGTGATCGTTCCTGCCGGCGGCGCAGTACTCGATGATGCAACCATCACAGGCGGCATTAACTGGTACTTTGCAAACGTTGTAGAATAAGACTCCCAAAGTGAGTCTTTCGGAGAGCGGCCAAAAAAGGTCGCTCTCCTTATAAGAGGACAGCACCCCTTTTTGCTGTCTTCTTATAAGGAACAGAAAGTTACACCAAAGAAAGGAATGGTTATCCCGTGAACAAACAGCCTGCCATAAAGCTTTGCGGTATCACAAAATCTTTTGGTCCGGTGCTCGCCAATAACCATATTGATTTATCGGTAAACCATGGTGAAATTCTTGCCCTTCTCGGCGAAAACGGCAGCGGTAAAACGACGCTTATGAACATTCTTGCCGGTATTTACCAGCCGGATGGTGGCGAAATTTTTATCGGCGGTGAAAAAGTAAGCATTCATGCCCCGGAGGACGCAAACCGCCTCGGCATCGGCATGATTCATCAGCATTTTAAGCTGGTGGATATTTATACCGCCGCCGACAATATTATTCTCGGCTCCGAGCCCGGGGCATTTCTCAGAAAGTCCCGTTTTGATAAGGTGGAAGAAATCAGCCGCCGCTTTGGGCTTTCCATTGACCCAAAGAAAAAAGTATACAATATGTCTGTAGGCGAAAAGCAAACGGTGGAAATTCTAAAGGTTTTATACCGAGGTGCCAATATTTTAATTCTGGACGAGCCGACTGCCGTTTTAACGGTACAGGAAATCCGGCGTCTGTTTGATATTTTGCGCCGGATGCGCGAGGAAGGCTGTGCCATTATCATTATCACCCACAAGCTTGGGGAGGTTATGGAAATCAGCGACAGGGTAACTGTCCTTCGCAAAGGCGAAAGCGTTGCCACGGTGGAAACGGCGTCCTCAAACATTCGCTCTCTTACAGAGCTTATGGTCGGTAGACCCGTCGAGCTTTCCATTGACCGCCCGGAGAAAACCCACACGGGCACACTGCTTGAAACCCACCATCTTTCCGTGGACACGGAGGACGGGATTCGAGCACTCAGTGACGTATCCATGACGCTGGAAAGCGGCGAAATCTTAGGCGTAGCCGGTGTTGCCGGCAGCGGGCAACGTGAGCTTTGCGAAACGATTGCAGGTCTTATGCCCATCTCCGAGGGTGCCATCCTGTTTAAAAATAAAAATATTGAAAATATGACGCCTCGTGAAATTTTTAAAGCCGGTATTTCCATGAGCTTTATCCCCGAGGACCGTCTTGGCATGGGGCTTGCCGCCTCCATGGGGATTACGGATAATATGCTTTTGAAAACGTATCAGGATGCCAAGGGGCCGTTTGTACAGAAAAAACCGGCACGCACGATGGCGAAGACGGTTTGGGACAAACTTTCCATCTCCGCCGCAAGTCTGGACGCGCCTGTCAGCCGTATGTCCGGCGGTAATGTGCAAAAGGTACTTTTAGGCCGCGAGATTGAATCGAATCCCCAGGTCCTGATTACGGCGTACCCCGTTCGTGGGCTTGATATTAACACTTCCTATGCCATATATGATGCCTTAAACGAACAAAAGCAAAAAGGCACCGGCGTGCTCTTTATCTGCGAGGATTTGGACGTCATGCTGGAGCTTTGCGACAGAATTATGGTGCTTTGCCACGGCAAAGTCACGGGCATTGTAAACGCCCGTGAAACGACGAAAGAAGAACTGGGACTGCTGATGACCGATGCAAGTGCGGAAGGAGGTATGCGTGATGCTGAGTAATTTTTTATCCAGATTCCATCTGGCGAAGAAGGCGGAAAGTACAGGCTTTAAGCCCCTTCTCCTCTCCTTTATTTCTCTCGTTGCCGCGCTGATTATAGGCGGGCTCTTTATTCTGTGTCTCGGCAAAAACCCCTTTACCGTTTACGGCGTAATTATTGACGGTGCTTTTAAATCTGCCCGTACCGGCTCCTATGTATTTAAAACAATTGGCTATGCGATTCCCCTTGTCATTACCTCTATCGCCGTTTCCGTTGCTTTTAAAATGAAGTTTTGGAATATCGGCGCGGAAGGGCAAATGATTGCAGGCGCCATTTTTGCTTCCTACTTTGCGCTTTTCCAAAGCCAAATGCCACACTACCTTCTCCTTTTGGTGATGTTTCTGGCAGGGGCAATCGGCGGCGGTATTGTCGGGCTTATTCCGGCATTCTTTAAGACGAAGTTTGATACGAACGAAACGCTGTTTACGCTGATGCTCAACTATATCGCGCTCAGCTTTATTACCTATCTTAAGGACGGCCCTTGGTCGGAAACCCCGGGCTTCCCCGGCATTGCCAAGTTTGCGCAGCGTGCTCGCCTGGATATTGTGGGGGGCGTACATATGGGCTGGATTTTCACCGTGGTGCTCGTCGTACTCGCTTTTGTATATCTGCGGTATACAAAGCAGGGGTACGAAATCAGCGTTATCGGTGACAGCATAAACACCGCGCGATATGCCGGTATGAATGTAAGCCGCATTATTATGCGCACCATGTTTATAAGCGGTGCCCTTTGCGGTATTGCCGGTATGATTCAGGTGGCCGGCATTGAGCATACCCTCGGGGAAAGCGTTGCCGGTGGCCGCGGCTTTACTGCCATTATTATCGCGTGGCTGTCGCGCCTTAATCCCTTTGTATGCGTGCTTTTCTCCATGCTGTTTGCAACCCTTACCCAAGGGTGCTCCGGCAGCGCACTATTAAAACTTGGTCTTTCCCCTGCCGTTGCTGATATTCTCCAGGGCATTATCCTGTTTGTGATTTTGGCATTTGACTTCTTTATGCAGTATAAAATTATTTACAGAGGGAGGGAAAAAGCATGAATAGCCTGATTAACTTACTGACCGCCGCCATTCGTGCCGGTATTCCCCTGCTGTTCGGCACCACGGGAGAAATTATTACGGAAAAAGCAGGAAATATGAACCTCGGCGTCGAAGGTATGATGTGGCTGGGTGCCTTTTTCGGCTTTTTTGCAGGGCTCCATACGGATAGCCTTCTTGTAGCCCTTCTTGCCGCCTTTTTAGCCGGCATGTTCGGCGCACTGATTTATGCCGTGCTTACCGTTTCCCTTCGGGCAAACCAGACGGTGGCAGGGCTTGCCCTTACGATTTTTGGCACCGCGTTTGCAAACTTTTTCGGCCTTCGCATGATTGCGGCAAACGGTGGACTTTTGCCGAAGCTTTCTCCGGCAATGATTGCTCGCCTTGCTGACAAACCCATTCCGCTGCTCGGCGAAATTCCATACATAGGCAAGCTCCTTTTTTCACATAATATACTTGTATATCTTGGCATTGTCATTGCCGTTTTGGCTTTTTTCTACATGAATAAGACCCGTGCGGGGCTTCGCATGCGGGCAGTCGGTGAAGCGCCCGGGACGGCAGATGCCGCTGGTATAAAGGTCGCCCGTACAAAGTATTTGCATATTCTTTTAGGCGGCGGTGTGTGTGGCCTTGGCGGCGCCTACTTGTCCCTGTTCTTTTTCGGCGGCCAGTGGCAAAATGCCTGTGTAAACGGGCAGGGCTGGATTGCGGTAGCCCTGGTTATCTTTGCAAACTGGAATCCCATCAAGGCAATTTTGGGTACACTGCTTTTTGGTATGTTTGAAGTTATTCGCTTTCGTGTGGACTGGCTGCAAATTCCTGCCGCGTTTTTGGAAATGCTGCCTTATGTGATTACAACCATTATCTTAGTTGTGGCTTCCATTCGCAAATCCAGGGAACGGAGACAGCCCCAGGGCTGCGGCAACAACTATTTCCGCGAGGACAGATAGGAGGATACTATGCTGGAAGGTTTTTATGAATCGATTGTGCGCCACCAAAAAACGCCGAAGGAATATCTTACGGACGTAGGCTTTGTTGTCGCAGGCATTGCAGGGGCGATTGTGGCCTATTATATAGGGCTTATCATGGGGCTTCGCTACATTGGCCTATGCGGTGCTTTTTTCGCACTGTTCTTTGGAATCCGTGCGGCGGCACTCCATAACTGGGAGTACGAATATATCGTAACAGAAGGCACGGTGGACATTGACCAAATCATTGCAAAACAAAAGCGTAAGCGTATGATTTCCTTTGACAGTCGGGAATGTGAAATCATTGCCCCCGTAAACCGCGGCAATTACTTTGCGGAATATAGGTCTCTCCCCTGCCGCTCGTTCGTCGCGTACGACGGGCATGAAGAAAACTATTTTGCGGTTTTCGAGCGTGTGGGCGTTCGCACCTGCGTGATTTTTCAGCCCACGGAGGACATGGTGCAGTCCTTTAAACGATATAATCCCCGTAACGTTTACATTGCATAATTAGCGGTACTTATAGCGAAAATTTCGCTTATAATACAAAAAATTTTCAGGAGGTTTTTCTCATGGCAAATTTAAAAGGTTCCCGAACAGAAGCAAACTTAATGGCTGCCTTTGCAGGCGAGTCCCAAGCCAGAAATAAGTACACCTACTACGCTTCCAAGGCAAAGAAGGACGGCTTTGAGCAGATTGCGGAAATCTTCACGGAAACTGCAAACAACGAAAAAGAACACGCCAAAATCTGGTTTAAGCTTCTTCATGACGGCATGCCCGACACGCTTACCAACTTAAAAGACGCCGCTAGCGGCGAAAAGTACGAATGGACGGAAATGTACGCCGAATTTGCACGCGTTGCAAAGGAAGAAGGCTTTGACCATATTGCATTTCTTTTTGATTCCGTCGGCAAAATCGAAAAGGAACACGAGGAACGCTACAATGCACTCGTTTCCAACATCGAGAAGGACGAAGTATTTAAAAAGCCTACCGAACAGGTTTGGATTTGTGCAAACTGCGGTCACCTTCATGTAGGCGCCCAGGCTCCCGAGGTTTGCCCCGTTTGTGCGCATCCGAAGGCTTACTTTAAGATTCTCGCCAAAAATTATTAAAAAGAATTCACGCAAAAAAGATGTGCACCTCCAAAAGTGTTTAACTTTTAGAGGTGCACTTTAAATATGAGCAAGTGGATTCTTTTTTATTTTCCCATGTTTGCCTTAAATACATCCGCCACTTCCGTAATGGTGATAAATGCACTCTCGTCAAGTCCGTGCACAATCTCGCGCATTTTGGAAATCTGGAAACGGTCTACAATAAAATACAGCATCGTTTTATCGGTATTGGAGTAGCCGCCCTTCGCCTCCAGCTTTGTAATGCCGCTTTCAAAGGTTTCCATCAAGGCGGCGCAAATTTCCTGCGGCTTTGCAGTAATAATGGTAGCGGCCTTGGAGCGGTCAATACCCTCGACAATAAAGTCAATGGTTTTGAGTGCCGCCGCATACGTAACAATGGAATAAAGGGGCAAAATCCAGCTATTTAAAAGCATGCCGCAGATGACATATAAAAGTACGTTATACACCATAACGAACGTACCCACCGTTACCCCTATGCGCTTTGCGAACACCACCGCCATAACCTCAACCCCGTCAATGGCGCCACCAAAGCGAATGGTAAGCCCGCTACCCACGCCCGAAATCATACCGCCGAATAAAGCGCAAAGGAGTAGGTCATTCCCCGCAAGGGGCGAGGCGAGAGAGACATCAATGGGCAAAACATCTGTAATCAGCCATGCACCAAGGGAATAGATAACCACGGTATATACAGAATACAAGGTAAACACTTTTCCTTGCTTTTTATACCCGAAGATAAAAAGTGGTATATTTAAAAGGAGCAGAAAAACGGACAGGGAAAGATATGCCGGCGTAATTTGTGAAAGCAGCATAGAGGTGCCGGAAATGCCGCCGTCATACAGTTTTACGGGCGTTAAAAACACCGTAACGCCAAACGCGTTGATAAAACCCGCCAGCGTAAGCAGCAATATATTTTTCGCCTTTATGCTTTCCATTTCATGCACCCTTCCAAAAACAGACTTTATATACAGTATAACAAAAAATCCGTATTTTGGCAAGCGTATCCCTGCCGAAAATACGGATTTTTTAAGCTTACTGAATTTGTTCAATTTTAATGATGTTGGAATTGCCGCTTTTACCGTTAATTTGCCCGCCGGTCAAAACCACATTGTCTCCTTTTTCTAGATGAAAGATTTCCTTTGCGGTTTTTAGGGCACTGTAAAACATAACCTCCACAGATGAAAATTCTTCGCATAAAACAGGCTTTACGCCCCAGCTTAAATTCAGTTTGCGCTGTACTTTTTTCGAGGTGGTTGTAGCAAGAATATCCACGGGGCAACGGAAACGGCTGACCATTCTTGCAGTACGGCCACTAATGGAATTTACTACAATCCCCTTCGCCCCGAGGGTAATTGCCATGGAACACGTGGAATGGGACAACGCGTCCAAATTATTTTTAATTTTAAATTCCGTTGACTTAAACCGATTGATATAATGAATTTTTTGCTCTGTAAACTCTGCGATTTCCACCATGTTTTTCACAGCCAGTACGGGATACTGTCCCGATGCCGTTTCGCCTGAAAGCATAATGGCAGAAGAGCCGTCATATACGGCATTTGCCACGTCTGACAGTTCAGCACGAGTGGGTCTGGGATTATATATCATGGATTCCAGCATTTCTGTAGCGGTAATGACCCGAATGCCGAGCAGTCTGCACTTGTTGATTAGATATTTTTGAATTGCCGGCACCTCGATAAAGGGAATCTCCACGCCCAAATCGCCGCGAGCAATCATGATGCCGTCTGCCAGTTCGCAGATTTCTTCAATATTATCTACCCCTGAGCGATTCTCTATTTTTGCTATAATATCAATGTCTCGACCGCCATTTTCATCAAGAAAATTCCGAATATCTGCCACATCCTGTTTTCGGGAAACAAAGGATGCCGCCACAAAATCAATATCATTCTGAATTCCAAACAGCAAATCCTCTTTGTCCTGCTTGCTTAAAAAATCATGCTTCATAACGATGCCGGGGAAATGCATGCTTTTTCTGTCGGAAAGCGTACCGCCTACTACAACTCTGCACACCGCTTCCGTCTCACGAATCTCCTGCACTTCAAAAATAACAAGGCCATTATTGACCGTAATCGTGTCCCCGATATGTAGCTCCGCAATCAAATTTTTGTAGTTTACGGATACTTTTTCTCTTGTCCCTTCGATTTCTTCCGTTGTAAAAGTAAAGGTATCCCCTTCCGCAACTGTGATTTTTTTCTCTGCAAAGGTTTTAATTCTGTATTCCGGCCCTTTTGTATCCAACATAATGGCAATGGGTAAATCCAGCTTTTCCCGAACTTTTTTTATTAAATCAATTTTTTGCTGATGTTCCTCATGGGTGCCGTGAGAAAAATTGAGTCTCGCCACGTTCATGCCCTCCAGGCACATCTGGGTCAAAATATTTTCGTCTTCACAGGCTGGGCCTATGGTGCAAATTACTTTTGTCTTTCTCATAAGTATCCTTTCTAACGTTATAATTGATATTTATCGGAATAATAGGCAAATTTTTCTTTGAACGCTTCACTCTCGGATTTCAAAATGTAAATACTGTCATGCATGTGCAGCGTATGGTGGGACGTTTCAATGATGCAGCCGGCAATGTTAGAGCAATGGTCTGCAGTGCGTTCAAAATTTGTCAAAAGGTCAGACCAGACAAAGCCCGCCTCAATACTGCACTCCCCTTTTTGCAGGCGCGAAATATGGCTTGCACGAAGCCTTTCTTTGAGGCTGTCAATAATTTCTTCCAACGGCTCAATTTCAAGAGCCGTGTCTGTGTCCCCTGTTTCAAAAGCAGAAAAGGCAAGTGCCGAAATCTCGCTTACCGCATCCGCCAGCACGGAAAGTTCCTTCTTCCCTGTATCGGTAAACTGTATACTCTTGTCCCGCAGCTCCTCTGCTGATTCCAAGATATTGACCGCGTGGTCGGAAATTCGCTCAAAATCGCCGATAATGCGAAGCAGTCTTGCCGATTCCGCACTTTCGTCCTCGTTTTTCTGGTAGGCGGAGAGCTTTACCAAATAGTTACCGATAACATCCTCCAAATGGTCCGTGCGTTCTTCATTCTCCCGAATGTCCTCCGCAAGTGCCGCTTTATAATCAAACAAGGTATAAATACTGTCCCGAAGGGCGCGCACAGCGTATTTCGCCATAGACAGCGCCTGCTTCCGACATGCATCGAGGGCAACGGCAGGGGTAGACAAAAGTCTGTCGTCCAGTTCCGTCTTTTCTTCTTTGCCCTTCGCATCCGGCACAAGCCAACACACAAGCTTTTCAAGGTGCCCGGACATGGGTAGTAAAATCGCCGTGCAGACAACGTTAAACACCGTGTGGGCAACCGCGATACCGAAATGGGTGGCGCCTGAATCCAGAAGAGCCGGCACAAACACAAATTTCACAACATATAATAGCACCAGCAATATCACTGTGCCAATAACATTAAATAACAAATGCGCCATCGCTACGCGCTTTGCATTTCGGTTTGTACCGACCGAGGAAAGAATAGCCGTGACGCAGGTGCCGATATTCTGCCCCATAATAATCGGGAAGGCGGCACCGTAGGAAATCTGCCCCGTGACCGTAAGTGCCTGCAAAATACCGACAGATGCAGAACTGGACTGGATAATCGCCGTCAGGATTGCCCCTGCTAAAACGCCTAAAATCGGGTTTTTAAAGAGAATGAAAAGGTCTCGAAACGCCGGCACATCCCGAAGACCTGCAACCGCGCCGGACATAATATCCATCCCGAACATCAAAACGGCAAAGCCGAGTAAAATGGTGCCTGTATCTTTTTTCTTGTTGGTTTTACCAAACATAAAAAAGGCAATACCGATCAGTGCCAGAACAGGTGTAAAGGATGTCGGCTTAAAAAGCTGTACAACCACATTACTGCTTTCAATGCCTCCAAGACTCAAAATCCACGACGTTACGGTGGTACCGATATTGGCACCCATAATGACGCTGATGGCCTGCCGAAGCGTCATCAGCCCCGAGTTTACAAAGCCTACTACCATTACGGTGGTAGCGGATGAACTTTGGATAATGGCGGTAACGCCAAGTCCCGTCAGAAAGCCTACCCATTTATTGGTAGTCAGCTTTCCGATAATGGCACTAAGACCGCTGCCGGCACGCCGCTCTAAGGCATCCCCCATTACGCTCATGCCGAACAGGAACAAACACAGTCCGCCAATCAGTGTCAAAACATCAAAAATACTCATACTTTTTCCTTTCTTTTGCTTTTCTATATTTTTTCATCGCTATCAGTATAGCAGGTTTGCGGTAAAGATGCGGCTAAGACTTTTATTCGCTGTCGTTATGCATGCGGTACCCTACGCCCAGCTCATTGGAAATATACTGATTTTCCCCAGGTTTGAGAGAAAACTTTCGGCGAATATTTGCCATATTCACCTGTAATTTTTTTATACTGCCGGAATCGGAATAGCCCCAGATTTCTTTAATAATTGTCGCATAGGTAAGGACTTTTCCAAAATGCTCGGAGAGAAGTGCCATAATGTTAAACTCCGTTTGTGTAAGCTTGATTTCCGCGCCTTCCAGATAGACTTTCCGGGCGTTATAATCAATGACCATGCCGCCGGAGGTAAACTTGCCGTCCGGCAGTTTTCCTTCGCTTGCACGGGGAGAATTTGTACGCAAAAGACCTCGAACGCGTGCCACGAGCTCGGCCGCGCCGAAGGGCTTTGTCACATAGTCGTTCGCCCCCATATCGAGGGCTTCCACCTTGTCGCTTTCATCGCTCCGGGCGGAAAGCACGATAACGGGCGTAGTAAATTCCTTACGGATTTCGCAGAGAAAGGCGGTGCCATCCTGATCCGGAAGTCCCAAGTCCAACACAACCAAATCCGGCAAGTGAGAAGAAAACATGGAAAGGCCGCCGCCTGCCGTTTTCGCCGTCAGTACCTGATAGCCGTTCGCCTCAAAGAGGGCGGTGACGAATTTGCGAATATTTTCTTCATCTTCAATCAGTAAAATTTTATATTTATTATTCATCGGCGTCCTCCTCCATTTCCAGCGTAAACCGAAAGACCATGCCGCCCTTTCTTCTGTTTTCCGCTTCGATTTCGCCGCCGTGGGCACGGATAATCGCGGCGCAAACCGATAGACCGATGCCCATGCACCGTTTTTGACTGTCAGTTGGCCCTTCCTCTTCCGTATAATACCCCGAAAAAACAGACTTCAGTTTTTCTTTTTCCATGCCGCAGCCGTTATCCATAACCTCGAAAACGGCTTGATTTTCTTCTGTTGAAATACAAAGGCGAAGCTCTGTCATTCCTTTTGCATGCTGTACGGCATTTTCCAAAAGATTTAAAAGCACCTGCTGCAAGAGCATGGCATCTGCCGCCACAATAATAAAATCCTGCGGCATGGAAAGGTCTACGGCCTGGCCGGGATTATTCTTTTTAAACTTTGCCAGCACGGTGTCCACAAGTTCTTCCAGTACCACCGGGTTTTTCAGGAGACGCACGCCCCCGGCATCTAGCTTCGTGATGGAAAGCAGGTTTTCTACCATTCGAATCAGCCACTTACTGTCATTTTGTATGCCGCACAGAATGTCCTGTTTTTGTACGTCCGAAATGGCATCATAGTTTTCAATGACGGTGGACGCAGCACCATAAATAGCAGTGAGCGGCGTTCGCAAATCGTGGGAAACCGCCCGAAGCAGGTCTGCCCGCATTTTTTCTTTTTCCGCCCCAAGCCGCATCTTTTCCTGCCGCTTGATGATTGTCGTCAACGTACTTGTAACGGTGGTAACTACGATTAGAATGACAGCGGAAATTATATTTTCGTGCACTTTAAAGTTGAAGGCAAAATAGGGAAACGTAAAGGCAAAATTTACCGCGAGCACGCTGACAAGCGCCGCAAAAATGCCATACCAATAGCCGCGGGTAAGCAAGGAAATCAGAAAAACGGCCAGTACGAAAATCGACGGAATCAGCGTCGACGCATTTAGTACCTGATTGAGATCCAGACTCAAAAGAAAAAATACCGCCAAAATGCCAACGGTAATCCCTGCATCCATAAGAAAAGTTTTGTGTTTTGTTTTCATACTTTTCCCTCCCATCTTATTATAACATATAAGCAGTAAAGAAATAGCTAAAATTTTACCAAAAATTCACAGATTATTCGATATGAAAAAAGAGCACTTCTTTCGAAGTGCTCTTTTTTTGGTGACCCCTACGAGAATCGAACTCGTGTTACCGCCGTGAAAGGGCGATGTCTTAACCGCTTGACCAAGGGGCCAAATGATGGTAGCGGCGAGTGGGCTCGAACCACCGACCTAACGGGTATGAACCGTTTGCTCTAGCCAACTGAGCTACACCGCCACATGACCTATCGCTTAAGCGCAGATATTAGTATACTACAAATTATTTCGTTTGTCAAGAAAAAAATATATTTTTTTTGTTTTTTTATAATCCCATACGCATAAATGCCGAAAAAACGGCAAAAACCGAGAATGTATCTTTCCTGTATCTGTGGTTTTATGCCCTGAAAAATATGTATTTTTGTTCTAAACAAACCCGTCCTGCCATATATTTAATATACAATCACCCAAAGAAAGGAAGTTGCAAATGTTAGATGAAAAGCGTTTTTCAAAAGCGGCCCCAAAAGAAGTGCTGCATAATCTGATTTTGGAAAACAGAAAAAAGCTGACTCTCTCCGGCATTGAAGATGTAGACTGTTTTGACGAGGAAAGTATCACCCTCTTTACCGATGAAGGCACACTGACCATTAAAGGAAGCGAATTGCACATAAACAAGCTTTCGGTAGAAACGGGAGAAGTTGCCATTGAGGGACAAGTGGATTCCCTTGTATACAGCGATGCAGCGGGCGGCAAATCCAAAGGCATGAGCTTCCTCGCGCGTATGTTCCGCTAAAGACGTGGCCATTTCTGTTACAAGCGAGCTTCACGTATTCCTGCTGTCCCTCATAGGCGGTGCGTTGACAGGCGTTTTTTTCGATTTGTTTCGCACCCTGCGGCGGCTTGTGAAAAGCAGCACCGTCTTTGTGGGCGTGCAGGACATGGTGTTCTGGCTCTTTTTTGCCTGCGCCGCCTTTTTCTTTATGTACCGCGTCAACTACGGCCAGCCACGCTGGTACATTTTTTGCGGTATTCTATTGGGGGCACTTCTCTACCACCTTATTTTTCGGGATCATATGGTGCGGTTTTTCACGGCCCTTGCCAACGGGTTTTTCTTGTTCTGCCGATTTGTTTTCCGCGTGCTCCTATTTCCGCTTATCATCTTGTGCCGCGCCCTTCGACCGATTTTCCGTTTTTGGGGCCGCATTCTTCATAGTTTGAAAAGAAAAATTTATGGCAAATGGGAACATTTTTGGTGCGGTATAAAAAAATTCAAAAAAAGACGAAAAATGTATTAAAAAGTCTTTACAAATTTAGTTTTTTACGCTATAATAAGTAAAAGTGGGGTTTTAGAAATGAACAAGAGAAAAAGTCAAGCGAAATCAAAAAGAAAATTAAATATGCACGTCTGTCTTATGGTAGCGCTTGTCCTTTACCTTTCTTACGCGCTGATTGGGCAGCAGGTTTCTCTCCGCGAGTCTGATTCTCAGATTTCACAGCTGGAAGCGGACATTGCAGAAGCGGAAGGTCGTCTTGCCCAGGTACAGGACTTGGAAGGGCTCTCTAAATCCGATGCATATATCGAAAAGGTCGCCCGGGAGAAGCTGGGGCTTGTCCTGCCGGATGAAACGGTTTTCGTAGACGTAACGGGACGTTAGGGTTGTTCTCATTTCGGTAAAGACCCTTTATACTTTATTTTCCGAAGGGAGACCGGTAAATTTATGGCGCTTGAGGTTGGAAAAATTGTCGAAGGTCGTGTAGAAGGAATCACGAATTTCGGAGCATTCGTAAGTCTTGGTGACGGCAAAACGGGGCTTGTACATATCTCGGAGGTTGCTGTAGCCTTTGTAAAAGACATTCATGACTTTTTGAAAGAAGGACAAACTGTTCGTGTGAAAATCATGACAATTGAGCCGAGTGGAAAAATTGCACTTTCCATTAAAAAGGCCACCATGGAGGAAAAACCTTTGCAGCCGCGCCGTACCCAGCCTATGGAATATGACTGGTCTAAAAAGCGAGACACCTCCGGAGACAGTTTTGAAGATAAACTACTGCAGTTTAAGCACGAAAGCGATGAACGCATGCAGTCCATAAGACGAGGCAACGAGCCGCGCCGCACCATTTCCCGTCGCGGAAATAACTAACTTGTATATAAAAGATTCTGCCTCGCATCGAGGCAGTTTATTTTAGGAATAATTCAGTTAAAACGGCAAATGCTAAGCCCGGAAAGGAGCGATGGCATTGCCGGAAAAGAAAAAGAACGAAAAACGAAAAAATCCACAGCCGTATGACACGTATGCCCTCGCAGAGGAAGCGTATCGGGACAAAGATACGCAGGCTGCAAGGCCCAGCGAGGAAAACGTGGTTCGTATGCGCCACTGGTCAGAAGAAAACAAGCTGTAAGGCGGCGCCCACAGCGGCGCTGCTTTAAATATCTAGGAGGTACATAAAATGGGACTTACTCTGGCACAGAAAATTATCCAATCGCATCTTGTGTCCGGCGAAATGAAGGCAGGCAGTGAAATTTCCATTCGCATCGACCAAACGCTGACGCAGGACTCCACCGGTACTATGGCATATCTGCAATTTGAAGCCATGGGCATTCCAAAGGTAAAGACGAAAAAATCCGTGGCATATATCGACCACAATACCATTCAGGCCGGTTTCGAAAACGCGGATGACCATAAATATATTCAAACGGTTACTTCAAAGCACGGCATTTATTTTTCCCGTCCCGGCAACGGCATTTGCCACCAGGTACATCTTGAACGGTTCGGCGTGCCGGGTGCAACCCTTCTCGGTTCTGACAGCCACACCCCCACCGGCGGCGGCATTGGCATGCTGGCAATCGGTGCAGGCGGGCTGGATGTTGCAGTTGCCATGGGCGGCGGCGCATACTTTTTATCCATGCCGAAAATCGTGCGCGTAAACCTTACCGGAAGGCTCTCCGGCTGGGTTTCTGCAAAGGACGTCATTTTAGAGGTCCTTCGCATTTTAAGCGTTAAAGGGGGCGTAGGCAAAATTATTGAATACGCCGGCGAAGGTGCTGCCACCCTTTCCGTTCCCGAACGCGCTACCATCACCAACATGGGCGCAGAACTTGGCGCCACCACGTCCGTCTTCCCCAGTGACGAGGTTACCCGTGCATTTCTCCGTGCACAGGGCCGCGAGGAAGATTTCACCCCCCTCTTTGCAGACGATGATGCCGTATACGACGAAGAAATCACCATTGACCTTTCTTCTCTCGTTTCGCTCACTGCAATGCCCCACAGCCCCGACAATGTAAAACGCGTCAGCGAGCTTGGCGGTCTGCCCGTAGACCAGGTGTTTATCGGTAGCTGCACAAACTCTTCTTATACGGATATGATGAAGACGGCGGCCATTTTAAAGGGAAAAACCGTACACCCGAACGTCAGTCTTGTTATCGGCCCCGGCTCCAAACAAGTTCTTCACATGCTGGCAGAAAACGGTGCGCTTGCCGATATGATTGACGCCGGCGCCAGAATCTTAGAATGTGCCTGCGGTCCCTGTATCGGTATGGGACAGGCTCCGAAGACGGGTGCTATTTCCCTTCGTACCAACAACCGTAACTTTGAAGGCAGAAGCGGCACAAAGTCTGCCCAGGTTTATATTGTAAGCCCGGAAACGGCGGCACTTTCTGCAATTTGCGGTACCCTTACCGACCCGTCTCTTCTTGGTGAAAGACTGGAAGTGGAAATGCCCGAGGCTTTCTATACAAATGACAACATGGTGGTTGCCCCTGCCCCGGAAGGTCAGGAGCCCGAAGTGGTACGCGGCCCCAACATTAAAGAATTTCCCATCAATAAGCCCATGGCAGATACGGTAGACGGCAAGGTTTTAATTAAAGTAGAGGATAATATTACGACGGACCATATTATGCCGTCTAACGCTTCCCTTCTCCCCTTCCGTTCCAACATTCCGCACCTTTCCTCCTTCTGCCTGACCCCCTGTGACCCTGACTTCCCTACCCGTGCCAAAGAAAACGGCGGCGGCATCATCGTCGGCGGGTCCAACTACGGTCAGGGCTCCAGCCGTGAACACGCCGCGCTTGTGCCGTTATACCTGGGCGTTCGTGCCGTTATTGCAAAGAGCTTTGCACGTATTCATATGGCAAATCTGATAAACTCCGGCATTTTACCCCTCACCTTCGGAAACGAGGCGGATTACGATACAATTTCCTTAAACGATGTGCTGGAAATTAAAGATGCTCCCTCCCAGCTTATGGCAGGTGACGTCATTACTGTAAAGAACGTAACCCGCGGCACGGAATTTAAGACGACCCTGTCCCTGTCAGACCGCCAGAAAGCAATTATGAAGGCCGGCGGGCTTCTCAATTACACAAAGCAAAACGCTTAAAAAAATTACCTAAAAAGTCACTGCGAAAAGCAGTGACTTCTTTTATTTTAATAGGAAAAGATTTTGCGAAAAAATCCGATAAAGCTTGACACCGCGGTAATACTATGATATAATTTTACCAAATTTTGTTTTGTGAAAGGAGTTGTTGTTTTTATAGAAATTCGCATCCGCGAAAACCCCACGTATCTCGGGGAAAAGGTTGCAAAACGGATTGCAGAAATTCTCTGAAATGCAACCACTGAAAAAGGCGAAGCCCGTGTTATTCTCTCTACCGGCGCATCCCATCCTGTAAAGGCAAATGCAATTTGCGACACCATGACACAGAAACCCAACAACATGGTCCCTGCTACGGTTATGAAAGAACACAAAGACTTCACCCTTTTTATCGAACGCGACTCCGCTTCGAAAGCAAATCACGTTACATATGTAACAAAAGAAATTTTATGGAGGTAAAAACGACATGAACACCACGACAATTTTAGGCATTCTTTTTGCTGTTGTCATTTTAGCACTCGCCTATGTTTTCTTTAATTTTATCCGCATTCGCAAAATGCGTGAAGGCACGGACGAGATGGTTGAAATGGCCGGCATTATCCGCGATGGTGCATCCACATTCCTCAAAACGGAATTTAAGGCGATCGCCATTGTTGTAATTATTGTTGCAGCGCTTTTCTCCCTGTTTATCGAAAAGACCGCCGGTCTTACACTGATTATCGGCGCACTCATGAGCAGTTTCGTTTGCATCCTTGGTATGCGCAGTGCAACCTATGCAAACGTACGAACTGCCAACAAAGCACTGGAAAGCCGCTCCATCGGCGAAACTGTAAAGGTTGCCCTTTGCGGCGGCAGCATCAGCGGTCTTAGCGTACAAGCACTCGGCCTTTTCGGCCTTCTGGTTGTCCTGTTCGCCTGGGGCTTTGACGGTCCCACCGAAGGAACCGGCTTTATCACAAGCCTTGGCGCAAACCCCATCGTTATGCGAATTACAACGTATTCCCTCGGCTGCTCTCTCGTTGCAATGTTTAACCGTGTAGCCGGCGGTAACTACACAAAGGCTGCTGACATTTCTTCCGATATTCTGGCAAAAGTACGTAACGATATGCCGGAAGATGACAGCCGCGTTCCCAACGTTGTAGCAGACTTTATCGGTGACAACGTAAACGATATTGCCGGTAACTGCTCCGACCTTCTGGAAAGCTTTGTTGCGACCATTTCCGCAGCAATCATCTTGGCACTTTCCCTCTTTAGCGGCGAAATGTTTACATCTGCATGGGTGTTCCCCGTTGTGCTCGCTGGCTGCGGTATGCTCAGCTGCCTCCTCGGTCTCGGCTTTGCGGCAATTCGTAAAATGGGTGACAATCCTTCCAAGGAACTCAACCTTGCAACCTACATTTCTGCAGGTCTTACGTCTCTCTTGGGTCTTGGCGCTTCCTACCTGATTTTTAATGGGCAGACACTTCCCGAATACTTCACCTGCGGTTGGCTGACGCCCTGGATTTGCAGCGTTTTAGGCGTTATCTGTGGCGTTGCCATCGGCATGCTGACAGAATACTACACCAGTGCTGACTTCAAACCCACCCGTCGCCTTGCGGAAATGGCACCCGAAGGAGAAGCCTTCATCGTTACAAAGGGTGACGCTGTCGGCTCCCGTTCCTGCCTGTTTCCCATTTTGCTGATCGGTGTTGCTTTATTTGCTTCCGGTTGGCTTTGCGGTACATACGGCATTGCACTTTCCGCACTCGGTATGCTTGCATTCGTAGGCGCAACCGTTTCTATTGACGCGTTTGGCCCCATTGCGGATAATGCCGGCGGTCTTGCAGAATCCTGCCACCTTCCCGCTGACGTTCGCGTTATCACCGATAAGCTTGACTCTGTCGGTAACACCACGGCCGCAATCGGTAAGGGCTTTGCAATCGGTTCCGCTGCATTTGCCACAGTTTCTCTCATCGTAGCTTATGTACAGAGCTTTATTTCAAATGGCACCGGAGATCCTGTCCTGAATATGGCTTCCTTCGTTGTTATCGCAGGCGGTATCATCGGCGGTGCGCTGATTGAATACTTCTCCGCCCTTCTTACCGATAACACCATTGATGCCGCCCAGTTTATGGCAAAGGAAGGCGACAGACAGCTTTCTATCCCCGGTGTACTGGAAGGCACGGTAAAGCCTGACTATAACCGCTGTGTACAGCTTGCTGCACAGCAGGCGCTTCGCAAGATGCTTCTGCCCTCTGTTTTGGCATTGCTTATCCCCATTGTTGGCGGTATTCTATTCGGCATGGAATTTGTCGGCGGTCTTCTCGTTGGTGCAACGATTTGTGCTATTCCCCGTGCACTCTTTATGGGTAACTCCGGCGGTGCATTTGATAATGCGAAAAAGTATATTGAAAGTGGCGCACTCCAGGGTCACGGTAAAGGCAGCGCAGCACATAAGGCTGCTGTTACCGGTGACACCATTGGTGACACGCGTAAGGACGTTGTCGGCGTAGCCCTTGATATCTTCATTAAGATGATGTCTACAGTTGCAAACACGCTCGGCAGCTTATTCGCCAGTATTCGTCTTTTCTAAACCAAGTATTCAAAAAGGGAAATCGCATTGCGATTTCCCTTTTTCTTTATTTTCTTTTTTCTATCTTTTTCTTGTTCCCATCTTTATCTATCACATACACGCCTTCCATGGTATTCTCCATACCTTGCCGAAAAGCCTGAATGTATTTTTTTCGAAGGAGAGCCTGCTCGGCTTTCTCTTCTTCGGAAAGCCCCTGTTCTCTCGATTTACGGGCAAGAAAATTTATTCTTTGGATCAGTTCTTCCATTGTTTTTCCTTTCGTTACAGGTCTAATTTTGCGTTTTCGCACTTCTTACCGAATGGGGCACTCCACGATAATTGTCCCCATGGATCTCGGGCCAAAGGAGTCCGGAGGATAACAGAGGTACAGCACATCTCCCTGTATATAGTAATTAAAGTGTTCTTCAGCGGTATAGCCATCAATCAGCGCATTGACTCCGGCGAGAAGGTGGGGATTGTCCGATGCATAGTTTGTTGTCTGGGTCTTCAAAAACGCGATTACTCTTTCCTCCGGCATATCAAAAACGTCCTCAAGGGTAAGTTTCTCGCCCGTTTCCAAATTGAAATTCATGCCGGCAATGGTGTCCACGTCCTGTGCGCCGCCGCTATAGAAGTTTTTCGTCAGGCGAATACTCAAGATGCCGTTTGCGTTTGTCACAACTTCCGCCTCGGCGTAGTGCTTATGTACCCTGCCGTAAGATGCCATTTCCTTCGCAAATGCAGCGCGCTCACGTGCTTCGTGCATAAAAGCATCGGCGGCTTCTTTAATTTGTTCGTTTATTTTATCCGCAACATCGCCTTCCTCTTTTATCACCACGCTGTCATAAAACGCCTGTAAAATGTAATTGCCGCCTGCGTCCTTGACCGATGCATCCTCCCGCTCAATTGTATAATGGACAGAATCAAGCTTCTTATTTTTTGAGGAATTCTTCTCCTCTTCTTCCCCCGTGCCGCAAGCACATAGGCTGAGTGCAAGCACGCCCACCAGGATACCACTTATAGTTTTTCGCATGTTTTTTCTTCCTTTCCATTTGTCTGCACAAAAAAGTCCCGCTGCAAAACGCTTTGCAACGAAACAACATATTGATTATATCATACAATATTTACCTTTGTAAATACCTTTTCCTCTTTTTCTCCCATTTCAACAAAACATGGGCAAAAACTTTTGACATTTTGCGAATTGCAAAAGGGCTTTTTTTCTGCTATACTAAAGACAAGAAAAGGAGG
>JAZNHR010000024.1:0-42170 GCA_045577075.1 Clostridia bacterium | reverse complement strand
CGAAAATTACAGCCGCCCGTAAACACGGTGCAAGCCGTATGGCCCGGAAAGTCTAAAAGTGTTAATTTTTGTAAGCCGTACAGTTTCATAAAAATCCTCGCCCTATTCTGCTTTGAAATAGCCCTGTCCCGTTTTTTCGTTATACACGCCGTACATGCCGAGAACGCCTTCGGTTTTCATGGTCTCGTTCTCTTTGCCGGGCCAGGAATACAAAAAGCTTTCAGGAAGTTCCTTGATAGGGGCCTTGGGCGTATAAAGCAGAAGGGTATCCCCATTTTCCATGCCCGGCGGTGCGACCGCAACATACCGCACTGCAAATTGCCCGTCATCAATCCACTCCTTGCCTGCCGGCTCTTCTGTTTCAAGGTCTGCCAGCTCCAAGGCGTAGGTATATTCGTTTTTCTTTTCGATGTTTTTAAACGTACCGGAAAAAATACAAAGGTATTCTGTCCCCTCATATTCCCATCCCGCAAATTCCGTGCCTTCTGCCGCCACGCCGCTTTCCCCCGCATTTTCGTTAAAGAAAATACCGCGGAAGGTGCCGTCCGGGTGAATGATTAAATCGGTATAACTGTTTCCCATATCCCTTTGAAACGTAAGACGCATTTCCCCCTCTATGGGAAGGGACACCGAAGGTGCAGGGGTGGCAGTTGCCACGGGCGTCTCTGTCGCTGTCGTCGGCTGATTTTCGCCCTTCTCCCCACCTATGCCACAGGCAGATAAACACAATGTGCAAAGCACAAGACCGAAATAAAGTACTTTTTTCATGAAACTCCCTCCAAAAAAATCGATACTTTCATTATAGCACATTCCATTTTTTCTGTAAACGAATTTTCAATATTTTATAAAAGGAAAAGCGGTACGCATTTTGCGCACCGCGTATAAAGTCTATTTATCTGGGCCGCAGCATTTTCCTTGGCAAGTGCCACTATCCGGGCAACCAATGCATTTTTTGCCGCTTTTCTTTGCGCGATAAATAGAATAACCGGCAAGTCCTACAATAATAAGCAAAACTGCAATGATAATATAATCTGCCATAAAGTTCCTCCTTTTACAGTGTTGCGGAACAATTCCGAAGATCATAGTCTGCCTTCAGTTTTTGCCCCGACCGTGCACACAAAGCGATGACAATTGTTGCCATGGTAGCAACTGCGATAAGACCGGGGATAAAGCCTGCGCCTAAAGTACCGGTTGTGATAAGCGTACCAATCTGGTATACGAGGAAACCGACTGTAAAGCCCACACCCATCTGGAGTGCGATTCCGCCCCAGAGCCATTTTGCACTCTTCATTTCCGAGTTCATAGCACCAATCGCCGCAAAGCAGGGCGGTGTGAAGAGGTTAAACATGAGATACGCAAGGGCCGCTACCTTTGTAATGGCAAACACGGTGGCCACCTCTGCCCCTGCGCCTTCCATAAGGGCAAGTTCCTCGGTATCAATCAGATTTTCAAGACCTGCAAAGCAAACCGCAAGTGTACCTACAACGTTCTCCTTTGCAATAAATCCGGTAATGGCAGCAGCCGCCAATTGCCAGGATAAAACGCCCACAATGGGAATCAGGAGATACGAGAAGGGGCCTGCGACCGATGCAAGGATAGAACTGTCTGCGCTTTCTGCCACAGCAAAACTCCAGTCAAAGGTCTGCATAATCTGCACGGCGGTATTACAAAGAAGAATAATTGTAGCCGCCTTTACGATATAGCTCTGGCCACGGCTGCACATGGATTTGAATGCACGGCCAAAGCTCGGTGCCTTGTATTCGGGCAGTTCAATAATAAAGAAGGATTTTCTTGCCTTATAGCCGGTAATCTTATTGATTAAAAGGGCACAAAGGAAAATAAGCAGAATGCCTACAAAATACATCAGCGTTCCAACATAAGCGGCGTCTTCAAAGAACGCACCTGCAAAAAGGGCAATAACAGGAAGCTTTGCGCCGCAGGGCATAAAGGGCGTAAGCAACGCCGTGCTTCTTCTTTCCCGCTCCGAGCGGATTGTGCGGCACGCCATAATCCCGGGAATGGCACAGCCCGTACCGATTACAAAGGGAATGACGGATTTACCGGAAAGGCCAACCTTTTTGAAAATAGGGTCAAGCACAACGGAAACCCTTGCCATATAGCCGCAATCTTCCAAAAGGGCAATGAGAAAATACATCACCATAACAAGGGGTAAAAAGCCGATCACAGCAATCACGCCGCCTAAGATGCCGTCAATAAGAAGTGCGGTCAGGAGGGGATTTGCTTCCTCGAAGAAACTGCCTACGTAGCTTTGGAAGGTTTCGAGAACTGCCACGAGGGAATCGGCAATAAAGGGGCCGAGCCAGGCTTGGGAAATCTGAAACACCAGGAACATAATGGCGGCAAAAATCGGAATACCGAGCCACTTATTGGTCAGCACCGCATCAATTTTATCCTGGGAATTCTTTTTCTTTGTAAGCACCTTACGGGTTTCAACCTGGGAAACGATTTGATTGACAAACGCAAATCGATTTCTGTCCGCTTCTTCCACAGCCTTTTTGCTGGTAAGATCAATGTCACCTTGCATAAAGGGGGCTTTTTGTCCCTTGCCGCAAAGAGAGACGGCAGCTTCTACCACTTCACGAATGCCTTTCCCGCTTGTGGAAACCGTTTCAAAAACGGGACAGCCTAGTTTTTCCGACAGAGCTGCGATGTTGATTTTTGTTTCCTTCTTTTCGTTAATGTCCGTCTTATTCAGCGCCACTACAACCGGCACACCCAGCTCTAAAAGCTGTGTGGTAAAGAACAGACTGCGGCCGAGGTTTGTGCCGTCTACGATGTTAATAATGGCATCCGGATTTTCTTCTCTTACGTATGCGCTTGTAATACTCTCTTCGCTTGTGAAGGGAGACATGGAATACGCGCCGGGAAGGTCAACGGCCACAAGGTCTTCTCCCCCGTCATAAACCGCCTTTTTAATGGGGTGTGTTTTCTTTTCCACGGTTACGCCTGCCCAGTTACCGACCTTTTCGTTTCTGCCGGTAAGCGCATTGTACATTGTGGTTTTACCGCTGTTTGGATTGCCTGCAAGTGCAATTCTCATCTTTGCAATTCCTCCTTGAATATGTATCGTTTAATTAGTTTGGACTAACCTCTCGGCAAAAAAATAATCATTCGACCATGATTATTTTTTACACTGTAATCGCTTCGGCAAGCTGGGTATCAATCGTATATCTGCCGTCTAAAATCGCAACAACACAGCCACCCTTCAGATGAGAAATGACCGTAATCGGTTCGCCGCTGTAACAGCCGAGGGAAAACAGAAAGGCATTCAGCTCTTCGTCGTCCGTTTCAATGCGCTTGATGATGTATTCTTTTCCTTCTTCCGCCTCGCGTAGCGTCATTTCTCTCACCCACTTTCTTTGCGATTAGCTTTATCTAACTTTAGTTAGTCTACCACAACTCGCCCCGGTTGTCAATACTTTTTTGAAAAAATAAAAAAAATTATTTTGCCTTGACAAATGGGGCAAAATAGGATATAGTAAAAATACCCCCTGGGGGTATATAAAATCTCGTAAAGGAACATGCAATATGGAAAACTGTTGTTGCACGAAGAAAAAAATACGATGTGATGCGGAGAAAAAAAGTCTTGTAAACCGGCTCTCCAGAATTGAAGGACAGATTCGGGGACTTCGCGCTATGGTAGAGGAGGACGCATACTGCCCGGACATTTTGGTGCAGGTCTCCGCCGCCTCTTCCGCCCTTTCCGCCTTTAGCCGAGAGCTTTTGGGGAGCCATATCCGTTCCTGTGTAACCGAGGATATTCAAAACGGGAATATGGAAACAGTAGATGCGCTTTTACTGCTTCTCCAAAAAATGATGAAGTAAGGAGGGACACCATGCAAACCTATAAAATCACCGGCATGAGCTGTGCGGCGTGCAGTGCGAGAGTGGAAAAGGCCGTGTCGGGTCTTGCCGGCGTTTCTGCATGCACTGTAAATCTTTTAACAAATACCATGCAGGTAGACGGCACCGCCACGGATGCGGAAATCATTGCGGCAGTGGAAAAAGCCGGCTACGGCGCGGCACCGATAGGCAAAGAAAGTGCCGAAAAGCCTGCCGAAAAAGATACGCCCGACAAGGAAATTTCCACGATAAAGAGGCGGCTGTTTTCCTCTCTCGCCTTTTTACTGCTCCTGATGTACGTTTCCATGGGGCACAATATGCTTTCTCTGCCCCTGCCCCCGTTTTTCTTCGAAAATCCTGTGGCAGTAGGGCTTTTGCAAATGCTCCTTTCCGCCATTGTGCTCGTTATAAACCAGAAGTTTTTTATAAGCGGCACCCTAGGGCTCATGCACCGTGCGCCCAACATGGATACCCTCGTTTCTCTTGGCAGCGGTGCTTCCTTTTTATATAGCGTATGGCTCTTATTTGCCATGACAAACAGCGAAACGCCCATGGCACTACTCCACGGCTTATATTTTGAATCTGCCGCCATGATACTAGTGCTGATTACCGTGGGAAAGCTGTTAGAAGCCCGGGCAAAGGGAAAAACTACAAATGCCCTTCGTAGTCTTATGGCGCTCTCCCCGAAAACTGCCCTCGTTTTAAAAGACGGCAAGGAAGTGGAAGTGCCGGTTTCTTCTATTATAAAAGGAGACATTTTTATTCTTAAAAGCGGTAGCGGCATCGGTGCGGACGGCGTGGTTTTGGAAGGTCACGGTGCGGCAGACGAGGCGGCACTCACAGGCGAAAGCATTCCGGTGGAAAAGACTGTAGGGGACAGCGTTTCCGCCGGCACTGTCCTTTCCACCGGCTTTTTAAAGTGCCGGGCAACAGGTGTTGGAGAGGACACAACGCTTGCGCAAATTATTAAAATGGTTTCTGACGCTTCTGCCACGAAAGCCCCCATCGCCAAAGCGGCTGACAAGGTTTCCGGCGTTTTTGTACCGGTTGTGATGACGATAAGTCTGATTACCGCCATCATTTGGCTCCTTTTGGGGCGAAACATCGGATTTGCTTTGACGAAAGCGATTTCCGTACTCGTCATCAGCTGTCCCTGCGCCCTCGGGCTTGCAACGCCTGTGGCAATTATGGTGGGTAGCGGTCTTGGTGCCAAAAACGGCATTTTATTTAAAACGGCGGCGGCGCTGGAAATGGCAGGCAGAATCGAAATCGTGGCCCTTGATAAAACGGGTACGATTACGAGCGGCACCCCTGTGGTGACGGACCTTATCCCTGCGGACGGGATAAGTGCGGACGAACTTCTGTCTCTCGCCTATGGGCTGGAAGCTAAAAGCGAGCACCCCTTAGCCCGTGCCATTACCACGGCGGCAAGCGAAAGGGCACTCCCCCGCCCCGAAAGCGAGGACTTTACCGTTGCCCCCGGCGGCGGCGTTTCGGCACGCTTTGGCGGCAAAGCCGTTTTTGGCGGCAGCCTTCGTTTTATATCCCAATATGCCGAAATCCCCTCCTCTCTGCAAAAGACGGCTGAATCCCTTGCGGAGGAAGGAAAAACGCCCCTGTTTTTTGCAGGGACAGAAAAACCACTCGGCATTATTGCGGTGCAGGACGCCGTAAAGCCGGATAGCCGTGATGCCATTGCGGCTTTCAAGCGGATGGGCATTCGCACCGTGATGCTGACGGGTGACAATGAAAAGACTGCCGCCGCCATTGGTCGCGCAGTGGGTATAGACGAAATTTTTGCAGGGGTCAAGCCGGACGAGAAGGAAGAAAAAATTCGTTCCCTTCTTTTAAGAGGCAAAACGGCAATGGTGGGCGACGGCATAAACGACGCCCCGGCACTAACCCGCGCAGACCTCGGCATTGCCATCGGTGCCGGCACGGATGTAGCCATTGACGCTGCCGACGCGGTGCTTACGAAAAGCCGCCTTTCCGATGCGGTGGCGGCCATTCGCCTCGGGCGCGGCACCCTACGGAATATCCACGAAAATCTCTTTTGGGCGTTTCTCTATAACACCCTCGGGATTCCCTTGGCGGCAGGTGCGTTTTTGCCGCTACTGGGGCTTCAGCTCCACCCGATGTTTGGGGCAGCGGCCATGAGCCTTTCGAGCTTCTGTGTTGTAGCAAACGCCTTGCGGCTGAATTTCTTAAAAATCCACAGCACACAGGGCGATAAATTTAAAAAGAAAAAGGAGACGAAACAAATGGAAAAAGTAATGAAAATTGAAGGCATGATGTGCCCACACTGCGAAGGCAGAGTTAAACAGACGTTAGAGGCAATTAACGGCGTCGAAGGCGCAGTTTGTAGCCATGAAACGGGAACTGCCATCGTAACCCTCTCCCATGCAGTAGAGGATGCTGTTTTAAAGGCAGCCGTCGAGGCGCAGGGGTACACCGTTACTGATATGTAAATGCTTGACTTTCCGCTATTCGTGTAGTATAATACTTTTACAAGGCACGAAAGGAGAAGGAAATGCAAATTAAAGAATCCGCTGAAAATTATCTGGAAACCATTTTTATGCTCAAAACGAAAAAAGGATACGTTCGCAGCATTGACATTGCTAACGAACTGCATTTTTCAAAACCCAGCGTGTCTGTTGCCATGAAGCACTTCCGTACAGAAGGATATATTGTGATGGAAGAGGACGGCGGTATTACCCTTACAGAAAAGGGACTGGAAATTGCACAAAGGGTATATGAGCGGCATCAAGTGATTGCAAAGGCGCTGATTCTCCTTGGCGTGGACGAGGAAACGGCATATGAAGACAGCTGCAAAATCGAGCATGATATCAGCGACCAGGCGTTTGAAAAAATTAAAGAACACCTATTCAGGTTTTCCGAGTAGCAAAAAGGGAATGTAAATAAAGTGATATAATCCCCTTAGAGTAGACACTTGAAATAACAAAAACATTTCAAGACTATTCTAAGGGGATTATATCATTCTCGTCAAAAATTTGCCTCTTGCGATCCGGACTTTTTGTACAGCCCCTGTTCATACTGCGTCCGCCTTGGCAAGACGCAGAAGATGGGCGTATCTGAGTTCGTGCGCCTTTATGGAATAGATGTACATATCGGTAAGCGCCTGGGAATCGGCAAACATTAGATTTTGGCGGCACCGGGCAAGCTCCTCCTGCGTTTCCTGAATCAGTTTATACAGTTCCCGATCTTGCGGTTTCTCGGGTTTTTCCTGTTTCAGCCGCGTAAAAACGCCGGCAATTTGTGAAAAGTTTGTTTCCATTTCCAAAACCTCCCTTTATGGACAAGTATAGGCAAAAGCGGGCTGTTTTATGCCTGCTTTTTAAAATTTAGAATTCCTTTGCAAATAGCGGCAGCCATTTTGTCTCGGTATGCTTCGTCATTTAAAAGGGCTTCTTCTTCTGCATTTGACAAAAATCCGCATTCCACAATCACGGCCGGTACCTTCGTTTGGCGCAGAAGATATAGGTCTCCCGTGGGCTTTATCTCTCTCGTGCAGTGGGGGCCGATATCCTCTAAAATGGCAAGGCGGATTGCTTCTGCCAAGCGTTTGCCTTCTTCACTCCCTTTTTGATAAAAAATCTGGGGGCCACTGTACTTTGCGTCCGTAAAGTGATTCATGTGAATGCTGACAAGCATGGAGACGCCCTCGCTGTTTGCCATGGACACTCTTTTTTTCATGTCCTCCTGCTTTTTTTGCCGAATGGAGGCGTTATCGCTTTTGTATAGTCCCTCGTCCGCTACCCTTGTTTCTTGGACTTCTTCGCCTTCCGCCCGAAGCTTTTCCGCAAGCTTTGAAGAAATGGCAAGATTCAAGTCCTTCTCAAGGACGCCGGATTTTGCGCCCACGGCACCGCCGTCCGGCGTGCCGTGACCGGCATCAATGAGAATGACGTTCTCTGCCACTTGCGCCGTTTGGACAGCTTCCGGCTTTCGCAGCGAAAAAACAAGGAAAGAAATAATGACAAGGAGTGCCAAAAACAAAATGCCGCCTCTTTTTAAAATGACAAGCATAAAACCACCTCTCTTTACAGTATGCGAAAGAAAGGTGAAATATGAAAAAGGCAATCGCTATGCGATTGCCTTTTTTGTATGGTTTTTGTGTTATGGATTTGGCTTTGCCAAATGGTATGATATAACCGCTTCTTCGAAATCGCTCAATCTATTTTGCGTTTTAAAGTTGTAACCGAAGAAACAAGCATTCTGCGAAGGGTAATACATTCCTTTTGCAATGATAAAAAGATTTTTTCATCAATGCTGTCTGTTTCATGTAAAAGAGTAAGCCAATATTCACATTCATTACATTCTTTTAATGCGATCTCAAACTTTGAAATAAAATCTTTTGTCCCTTGCGCGTATTTTGCTTCGTGTATATTCGCTCCAATGGAAGTACCGCAACGCAGCAGCTGATTGGTCAGCGCATATTCAACATGTTGTTCTTTCATTTCGCGGCAAAGGAAGATAATTTGTTTTGCAAATTCCTTTGACTTGTCTCTTAATATACTCTCTGCCATGGATTCCCCTTTAAAAACGTAGCGAAGCTACTCTAAATATGCAAGGCATTCATAACTCATAACCCGTTTCGAAGTTTTCGAGTTTAGAGTTTAGAACTATGGATTTGGCTTTGCCAAAGGGCATGGTATAACCGCTTCTTCGAAACGGTTATAGTTCCCGGCTTTAGCCGGGAGGCCACTGGAGGCTCCGTCCGCCGAGGAGATGGAAGTGGAGGTGGTGAACAGTTTGCCCACCGTCCTCACCGCAGTTATTTACAATGCGGTAGCCTTTATCCGCGATGCCAAGGTCTGCGGCGATTTTTGCCGCCACCACAAAAATGTGGCTGACCACTTCGGCGTTTTCAGCCGTCAGGGCATTGGCGGAAGGAATATGTGTTTTGGGGATAATCAGGACGTGCACGGGGGCGGCAGGGCTAATGTCATAAAAGGCATAGACCTTCTCGTCCTCATACACTTTTTTAGAAGGGATTTCCCCGTTTATAATTTTGCAAAAAAGACAATCCATTCTAGGTTTCTCCTTTCGCTTATTTAAGCTGTCCCTTTACGGTGTCGGCGACAATAGAAAGGGCATCGTCCGCTTTTTCCGGCATTTTGCCGCCTGCCTGTGCGCTGTCGGGCTTGCCGCCACCGCCACCGCCTGCGACCTTTGCGACCTCGCGGACAAGATTTCCGGCGTGTACGCCGCGTGCGACTGCATCCTTTGTTGCCATAGCGATAAATGTAAGCTTTTCGCCTTCCCTGCCTGCGAGAACGAGGACACCGCTGCCGAGCTTATCCTTCACCTTATCACCGATGGCACGCATTTCGTCAGCACCCAGTCCGTCAAACTTACCTGTGACCACGCGGATGCCATCAACAGCCTGACTGTCTGCCAAAAGGGCGTCAATCTGACCGCTTGCATTCTTAAGCTTTACGTCCTCGAGTGCTTTCTGCAAATTCTTTACTTCTTCTATAGCCGCCGCCGCTTTTCCTACAATGTCGCCGGGGCTTGTCTTAAGAGCCTGTGCCGTTTCGTTTATCACAGCTTCCTTTTCTTCTAAAAGGGCAAGCACTTCCATGCCCGTAATCCCTTCGATACGGCGAACACCTGCCGCCACCGAGCTTTCTGAAACGAGTTTAAAAAGCCCGATTTCGCTTGTGTTATTTACGTGGCAGCCGCCGCAAAGCTCGATGCTATAGTCGCCCATCTTCACAACGCGGACAATGTCACCGTATTTTTCGCCGAACAGTGCCATGGCGCCCATCTTTTTCGCTTCATCCTGGGGCATTTCACGCTTTTCAACGGGGAGTGCTGCAAAAATTGCTTCGTTTACCTTCTTTTCTACTTCTTTGAGCTGGGCAGGGGTCACGGCCTCAAAGTGATTAAAGTCAAAGCGGAGCCGCTGGGGATTTACATAGGAGCCTGCCTGGCTTACATGGTCGCCCACAACCTCACGGAGTGCTTTTTGGAGAAGGTGGGTGGCGCTGTGGTTTTGCATGGTGGCGCGGCGAGAGGAAACACAATATGCACTTTTTACCGTGTCGCCAACGCTTAACGCACCTTTTTCCATCTGCACAAAATGAACGATTTTGCCGTCAGGCAGTTTCTTTGCATCTTTTACAATTGCCGTTGCATTTTCATTTGCAAGGCGACCGCGGTCCCCAACCTGACCGCCGCTTTCGCCGTAAATAACGGTTTTGTCAAGGATTACCGCGCCGGATTCCCCTTCGCCGATGGCATCGCATACGGCACCGTCTGCAATCAGTGCCAAAACCTTGCCTGCCACTTCGGTTTCGTCATAGCCCACAAATTCTGTTTTGATGCTTTTATCAAGCTTTGTATAAACATCCTCACTCCAGCCTGCGCCCTCGCCCTCTTTTCTTGCATCACGGGCGCGGGTTTTCTGCTGTTCCATTTCTGCCTTAAAGCCTTCCTCGTCCACAGAAAGTCCTTTTTCTGCAAGGATTTCGATGGTCAAGTCAATGGGGAAGCCGAAGGTGTCATAGAGCTTAAAGGTTTTCTCGCCCGAGAGCACAGTTTCACCTTTTGCCGTAAGTTCTTCAATATGTCCATTCAAAATAGACAGGCCCTGATCAATGGTGTTATCAAACTGTTCTTCTTCGCGGCGGATAATCTTGCAAATAAAGTCGTGTTTTTCTTTGAGCGCCGGATATGCCTCACAGGATTCCCGAATTACCGTTTCTGCAATTTCATAGAGGAACGGTTTTTTAATGCCGAGAAGCTTGCCGTGCCGTGCGGCGCGGCGAAGGAGCCGGCGCACCACGTAGCCGCGGCCTTCGTTGGAAGGTACAATGGAGTCGCTAATCATAAAGGTGGTGGAACGGATATGGTCGGTAATTACACGCAGAGAAACGTCCGACTTTTCGTTTTCTCCGTATTTTACGCCTGCAACGTCGCTGATCGCGAGCATAATATTGCGAACGGTATCTACTTCAAAGAGGTTATTTACGCCCTGCATAATGGCGGCAAGACGTTCAAGCCCCATCCCTGTGTCAATATTCGGGTGGGCAAGGCGGTTATAGTTGCCGTCCTCATCCTTGTCAAACTGGGTAAATACCAGATTCCAGAATTCTACAAAGCGGTCGCAGTCACAGCCGAGCTTGCAATCCGGGCTTCCGCAGCCTGCTGCTTCGCCACGGTCAAAGTAAATTTCCGAGCAGGGGCCGCAGGGGCCTGTGCCGATTTCCCAGAAGTTATCTTCTTTGCCCATACGCACTACATGGTCGGGCGAAACGCCGATTTCCTTCGTCCAAATGTCAAAGGCTTCATCATCGTCAAGATACACCGTGACCCAAAGCTTGTCCACAGGCATTTCCATAACTTCCGTTACAAATTCCCATGCCCAGGAAATGGCTTCCCGCTTAAAGTAATCCCCAAAGGAGAAGTTACCGAGCATTTCAAAGAAGGTGCCGTGACGTGCCGTTTTGCCCACGCGCTCAATATCCGGTGTGCGGATGCACTTCTGGCAGGTGGTAACGCGCTTGGAAGGCGGCACTTCCTTGCCCGTAAAGTAGGGCTTTAAGGGTGCCATGCCGGCGTTAATTAAAAGAAGGGAAGCATCGTTTTGCGGCACCAGCGAAAAGCTGGGCAGACGGAGATGCGCCTTGGATTCGTAAAAACGCAAATATTTCTCGCGAATTTCATTTAAACCTAATTTTTTCACGTCAATCATTCCTTATTTTTAAACTTTCCTTATATTATACATAAATTGGAAAGAGTTGTCAAGGCGGAATAAAAAGAAAAAGCCAAAAGCTGTAAGGCTTCTGGCCGCTTTAGGAAAATCAAGGCTGTTTTTGGAGCGTGACGGTAGCTGTAAAGCGCGTGCCGCCGCGGTTTATCTCCAGCTTTACCGTATCGCCCACGCGTCTGGATAAAAGCTGTTCCCGAAGAAGTGCCATACGAGAAAGGGGCCTGTCTTCCATGGCAATAATGACGTCCCCGCGCGTAAGACCTGCCGCTTTTGCAGGGCTACCCGGCTCGACGGCGCTGATATAAAGCCCTTCCTCCGGCGCTTCTGCCCCCATATACATTGCCGTTTCCTTGTCGTAGGCGTAAAGCCCGAGATACGGCATTTCGTATTTTCCTTCTTCTAAAATGCGGTCTACAATGGGGCGACAGAGATTGATGGCAATGGCAAAGCCCATGCCTTCCGCATCCCGTGCCTTTACCGTGTTAATCCCCACAACCTCGCCCTGGAGATTGACAAGGGGTCCGCCGCTGTTGCCGGGATTTATGGAAGCGTCCGTTTGAATCAGGTCTTCCATAAGAGTTCCCGTGTCCGCCATATAGAGCATACGGTTTTTGGCGCTGACAATCCCTGCCGTGACGGTGCGCTGAAATTGCAGGCTCAAAGGATTCCCGATGGCGAGCACCGTTTCACCCACTGCGAGAGATTCCGAATCTCCCAAGGACGCAGGGGAAAACTCTTCGCCCTCAGTTTTGATAATGGCGATGTCAAGGGCGGCGTCACTCCACACCTTCTTTGCTTCCTTCGTCTGCCCGTCCTGAAGGGTTACAAAAATTTTTGATTTATCCCCTACCACGTGGTGGTTTGTGAGGATATACCCGTCCCGGCTTACTGCCACGCCGCTTCCCATGCTTTGTGTGGAGGAAGGGGAGGAAAAACTGTGGCTTTGTGGGGCAGAAGAAACCCCCACCACCGAATCGGTTAGCTTTTCCGCAACGCTCGGGAGTGCCGCATCCTCCGCCTCTGCAACAATAGAGGAGGGGTCCCCTTCTTTAGGGGCGGCCTTGTCCAGCATGACGACGGAGACAAAAAAGGCAATGAGCGCGGATAAGAGTGCCGTCAGGAGTATAGAAAACAGTTTTTTCAAGAAAACCCATCCTTTCTTTTGGTTTAGTATATCGAAAACGAAAAAAATTATGCCCTGCGGAAAAATTTTTTTCAAAAAAATTTTTTCCGAAAATACTACATATTGTTACAAAAAGTTAAAAATGTACATATTTAGTTGGTGGGTTTTTCTTGTAAAAAAAAAGAAAAGAAAAAATAAATTTTTTTTAAAAAAGTATTGAAATTCCTTTAAAAATCGTGTAAAATTTCAGTAAGTGGTAAAAAGTGCAACTTTGTGCAACAAAGTGGGGAGGTGAGAGCATGTATATCGGTCAATATTGTCATAATCTGGACGCGAAGGGCCGTGTCATTATGCCCTCACGCTTCCGTGAACAGCTTGGCGAAACCTTTGTGGTTACAAAAGGCTATGAAGGCTGTCTTTCCGTGTATTCCGAGGAGGAATGGGAAAAATTTGCCGCACAGCTTATGAGCATGCCCTCCCATAATGCAGATGCACGTCGTCTTCTGCGTATGTTTTCTTCCGGTGCAGTTACTTGTGAAACGGACAAGCAGGGCAGAATTTTATTGCCTGCACATTTAAGAGAGCACGCCGGCATCGAAAAAGAAGTTATGATTATCGGCGCAATTGCCAAAGTGGAAATTTGGGACAGCGCGGCTTGGGAGAAATACAATCATGACGATGACGCTATGAGCCTCGAGGAAGCGGCCGCAAGGCTTTCGGGGATGGGTGTATGACGGAATTTGCACATACTACGGTACTGAAAACGGAAACGGTGGACGGGCTGTGTGTCCGAAAAGACGGGCTGTATGTGGACATGACCTTAGGCGGTGGCGGCCATAGCGAAGAAATTCTGCGCCGTGGCGGCAGAGTCATCGGCATTGACCAGGACAGCGCGGCACTTTCAGCCGCAAGCGAGAGACTGCGCCCCTTCGGCGCGGCATTTACACCGGTAAAAAGTAATTTTCAACAGATAAAAAGCGTACTTTCTGCGATGGGTGTGGAAACGGTAGATGGCATTTTGGCAGACCTCGGTGTTTCATCCCCGCAGCTTGACGAAGCAGAACGCGGATTTTCGTATATGCAGGATGCGCCCCTTGATATGCGTATGGACAGAGAAGCGGCGTTTTCGGCGAAAGAGCTGATTCGTACGTACAGCGAAAACGATTTGCGAGAGATTATCGCAAGCTACGGCGAGGAACGGTGGGCGAAAAGAATTGCACAGTTCATTGTCGAGGCGAGAAAAGAAAATCCAATAGAAACGACAGGAGAGCTTGTCAGCATTATCAAGGCCGCCGTGCCGAAAGGCGCAAGACGGGACGGCCCCCATCCTGCAAAACGGACGTTTCAGGCAATCCGCATTGCGGTAAACCAGGAACTGGACGTGCTTTCCTCGGTGCTGGAGGATGCAGTGGATGTGCTTTCCCCCGGGGGGCGGATTTCCATTATTACTTTCCATTCCCTTGAGGACCGCATCGTAAAAAACGCATTTTTACAAGGGGCGGTAGGCTGTACGTGCCCGAAGGAATATCCGGTGTGCGTCTGCGGTAAAAAACCGACGCTGCGCATCATTACCAAAAAGCCCATTTTGCCTAGCCAGGCAGAACTGGAAGAAAATCCGAGAGCACGGAGTGCTAAATTAAGAATTGCAGAAAAGAGGTGAAATCATGCAGGTGCCGGTATATGGCAGTAATGCCTACAAGTACGAACAAGAATCCTACGCGCAACCTACGCGGAAGGTTGTGAAGAAGGTCCGGGTACGGAAAAAGAAGAAAACAGCCGCACGCAGCATGGTTTTACTTGGCGCAGCCGTTGTTGCAGCTTTCGGAATTCTCTTAACAAACTCACAAATTCTGGAGAAAAACGCACAAATTGACGAAATGCAAAAAAAGCTTGATGCCTTAAATGCCCAGGCAGTATCCCAGCAGTTTGCCATTGAACGGGATATGGACCTCGGTAAGATTGAGGACGAAGCGATGAGCCGGCTCGGGATGCAGCGTCCTACAAAGGCGCAGACCGTGTATGTAGACCTTGGAAACCACGATTATGCGGAGACGGCAAGTCCAAAAACGGAGGAAAAGGGTTTGTTTATACGCATTGCCGATAACCTTTTGGAATATTTCGGCTAAACACCCATAAGATATACAAGCGAGGGAGCGCGCCATTATGGCCTCGCTCCCACTTTTGATAGAGGCGAGGAGTGAGCTTTTTGGCACAGAAAAAAAGCAAGGTCAATATTAAGAAAAGAATGACGGCACTTTACGCCGGCATTTTAGGTGCCATGCTTTTGCTTTTGCTTCGCACAGGGTATCTCCAAATTATAAAAGGGCCTTCCTTAAAGCAGGCAGCCATCGAACAGCAGACGAGGGACAGTATTGTTTCCTCCGAGCGCGGTACGATTTATGACAGAAACTATAAAGTGCTGGCACAAAGTGCGAGCACCAATATGGTTTGCGTTGTGCCGGTGACGATTAAGGAAGAGGGAAATGCCGAAGAAGTCGCCCGTGCCCTTTCCGAAATTTTAGAGCTTAAATATGAAGACGTTTTTGCCAAAACCCAGAAAAACAGTTACTATGAAATTATAAAGCGCAGAGTGGAATCGGCAGAGGTAGAAAAAATACGCGCACTGAACTTAGCCGGTATTCGTCTTGATGCAGATACGAAGCGTTACTATCCAAATGGAAGCCTTGCCTCCCACGTCATTGGCTTTACCGGCAATGACAACCAAGGGCTTTGGGGGCTTGAAAGTGTTTATGATGATATATTAAAGGGCACAGCCGGCCGTATTATCACGGCAAAAAGTGCAAACGGCTCGGATATGCCCTATGAATATGAGCAGTACATGGACCCGGTTCAGGGAAGCGACCTTGTACTGACCATTGACGAAACCATTCAGCACTTTGTAGAAAAGCATCTGGAGACGGCAGTTGCCGAAACCCAGGTGCAAAACGGTGCGGCATGTATCGTTATGAACCCGAAAACCGGCGAAATTCTGGCAATGGCAACAAAGCCGGACTATGATTTGAATCAGCCCATGACCATTACCGACGAGGGCGTGCTGGCGACTTTGCAGGAACTTGAGGGTGAGGAGTACCAGACGGCATATAGTCAGGAACTGAATAAGCTTTGGCGAAACAAGGCGGTTGTGGATACCTACGAGCCTGGGTCTACTTTTAAAGCCATGGTGGCGGCCGCGGCACTGGAAGAAAACGCGGTAGGACTTTCAGATAGCTTTGTCTGCAGCGGCAGTAAAACGGTATCGGGTGTGCCGATTGGCTGTCATAAACGCACCGGCCACGGCACGGAAAGCTTTGAACAGGCAGTACATAATTCCTGCAACCCTGCTTTTATCGAAATTGGCGCACGCCTTGGAAAGCAACAGTTTCGGGAATACTATAAAAACTTTGGCTTTGGAGAAACCACGGGTTTTGAACTCCCGGGCGAAGCAGAAGGCATTTTCTTTTCTGAAGAGCAGATGCGCGAACTGGAGCTTGCTACAAGCTCCTTTGGACAGGGCTTTAACGTAACACCCCTCCAGATGATAACGGCGATGAGTGCCATCGCAAACGGCGGCTATCTCATGGGGCCCTACATTGTAAAGCAAATTAACGACGAGAACGGCAATGCCATCGAGGTCAGGGAGCCGAAGGTGGTTCGGCAGGTCATTTCCGCAGAAACAAGCCGCACCCTTTCCAACATATTAGAGGGCGTGGTATCGGAAGGCGGCGGTAAGAACGCATACGTCAAGGGCTACCGCATTGCCGGTAAAACAGGAACGAGTGAAAAGCAGCCTCGTGGCTGCGGAAAATATGTGGCGTCCTTCCTCGGCTTTGCACCGGCGGATGACCCCCAGCTTGCCTGCATTGTCATTTTAGACGACCCGGTTGGCGAATACTACGGCAGTATGATTGCGGCTCCCGTTGTAGGCAGAATTATGGAAGATGCACTTCGGTATTTGGGCGTAGAACGCCAGTACAGTGCGGCGGAGGAACAGGAAAGCGAAATCAACATGCCGGACGTGACGGGCAAAACAAAGGAAGAAGCCGTAAAAATTATTAAGGCGGCAGGGCTTAAGTATCATGTCATCGGCAGTGAAGAAGGTATTGTTACAAGCCAGATGCCCCGCGCGGGCACGGCTGTAAGACGGGATGCAGTGTGTATTTTCTATACAGAAGGCGCAGGGGAAGAAAACGTCCTGGTGCCAGATGTGGTAGGGCTCAGCATTTCCGAGGTCAACGCCGGGCTTGCAAACAGCAATTTAAACTTTATGCTGCGCGGCACGGGCAGACTCAACGCCCAGGGCGTCATTCGGTCCGTAAAGCAAGAGCCGGCGGCAGGCACAGAAGTGCCGCAGGGCACCGTGGTGCAGGTGGAATTCCGCTACACGGGCAACGAATAACATAGATTGGAAGGAGCAAAACGTGCGACTTTTAGAACTCTTAAAGCATACAGAGCATACGCTTTTTGGCGGTGATGTGGAAATTACCGCGGTTACGAACGATTCGAGAAAAGTGGTGCCGGGCAGTCTTTTTGTAGCGGTACGCGGCTACAAGACGGATGGGCATGCATATATAAAGAAGGCAATTGAATGTGGTGCGGCCGCCATTTTAGCAGAGGAAGGCGGAGACTGGGGCGTTCCCACAGCAATTTGCAAGGATACAAGGTGTGCCCTTGCCGAGGCAGCCGCCCTCTTTTACGGGGAGCCGGCGAAAAAGCTGAAAATTATTGGCGTTACCGGCACAAACGGCAAAACTACCACGACGTATCTTATCAAACAGGTGCTTGACCTTTTAGGCTACAAGACGGGCCTTATCGGCACAAATCAGAATATGATTGGAGACAAAATTCTCCCTGCCGCGCGGACAACGCCGGAATCCGTAGACCTGCAGGCACTCCTTGCCGAGATGGTAGAGGACGGCGTTAGCTATGTGGTGATGGAGGTTTCCTCCCATTCTCTGGCACTTTCCAGAACCCACGGCATCCTCTTCCACGAAGCCGTGTTTACAAATCTGACACAGGACCATCTGGATTTCCATGAAACCATGGAAAACTATATGGAATGTAAGGCAAAGCTGTTCTCGCAGGCACGCCACGGCGTTATCAATCTGGATGATGCCTACGGTGAGAAGATACTGGAGAAAGCGGCATGCCCCGTAATGACCTTTGGCACAGAAAAGGCGGCAGCCCTTCGCGGCGAAAACATTCGTCTTTCGGAGCGCGGCGTCATTGTAAGCACCAAGGTTTCCGGTGCGCCTTATGAAATCCGCCTCGGGATTCCGGGTATGTTTTCTGTCTATAATGCCTTGGCGTGTGCGGCGGCGTGTCTCGGTATGGGCATTCCCATGGATGATATTTTAAAAGGTCTGGTGCTGGCAAAGGGTGTAAAAGGCAGGGCTGAGGTGGTGCCGATTGCGGCACCGTACACCGTGCTTATCGATTACGCCCACACCCCCGACGGCCTTGAAAACATTATAAATGCCGTCCGCGGCTTTGCAAAGGGGCGCGTTATCACCCTCTTTGGCTGTGGTGGGGACAGAGATAAAACAAAACGCCCCATCATGGGCGAAATGGCGGCGCGGCTTTCCGACTTTGCGGTTGTCACAAGCGATAACCCTCGCACGGAGGACCCTTCAGCCATTATTCGGGATATTGAAGAAGGCATGACGGCGTATAAAGATACATACACCGTGGTGGAGAATAGGCGCGAGGCAATTGCCCACGCCATGGCCATTGCCGAAGAAGGGGACGTTGTAATTTTGGCAGGAAAAGGCCATGAAACGTACCAAATTTTAAAAGACGAAACCATTGATTTTGACGAACGCGCCATTGTAAAGGAGATATTTAAGCATGCTGGCAATTGAGATTGCAAGGCAGGTGGGAGGCGTTTTATGCGGAAACGGGGCGGCAGAAGCGAAGCACATTTCTACCGACAGCCGCCGCATCGAAAAGGACGCACTCTTTGTAGCGATTCGGGGCGAACGGTTTGACGGCAATCAGTTTATAGATGCCGCCTTTGAAAGCGGTGCAAGGATTGTCATTGGCAATATTGATGCGACGGCGAAAGAAGGCTGTGCATACATAAAAACCGAGGACAGCGTGCTCGCACTCGGCCGCCTTGCCGCCTATCACCGTTCTCAGCTTTCTATGCCCGTGGTAGGGGTAACGGGAAGCGTCGGAAAAACCACAACAAAAGAAATGATAGCGGCAGTTTTATCTACCAGGTTTAACACGCAAAAGACGGCTGGGAATTTTAATAACGCCATCGGGCTTCCCCTTACCGTTCTTTCCATCGGGGAGGAGCACGGGGCGGCTGTCATTGAAATGGGCATGAGCGCGAGAGGCGAAATTTCGTACCTTACGAAGATTGCAAGACCTTCTGTGGCGATTATTACAAATGTAGGTCTTAGTCATATAGAAACTTTAAAAACACAGGAAAATATTCGGGACGCAAAGCTGGAAATTGCGGAAGGCATCGAGGAAGGCGGCACTTTGTTTGTAAACGGCGATGACCCGTTTTTAAAAGACGTAAGCCTGCCAAATGTTCGAGTCATTCGTTTTGGCTTTGAAAATCCAGCTTGCGACTGTCGGGGCGAAATCTTAGGCGAGGACAGCTTTTCGCTGGACGGCACGGTGTTTTCCGTCCCCTTAGGCGGCAAGCATAATCTCTATAATGCCCTTGGGGCTGTGTGCGTCGGGAAAGCGGTCGGCATTTCACTTTCCTTGGCGGCAGAAGGCCTTCTTTCCTATCAGCCCGACGGAATTCGCCAAAGCGAAAAAGAAATCCGGCCCGGCATTACTGTGATTTGTGATTACTATAATGCAAGCCCGGCGTCTATGCGTGCAGGCCTCGAAATGCTCTCTAAAGGCAACGCTACGCGCAGAATTGCGGTGCTGGGGGATATGCTGGAGCTTGGTGAAATTGCGGAACGCTGTCACAGAGAAGTGGGAAACATAGCGGCGGATTTTGGTATAGATATGGTTTTAACCGTCGGTAAGTTTTCCGCATTTTTGGCGGAGGAAGCGAAAGGGCGCGGCATCAAAACCGAAAGCTTTGCCGATAATGACACGCTTTCCGCTTATCTGCTTGACATTTTAAGCCCCGGAGACAGAGTGCTTATTAAAGGGTCTCACGGTATGAAAATGGAAGAAATTTTTGAAAAAATCAGGTGATAAAAATGGAGAAAGCCTTAAGTTTTGTTTTTGCATTTATGGCATCTGCTATTCTCGGCATTTTCATTTTGCCGCTACTCCGAAGACTGAAATTCGGGCAAAGCATACGGGAAATCGGCCCGGCATGGCACGAAAAGAAAAGCGGTACGCCCACGATGGGGGGTCTCTTCTTTATCGGTGCGTTTGTAATGGTTACGCCGTTTTTCCTTACAAACACGGGTTCGGCGGCGCTGACAGTTTGCGCGATACTTTTCGGCCTTGTGGGCTTTTGCGATGATTATATCAAGGTAGTGAAAAAACGTAATCTCGGGCTTACTGCGATTCAAAAGTTTGCGGCACAGCTTCTTGTAACGGTGGCATTTATTCTCTATCTGCTCCATACAAACAGTATAGATACCATGGTATTTGTGCCCTTTGCGGCAAAGCCGCTAGAACTTGGGATATTCTTTATTCCCTTTGCCGTATTTGTACAGCTTGCGTTTGTAAACGCTGTAAACCTTACTGATGGGCTCGACGGGCTTGCCGGGTTTGTAACTTTAGTTGTAGTCTTATTCCTTTCCTTTGCGGCATATAAAATGGGGAACAATTCCCTTTGCCACATCTGCCTTGCCCTTGCAGGCGGCATTTTGGGCTTTCTTCTCTTTAACGTACACCCTGCGAAGGTGTTCATGGGAGACACAGGCTCTCTCTTCCTCGGCGGCTTTGTCGCGGGAGCGGCAATCCTGATGCGGCTGGAAATTCTTTTGGCGGTGGTCGGCATTATTTACGTCGTGGAGACGCTTTCCGTAGTACTCCAGGTTGCATCCTTTAAGCTGACGGGCAAACGAATCTTTAAAATGAGCCCGATTCATCATCATTTTGAAATGTGCGGCTGGAACGAAGTGAAAATCGTTTCGGTCTTTACGGCAGTGACCATTCTCGCCTGTATCCTCGGCTATTTTGCCATACGCTAATCAAGAAAGGAGCGCGGAAGTTGAAAAAGCAAACGAAAAAGGCGGCGACACAGGGCGTAGACATTCCGTTTTTAACGATTATACTCGTCATGCTTGCGTTTGGCCTGATTATGGTTTTCAGCGCCAGCTCTCCTTCGGCATTCTACAATGAGGGCGATAAGCTATACTATATTAAAAGACAGCTTCTCTGGACCGCGATTGGCTTTGCCTGTATGGCAGGGGCGGCGCGCGTTCCCTATAAGCTGGTCAAAAAATACGCGAAACTTCTTTGCATCGGTGCTTTTCTCCTTTTGGTACTGGTGCTTCTCATCGGCAGCACGGGCGGTGGGGCACAGCGATGGCTTGCCATCGGCCCCATTCGCTTTCAGCCGTCCGAGCTTGCCAAATTTGCATTGATTTTCTATTTTGCAAAGCAAATTTCCGAACGGCCGCGAAACCATATGCAAAATTTTGTGCACGGCTTACTTCCCTACATGGTGGTGTTGGGGGCTTTCGTAGGCGTGATGATTTTGCAGGACCATTTAAGCGGCGCGGTTGTTATTTTCCTGTCGGCCATGATTGTGCTTCTTGCCGGCGGTGCGAAAATTTCCCACTTTGCCATTATGGGCGCGGCAGGCCTTGCAGTGCTGGTGCCGGCGGCATTTTTAGAGGAATACCGCTTAAAGCGTCTTTTGGCGTTTACCGACCCCTTTGCGGATTTGACCGGTGACGGCTGGCAGATTGTACAGGGGCTTTACGCCATTGCCTCGGGCGGCCTTTTTGGTCTGGGACTCGGCCAAAGTCGACAGAAATTTTTGTATATTCCCGAAGCGCATAATGACTATATTTATGCCATTATCTGCGAGGAACTCGGATTTGTAGGTGCAATCGCAGTGGCAATTTTATTTGCCCTTTTGATAACGCGAGGCGTATACATTGCGCTCCATTCCCCCGATACCTTTTCGAGTCTTACCGTGTTTGGAATTATTTCCATTATCGGACTGCAGTATCTTATCAACGTAGGCGTTGTAACGGCGTCCATTCCCAATACCGGTATGCAGCTTCCGTTCTTTAGTGCAGGCGGCTCGTCTCTGATTTTTATTATGACGGCTATGGGCATTGTGCTGAATGTTTCAAAGCATATAAAGCCCCGAGGGGCGATGGCAAAACCTGGAGCAGGCGTGAAGCCTGTGGCAAAACGGGGAGGCGAAAGTCGATGAGAGTTTTACTTTCCGGCGGTGGCACGGGCGGTCACATTTACCCTGCCATTGCAATTGCAAATTATATCAAAGAACAAAAGCCGGACACGGAATTTCTGTTTGTGGGGAATGAAGGCGGCATGGAAGCAAAGCTTGTGCCGCGTGCCGGGTATGCGATTCGGTATATCCGTGTGCAGGGCCTTCGCCGTCGTCTTACCCTTGAAAACCTGAAAACCGCGGTACGGCTTGTCACTTCTTTTGGCGCGGCAAAAAAAATCATAAAAGAATTTCGCCCTGATGTTGTAATTGGTACGGGGGGCTATGTCTGTCTGCCCGTCATGCTTGCGGCAGGAAACTTAGGAATTCCGTCCCTCGTCCACGAGCAGAATGTATTTCCGGGGCTTGCCGTTCGCCTGTCAAGCGGCAAAGCGGATACAGCGATTAGCTTTCCGGAAACGGAACAGTATTTTAAAAAGAAACCAAAGCGCGTAATTTTAACCGGTAACCCCATCCGCCCCGAGGTGCTTCGGGCATCGGATGCAAAAACGCCGGGCGAGCCGCTTGTGTTGATTTCCGGTGGCAGTCTCGGTGCGGCGAAACTCAACGATACGCTGATTGAACTTTTGAAAATGGGCGGCCAGGATTATTACGGCATTATTGCCTCTACGGGCGAGCGGAACTATGATGCGGTAATGCAAAGAATTAAAGACGAAAAGATACGGCTTTGCGAAAATAAAAAAATTCTGCCGTATATTTATAATATGGATGAAGTGATGGCAAAGGCGAGCCTTGCCGTCACCCGTGCAGGCGCCATTACGGTAAGTGAGCTTTGCGCCCGGGGCAAGGCGGCGATTTTAGTGCCCAGCCCGAACGTAACAAACGACCACCAGACCTATAATGCCCGCTCTATGGAAAAAAGCGGCGCGGCGGTGTTGATTCCGGAATCGGAACTTTCTGGGGAAGTGTTGGCAGGGCAGATTAAAACCCTTCTCTCCAGTCCCGGTCTTTTAAAGGAAATGGAAGAAGCGGCAAAAAGCTGTGCTATCACGGACGCGTGTGCGCGAATTTATGACTGGGTCATGGAAAATGTGCGGTAACATACAAGCTACGCCCTGCATAGTATAGTACTGCTAAAGGCTTACATACTATGGAGGTGTAAAATGTATACAATCAATATAACCGGCGGACAGCGGCTTTCGGGCAGTGCACTTGTCCACGGTGCCAAAAACTCCGTATTGCCGATTTTGGCGGCAACGGTACTTGGCGAGGGCACAAGCATTATTCATGGTTGCCCGAATTTAAATGATGTGGACTGCTCGCTGGAAATTCTGGAGTGCGCAGGATGTAAAACAAGCCGCGAGGGGGACGCCGTCACGGTGGATGCTTCTCAAATTTTACAAAGCACCATTCCCGATTCTCTTATGCACAAAATGCGCTCGTCTATTACCTTTTTAGGTGCTATGACCGCACGGTGCGGCAAGGCGGAAATGAGCTTCCCGGGCGGATGTGAGCTTGGGCCGAGGCCTATTGATTTACATATTAAAGCACTTCGGAAAATCGGCATGCACGTAACGGAGAAGGGCGGTTTTGTTCGTGCAGAGCTGGGCGACTTTTCCGGTGGACGGGTGCATCTGGATTTCCCAAGCGTTGGGGCTACGGAAAATCTCATGATGGCAGCATCCTTGGCAAGAGGAGAAACGGTGCTGACCAATGCGGCAAAAGAACCTGAAATTTGCGATTTACAAAATTTTCTGAACAAAATGGGCGCCAAGATTCGGGGCGCGGGAACGGACGAAATCCGTATTACGGGTGTTAAACACCTGCACGGCGCAGAGCACCGCGTAATCCCTGACAGAATCGTGGCAGCGACCTATCTTTGCGCAGGGGCTATATGCGGTGGAGATATTGAACTTCTGCGCGTAGACCCCTCCCATATCGGGGCAGTGCTGGCAGTTCTCCGAGATGCAGGCGTAAAGCTTTCGGTCGCAGGCGACAGTATTCGGCTTACGGCAGGCGGGCGCCTGCAGCCCATAAAGCTTCTTCGCACCATGCCCTATCCCGGGTTTCCCACCGATGCCCAGGCACTTGTTACGGCAATGCTGACGGTAGCTGACGGCACAAGCGTCGTGGAAGAAACAATTTTTCAAAATCGGTTTAAGCACTGCAGTGAGCTTTGCCGCATGGGCGCGGATATTACAACCCGGGGAAGCGTGGCGGTTATTCGCGGCGTTCCCAATCTGGTGGGGGCGAAGGTGGAGGCGATGGAGCTTCGGGGCGGCGCGGCACTTGTGATTGCCGGCCTTCGTGCAGAAGGAGAAACTACGGTGTGCGGCACAGCCCATATTGACAGAGGGTATGACACGTTTATAGAAGATATGCAATCTCTCGGCGCTCGGATTCGGCGCGTATAACAAAAATAAACTGGAGGAAAAGTATGGCAAGACAACGCAGAAAAACCGGCGGCATTCTTTTGCTGATTTTGCTTTTCATCATTGCGGTAACGGTTACACTTACCCTTCCCATTTTAAATATTTCTTCCGTAACTGTTACCGGCAATGACCAGGTTACAACAGAGGAAATCATGGCAACAGGGACGCTCCCCATTGGCACCAATATCTACCGGGTGTCCATGAAAAAGGCAAAGGAGAAAATCGAAGCGCTGCCGTATATCTTGACTGCTGAGGTCAAACGAAAATTTCCGGCAAGAGTTTCCGTCACCGTCGTGGAACGCAAAGAGGCGGCGGCGGTGGTGTGCCCCGGCGGATATGCGGTGATTGATAATACGGGCAGAGTCCTTCGTCTGACGCCCGAGGAAGAAGATATCTGCATTGTCAGCGGCAGCGGTGTCGCAAACGCTGCGCCAGGACAAGCTATCGTCATGGAGGACGAACGGTTTTTAGAAAACCTGGTGCTTCTTTTTGCGGAAGTGGAGAAGACGGATTTAAAGGTACAGCTTCGCGCAATTCGGATTGCTTCTGCTCTGGAGGTGGTACTGGAAACAAAAACGGGGCTTGAGATTCATCTTGGCGGTATGGACGAGCTTTCCTACAAGTTCCAGCTTTGCCGGAATATTCTAAACGGTGGCCATGCCGGCATCAATAAAGACAGCAGCGGCGTGCTGAAATGGACGGGAGACGGACAATTTTCCTATCGGCAAAACAAAAACTAAAAAAATTTCAAAAAAAAACATAAAAATTTTCAAATTTCTCTTGCATAAATGTGCAAAAAGCGATACAATAAAATAGATAAAGACTAAGGAGGATATAACATGGCTTTGGATGATATGAACTTGGCACAGGTTATTAAAGTTGTCGGTGTAGGTGGCGGCGGCGGTAACGCTGTAAACCGCATGGTTGAAAACGGCATTCGCGGTGTAGAATTTGTTGCAATCAATACGGACAAGCAGGCACTGACCTGTTCAAAAGCAGATAAGACGATTCAGATTGGTGAAAAAATTACAAAGGGTCAGGGCGCAGGCGCAAATCCTGACATTGGCCGTAAGGCTGCGGAAGAAAGCCGCGGCGAAATTGAAAAAATTCTGGAAGATGCAGACATGGTATTCGTTACAGCCGGCATGGGCGGCGGTACCGGTACGGGTGCAGCTCCCGTTGTAGCTTCCATTGCCAAGGAAAAAGGCATTTTAACAGTCGGTATTGTTACAAAGCCCTTCTCCTTCGAGCTTAAGCGCCGCATGAACCAGGCAGAAGAGGGTATTGCCGCCCTTCGTGAAGCGGTAGATACCATCATCGTAATCCCCAACGACAAGCTTCTCCAGCTTTGTAGCGCAAAGACCACCGTGAAGGAAGCTTTCAAAATGGCAGACGAAACGCTCCGTCAGGGTGTTTCCGGTATTTCCGAACTCATTAACACCGCAGGCGACATGAACGCTGACTTTGCGGACGTTACCAGAATCATGAAGGACGCAGGCTTTGCACACATGGGCATTGGCCGTGCTTCCGGCGATAACCGCGCCGAAGAAGCGGCACGCATGGCAATCGCAAGCCCGCTTCTCGAAACCTCTATTGACGGCGCAACCGGTATTCTCATTAACGTGACCGGTGGCGAGGAACTTACCCTTCTCGAAGTCAACGCTGCAGCAAACCTTATACATAGCTGTGCAGATGCCAATGCGGAAGTTATTTTCGGTATGGCAATCGATGAAAAGATGGGTGACGAAATTTCCATCACCGTTATCGCAACGGGCTGCAATTCCTCCAAGAAGAAGGATTTGGACGACCTGAAGGTGCCGGACTTCACAAAGCCCATGGGCATCACACCGCAGACGTCTTCCGAGCCCACAAACTTTGGAACGGAAGACTTACAGCTTCCCGGATTTATGAAGAAGGCTGAATTCTAAAAGATAAAAGATATTTAAAAGGGGGTGTAATTATTTTACATCCCCTTTTTGAACCCATCTCTGTCAAGTAGACAGTGTAAATAACAAAAATTTTATGATATGCATCCCACATTTTTGTGGGGTGTATATTTTTATGCTGCCATTAACTCGTGATACTCCATTGATCTGTTATCTATACATTTGCCAACTCTCGACATGCTTTAAATCATATGCGCTTGCTGAAGTTTGTTTTTAAAAGCAGGACTTGTATATTGAAATCCTCTGTCACTATGAAACAGAGGTGTAGCCCCAGGATTTTCTGAAATTGCAATATCAAAGGTTTCAAAAACAAGTTTGTTGTTGCTTTTGTGACCTAATACGAAAGAAACAATTCTTCAATCGCACAAATCAAGAATCGCACTTAAATATGCCTTTTCATCCATATCATACTGAAATGCAGGTACATCTAATTCTTTAATAGCAATGCATGTAAATCCAAATCTTACTCCGCTCAACGATACCTCCTTCCCACCTCTTTCAATTTTTTATGACTATCATTATACACCTTTATCCAATCTGAGTAGTCCTGTATCTGATATCCCATATTTTTTACATACATCTCTTAAAGAATAGCATCCGGAAAGATAATTTGACACAGCAATTATTTTAATGTTTTTGTTATTTCAAGTGTCTACTCTAAGGGGATTATATCACAAAAAAGGGAGTGTATTTTTTACACTCCCTTTTGGTTTTTCGCTTATTTACGTAATTCTTCACGGCCGGCATGAATTTCCGATGCCAAATTACCGAGTCTATTCTCAATGCTTGCCAGCACATCATCAGCATACTGCCGTGCGCCGAGGCGAATTTCACGTGCATTCTTCTGGGCATTTGCCAGCACTTCGTTTGCCTGGTCATATGCCTTCTTCGTGATTTCATGCTCGTTTACAAGCTGCTGCTTCTGGTCTTCTGCGCTGCGGATAATGTCTGCCGCTTCCTTGTGTGCTTCTTCCATGATTGTGGTACGCTGTTCAGTAACCCACTTCGCCTTCTTTAAATCTTCGGGAAGGCGCAGGCGAATATCGCTAATGAGCTCCATGAAATCTTCTTTATCAATCATTGTCTTGTGAAAAATCGGTAAAGTAAAGCTGTTTTCAATTAAGTCTTCCAGCTGGTCAATTACGTCAAAGATTTCCATTTTTCAAATCCTCCTACCGCCAAAAATAACACGTATACATATATGTTCTTTTGTATTCTATCATATTCGGGTGACAATGTCAACTAGTTTTCGTCATTTTTCGCCTACTTTTTAACAAAAAAGATTCGGCACAGTCCGTTTGGGCTGTGCCGCTTTCTTCGCTATACGTTCTTATATCCCGTTATCTTGTCGAGATAAATCGCATCGCGCGCATCTTCTTTTTCAGTAAAGAACTCTACATTATAGAGTTTTAAATTATCCACATATCTTGCAATCATGCCGTATACGGGGCTCGTTTTGCCGATAGCATCGCACTCGGGATAGCCGTCACGAAGGTCGGGGATGATTGCCTTTCTGTCTTCCTCTGTGCCGCCGCCCTCAGCCGTAAACTGAATATTGGAGAGCGACAGATTCTTAATTGTGCTGTTCTCCTGGCCGATTATGATAAACGGATATGTTTTCGGCGTAAGGGTGTCATTTTCCTTAATGAAGCTCCAATAGTTCTGGCTGGGGGCATCCCACTTTTCATAAGGGCCCGTAATTGTCATGTTGGAAATGGAAACATTCTTGATTTCGCCGATTGTGGTGCCTTCAGGTCCGTTTGCACGGTTTAAGACCATAATCAAAAGGGGATTTCCGACATTTCGCATGGTAATGTTGGAAATGGAAAAGCCTTCTACATGTGCACCGTCAACCGATTCGATTGCAATGCCGGAAAGGAGGGTGTTATGAATGACGCAGCCGGTAATGGAGACATTTCGATACCCTGTATGTGTTTCCGTTCCGAATTTAATGCCGTTACAACGGCTTGTGACGACGCAGTTTGAAATTACAAGGTTTTCCATGTACTTATATTTGCCCAGCGTAAAGGAGGTTTTGGGCACAATGGCGTCATCCCCGGCGCTAATGATGCAATCGGAAATTACAACGTTTTTACAGCTATCAGGGCTAATGCCGTCAATATGTACATATAAATTCAGGCCTGTTACAATTACGTTTTCACAGCCTGCGAGGTATACCGCAAGGTCGGTGGCGTTTCTCATGGTCAGTTCTTTAATCGCAACATCCTTACAGTTTTTAAAGGCTACAATTTTGCACGCTCTGCACCACATTTCTTCCGGGACGGGATAGATTTCCCAAATGGACTGCATATCAATGGTGCCGTAGCCTGTAAGTGCAATGTCACACACCTCGTCGGCATGGAAAAGGCTGTGGTGAAAATAGCTGTGACTGATGTCCTGGTAAAGCGCGTTAGACGGATTTTCTTCCATCGGGTCAAAATCCGAAATATTTTTACTGCCAAAAATCGTTGCACCCTTTTCAATGATTACATGCACATGGGATTTAAAATGCATTGTGCCGCAGACATACTGCCCCGGCGGAATGACAACCGTCCCACCGCCGGCAGCGGCGCATGCATCAATTGCCTTTTGAATGCTTTTGGAGTCTAAAGCAATGCCGTCGCCGACAGCACCGTAATCTCTAACATTATACATAAGCCTTGTCCTTTCTTTTCTGTGTTTTATCAAGGTGAGTATATCATATTTTTCCTTTCTTGTCAACCTATCTCTAAGCAGTATTTTTTGCCGTGCGGAAAGTTTGACTTTCGTCCGTATCTATGGTATAATCAGGAAAAAACTTGCAGAGAGGTTTTTTGCATGAACGTATTTGATTTTGACGAAACCATATATGACGGAGACAGTACCCGGGATTTTTACTTTTTCTGCTTGAAAAAGTATCCCCGGATTGCCCTGTACTGGCCTTTCCAGCTCTGGCATTTTTTGCGCTTTGCCGCAGGCTTTCTCCGGAAAACCGCATTTAAAGAACGGTTTTACCGTTTCTTTCGCGCAGTGCCCGACATGGAGAAAGCGGTAACAGAATTTTGGGACAGCCATTTTTGTAAAATTAAGAAATGGTATTTTGCCGAAAAACAACCGGACGATGTGATTGTTTCCGCATCTCCCGCCTTTCTTTTGGAAATCCCTTTAAAAAAATTGGGGCTTAATGCGCCCATTGCCTCTCGGGTAGATATGAAAACGGGAAAATATACGGGCGAAAACTGCTACGGTGAGGAAAAGCCGCCCCGATTTTTCGAGGTGCATCCCGAAGGCAAAATCGAATCGTTTTTCTCCGACTCCCTTTCCGACACGCCCCTCTCCCGTCTTGCCGAAAAAAGCTACATTGTAAAAGGGGAAACGCTGATTCCATGGGAAAGCTATGTTCCTTCCGCCTTTTCCCGTATAAAGCGCACCTTCCTCGCCCCATCCTTCATTCGATTCTTGCTGGTCGGGGGGCTCAGTACCGTGCTGACCACAGTTTTTTCCATCCTTTATGGCAGTCTCATTCCCCTGGCTGTGCCTGCCTTTGCCCTCGGGTACTTCACCACGCTTCTTTTATCCTTTTTCCTAAACTGTGGCTTTACGTTTAAAAAGCGCCCGTCTTTCGGTCGGTTTTTCAAATACGCCGTTTCCTATATCCCCAATTTTCTGGTGCAATGTGCCTCCGTGTGGCTACTGCACGATATTTGCGGTCTTTCGGAAACACTTTCCTACCTTGCCGCGGCGATAATCGGCGTGCCGCTTACCTACATTTTAATGAAACTTTTTACCTTTAAAAAATAGCAGGCTCGAAAGCCTGCTATTTTATTTCCCCAAACAAAACTTTTCAAATATTCTGCTGATGACCTCGTCGGATACAGACAGGCCGACGATTTCGCCAAGATGTGCCGCCGCATTTTCCAAGTCCACGGCGACAAGGTCCGGCGGAAAGCCGTCTTTGATGGTAGAAAGTGCCATAGACACGGATTCCCGTGCTTTGACCGCGGCGTCACGCTGGCGCGTATTCGTAAGGCGCACCGCATCGGCGCGGCGAAGAGAATCGCCCTCCAAAATCGAATCGAGGAGAGATAAAATTGCCGCTTCCAAAGCGTCCAATCCTTCTCCCGTAAGGGTCGAAATCTGCACCGTAGGCGCAGAGAAGTTCCCTTCGTAGTTTGCTAAATCTGTTTTATTCAGCACCACAATATGGGGCTTATTCTGCACAAAGTCCAAAATCTCTGCATCTTCTGCTTCGACACGGGCACTATCGAGGACAACAAGGCAAAAGTCGGCATCCTGCACATAGTCCCGTGCCATCTGAATACCTACCTTTTCCGCTTCCCCTTCCCCTTCGCGAATCCCTGCCGTATCCCCAAACTTTACGGCAATGCCGCTAAGGGACACCACTTCCTCCACAATGTCCCGCGTTGTCCCTGCCGCGTCCGTTACAATGGCGCGGTAGGTGCCGACAATGGCGTTTAAAAGAGAAGATTTGCCCGTATTCGGTCTTCCCACAATGGCACAGCGAACGCCTTCCCGCACCATTCTGCCACCACGGGCCGAGGCAACAAGAACGTCAAGCGCCTTCCCGATTTCCGTAAGTTCTGCGGAAAACTGCGAAAGGGAAAGATAGTCAATATCCTCCTCGGGGTAGTCTGCCGCTACCGAAAGGCGGGCGGTAAGGTCTATGACGCTGTCCCGAATCGCGTTGATTTTTTGGGACAAGCGACCTTCAAGCTGATTTACCGCCGCATTTGCCGCCATGTCACCCTGGGCATGAATCAGGTCCCCAACTGCCTCCGCCTCGGCCAAATCCATTTTGCCGTTTATAAAGGCGCGGCGTGTAAACTCCCCGGGCATGGCAAGGCGCGCGCCGGCATCGAGCACTGCATCCAGCACCACTTCTGTAATATGTGCGCCGCCATGGGTGTGCAGCTCTGCCACGTTCTCCCCCGTAAAGGAATGGGGCGCAAACATGGACACGCACATCCCCACATCTAAAATGCTTTCCCCGTTATGGATTTTGCCGTACTGCATAAGATATGGCGTAGATAGCGATGGTTTTGTTTTTCCTTTAAACACCCGGTCTGCAATGTGTAAAGCTTCCGGGCCGCTAATGCGGATAACGGCCACCCCACCCGTTCCTCTCGGGGTGGCGATGGCCGCAATAGTATCGTCTATTCTCAAAATAAGACGCCTCCGTTTATCTGTTTCCTTTATACGCAATTACAACCTTGCGATTTGGCTCTTCGCCGGTGGAATAGGTGGAAACCATGGGGTCATTTTGCAGTTCTGCATGGATGATGCGCCGTTCGTACGGGCTCATCGCTTCCATTGTTACGTTTCTTCTGTAACGAACGGCATTGCCTGCAAGCTTTTTGGCAAGACGCTTTAAGGTTTCTTCTCTGCGCTTTTTATAGTTTTCCGTATCGAGCACGATGCGGTAGTATTCTTCCGTGTGGCGGTTTACGGCAAGGCTTGTCAAATACTGGAGCGCGGAAAGCGTTTCGCCGCGGCGGCCGATTAAAATACCCATATCGTCACCGGTAATGTCAATGGAAATGGTGTTTTCGTCGCCTGTTTCCACGGCAAGGTCAGCCGTAAGCTCCATGGAATCTAAAATGTGACGCAGAAAATCTTCTGCACGGCCTTCGGGCGTCAATTCCGTTTCATTTAATGTGACACACACGCTGGCTTCTTTTCCGTTTAAACCAAAAAATCCTTTTTTGCCTTCTTCCAGCACTTCAATCGTAACCATATCTTCGGTGGCGCACAGTTCTTCCAGTGCCAACGCGATGGCTTCGTCAACGCTTTTTGCGTTTTTGATTACGCTTTTCATGGTAAGATAATCCTCCCTCGTCTTCTACTTCGACTTTCAGTATCTTTGAAAGTGCAAATTGCTGCAGAACCTGTGTAATACTGCTGATAAACCAGTATAAGGAAGCCGACAGCGGTAATGTAAATGTAAACACCAATGTCATAAGCGGCATAATGGTGGTCATACTCTTTGTCATCTGCTGGGTCTCAGCCGCCTGGGAACTATTGCTTGCGCTACTGCCGTTTGCCTTCTGGCTGACAACACCGGAAAGATACGTCGCAAGTGTTGCGAGAAGCGGTAAAATCCAGGTCAGGAGAACCGGGACGGTAACGTTCAAAGAGAAAATCGGCTTTTCGGCAAGGTCCTGTCCCAAAAACCAGAAGTTCATGCCGGCGTCTTTGGCGGCGGCAATCTGCGCGGTTAAGTCCTTCGAAACATCTGCAAGACCCATAATGTAGGTAGCCGGGCGGTACACGATGTTAATCATGATAATCAGAATTAGAAGCTGGAAAATCATGGGCAGGCAACCGCCGAAGGGGCTGACTTTATTTTTCTGGTACAGCTCCATGGTTTCGCGGCCGAGCTTATCCTTGTCATTTGCGTACTTTCTCTGCAATTCCGAAAGCTGGGGCTGCAGTTTTTGCATCGCCGTCATAGAGCGTTGCTGCTTTATGCCGAGGGGCAAAAGCACAATTTTCATAAAAACTGTAAAAATAATCAGCGCAACACCAAAGTTTTCACCCGTGTTAAAGTAAATAAACTTGATGATAGAGCCGAATAACTCATAGAGCCAGTTAAACATTCTGTTCTTCCTTTCAAAACTGCCCGGCCGTTATTTTACAGGGTCATACCCGCCGGGATTCCAGGGGTGACAGCGCAAAATACGCCGAAAGGCCAAAAAACTGCCACGACATGCACCGTACCGCCGAATCGCCTCCATCGCATATTCCGAACAGGACGGATAAAACCGACAAGTCGGTTTTTTTAGGGGCGAAATGTATTTTCTGTATCCGCGGATACAAAAAAGCAGTACATGTTTCATGCCAGCAGTCCACACTTTCCGAGGAGTGTTCTGAGTGAGGCGCCGGATGCATGGAAATCAGACGTTGCCATTTTGGCGCGTGCCACAATCACAATGTCAAACCCGTCCCGGATTTCTGCCTCCATAAGACGGTAATTTTCCTTAATCAGACGCCGCACACGGTTGCGCGTTACGGCATTGCCGACCTTCTTCGAGACGGTAATACCCAGGCGGCTTTGGCCGTATCTGTTCTTTTTAAAGTACACGACCAAAAGGCCGGACGCCTTAGAACCGCCTTTGTAATACAAACTCCGAAATTCATGGTTTTGTCGCAATGCTACCGTCTTCTTCATACAATCTTACGCACAAAGAACCTTTCTTCCTCTGCGTCTTCTTCTTGCGAGAACTTTGCGGCCGTTTGCCGTGCTCATTCTCTTTCTGAAGCCATGCTCCTTCTTTCTGTACCGTTTGGAAGGCTGATATGTCTGAAGCATGAATACACCTCCTTTTGCTTTTCTTCCTAAATCAACATAGTACAAATTTGCGCCCATAGGCACAAATGCTATCTTATTATATCCAAGCCCGACCGATTTGTCAAGCTTTTTTGAAAATATTTTATGCGTCCCTGCCTTTTTCGTTCTCCTTTTCCAGCTTTTCAATACGAATCAGCATACGGCAAAGCTCCTGGGAAACAGGGTCAGGCAGATGAATCTGGTCGAAATTGTTGACTCTTTCGTTATCCCGTTTTACAATTCTTGCCGGCGAGCCGACGCAGGTGCAGTTCGGCGGCACTTCGCTGAGCACTACGGAATTTGCCGCAATTTTTGAATTGTCCCCCACCGTAAAGGGCCCGAGCACCTTCGCCCCTGCCCCGATAAGCACATTGTTCCCAATGGTGGGGTGGCGTTTCCCCACGTCTTTGCCTGTACCGCCTAACGTCACGCCCTGGTAAATCGTAACATTATCGCCAATTTCGGCCGTTTCCCCAATCACCACGCCCATGCCGTGGTCAATCAGAAGCCCACGGCCTATCGTGGCACCGGGGTGGATTTCAATCCCTGTGGCGTGGCGCGCAATATTGGAAACAAGGCGTGCTAAAAACGTGCGGCCGTGGCGGTGAAGAAAATGGGCAAGCCGATGGTAAATTACAGCCCAAAGCCCCGGATACAGGAAGAAAACCTGTGCCGCACTTTTTGCAGCGGGGTCACGCTCCATAATGGTTTTTATATCATAGCGAAGATTCTGAAACATACTCCGTCCCTCCAAGTTAAAAAAAGTATATCACAGCTTATGCCACAGTGTCAAGATTTGCCACGATGTTTCGACAAAATGCTCCTCTAAAATGAACACTTTGTCTTGACAAACGCTTCCCCCGGGTGGTATGCTATATACGTAACAATTTTAAAAGGAGAACAACATGACAGGAAAACAAAGAGCCTACCTGCGAGGGCTTGCAAACAAAATTGATGCAAAATACCAGATTGGAAAAGGCGGCATTGACGATGCGACCATTCGTATGCTGGACCTCTCTTTAGAGGCAAACGAGCTGATTAAGGTAAAAGTGTTGGAAAATTCTTTTCTTGATGTGCGGGAAACCTGCGGTGCAATCTGCGCACGCATCGGCGCCGAGCCTGTGCAGTGCATCGGCAGTAAGTTCGTCATTTACCGAGAATCCAAAAACAATAAGACGATTGTGATACCGAAATAACAAAGGGAGCATTTTGCTCTCTTTTTATTTGCACAAAAAACTTGTCAAACAAATGTACTTTATGGTATAATAGCAGAAAAGAAACCTACCAATTAAGGAGGCCGTTTTATGGTTGTGCAAGTATGTATCGGCAGTTCCTGCCACTTAAAAGGTTCGTATGAAATTGTAAGGCTTCTGGAGACCGCTTTGAAAGAACATAAGCTTACAGATAAAGTGACGCTTTCGGGCAGTTTTTGCATGGGCAAATGTAATCGGGAAGGTGTTTCCGTCTCGGTGGATGACGAAGTGTTTACCGGCATCACGCCCGACGGCTTTACGCCCTTTTTCGAGCAGCAAATTCTTGCGAAACTACGCTAAGACAGGAGAAAGAAAATGGCTGAATGGTTAAAACTCAAAAAATCCAACTGTAAAAACTGCTATAAATGCATCCGCCATTGCCCGGTAAAGTCCATTCGATTTTCGGGAAACCAAGCCCACATTTTATCCAATGAATGTATTTTGTGCGGCCAGTGCTTCGTTGTTTGCCCCCAAAACGCAAAGGAAATTGCGGACGGCACGGAGAAGGTACGCGTTCTTTTGCAAGGCGCGGCGCCCGTTTATGCAAGCGTTGCCCCCTCCTTTATTGCAAATTATCCGGAGGTAGGGATAAAAGGCCTTGAAAAAGCCCTTCGAAAGCTCGGCTTTGCGGCGGCAGAGGAAACAGCCGTGGGGGCTACCATGGTCAAAAACGAATATACCAATATGCTCCGGGACAATGATAGGGACATTTTGATTTCCTCCTGCTGTCATTCTATCAATCTCTTGATTCAAAAGTATTTTCCCGCCCTTCTGCCGCACCTTGCCGACACCTTGTCCCCCATGCAGGCACACGCCATGGACATTAAAAAACGGGTAGAGAATGCGAAGGTTGTTTTTATCGGTCCGTGTTTATCCAAAAAAGATGAGGCGGACGTTTACGAGGGCTATGCAGATGCGGTGCTGACGTTCGAGGAAATTACAAACTGGCTCGCCCGGGAAGAAATTCCCCTCGAGCCGGATATGGACCACGAGGACGCGAGCCGTGCCCGCTTTTTCCCCACCACGGGCGGTATCTTAAAAACCATGGAAGAAGTGCCAAGCTTTACCTATATGGCCATTGACGGCGTGCAAAACTGCATGGCCGCACTGCGGGATATTGAAAACGGGAATATTCATAAATGCTTTATCGAAATGTCGGCATGTAGCGGCAGCTGTATTTCCGGCCCCGTTATGGAAAAGTTTAACCGAAGTCCGGTAAGAGAATACAAAGCGATTGCCGACTATGCAGGGGAAAAGGACTTTCCCGTTTCCCAGCCTGCCCACGAAGAAATGAAAAAAGCCATAGATCCCATTTTGCGTTACGCACAAATGCCGACGGAAGAAGAACTGCAGGTCGTCTTAAAAAATATGGGGAAAATGAAGGCGCAGGACGAACTCAACTGCGGCTCCTGCGGCTATGATACCTGTCGAGACAAGGCCGTTGCCATTTTCCAGGGCAAGGCACAGATTTCCATGTGTCTGCCATATCTCAAAGAAAAAGCGGAAAGCTTTTCCGATAACATCGTGGGCAACACCCCCAACGGTATTATCGTGGTAAACGACCGCTTGGAGGTCCAGCTTATAAACCCCTCCGCGAGAAAGTTACTCCACGTCCGTTCTTCTGCGGATGTGATGGGCGAGCCCATTGTACGCATTATGGACCCTATGGACTTTCTCCATGTACAGGAAAGCCAGCGACCGCTAAACGCTAAGCGCATCTATCTTGCAGAGTACGACCGGTATGTGGAAGAAACGATTATTCCCGACAAGGAATTCCACATTCTCATATGTATGCTCCGCGATGTCACGGACGAAGAAATGAGTCGCCAGAAAAAAGAACGCATCAGCGCCCAGACCGTGGACGTTGCCGACAAGGTTGTAGATAAACAGCTTCGCATTGTGCAGGAAATCGCCCTGCTACTCGGCGAGACGGCGGCAGAAACGAAAATCGCGCTTACAAAGCTGAAGGAGACGATTGCCGATGAATGATTTATATGCGGACATTGGCTTTCGCAGCATAAACCACCACGGCGAGGAGCTTTGCGGCGACCATGTGGAAATTGTAAACGAGGATGACGCCTCTGCCATCGTGGTCCTTGCCGACGGGCTGGGAAGCGGTGTGAAAGCCAATATTTTATCGACCCTGACTTCGAAAATTCTATCGACCCTCATGCACGCCGGGCTTTCCATTGAAAATGCCGTGTCCACCGTTGCGGCAACGCTTCCCGTGTGCTCCGTGCGCGGCCTTGCGTACTCCACCTTTACGATTATCCATATTAAAAACAACGAGTACGCCGAAATCATTCAGTACGATAACCCCAAGGTTTTTATCCTGCGCGACGGTGAGAATTACGAGTATCCCGTAGAAGAAATTATCATCGGGGATAAAAAGCTGTTAAAATCCAAAATTTATCTTGCGGAAAATGACCTGTTTTTTGCCATGAGTGACGGCTGTCCCCATGCAGGCATCGGTGGAAAGCTAAACTTTGGCTGGAAGCGGGAGGACATTATTCGGTTTATGGAGCCGCTAGAATGTGCCGGCTATAACGCCAAAACCCTCGCCACCATTTTAGTGGACGAGTGCAATAAGCTGTACGGTGGCAGACCCGGGGACGATGTGACGGCTTGCGCCATTCGTATCCGTAAGCGAAACCCCGTAAATCTTTTGTTCGGCCCGCCCTCAAACCGGGATGACGGCAATAAAATGATGGCACTTTTTTTCTCGAAAGAAGGTAAGCACATCGTTTGCGGCGGCACCACCGCCTCTATTGCTGCAAACTATCTCGGCAAAAAGCTTGTAACGACCCTGGAGTTCGGGGAAAATGGCGTGCCGCCCATTGCGAAAATTGACGGGGTGGACCTTGTGACGGAAGGGGTCATCACCATAAACCGGGTGCTGGAATATGCCAAAGACTTCGTTTCAGAAAACAAGGACTATGAAAAGTGGGCCATGGGACGCGACGGGGCTTCCCAAATTGCGCAGCTTCTTTTCGAGGAAGCGACGGACATCAATTTCTATGTGGGACGCGCCATAAATCCGGCACATCAAAACCCGGATCTTCCCATAAACTTTAACATCAAGATGAATCTCGTAAAAGAGCTTTCCGCTTGCCTACAACAAATGGGAAAGCACATTAAAGTCAGTTATTTTTAAGAGGAACAAAACATGAAATTACGAAAATTTGACACAAAAATCCAACATTTAAAATACAAGGTGCTTCGGGAGGTTGCAAGATGTGCCTGGGGCGATCATTTTGCAGAAAAGGTGCTGGATATTCCGGAAGTCCTTGTGCCCGGCCCCAAAGCCACCATGCGCTGCTGTATTTACAAGGAGCGCGCCATTTTGTCAAAACGCGTCAAGCTTGCCATGGGTGGTGACAGGGAAAACCCCAACGTGATTGAGGTTATTTCTATTGCCTGTGACGAATGTCCCATGGGTGGCTATGAAGTGACGGAGGCGTGCCGCGGCTGTCTTGCCCACCGGTGTGAGGACGTTTGCCCCAAAGGTGCCATTACCTTTGACGACCAGCAAAAAGCCCATATTGACAAGACCAAGTGCGTCGAGTGCGGTGCCTGCGCCAAGGTTTGCCCCTTCAGTGCCATCACGAGCCATAAGCGTCCCTGCCAGAACGCCTGCAAGGTCAAGGCGATTTCCATGGACGAAAACAAGGCGGCACTGATTCATAACGAAAAATGTATTGCCTGCGGTGCCTGTGTATACCAATGTCCCTTTGGTGCCATTTCCGACAAATCGTTTATTTTGGATGCCATTGACCTGATTAAAAAAAGCGAGGGAAACACAAAGTATAAGGTGTATGCTGTTGTCGCGCCCACCATTTCCAGCCAGTTTACCTATGCCCAGCTCGGGCAAGTGGTTTCGGGCATTAAAGCTCTCGGTTTTCACACAGTGGTGGAAGCGGCGCTGGGCGCAGACATGGTGGCAGATGCGGAAAGCCGCGAGCTTGTGGAAAAAGGCTTTTTGACAAGTTCCTGCTGCCCCGGATTTGTTTCGTATATTGAAAAGAATTTCCCTGACCTTGTGCCCTTTATTTCCCATAACCTTTCGCCCATGGCGACCATCTCGAGATTCATTAAGGAAACGGATAAGGATGCGAAGGTGGTCTTTATCGGTCCCTGTACGGCGAAAAAGGCGGAGGTGCAAAAGGAGGATGTGGCACCGTATGTAGATGTGGCGCTGACGTTTGAGGAACTCCAGGCTCTTTTTGACAGCCGCGATTTGGATATTACGGAACTGGACGAAAGCATTCTCGATAATGCCTCCTATTTCGGCAGAATTTTTGCCCGTTGCGGTGGCCTTGCGGAAGCCGTGGCCGAGGCGCTTAAAGAACACGGGCAGGAGGACTTCCCCCTTTCCCCCATCTCCTGTGACGGGATTGAGGAATGCCGCATCGCGCTACTGAAAAAGAGTAAAAACCTACTGGATGCAAACTTTATTGAAGGTATGGCGTGCGTGGGTGGCTGCATTGGCGGTGCAGGGTGCCTGACCCACGGCCCCAAGGATAAATCCCAGGTAGACCGCTACGGTAAGGAAGCATACGAAAAAACGATTGCGGATGCCATTCGCGTCACACAAAAAAGCTAGCCGCGGATTTTCCGATTTTTAGTGTTGACTTTACAAAAAAGATATGGTATACTGTAGGAAAGAATTTTTTGGGAGGACTTACAAAATGAAACATATTAAGACAATTGAAACACGTAATTTATGCGAAAGTGCAAAAAACGGCGGCTGCGGCGAATGCCAGACCTCTTGCCAGTCTGCCTGCAAAACAAGCTGCGGTATTGCAAATCAGCAGTGCGAAAACGCAAAAGAAAGCAAGTAATTGCAAGTGTAGAAATGCCGCCCTATGTTCGGGCGGCGTTTTTGTTGTCAAAAGGAGAAATACATGATTCATCAGTATAAACTTGGGGGCTACAATATTGTGCTGGACATTTCGTCAGGCTCCGTGCATGCCGTGGACGAGATTGCCTACGACGCCATTGCCCTTTATGAAAAAGAGCCGAAGGAAAAGGTCCTGGCGGTTTTAGCAGAACAATACGAAGGAAAAGACGGCGTTACAAAACAAGATTTAGAAGAATGCTACGCCCAGATTGAAGAACTGAAGGAAGAAGGCCGTCTTTTTTCCCCCGATACGTTTTCCGATAAAGCCGGCACACTCAAGCAAAAGACGGCAGGCGTCATAAAAGCCCTGTGCCTCCACATTGCCCACGCCTGTAATTTAAACTGTGCCTACTGCTTTGCAAGCCAGGGAAATTACAAGGGAGAACGGGCACTTATGTCCTTTGAAGTCGGCAAGCGGGCTTTAGATTTCCTCGTGGAAAACTCTGGGACGCGGCACAATTTGGAGGTTGACTTTTTCGGCGGCGAGCCCCTTATGAATTTTGAAGTTGTGAAAGAACTGGTTGCCTACGCGAGAAGCATCGAAAAGGAGAAGAACAAAAATTTCCGCTTTACCCTTACCACAAACGGCGTTCTAATTGACGATGACGTGATTGACTTTGCAAATCGAGAGATGAGTAACGTCGTATTAAGCCTGGACGGCAGAAAAGAAGTGCATGACCGCTACCGCGTAGACTACCAAGGGAACGGCAGCTGGGAGAAAATCGTTCCGAAATTTCAAAAGCTAGTGGCGGCGCGGGGCGGCAAGGATTATTATATGCGTGGCACCTTCACCCATGAAAATCCGGACTTTCTCGAGGATATCAAAACCATGCTCTCTTTAGGGTTTACAGAGCTTAGCATGGAGCCGGTGGTATGTGCCGAAGGGGATATGGCGGCGCTTACGGAAGAAGATTTGCCCATCGTCCTCGAGCAGTATGAAGCGCTTGCAGAGCTTATGCTCGAAAAAGACAAGGAAGGCAAGCCCTTTACCTTCTACCACTATATGATAGACCTAAAAGGTGGTCCCTGCATCTATAAGCGTATTTCCGGCTGCGGCTCGGGAACAGAATATATGGCAGTGACGCCCAGCGGCGACCTTTATCCCTGTCACCAATTCGTCGGGGACGAAAAATTTCGCCTTGGCGACATCTGGGAAGGCGTTACAAACCCCGAGGTGCAAAAAAGCTTTGGGGACTGCAACGTGTATGCTAGACCCGACTGCAAAGACTGCTGGGCAAAGCTTTACTGTAGCGGCGGCTGTGCTGCCAATGCCTACCACGCCACAGGGTCTGTCCGGGGCATTTACGAGTACGGCTGTAAGCTTTTCAGAAAGCGTATGGAGTGTGCCATTATGGTCGCGGTGGACCGCGCCCTTCGGGAATAAACTGCACGTTTGAGGTGAACTGTGAATACGCCGATTTGTGATTTTGTAGAAAGCTACATAAAAAGAAATGCCCTGCGCCTGCATATGCCGGGCCACAAAGGTGCATTCGGCTATGGGGCAGATATTACAGAGGTTGCCGGTGCGGACAGCCTGTATGAAGCTAATGGCATCATACGGGAAAGCGAGACAAACGCATCTTCCCTCTTTGGCGGCGAGACCTTTTATACTACGGAAGGCTCTTCCAGTGCCATTCGCGCCATGCTGCATCTGTTTCGCCGGTACTGCGCGGAGAAGGGGTGCACCCCTCGTATCCTTGCCGGGCGAAACGCCCACAAAACGTTTACGAGCGCGGCAGCGCTTTTGGATATAGATGTAGAGTGGCTCTATCCTATGGAAGGGGAAAGCTATCTTGCCTGCACCGTTTCCCCTGCCGCCCTCGCCCGTGCCCTCAAAGCCGAAACGGCGGCGGCAGTGTATATAACCAGCCCGGACTATTTGGGGAACATGGCAGATATTGAGGCTCTTGCCCGGGTTTGCCACGAGAAGGGTGTGCTTCTTTTTGTGGATAATGCCCACGGCGCGTATCTGCGCTTTCTGTCCCCCTCGCGCCACCCCTTAGATTTAGGGGCAGATATGTGCTGTGACTCGGCACACAAAACCTTGCCCGTTTTAACCGGCGGCGCGTATCTCCATGTACACAAAAAGGCGCCGAACTGCTTTGCCGCCCACGCAAAAGCATCCCTCGCGCTTTTCGGCTCCACAAGCCCGTCTTATCTCATTTTGCAGTCGTTAGACCGCGTCAATCGCTACCTTGCCGAAGGATATAGCGAGGCGCTCAAAGCGTTTGCAGAAAAGGTGGAAAATACCCGTCAAACCCTATCTAGCCACGGGTACACCTTTATCGGTGC
>JAZNHR010000023.1:0-3549 GCA_045577075.1 Clostridia bacterium | reverse complement strand
GCCGCCGGGATTAAGATAATTATATACCAGAGAAAAGACCTTGTCAATGTTTTCCGTGACATAATTCAAGCAGTCCAGTGCACTTATAACAGCATCTACTGTACCATAAAGCTCAAAATCCGTCATATCCATATTGAGATATAAGATTTCGCTGTTTTTTTCTTTTGCATGGGAAAGCATGCTCACCGAGGCATCCAGACCAATCATGTCATAGCCTTTCTCTTGCATTCTTTCCGTAATATTCCCCGTTCCACATCCCATATCTAGAATAAGTTTGGGCTGCACGTGAAATTTAGCAAAAATTTTTGTGTAAAACTCCACCCATGCGTCGTAAGGCGTATCCCGCATTACAAGGTCATAAATATTTGCAAAATCGTTATACATTTCCCACCTGCCTAAAATATTCGTACATCATCACTGCACCTGCTGCTGCTACGTTTAAGGATTCCGCGCCGCCGGGCATGGGAATCAGGATGTGCTTTTCGCAAGCGACAATCACTGCCTCACTTGCGCCACCGGCCTCATTGCCTAAAATAAGCATCGTTTTCTTCGGGAAGGCTGTTTCATAGAGTGAAAAAGCTTTATCGGAAAGTGTTCCACAAAATGCAGTATATCCGGGAAGTGTAGGTAGGCCTTCTTCTTCGGCAACCGGAAGCGCAAACGCAGAGCCCATGGATGCACGGACAGCCTTTAGTGAAAATGGATCTGTACAACCTTTTAAAAGAATGATGCCATCCGCACCCACAGCATGCGCTGTTCGAAAAATCGTGCCAAGATTCCCTGGGTCTTGTACACGGTCACAAACGATGACAAGTCCACCCTTTAAAAAGTCCTCAGGTGTTTGTATTTTCGTGTGTGCTGTCGCCAAAATCCCCTGGGGCGTCTTGGTTTCAGAAAGGGAGTCAAAAAGTTTTGCATTCGTTTTATATGTCCGCTTGCACAGCGGAATTTTACCTGTATAGTCCTCCCGAACAAGGACAATATCTATTTCGCCGCCGTAAGCAGCGCAGTCGTTTACAAGACGTTCCCCTTCCAAAACGGTCTCTCCGCACTTTTTCCTGTATGCATGTGCAGAAAGTTTTCGTATGTGTTTTATAATTTGATTTTCTGTACTGGTAATTTCTAACATAATCGTTCCAAACTATCCTTTTCCCCTAATACAACAATTATATCTGTTTTTGAAAAAAACGTATCACTTCCGGGCGCCGCATCAATTGTACCGTCCGCTTTCTTAATCGCCAAAATATTGATATGAAACTTTTTTCGAACATCTAAATCGATAATTGTTTTTCCAACCCAATCCTTCGGGACTTCCATTTCAATAATGCTGTGGGTGGGCGAAAGCTCAATATAATCCATGAAGGTTTCTGTCGTCAGCATCTGTGCAAGGCGTGCGCCCATATCCCGTTCCGGCAACACAACTTTATCCGCACCCACCATCCGAAGCACCTTTGCATGCATTTCATTTTGACCCTTCACAATAATTTTTGATGCACCCAATTCTTTCGCAAGCGCCGTTGTCATAATACTGGCCTCCAGAGAATCACCAATACAAATTATAACTGTATCAAAATTTCGAATTCCAATTTTTTCAAGCACATTTTTTTCCGACCCATCGCCTACAAGTGCATAGGTAACCTCATCGCGTATTTCATGCAGACGGCTTTCCGTGCGGTCAAGGACCATCACTTCACATTTCTGCATAGCCAAAGAATGTGCAACGCTAATGCCAAAACGCCCAAGACCAATAATCAAAAACTTTTTCATATTCTACTCCTACCCCAGTAATATTTTTTCTTCCGGATAGCGTAAATTATTGATTTTTTCCTCTTTTAACAACACAGCTACCGAAAGCGTCATAATTCCAACGCGACCAATGTACATAAGTAGTATAAGCAAGATTTTCGAGAGTGCTGGGAGATGCGGCGTAATGCCGGTGCCGAGCCCTACAGTCCCGAGCGCCGAAAATGCTTCAAAAACCAAATTTATAGGCTCGCCGCCGCCTAAACCAAGTAAAACAAGCGCTGAAGTAGAAACAATCAAAAATGCGATAACGGATACCGACATCGCGCGCATAACGATTGTTTTTGGGACGCGACGACGAAACATCGTCACATCACCAAGACCGCGCATGGAAGATAACGCACCCCATATCACCAACGCTACCGTTACCGTCTTGATACCGCCTGCCGTCGAGCCCGGAGAGCCGCCGATAAACATAAGCGCCATCGTAACAAGCTTTGACGGTACCGTCAAAAGGTCATTTGATATGGTATTAAAACCGGCAGTTCTTGTCGTTACTGATTGGAAAAAGGATGCAAGAATTTTTTCACCAAAAGAGAAATTTCCAATTGTTGCCGGATTATTGTATTCAAACAGGTAAAACATTATGGCCCCACCTAAAACAAGGGCTACAGTAACAGAAATAACCAGCTTCGTATGCAGAGGAATATACTTTTGCCAAGGACGACCCCAAACAAAAAAGCCAAGGCCTCCCATAATAATCAGCATGCAAACCGTTAAATTAACGAGAAGGTTTTCTGCATACGGCGCAAGGCCTGCAAAAGCCCCGTACTTATCTCCCATCAAATCAAAACCGGCATTACAAAAAGCGGATACCGAAATGAAAACGCTTTTCCAAATCCCCATTCCGAGACCAAAGTCCGGAATGAATACAATGGACAAAAGTATGGCACCCGAAAGTTCAAAAAAGAGCGTCCCCATTAAAACACGGCGCATTAGACTCACAATGCCGCCCACCTCTATGCCGCTGAGAGACTCGCTAAGTACCATTCTTTCTTTCAAGCTGATTTTACGTCCTGCCATAAAAGAGAACAGCGTCAGTATTGCCATAAAACCAAGGCCACCGACTTGAATCAGCAAAAGAATAACGGCTTCCCCGAAAAACGTCCAATGCTGCGCCGTATCTGTCACAACAAGGCCGGTAACACAGGTGGCAGACGTGGCGGTAAATGCCGTATTTAAGGCCCCAATTCCTTCCCCCTCATAGGCTATAGGAAGAGAAAGGAGTGCCGTGCCCAGTAAAATTAAAAGCAAAAAGCCGAACACAATAATTCGCACCGGGCTAAGTTTTCGCAATGTGTGCCAAATATTCTGCTTTAACATTTTATATCCCTCAAAAGAAAAAAAGCTACCGCAAAGCATGATTTTCTCATCCCTTCGCAGCAGCTTTGATTTTTATAAGCTTGCTTTCGCCTTTTCTACCAGAGCCTTGAAAGCATCTGCATCGTTGATTGCAATTTCAGAAAGCATCTTGCGGTTAATTTCAATATCTGCCTTCTTAAGACCGTTCATAAACTGAGAATAGTTAATTCCGTTCATTTTTGCAGCTGCAGAAATACGGGTAATCCAAAGTCTTCTGAAGTCACGTTTCTTCTGTTTTCTGCCTATGTAGGCATAAACCAGAGACTTCATTACAGCTTGGTTTGCTACGCGAAAGTTCTTAGACTTGTGTCCTCTGTAGCCCTTCGCCAGCTTTAATATTTTTTTACGTCTTTTTCTTGTGCTTAAAGCGCCTTTTACGCGTGC
>JAZNHR010000022.1:0-15417 GCA_045577075.1 Clostridia bacterium | reverse complement strand
GCAAGAACAACAGGCGCAAAGAAAGCGTTACCGACAATGTTTCTTGTGTGAGTACGCACATTACCAAGCATCGCAAGGTATCTCCACGCATTCCATTTGTCGATGAAGCGAGAAGGCATCTGTCTGCCTATGTCTTTGTAGATTTCCTTTTCAATCTCGGCTCGCTCTTCTTCTGTTTCTGCGTTCAGGAATTCTTCCGCAAGCTTCTCGTTGATTTTAAGGTCTGGCGCTTTTTTCCCGTATTTGTCCGTTAATTCCGTTTGGAATGCCTGAACACTTTTTGCCACGCCGTATAACTGCGTTTCGGGAGACAACTTTTTCAATATCCGTGTCGCTTGCAACGCCTGTGCCGCACTACGCTGATGTCTCGCCATCGCATCAAGAATTTTAAGAGAAGTTTTAATCGCCGTAGTTTTTTCTGTTGCAGATGTAGTGGTTGCGGCAATGTTTGCGGCATTATTGTATAACGCCCACCCCATTGCAGTATGTTGTTTAGACACGACCCCTTTTTCTACATCGTTAAACCAAGCATCGAGGCTTTCATCCCACCCATATTCTTTGATATGTGCATCAGCATCTTTTATGGCTTGCTTGTCCGTGTAGGCATCATAAGAGAAAACGCCGTCCTCGACCATCTTTTCAATAGTCGGAAGCGCCGCATCGGGTGTTGCCTTTGCTTCAAGAATTGTGCGGATGGTCTGCGATACCTTTTTGTTCTTTGCCGTTTTCTTCGGCACTTGTATATCTCTGTGCGGTTTTTCCCCCGAAGGGATGGAGCCGTACTTACCAATCAGTTCATCGTAGAGTTCAGTGCGGATAAGTCCGCTATCAACATACTTGGCTAATGTTTTGGAAGCGCCATTTTTTCCGCTTTGCAAGCCCTCCACCGCCCTGACAAATCCTGACCACTCTTCCTTCGTGGGTGACTTTACACCTTTGAGGGAGAAATTACTCTTGACAGAGTTTGGTTGTTGTGATATATTATTTTTAGAGTAGTTCTCTTTAACGTCTTGGACGTACGCCTTGCGGATTTCATTCAAATCAGCGAGATATTGAGAACTACTCTGTTTTTTATTTATGGCATCAATCAGTCCATATAGATTAGGAATACTATCTATACCCGTTTTTACCATTTGCTTATTCACAAGCAGTTTTTCTCCGTTATACTCCGTTGTTATAGCTTCGACATAATAAATCACATCCCCCGGCATTACTTTTATATATATCAGGCCGGGTGCGCCGTTTGCGTTTGTTTTGTAAAATACTTTATCGTAATTTTCCACAACATACGGAATCAACTCAATATCTTCTTCTGTAACAGGGTATTTTTCGTTTGTCTTTTTGCCATGAGAGTTTTTAATATGCCGAATATCATTATCACGTAACGCATGAGAAAAACCAGTTATATCTACATCAGGAGACACGTCATCTATCAAGTCGTTTCCAACCCTCAAGAATTTAATGTAAGATTTTTCATTTGCGTTTAAATATGCGTTTTCGATATACAAATTTATGTCAGCCTGCGTAACATCAAAATCAAAAGTTCTATCAGCATATCCCAACGACTTTAAAGAAAATGCCGCTTTGGTTTCGCCTTCCATAGATGTTTCCACCTTTGTCTCCGCACTCTGCTTAGCCCGTGTCGCTTTGAAGGCGGTGTCATCGCTGCCTTTTAATGAATATCTCTTTTGCTCCGTTCTGCGTAAATTTTCGATGACATTCCAGAAAGCTCTGCTTCCGTTGCGTTGGGATTGTCTCGGCAAAACTCCAGCATTTTGATTGTGTCCTCCGCCTCCCATGTTTCCCGGATTATTTTGACTACTGTTGACCATTGGCAACCAACTGCCGCCAGATACCCAGTTAACATACGCTGATTTTCCGTCAACACTTTCGCCATTTTCGATTTCCTCCATTAAATTCAATAAGATATCTAATTCAAAACTTCCGCCATCGCCTTTTCTTTCGTACAGTATTGTAGGATTTTCCGGCGTTTCTGTGCTGTAGATAGCAAACAAAGCTTCTCCGTCAATTCTGCCTTTATACCAACATCCAACCGTATCTGCAATTCTTTTAGGTTCGTGGTTATCAATTCGGCGAAGGCTCTCTTCCAGTTCTTTAAACTGTGTTTTATTTAAGTCAGTACGCCAATATTTGTCCTTCAACGAATGACTTACACTTCCATTATACTGCTCTTTTTTCTTGATTTCAAGACTTTTGGCAGAATTTGTATCAGCATTTTGTTTGGCCTGTACTCTTCCGGCACCTTTGCTGTCCTTGAGAGAAAAATCTTTCTTGACAGATTTTGAATTTTGTGGTATTCTTATATCGTTCTCAACATCTCCGTTTGGAGCTGGGGAGTCGGCATTTGTCGGCATACTCTGTTGGGAACTTTTTTTATTTTCTATAAATTTAATTTCATATAAAAATTGTTTTTTCCCCTTATCCCTGACGACAATCTCGATGTCAAAACCATTATAAACGGTTTTAAAATAATGCATAGCGATAACGTTCTTTTTTGCCGCATTATCTAAGCCAGTAATGTCTGTGTCGGTATGAGAAAATGTACTTTGTCTTAAAATTGCCTCAAAGTCAGGAATAGCCTTTATTCGCGCATTTACTTCTCTGGCAGTTCTTCCTTTTGTCGAATATATAGCTTTATTTACAGAAAATTGGTCTGTAAAAATTCTTATTTCCTTATTCCCGGCAACCTTCTTAATATTTGCCTGGCTTATGCCAAGAATAGTTTTTTCTAGCCTTTCTCTTTTAGTGGGAGACAAAGAATAGCTTACGCCGGCCTCTTCAGCGGTGTTATTTTGTATCTCCGCACTCTGTTTACCCTGCGCCTTTGCTCTCTCTGTAGCAGCGTTTTCGGCCGCCTGGAAGGCACTTGCGTAAAGCTCTTTGATGTGTTCAAGCTCGGCAAGGGATTTCTTAGCTTCTGCTCGTTCTTCTTTCGTCATTTTAGATTGAGCAACAAACCGCTTTACATCCTCGATAAGTTCGGAAATGAAATCCATAAACTTCTGCCAAGCAGTTTTCACCTGTGCGTTCCCGCTAATCTCGGCGTACCACTTGTTAAATTCCTCTGCGCTGTTAAAGATTGTTTCAAGCTCTCTTACCGCATATTCCTCAAAATAACCACCGGCATCCAATGTTATACCCGCATTGTCGTGTTGCGCTTTTATATCGTCTATAAACATGCCTGCCTGCGAATACCTGGTAGCGACTCTTTCATAGAGGGCATTCATAAGCACGCCAAACTCCGTAGGTGCAAGCTGCTTCATTCGATGGCCGCCCTCATGCATTACAAGTTGGTATAAAACCTTTTCTGCAGTGTTTGAAATCCGCATCTTCCCGTCTTGGTGTTCAGCGTTGGCTTCTGCCTTGGTAGCTTCGTTTGCGATAATTTTATCGACAACGGAAACATCCATTTTCAAACCTTTTGCAACGGTGGAAACCATTGTGCGTTCCGCCTTAGTAAAGTTCTTTGTGTATTCATTCTCGGTAAATGTGCCTTTATAAATAGTCGCCCTTTGTGCCTTTGCAAGGTCTATTCTGTCTTGCACACCTCTGTCAATCTTGCCCGCCTCAAAAGAGGCTGTTTGAAGGTCAGTTTCAAAGTTTACCTGTGTCGCCTTTAAGTCCGTAAACCCTGCATCGTATGCAGTCTTAACAGTTTTTTCCGCCTGGCTTAAGGTTATGCCTTCTTTGTTCGCAAGCTCGGCCACAAGCTTTGCTCCTTCTTCGCCAAACCTCGTAACACTCTTTACGTTGTCTACGGTAATCTCAACACCGTTTTCCGTCAGAACATCAAGAGTCGATGCATCCATTCTGCCTCTGCGCCAGTTTTCAAGTAAGGTGTACCCGTCTGCCTTATTTTTTCTCTCGACCGCACCCCTTGCCGCTTCCTCGAGGGTGGTGGGGCGTTTCCCAAGACACTAGCAACATTGCCCATAACATCATTATAGATTTTTTCTATGGAAATTTGCTTTTTGCCGCTTGCTTCTATCCGGACAATAGAAGATAAAATTATAAGAGATATCTTTTTTTACTGCGAACAGCAAAGGAAGCTGCCCAAGACGAGTGCAATATATAAAAAAAGACATCCCGATGGATGTCTTTTTTTATGGCTGCGGGAATAGGATTCGAACCCATACAAAGTGAGTCAGAGTCACTCGTGCTACCTTTACACAATCCCGCAATATCTGCAACGTCTTATAGTATAGCACGTTCCTATTGATTTGTCAAGCATTTTTTTAATTTTTTATCCGGTAATATGTTCCATTAAAATTTTAAGCCCGATACCGATTAAAACGAATCCGCCGAACACCTCAGCACTTGTTTTAAATCTCTCGCCAAAAACGCTTCCAATTTTAACGCCGATTGCAGAAAGCACAAACGTCGTTACCCCAATCAGTAATATGGCAGAAAAAATTTCCACCTGTAGTGCGGCGAAGGAAATGCCAACGGCAAGGGCATCGATGCTGGTTGCGACCGAAAGGATGAGCATAGTTTTTACATCGAGGGCGTCATCGCTTTTCTCCTCGCCTTTTGTAAGTGCATCGCACAGCATCTTAATTCCAAGAAACGCAAGGAGCCCAAAAGCAATCCAGTGGTCAATACTTTGAATCTTATCAGCAAAATTGATGGCTAAGAAATACCCAATGAGCGGCATAACCGCTTGAAATAACCCGAAATACAAGCCTACCAAAACTGCATGATGCGGCTTGATTTTTTTCATACATAGGCCCTTACACATAGCAACTGCAAATGCGTCCATAGAAAGCCCGATCGCCGTTATAAACAGCATCCAAACACTCATTTTCGTTTCTCCTTTGAAAAATTATCATCATTATATATGTTTTACAGCGTCTTGTCAATCTCTTAGACCTAAAAAAACTTAAAATAATTTAATAAAATTATTGCATTTTCTTTCCAGTTGCGATATAATCTAGAGGTTAAATACCAAGAGAGGAAGCGAAAAACATGAGTAAATTCTTAGACAGAATTATTGAACGTGCAAAAACCGACAAAAAGACAATCGTTCTTGCGGAAGGTGAAGATATTCGTACCATCCGTGCAGCATCTATGGTGCTGGAAAAAGGGATTGCCAATGTAATCATTTTAGGCGATGAGGCTGACATTCAGAAAATGGCAGACAGTGAATCCTTAAATGTTTCCGCTGCTACCATTATCAATCCTGCAAAAGCAGAAAATTTGCAGAAATTTGCTGACCAGCTATATGAACTTCGCAAAGCCAAGGGCATGACCCCCGAAAAGGCTTTAGAAACCGTACAGAATAATCTTTACTATGGTGTTATGATGGTAAAGCTCGGGCTTGCAGATGGTATGGTTGCAGGTGCAGTAAACTCCACCTCTAACGTGCTTCGCCCCTGCCTCCAGATTTTAAAAACCGCACCCGGCACAAAGCTTGTTTCTGCATTCTTTGTTATGGTTGTTCCGGATTGTGAATACGGCGAAAACGGCGCATTTATCTTTGCTGACTCCGGTCTTAATGAAGACCCGGATGCAGATGCCGTTTCCGAAATTGCAATTTCATCCGCCAAATCCTTCCGCACTCTTTTGGAAGCTGAGCCGAAGGTTGCAATGCTTTCTTACTCCAGCTACGGCAGCGCAAAGAGTCATCTTGTTGACAAAATGCAGGAAGCAACTAGACTTGCAAAAGAAAAGGCACCGGAGCTTGCACTCGACGGTGAACTCCAGCTGGATGCCGCCATTGTTCCCGAAATCGGCCAGTCCAAGGCACCGGGTAGCCCCATCGCAGGTCAGGCTAACGTTCTTGTCTTCCCGGATCTTAATGCCGGTAATATTGGCTACAAGCTGACACAGCGTCTTGCAAAAGCAGAAGCTTACGGTCCTATTACACAGGGTATTGCAAAACCTGTAAATGACCTTTCCCGCGGCTGCAGCGCAGAAGACATTGTGGGCGTTGTTGCCATTACATGTGTACAGGCACAAAATCAGTAAGAAAGGAAGATAGTATCGTGAAAATCTTAGTTATTAACGCAGGCAGTTCTTCCCTTAAATATCAGTTCATTGACATGGACAACATGGCTGTTATTGCAAAGGGTCTTTGCGAAAGAATCGGCATTGACGGCAGACTGAAGCACACCCCCGCCGGCAAAGATACCATTGTTATGGACAAGGAAATGAAAAACCATACGGATGCTATTGGTTTTGTTATCGACGCTCTTACCGATAAAGACCACGGCGTAATCACTAGCATGGATGAAATTTCAGCAGTCGGTCACCGTGTTGTACACGGCGGCGAACTGTTCTCTGAATCTGTTGTCATTGACGAAGATGTAAAGAAGTCCATTGAAGCATGCATAGAGCTTGCACCACTCCACAATCCTGCAAACCTGACGGGTATTGTAGCCTGCGAAAAGGTTATTCCCCACGCAAAGCAGGTTGCGGTGTTTGATACGGCATTCCACCAGACGATGCCCCCCGAAGCTTATCTTTATGCACTACCCTACGAGTACTACACAAACCATAAAATTCGCCGCTACGGTTTCCACGGCACATCGCATAAGTACGTAACCGGTCGCGCGGCTGAACTCCTCGGAAAACCGGTCGAAGAACTAAAGCTTATCACGCTGCACCTTGGAAACGGCTCAAGCCTCGCTGCGGTTGACGGCGGCAAGTCCGTTGACACTTCCATGGGCTTTACCCCGCTTGCCGGTCTTGTTATGGGCACCAGAAGCGGCGATATTGACCCTGCTATTGTTTCCTTTGTAGCAGAGAAAGAAAATCTTTCCGTAAAAGAAGTTTCTGATGTTTTAAACAAGAAGTCTGGCGTTTTGGGTGTATCGGGTGTGAGCAGCGACTTCCGTGATTTAGCCGAACAGGCTGACACTAACGAACGCGCAAAACTTTCCCTTGATATGTTCTCTTACTCCTTAAAGAAATTCATTGGCCAGTACATTGCTGTTATGAATGGTGTAGATGCACTTGTTTTCACAGCAGGTATTGGAGAAAACAATGTGGAACTCCGTTCCCAGATTGCAAAGGAGCTGTCTTTCTTCGGTCTTTCAATTGACGAAGAAAAGAACAAGGTACGCGGCAAGGATATGGACATCAGCGCACCGGATGCCAAAGTAAAAACATTGGTTATTCCCACAAACGAAGAACTGATGATTGCTTTGGATACAAAGCGTCTTGTAGAAAATCTGTAAAACAAATATACCGTCGGAGAAATCCGGCGGTATTTTTTTGTTCATAAACGTTTGACAAGGCGGCGGTTTTAGTGTAAAATATATAGGTCTTATCCTATTTTCATTGGAAGGAAATTTACATATGAAAAATATATTGCAGATTCTTTCGCATTTTATAGTATTTCTAATTCTTGGGGCACTCTGCTATTTCGGTACGTCAACGTTTACTTTTGATTCTACATTATTTCTTATGTATGGCATCTGCTTTTTGCTATGTCCTGTTTTGGGTCTTTGCAGGCTATCTCCTTTTACACGTGTGCTTTTCTACATCTTTTCTATATTTGGGCTGTGCGGCGGCGTTTTTATGGTCAGGGAACTTGCAGGGGAAGCCGCAGCACTTGGACTTTTATCCATTAGCGCTGTATTGTTTGGTGCGCTTTTCAATTTCTTTTCCCTGCCCGACGCCACCCCGGAAACAACGCATTTACAGCTTCGCGGTATAAAGGAATCTCATGCACGGAGAAAAATTCTTCTGCGACAAAGCTATGCCTTTTTCTTTCAAAAAAGCGGCGTTATCTTTGGTATGCTTTCTGTCTACCAGCTCTTACTTATGCCCATGGAAAAGAATGCACTTTGGAGCGCATCTATTCTTACGGCTTTGGTCAGTTTTTTCGGGCATCTTTTCTATCTTATGCTTGCAGCGCCCATCCCTAAGCGCTTACCTGCAACTGCGAAAAAATGGAAACTAAGTATGATTTCACTTCTGTTCTTTATCCTACTGCTGATTTCCATCTATGTGTATGTGGGCTCTCTTTATACTTCTCCAGACCCTGCGCTACAATCCGCACTCGCATCTGTAAAAGAGATCCTTACACCTGCCTACAGTAGCGTCTTGGTTGCCCTTGTGCCCGGCATGCTCTTTGGTTTATTCCTTTCTCTGCTGGGGGCTCGGTTTTTTAAAACCGTCTTTACAGGTGCTCGTCTTTTGCCGACGGCTCTTTTTTCCGGAATACTCTATTCCCTTTTAACGGAAGTCATACCGCATGCCTTTCTTTTCTCCATTTGCATTCCTCTGTTCCTTTTAGGGATGCTAGGAACGCTGGAAAGTCGCATTCGCCTTTTCCCTTATAGAGACTATCCGATTTCTGACCGTAAAAAGATACTCTTACGGCCGCTGTTCCATCTCCCCAATCTTGCCCTTATTCCGGAATTCTTTGCGACCGGTGTTTTCTCCTCCCTGTTTTTGCATCTAACAACTGGCGGCACCCTTTATACGCTTTCCTCCCTTTCGCAAACCCTTGCCGCATTGATTCTGGGCGTTATACTATGTATTTTGTTTGTACTTTGTATTTTGACAAAGGAGGTACGCTCCGTTGGATAAGGCACTAAGCTTAAAGGATTTTTCTCTTCGTTACGGCAATAAACAAATTTTCACAGATGTGAATTTAGAAATCATGCGAGGCGAGATTGTTGCTATTTGCGGCACCTCGGCAGGAAGTCTTTATCATCTTCCAAACGTTTTTCTGCGCACACTGCCGCATCCTTATACATATTCCGGCACTCTTTTAGTGGACAGTGCGGAAATTGAACGTCTTTCTGACGAAGATATGCGCTTTGTTCGCATGATGAATATTGCTGTTTTGCCCGAGCCGAATATGGTGGGCAAACTGAATATGCAAGTACAAAATTATATTACCATGCCGTTTCGTGAAAGTGTAAAAAAATCGTCCGGAGAAATTCTGATGGATGCAAAGCGTATTATGCAACTTTTTGGCATTCAAACACCTGAACGCATTCTCAAAAAACGTATGTCTGCCCTCTCAGAAAAGGAAATACGCGCTGTACTGTATGCCGCGGCACTTTCTACAGACCCGGCGTTGGCAATCGCGTATACACATACACCGGATTTAAGTGATGAAGAAAAAGAGTCCCTCTTTACGCTTCTTATTAAAATTTGTAAAATTAAAAACATTGCGCTTTTACTTTTAACCTCAGACATTGCATTTGCGCGCCAATTTGGTGAACAGATTTATATTACAAAGCATGACCGTCTTATATCTCTTGAAGGCGCTTCTCACCCGTATGTTTCGTTTTTGGAGCATGCTTTTGAATCTGCACCGATACCGCAAAAAATAAAAGATGAAACCGCTTTGTTACGGGCCAACCATGTTTTGCCGGCAAGAGGAATGAGAAGACTGGATTTTACCCTGCACAAAGGCGAAATCGTTTCTTTTGCGTGTAAAAACGGTGTGTCCATTTTCTCCGGGAAAAGGAAACCTGTAAAGGGCAAAATTTTAATAGGTGATGCATCTATTACCAAAAAGTTTGCGAAAAACGTGATGTCCGTTTCGGCTAAGATGCCGATTCCCCCCGTAAAAACTATTGATTCTATTGTTTGCGCCTATGCCGTGCGGCCTTCCCTAAGACAGGACACCTCGCAGTTTTACAGCGCACTTTCCCTGCCTTATGACTACGGAAAAATGCCTGTAGATCGCGAAAGTATTTTTGAGGTTTTGCAGCTTGGAATTGTTTGTGCCGCTTTCGCGGAAGCAAAACTGATTTTACTTTCCGACATCGACTCTCTTGCTCGTGCGGACAGATATGAACTCCTTACGCTTCTTTCCGCCGTATGTGCCAAAACCGGTGCCGGGGCTATTGTTTTTTCAAGCGAAGAGGGTGTGCAACGCGCCCTTTCTCCAACACCCAATATAACGGCAGAACCGACTGAAATTCTACTATAACAAAGCAGAAAGGACGAACCCCTATGCGGATGCGACATAAAAAACATGAAAAAGAAAGACTGGAGGCCGTGTCGGCTTATCTTGTACAGAAGGCGGAGGACCTTTCCTCAAAAAGCCCACTGCATCTTGAAATTGGCTGTGGCAAAGGCGCCTTCATCACAGAGATGGCAAGGCGGAATCCAAGCGTGCAGTATCTTGCCGTTGAAAAAGTTTCCAGCGTTTTAGTGCTTGCCATGGAGAAAGCTGCCAAGGCAGAGCTTGAGAACGTACAGTTTTTCTCCGGCGACATTATGAAGTTAGCAGAGTTTCCCCTTCAAAATAAGGTTTCAAGAATTTACCTAAACTTTAGCGACCCCTGGCCGCGCACAAAGCATGCAAAGCGGCGGCTTACCGCCCCCTCCTTTCTTGCTTTCTACAAAACGCTTTTAGTTCCAAATGGAGAAATTATCATGAAAACAGATAATGTTAACCTTTTTGACTTCTCTTTGGAAACGCTGCCCGAGGCAGGCTTTACTTTGGAAAGCGTAACCCGAGACCTGCACGCAGAAAACGATCCGGAAAATGTAATGACCGAATACGAGCAGAACTTTTCATCCAAAGGATTTCCTATTTGTCGCTTAAAAGCACGCCTTTCCTAAATATTTTAAGCAAGTCTTTAAAAAAGACTTGCTTTTTGCTTTTTTATATGATATACTAAATGCGTTTTGGAGGCATAGCTCAGCTGGTTAGAGCGCTCGCTTCACATGCGAGAGGTCGTAGGTTCAAGTCCTACTGTCTCTACCATTTGCTTTTTAAACCGCGTTTTTACGCGGTTTTTATTTTTATCCCCCGAAAAATCCCCGAGCAAAAGAAAAAGCGGGGCAAAAAGCCCCGCCGTTCTACACCCGTTTCTTTCTCAAAAAATGCACCGTCTTTCGCGCAAGCCAGTATGTATTCACGTCCTCGTTTAGTTTTTTAAGCCAAAGTTCCTTGTCGGAAATAATGCCTCTTTCCGCCATCTCCCATACAAGGTCGTTGACGCTTGTAAGCTCCTGTACCTTCGGGTGATTTACTAAGTCTAAGAATTTGTACCACCCGTTCCAGTTGTCTTTCGAAAGTTCTGCCGGGCAAAGCTTTCGGGACGCGTCGTAATGCCGCACCACGTTTTCTATGCCCGTCTCCGCCTTCAGCTTCCCGATGAGCGCCGCCGCATTCTCCAGCGCCTTTTCAAAATCCCCGTCCGCATTGACGCAGATTTCGATGCCGATAGAATTGGAATTGGTAATGCCGTACTTTCCTTTGCCGTCGCCACAATGCCACGTGTAATATTTGTTGTAGTCGTTAATCTGTAAAGCCTGCTTGTCGTCCACCACAAAATCGGCACTCTGGCCGACATTTGCGCTGTCCCAGTACTGAAAATGTGCCTCTGCATCCGCACCGCGCCTAGGGTTTCCCGTCGTATGTACTACGATGTACTTCGGTTTTTCCGTTCTTGCCGCTTTGTTATATGCAATCTGCCGCACGTCAAACCCTCCTCAAAAATGCTGCTTGTCCGTGGGGTTATTCACCACGCCGAACGCCATAAGGGCCGCAAGCAATAGCTCCACAAACTCGTCCAGCTTCGGAATTTCCCACCCCAGCCATTCCTTCGTCACAAACGCCAAAAGCGCCGCCATGGAAAGCCATAATACCGGGCTTTTAATTCTGTCCTTCATGTAAATGCTCCTCTCTTAATTCGTCTATTCGATGGTGCGCGCTTTTTGCGCTGTCCTCCACCCTTGCCATGCGCTCCACCAAATTGTTATGCTTCTCCACCTTTTTTTCCAGTTGCTCAAGTCGGTAATTCGTTAGTTTGTTTGCTACCAGTATACCGCCCAGTGTTCCTATGGTTGTCCCAAAAAAGGAAAGGATTGCCACTGTAACCTCATTCATTTCGTCCCTCCGCTTCTTAGATTTGGTTTAATAACTGATTTCACGGTCTATGCCTGCGCCAATTCGCGTCATGTATATCATTCGATTAAGCCTGTCAAGCGTCACAATATCTAGTGCTGTTTCCGTGGCAGTACCAACAACGCGCTCAATCGGATTTGTGTCTCTAACATCAGCACTTGAAGTAGTGATAGAAATACAAGGGAACGAATAAGTCGTGGTGTCAATTACATCTTTGTGGATATGTCCATGGAAAAATGCTATAATTTCACCCTTTGCATCCGAAAAATCAACATTGATAACAGAGGTATTATAATCTGTTGTTAAGCCACTTCCCCAATAATCGCCAGACAAATCGACGCTTCCGTTGTATGTTGTTTTGCTATTGTATGCGTTAATGATACCCGCAAGCAAACTACCGTCTTTGCTGTAATTTAATGGTTGATGTGCCATAATTACAACACTCCAATCCTCAGGGATATCAAGCGCAGCAGATGCAAGCCATTGAAGTTGTTCTGTCCCGTAAACGCCGCTTTTCATAGAATTGTATACGGCATTACCATTATCATCAACACTACCATCGCCATCCGTATGACAATTCAACATAATAAATCTCACCTTTTGAGGACTGTCAACGTAAAAATATGAACCATCTCCGCCAAACACACGATTTCGGTCAATAGATTGTCTGCGGAAGATTGCGTCATATATTTTCTTGCCTCCAATGTTTTTGAGATAGTAAACTCCATCCACAGGTGCACCCCATGCACCATCGTGATTACCCTTTGTGTATATAAGTTTATCTCGTTCAATAGGGGAAAGAAGCTGTCTCACGCTATTAAATTCCGCCCAAACAGACGATTCTGCCGTGTGCGATGCTTGAGACATGATATCTCCCGAAATTGCTACAAACGGAATGTCAAACTTATCTGATGCATACTGCGAAATATATCCAATATACTTTTGAGAACTTATCCCTGCACCATTGGAATTTGTAGCTCCGTTCACTCCGTGTAAGTCTGAAAACCAAATGAACTGAAAAACATCTGCGCCACCATTATGTTGTTTTTCGACTACTGTGTCAGTCAGTGCGTCGATTGCAGTTTTCCAGTAGTCGGGAATAACGATGTTCGTAGTTGTTTCTAAACCAGAACTTTGATTGTCTTTTAGTTTTTCAACATCAACTTCGACTTTAGACATACGATTTTCCAGATTGAGAATTGTTTCTTCTGCCCCAATCCCTGTATATGGAATAGTCGTGTCATACCAAACACATCCTCCGCTCGTATAAACTATTTCTTCATTCACTGTGATGATAGCTTCTTCGTCAGCAGGAACAAATGCCATGCGTATATAACCACTTTCTGTGATATGCGAGTCAGAGATAACAAGCTTGGATAGATTACCAGTTTCGTCAGTCTCATAACTATAACCGTGGTTTGTATACTGAGTACTAAAGTTCGCCCCACTAACTATAAGCATCAGTGCGTAACTACTATCATATAGTCTAATATAATATGTCCCTGATGTGATATTGTTAATTGTTTCGTTGCGGAACTGAATGTTTTTGAAACGAATGGTGTCACCTGCTTTAATAGGGATAAAACCAGTAGCATTTGTGCCAGACTGTGCGGTTAAAGCATCACTGGAATTGTACCTGTAATTTTCGATTAGCCCAACCACATTTCCGTCCGCATCCGTTGATATAGGTATCTGATTAGTAAAAGTTGGTCTAATAGTCGTTTCACCATATCTCCAAATAGTGCCTGTTTCTTCGAGTACATACTTCTTTAAGGTGTCTGTCATTTCGTCCTTCGAAGAAATGATTTCAATTATTTCTGTTCCAAAATACCTGCCTGTGTTTGTCCACTCAGTAGTAGTCTTTTCACCACCCATAGCATCAATCGTAATACTTACATTAGGTATATCGTCCACTGAACTAATGACACTGGAGTTCAATTGCTGATTGATACGAATGTAGGCAATATTGTCATAATTACTGTTTTTGGCAATAGCGTTCGTTCCTGTCCAAGTGTAGCCAAGTTTGATTATATAATCGTCTCCGTCGGCTTCTGCTAAGTGTGTTTCAGAACCACTGTTGGTATAAGTTCCATAAATATAAGTTGTTGCAAGAAATGTTTTGTTTTTATCAAAAAGAAGCAATTTATCACCAACGCCCGTCCACATCGTTCCACCTTTAAATCTAAGTACAATAGGGTCAGACAATGACATATCTAAAGGGATAAAATCAGTAGTATAATATCCGTTTGCGGACTTTAAATTCTCTCCACTATATCTATAGTTTAGTGACACTGCGCTTCGATCATATAAGTTTGGAGCCTCGGTATATTCGGTCTTGGTCATATAAGCATAAATATACCCATCCGGAAGCACATACAGCTTGCTTGTATCTGTACATTCATCGATAGAATTTGCAAATTCTGGCTGTAATTGTCCTCTCTTTGCAAGCTCGGAAGCAATATACTCGGAAAATTCGGACTTATCATCAGCAGTGAAATAATCCACGCCTTTGACGGGCGTGTAGCCGTCTTTACCATTTGCGCCAGTAGCACCCACACTACCCTTACTGCCATTCTTGATAGTCAAAGTTTTCCCGTCGCTGAAAGTCACAACATTTGAGCCGCCGTCTTCCGTACTTTCCGATACGCTCGCTACAGTTACGGAAGTTCCGTCTTTGCCATCCTCGCCTTTTTCACCTTGCAAGCCCTGTTCGCCTTTTAGGTCTGCCGAAGATGTACCGCTGGCTGACGTGACAGTTAAGGTTGTGCCATTCCAAGAATGTGTAACAGAAACGCCGTCTTTACCATCTTTACCAGGTACGCCCGGCACACCATCTTCTCCCTTCGGTCCTGCTTCCCCAGTGTCACCTTTTGGGCCTTGCTCTCCCTGTATTCCCTGCGCACCTGTTGGCCCCTGCGGTCCTGCCGGGCCTTGCGGTCCGGTCTCACCTTGGGGGCCTTGCGAACCGTCAATGCCATTGAAAACGTCAAAACTTTTTATACCTTCTACGTCCGTTACACTCACTGTGTGTCCGTTCTGGGTTTTAGTAACAGAAATTGTAGGAGAAACTCCGGCTTGCCCTGCGTTTTCATCAATTTTCTGCTGTATTTCTTTTTTATCTTCATTTGTTAAGAACGTCACCGCCATATTATGCCTCCTTTAAAGTCATTGTCAGCTTCCCGTTATCCACGTACACCTCATACAAGTCCCCGGTAGTTTTGTCCGTCCAAACCGCGTTGCCCGCAAAGGTGACGTTTCCTTTTCGGTCAATGGTGAATATGTTTCTTCTGCTCGAAGAGACAGACCCGGTGCCGCCACCAATAATAAATATCTTGTCCGGGTCAGCTACGTTATATTGACCAAGAACAGTTTGGTTTCCACTTGCAAGTAAAAAATCTCCTTGGACGAAGTTAAAGTCTCCCGTTGTGTGGCAAGACTTTCCTTGTATGTAATTGTGGTTTCCTTCGCAACTTAGATATTGTCCGTACAAAGCATTAAAATCGCCTTTTATTGTTATTGACTTTCCCTTTGCAACGTTAAAACTCCCTTCAATGGCGTTGCTCATACCA
>JAZNHR010000021.1:0-21693 GCA_045577075.1 Clostridia bacterium | reverse complement strand
GTCAACCATGAGGTATGCACCGACTTCCTTTGCAATTTCCCCGAACTTTGCAAAGTCAATGGTACGGGGGTATGCACTGGCACCGGCTAAAATCAGTTTCGGCTTCGATTCAAGTGCCAGACGGCGAATTTCATCATAGTCAATGGTATTTGTATCTTCCGAAACACCGTAGGGAACAATGTTATAATATTTACCGGAAATATTGACAGGGCTGCCGTGGCTTAAATGTCCGCCGTGGGCAAGATTCATACTGAGAACGGTATCCCCGGGATTTAAAAAGGCAAAAAACACGGCGAGATTTGCCTGTGCACCGGAGTGGGGCTGCACGTTTGCATGGTCTGCACCAAACAGCTTGCAGGCTCTTTCTCTCGCTAAGTTTTCGACAATATCCACACATTCACAACCGCCGTAGTAGCGCTTGCCGGGATAGCCTTCCGCGTATTTATTCGTAAGGGGTGTGCCCATCGCTTCGATTACAGCATTCGAGACAAAGTTTTCGGAAGCAATCAGCTCAATTTTGTTGCGCTGACGATTTACTTCCGCTTCAATCGCATCTGCAACCTGCGGGTCAATTTTCCGTATTTCATTTGTGCTGTACATAAACTAAATAACCTCCCAGAATTCTAATAGATATAATTATATACGAAAATCTTTACTTTTGCAAGCACTTTATGCTAAAATAATAAAGAAAAGGAGAAATTTTATGGATAAGAGAACAAAAGTAAAAAACTTTCGTGCAATTTTTGATTTGACTTACCCCGATGCCGATTGTACATTAGACTACGATGACGCGTTCCATCTCCTCGTTGCCACCCAGCTTGCGGCGCAGTGTACCGATGCACGTGTCAATCTTGTAACCCCTGCACTTTTCGCAAGATTCCCTGACCCTGCCGCTTTTGCCGCCGCTAGCATCGGGGAACTGGAAGAACTGATTCGCTCAACAGGATTTTACCATAACAAAGCGCGAAATTTAAAGGCATGCGGCGAAGTGCTGTGTGCAGAGTTCGGGGGAAAGGTGCCGGATACCATGGAAGAACTTTTGCGCCTGCCGGGCGTTGGCAGAAAGACGGCAAACCTTGTTCTCGGGGACATTTTCGGTAAGCCCGGCATTGTAGTAGACACGCACGCCGGACGCCTTGCACGCAGAATCGGCCTTACAAAAAATCAAAACCCCACCAAGGTGGAGTTTGACTTACTGAAAATTGTGCCGAAGGACTACCAGACGCGGTTTTGCCATCAGCTCGTACTGCACGGGCGCGCTTTTTGTCGCGCATCTTCCCCAAAGTGCACAGAATGTCCCATTGCGCCGTATTGCGATTATTTTACATCCAAGTAGTTGCGGAGCAGAATTTCAATGATTTCATCACGCTCTACGTGATTTATAAGGCTTCGAGCCCCATTATGGCCGGTGATATACGTCGGATCTCCGGAAATCAAATACCCAACCATTTGACTGAGGGGATTATAGCCCTTTTCTTTCAGTGCCGCCTGCACTGTCGTCAAAATATTGCGTACTTTTTGCTCCGGGTCTGTTTCAATATTGAATTTCATGGTGTTTTCATATGTGTCCATGTATGCCACCGCCTTTCTTTTACTTATGTCTATTATACGCTATAATTTTGGAAAAAGCAAGAATTTTTTTCATACAGAAAAGTGCTGCAAAGAATGCAGCACTTTTTCGTTTATTCTTTGTTGCCAAAAGGGTCAATGGGGTTGCCATCTTTCTCCATAGAGAAGTGTAAATGCACACCTGCCTCGGCACAAGCCGTTTCTCCCATACGGCCGATTTCCGTACCTGCAGCCACATCCTGCCCTTCCGAAACTGTGCTTGCGGCAAGGGAAGCGTAAAAACTTTTAAGTCCGTCCCCGTGGTCTATGCAGACAGTACTGCCAAAAAGATGGTCTTCGTAAATTTTTTCTACTTTACCATTTGCCACGGCCAGTACCTTATCGCTGTCAGAGGGGGTAAAGTCCACGCCGAGATGACAACGCCATTCACCTAAGGATGGAAAATATGATAAGGTTTTGTCCGAAAAGGGCAGGGCAACTTCCCCTGAAGAAGGCAATAGGAAAGCTTTGGGGGCAGAAACAGCCTTGGCCTCGGGGCTTTCCTTCGGCGTTTGTTCCGGCGTTTTTTGTGGTGTATGCTGTGGTGTTGCCAGCGGTGCCGGAATTTTTAGCGGAATCGGCGTAGCGGTAGGCGTTATCTCGGACACTAGCGCTAATTCCTCTTCGGGTTTTTCACCTTCGCGCATGGCGTTATATACGCTTGACGCTACTATGGCGCAGAAAACACAAAGAACAGAAATCCATGTACGTTTGTTTATTTTTTTCATGCTAATCGCTCCTCTCTTTTCCGTATTTTTACCTGCTTTTTCTGTAAATATACAAAAATTGTATAAATACCGGTTTGCAGTAAAAAATAAAGAAAAAGGAGGCGATTGTATGAACATCAGAACAGATTTGGCACTTGAAAGCGCCGAGCTTTACTGGGAAACGGCAACAGAACGTGAAATTCCGGGCGTTGTGTGTGAAGAAAGCGGTGACGACGAGGTGCGCGTTACCCGTGTAGATATTTTAACGGAAGAAGGCGAAAAGGCAATCGGCAAAAAAATGGGTAGATATATAACGATTGAGATGCCATCCATACTGGAAAGCGAGCCTTCTGCTATGCAAAAAGCAAGTCGATGTCTTGCGGATGCGCTGACGCAAATGATTGGAAAGCCCCGTCTATCCCTTGTGGCAGGCCTCGGGAACAGCGAAATTACGCCGGATTCCCTTGGGCCGAAAGTCATTCCGCGTCTTGTTGTAACAAGGCATCTCTTTACCCATATGCCACAGGCCGTAGAGCATCTTGCACCTGTTTGCGCCTTGGCACCCGGCGTTTTAGGTGTTACCGGCATTGAAACCGGTGAAATCATAAAAGGGGTTGCAGCGCGTGTAAAGCCTGATTTAGTGCTTGTTGTCGATGCGCTAGCGTCCCGAAAGACCGAGCGTGTCAGCACCACCATTCAAATTGCAAATACTGGCATAAGCCCCGGAAGCGGTGTGGGGAATAAACGAAAGGCTGTCAACGAAGAAACGATTGGCGTGCCCGTTATCGCCATCGGTGTGCCCATGGTTGTTGATGCGGCCACTATCGCGAATGACACCATAGACCTCGTTATAGACACCCTTGTGAAAGAAGCTACGGGCGATTTTTACGCCATGCTACAAAATTTAGACCGCGAAGAAAAGCATACGCTGATTCGTGCGGCACTTCCAAAAGAAATGGGAACCATGATGGTGACGCCCAAGGACATAGACGCCCTTTCCGATAAAATTGCCCATGTAGTTGCCATGGGCATAAACCTCGCCCTCCATCCCGGCATTACGGAAGAGGAAATTGCCACCTTTGTAAGCTAAAGCAACAGGCGTACGGCAAAGGAAGAGAGAAGTATTCCTGCAAGGTCTGCAAGGAGTGCACTTTTTAAAGTGTAGCGTGTGTCTTTCACCCGGGTCGCGGCAAAGTAGACGGTCAGGGTATAAAAGGTCGTTTCCGTAGAGCCGGAGATGACAGATGCAACTCGCCCGGCAAAGCTGTCAGGCCCACAGGTTGCCAAAATATCATTTAAAACGGCAACAGATGCACCGCCGGAAACCGGGCGAAGCAGGGCAAGGGGCAGAACTTCGGAAGGGAATCCAATACGACTTGTTAAAAAAGATACGCCGTAACAAATAAGGTCAATCGCACCCGAAGCCCGAAGCATGCTGACTGCTGTCACAAGACCAACGATTGACGGCAAGATGGAAAAGGCAGAGGAAAGCCCTCCTTTTGCGCCCTGCAAAAACGAATCAAAAATCGGGACCCCCCTGTATAGCCCGAGAAATAAAATAGCAGCAATGAAGAGGGGGAGAATCATGTCTGAAATTTGCATATTATCCTCGCTTTTGAAAAAATTTTGCACTGAGAACACCAACGAGTAAAGCGGAAAGAGAAACAACCCATACCGGGAAAATAATTTCTCCGGGAGAAGCAGAGCCCGTGTTTTGCCTAAGAAGCATTATGGTGGTGGGAAGAAGCTGGAGAGAAGCGGTGTTTACAAGAACAAACATACACATTTCTTCCGAAGCTCTTTTTCTGCCACTATTTTTTTTGTCGAGAAGCTGCATGGCGCGGAGCCCAAGCGGTGTTGCCGCATTTCCCATGCCAAGGAGATTTGCTGCCATGTTCATCACAATGGCGCCTGTGGCAGGGTCGTTTTTTTCAAGACGGGGAAAAAGCAGCTTTGTAATGGGGCGAAGGAGAGTAGCAATGCCACGGATGACGCCGCCTTTCTCTGCAATTTCCAGTATCCCTGTCCAAAAGCACATGACGCCAAGCATACTGAAAATTAGACTCGCCCCTTCTCCTGCGCCGCTGATGGCAGCTTCTGCCACAAAAGAAATGCGCCCCGTGAAAAAGCCGGTAATCACGGCAATTATAATCAAAAATGCCCAGATATAGTTTAACATAAAAACGCCTCCCGTACATGGTACGCTGTGAAAGGCAAGGATATGTAAATTGCAAGAAAAATCGTAAGTATTTACCGAATTTTACAAAATTTGACAAATGGGTTGACAAACAAAGAATACTAATGATATAATACAAATATAAGCACCGAAGAAAAATATTTTACAAGGAGAAAAGTATAGTGAAATCTACAGGAATGGTTCGTCGGGTTGACGAATTGGGAAGAATTGTTCTGCCTATTGAACTGAGAAAAACATTTAACATTGTAGAAAAGGATGCCTTGGAAATTTATACGGAGGGGGACACAATTGTTTTAAAAAAGTATGAACCCGCCTGTATTTTCTGTGGGGACGCCAGAGATGTAACCGTATTTAAGGGCAAAAACATTTGCGCAACTTGCAAGAAGGAAATGCTTGGTTGACAGATTGATGAAAGCGGCAGAGGAAAACGCTCTGCCGCTTTTCTTTTTTCCTCCCGTACATAGTGCGTTTTTTTTCGGCAATACTAAAAAAGAGGTGAACATAATGCAGACGTATTACCGAAAAAATGGAGACGGCAGTCTCGATATTATTTTATATATTTCCGCAGAAGAAATGGCACTGGATTTTTCTTCGCTTAAGAAACTGTTTTGGTCCGGGGCAGAACGTACGGACCGCATTGCCCTTGTCAGAAAGGTGAAAATTGTGATTGCCGGCACGCTCGTCCTTTCTATCCCATTTTCTTTTTTTGCCAAAGTGGGGGCAAACGACCGGTATGCCATGAGTTATGTGTATTTTGGCACGGGTGAGGCACAAATTGAAAGCGTTGCAAAAGCAGAGGATACCCTTTCTGTGGTATCGCCAAGCTATTTTAATCTTACAGATAGCGGCAGTCTTGCCATGGCGAGCCTGAGCGAAAATTTTATTTCACGCATGCATGCGCAAGGGGTACGTGTGGTACCCTTCCTTAGTAATCACTGGGACAGGGAAAAAGGGGAAATGGCACTAGAAAACGGGGAAGGACTGGCAAGAGAAATTGCTGCCGCAATCGAAAAATATAATCTGGACGGGGTTAATATAGATATAGAAAATGTAACACATACACATAGAGAAAAGTATACGGCGTTTGCGAAAACACTTCGAAACCTTGTGCCCAAAACGAAGGAAGTCTCCGTGGCGGTAGCGGCAAACCCCTGGGGCAGTACCAAGGGATGGGCAGGGTCCTATGACTACGCAGCACTCGCAAACGTGTGCGACCATTTGTTTATCATGGCATACGATGAACATTATGATGGCGGCGAACCGGGGGCGGTTGCAAGCATTTCCTTTGTGGAGCGTTCCATTCAATATGCGCTTTCTAAGGCACCGGCGGAAAAAATTGTTCTCGGCATTCCGTTTTATGGCAGAATTTGGGGCGGTCATCTTTCGGGGTACGGTGTGTCTTTACAAAAGATTGCGCAGTATGGGAAAACGTATCAAAATTCGATAACATATGATACGGCTTCCGCGGCACCTGTGATGTATCTTACTATCGCGAAGGGGCAAGAAGGCCCCAAAATTGCTGGAAAAACCCTCTCGCCAGGGACATACACGATTCATTACGAGAATGCAGATTCCATAAAAGCAAAACTTGCGCTTGTGGCAAAATACAACTTAAAAGGTGCAGGAAACTGGAGTGCGGGACAGGAAACGGAAGATGTATGGGAGTATTATCAGCTTTGGCTAAACGGCCAGTATTTTTCTGATATTTCCGACCATTTTGCAAAAGACGAAATCCTGCTTGTCACAGAAGAAGGGATTATGAAGGGACAAAGTGAAACCATTTTTGCGCCCCATGCGCCCCTGACAAGGGCAGAGGCGGCGTCCATTGCCGCGCGGCTGTTGCAGCTCTCAAAAGGGAACGCTACTTTTTCCGATGTGCCAAGTACCCATTGGGCGTTTGAAGCAATTCAAAAAGCCGAAAAGGCAGGCATTATGATTGGATATCCGGACGGGACTTTTCATCCCGAGGAGGCTGTTACCCGTGCGGAAATGACAAAGCTTCTCTATCGCATGGTTGAGAAAATATATTCCGGCGGTGAGAGCTTTGCCGATGTACCCGGTGACCATTGGGCAAAAGAGGAAATTGCGGCACTTGCACAAATGGGTGTGCTGACGGGCTATCCCGACGGCACGTTTCGTCCGGACAAAAAAATAAACCGCGGCGAGGCCGCGGTCATTTTAAGTCGCATCAGTGATTTTTTATGAGGAAAACTTCTTCAAAAGAGAAGCACGCATATCCCAAAGATTTTGGGATAGGTCCACATAATATTTATGTGGATTTTCAAAACGTTTTACTTCATCCCACAGCTTGTCTATTTCGCTTCCGCAATATTCCTTGACGGCAGAAAGTGCCGGGGGCGTATAGACAAGTTTTCCTTTATCAAAAATCTTAACCAGAAGCTTTTCGGCACGGAAGTCTTTAATCTCTTTGCGCTTCCAGGCGTGTTCCGGGTCAAAAATTTCATACGGTGCAGAAGAATTGATTTCTTCATCGTGTAAGGTGATAACGTCCGCAATGGCTTTATCCGTATCCCGTTCATACAGGCGGTATACCTGCTTAAAGCCGGGGAGCGTAATTTTCTCAACATTCTCGCTGAGCTTAATTTTCGGCTGCATTTCTTCGCCGTTCCATACAGACGTCAGCTTGTATACGCCACCGAAAACAGGCTCAGATTTTGAGGTGATGAGCCGTTCGCCAACACCGAAGGAATCAATTTGTGCGCCCTGCATCAGTGTATCACGAATAATATATTCGTCCAGGGAGTTTGATACTACAATCTGGCAATCAGAAAGACCGGCATCATCAAGCTGTTTTCGGATTTTCTTTGTAAGATAGGTAATGTCCCCACTATCAATGCGAACACCAGCAAGTCTTGCACCCATGGGCTCCAGAATTTCCTTGTGTACACGAATGGCGTTCGGCAGGCCTGATTTTAAAACATTATACGTATCAATTAAAAGGGTGCAACCATTTGGATAGGTTTTGGCGTAGGTTGCAAAGGCTTCGTATTCCGTGTCAAACGTCTGTACCCAGCTGTGCGCCATAGTACCAAGAGCCGGAATTTGGTATAAAACATCGGAAATGGTACAGGCAGAACCTGCACAGCCGCCAATGTATGCGGCGCGAGAGCCTGCAATGGCGGCATCCGCGCCCTGTGCACGACGCGAGCCGAATTCCATAACCTTCCGACCTTGTGCGGCGCGTACAATACGGTTTGCCTTTGTGGCAATCAGCGACTGATGGTTTAGCGTTAAGAGCACCATCGTTTCTATCAGCTGTGCCTGTATTAAGGGCCCCTTTACAATCACAAGAGGTTCACCGGGAAAACAGGGCGTGCCTTCACGCATGGCGTAAACGTCGCAGCAAAATTTAAAGTTCCGCAGGTACTCTAAAAAAGCTTCCGAAAACATACCGCGACTACGTAGGTACGCGATGTCATTGTCGGAAAACGATAAATCCTGTAAATATGCAATGAGTTGCTCAAGGCCTGTAGCAATCGCAAAGCCACCATTATCCGGGACTTTACGAAAGAACATATCGAAAGAAGCAATTTTGTCTGCAAGGCCGCTTTCAAAATACCCGTTCGCCATGGTAAATTCATAAAAGTCGGCAAGCATTGTAAGATTATTTTTCATTAGCCATTCTCCAGTGCGTCATTCAGCCAGTATTCTGCGATGTCCATTGCGGCATACATGCCGCCACGTTCTGCCTGCTTTATCATTTTTTCCTTTTTGCCGTCATTAAGCATAAGCTGAATCGTGACATCTGTTGTGACATCCAAATCCTTCTTTTTTGCAGTACCCGTGACAATCATGACAATCATGTATTTATCCTGGGGGTCACCGTAATAAATCATGTTGCCGCGCCGTACTAAAGGTTTTCCTTTATAGCGGAGCATCTTTTCCATACTAGAATCTTCCTTTCCAAAATATTTTATATTGTATCATACATCTTTAGAAAAAGCAATCCTTTTTATGCATCGAGAAAGACTTTTCGATTTCGGATTAAGTAGTCCGCGCCGGAAAGAACGGTCATAAATGCAGAAACATAAATGAGAATGTCAACAATAACGCGGTTTACGGAAAGAATCGCCGCGCTAATGGCTATAAGCTGGAGTACCGTTTTCAGCTTTCCGAGCTTTCCTGCGGCAATGACGATACCTTTCGTCACCGCTACAAGCCGAAGCCCTGAAACAATAAACTCACGGGCAATAATCAGCATAACAATCCAGAAGGAAACCATGTCCCGTTCCATAAGGCAAAGCAGTGCACCCGTGACAAGCAGTTTGTCCGCAAGCGGGTCCATAAACTTTCCGAAGTTTGTGACAAGATTATTCTTTCTGGCAAGATATCCGTCCAGCCAGTCCGTCACAGAGGCGAAAATAAAGATAAACGCCGCAATGGCGGTATGATAGGGAATAGACTCTATCATGTAGATGACCATAAAAATCGGGACCAATACCATGCGAAGTACAGTCAGTTTGTTGGGGGTGTTCATGCTATAACCTCTCCTATAATATCATATTCTTCCGATGCCAGAATTCGCACATTCACAAACGTGCCGGGCTCGATTTCCTGCTCGGAAGTAAAATAGACCTTGCCGTCAATTTCTGCGCCGTCGCCATACGTCCTGCCTACATAAAACATATCGGAAAACCCTTCACAAAGCACCGAAAAGGTAGAACCGATTTTCGCTTTGCAGGCATTTTCTGAAACGCTTTGGGCGATTTCCATGAGTGTGGCGTATCGACGCTGCTTTGTCTCCTCTTCAATTTGGTCAGGGAGCCGTGCTGCAGGCGTACCTTCTTCAGGGGAATACTTAAAAACACCCGTTCTGTCAAATGCACCGCTTTTCACAAAGTCGCAAAGGGAAGTGAAGGCTTCTTCCGTTTCCCCCGGAAAGCCGACAATCAGGCTCGTTCGCAAAACGGCGCCGGGCAGCTTTTTCCGGATTTTTTGAAGCAGTGTTCGAATGCCTTCGACAGTATCTTTCCGTCCCATACGGCGCAGGACTGTATTATCAATATGCTGAATGGGAATGTCCAAATACGGCAGAATGTTTTCATAATTTGCCATAACGTCTAAAAGCGCATCGTCGATTCTGTCTGCATAGGTGTAAAAAAGGCGAATCCAGGGAAAGCCGATTTCCGCAAGTGCTTTTAAAAGCTCGGCAAGACGCGGCACACCGTACAGGTCCTCGCCGTATCTTGTTGTGTCTTGCGCCACGACCGAAAGCTCTTTTACGCCTTTTTCATATAATCCTTTTGCCTCCGAAAGAACATCCTCCATTTTGCGGCTTCGGTAGGGGCCACGTATCGAAGGAATTGCACAGTAGGTACAGTGATTATCGCACCCCTCGGCAATTTTTAAATATGCCATAAAGGGTGGCGTTGTCAAAATACGCGGCGTGCCTTCCGGATAGGGGGCGGTGTTGCCGCTGACGGCATTTCCCGTGCTGCTTTCCAAAAGGTCTGCGATTTTCGGAAATTCGTCCACGCCAACAATCAAGTCTACCTCCGGCAGTTCTTCTAAAATCGCGTCCTTGTATCGCTGGACTAAGCAACCTGTAACAACAAGCTTTTGCAGTTTGCCTTCCGTCTTCAGGCGGGCAGTATCTAAAATTGCGGCAATCGCTTCTTCCTTTGCATCGTCGATAAAGCCACAGGTGTTAATAATAATTGCGTCTGCTTCCTCCGGGGCACTTACAATTGTATACCCTTTTTCCTTGCAAAGCCCAATCATAATCTCGGTGTCTACCAGATTTTTGGAGCATCCAAGGGAGATAAAGCCAATTTTATTCATATGTATACAGTGCGTCCATGGCTTTTTTGATTTCGCCCGGCGCAAACCCCTTTCTTAAAAAATACCCGTAAATTTGGGCGTGCTCCTTTGCGCTGCGAACGCCCGTTCCAAACCGATTTTCCATTGGCGTTCGTACGTCAAATTCAATTATGGCGAGGGCGGCATCAATATATTCGTCCTCTATGCCGCGCGCTATAAGGTCGCGCGAAATGCGGTGGGGGCCGTGGCCCTTTAGATAAGCAGCATCATGGGCAAAACGCCTTGCATACTCACCGTGGTCAATGTATCCTGCAAGGCGGTAGTATGCTGCGGCATCCGCGGCTTCCGCAGAAGAAAAGCCTTTTTTGATGAGCGCCTCCGCGACTTCTTTTTCGGTGCGCCGCTTTGACAGCACTAAGCGAAGTGCTGCGCTTTTTGCATCCCTTTCCATAAAATACTCCTTTATGTAAAAAGTTCGCAAATCACATAATTTGCAATGTCTGTCCCTTTTTCTGTAAGCCGCACGTTTTCGCCGTTTCGTTCTAAAAGGCCGTCTTTTATAAGACGTTCGATGTTGGGATTTCCGTCGTCCTTGACGCCCTTTTTCATACGAAGCCCGAGCATGTAATGCTCCTCGCGCCTGTCTCTCTCTGTGCGTTTTTCTTTTGCAACTATCGGGTTTTCTGACTTGATGTACATCTCTATATCTTCTGCGTTTGCATACCGCACATCTTCATAAAACCCGTGCGCACCTGCACCAAGACCGATATATTCACCGCACGCCCAGTAGTTTGTGTTGTGCACCGCTTCAAAACCCGGCAAGGCGAAGTTTGAAATTTCATACTGTACAAAGCCGTGGGCTTTACAAGCTGTAATCACAGTGCGGTACATTTCCCGTTCCGCGTCCTCACTCGGTAAATCGAGGGAACGGGCAGAGAATGGCGTTCCGTCCTCAATAGAAAGGGAGTAGGCGGAGATATGGGTTACAGGGAGAGAAAAAAGTGCGTCCAAGGTTTCGGTAAGGCTTTCAGTCGTTTGCCCAGGGAGCCCGAACATTACGTCCGCCGAAATATTGTCAAAGCCTACGTCTTTTGCGTCCAGAATCGCCTTCCTTGCTTCCTCGGCAGAATGGAGCCGTTCTAAAAACGAAAGCTCTTGTTTGTTCAAAGACTGCACGCCAATGCTGATACGGTTAAAGCCTGCACGCCGAAGTGCAGAAAGCCCTTCTTTTGTGACGGTGGCAGGATTTGCTTCTATCGTAATTTCACCCTTACAGGGAAAGCGTTCTAAAAGACTTTCCAGAAGGGAAATGAGCATGGGCACCGGCAAGGATGTAGGCGTGCCGCCACCAAAATATATGCTTTTGACTTCCCTCTTGGGAAAGGTGCGCGCCTCTTTTTTGACGCGCTCTATATAAGATTCCATTCTGTCCTCGCCACCGCACACGGAAAAGAAAGCGCAGTACGGACATTTTCGAAGACAAAAGGGGAGATGCACGTATACCCCAATCATGAATCCAGCTTAAGAACGGACATAAAGGCTTCCTGGGGAATGGATACGGAGCCGACCTGCCGCATTCTCTTTTTACCTTCCTTCTGTTTTTCCAGAAGTTTCTTTTTACGGGTAATGTCACCACCGTAGCACTTGGCAAGAACGTCTTTGCGGAGGGCGCGTACCGTTTCACGGGCGATGATTTTACCGCCGATGGCGGCCTGAATGGGCACCTCAAAAAGCTGACGAGGAATGGAATCCTTCAGCTTTTCCGCAATGCGTCTGCCACGGGCGTAAGCCTTTGTGGAATGGACAACAAAGCTCAGTGCGTCCACAATGTCACCGTTTAAGAGCATGTCCAGCTTTACGAGGTCACTCTTTACATAGGCGAGGAATTCGTAGTCAAAGGACGCATACCCTCTTGTGCGGGATTTTAAAGCGTCAAAAAAGTCATAGATAATTTCGTTTAGAGGCAGTTCGTAGTGGAGAGAGACTCGTCCCTCGTCAATGTACTGCATGTCCTTATAAATACCGCGCCGGTCTTGACAAAGCTCCATAACGCTACCGACGTATGGCTGGGGCAGCATAATATGGGCATCTACAAACGGCTCTTCCATATAGTCAATTTCCGTTTGCGGTGGCAGATTCGTGGGGTTGTCCACAAATACTATACTGCCGTCGGTTTTAATAACGCGGTAAATAACGCTGGGGGCGGTGGTGACAAGGTCAATATTATACTCGCGCTCCAAGCGTTCCTGAATAATTTCCATGTGGAGAAGCCCTAAAAAGCCGCAGCGGAAGCCAAAGCCGAGGGCAATACTCGTTTCCGGCTCGTACATCAGAGATGCATCGTTGAGCTTTAACTTTTCCAAAGCCTCCCGAAGGTCCTCGTACCGCGCGCCATCCGCCGGATAAATACCGCTAAAGACCATGGGGTTTACTTCCTTGTAGCCGGGAAGGGGCTCTGTAGCAGGAGCGGAAACGGTGGTGATGGTGTCACCGACCTTGACGTCCTGTACCGTTTTGATGCTGGCGGCAATGTAGCCGACCTCGCCGGAAAGTAGGGAAGAAGAAGGCGCAAAGCCGTCCGGCTTTAAATGACCGAGCTCTACGACCTCAAACTCCTTTCCTGTTGCCATAAAACGAATGGTATCACCCATGGAAATTTTGCCTTCGTGAATACGGACATATACAATAACGCCCTTGTAGCTGTCATAATACGAGTCAAATATCAGCGCCTGAAGGGGTGCGTTCTCATCTCCAGAGGGTGCGGGAATATTGTCAATAATATAGTCGGGCAAGCACTCGATGTTAATGCCCTGCTTTGCGCTTATCAGCGGCGCATTTTCCGCTTCAATGCCGATTACGTTTTCAATCTCCCGCTTTACAACGTCCGGCTGGGCGCTGGGCAAATCAATTTTATTGATAATGGGCAGAATTTCCAGATTATGTTCAAGCGCCAGATACGTATTGGCAAGGGTTTGGGCTTCTATCCCTTGTGCGGCGTCCACGACGAGCAGTGCCCCCTCACAGGCGGCAAGGGAACGGGAAACCTCGTAATTAAAGTCCACATGCCCCGGGGTATCGATAAGATTTAAAATATATTCCCCGTCCTCACGCTTATATACAAGGCGGACTGCGCGTGCTTTTATAGTAATCCCGCGCTCTTTTTCAAGGTCCATATTGTCCAGAAGCTGGTCCTCCATATCGCGTTCGCTTACAATTCCCGTAAGCTCCAAAAGACGGTCAGCCAAAGTGGATTTGCCGTGGTCAATATGCGCGATAATAGAAAAATTACGAATAAACTCTTGTCGGCTTGCCATAATTTACTCCTCAATATTATTTTATTCTATATATCATACCATATTTTTCGGGAAAAGGGAATAGCAAAATTAGAAATTTTTTTAAAAAATTTAAAAGGGGATGTAAGTATTATACACCCCCATGCTTCGTGATTTTTAATAAACTTTCTGTAATTCCGCCACGTAATCTTGATAGGAAGGACGCGCAGATTGTAAATTTTGTTTTATTGCATTCAAAGTTTCATCGTAATAGCCGTCGGAAATGGTTACAGGCACATTTTTGCAGTTTTCCCATACAAATTTTGCATCTTCAATGAGAAGCCGGATACAACCGTGGGAAGCAGGATGCCCCATAGCGCTATAGCCGCTTTGGCTTAAAGTAGAAGCCCCAAGCCCGTTAAAGGGAACGCTGTGGAAACAAATATTCCCGATAAGCTGGGTGCAATAGAGAATCCAGCAGTTATTTAAAGAGAAGAAGTACCAGGGGTTTCCGGCCGCGGCATAGGTCAGCGGTTTTGTCCAGAACGTGCCGTTGGGCGTTAACGAAAGGGGGGCACCGGTACTGCAGAGGAAATGCCGCACAACCTTTTGGTTACCGGCGGCGTCCGTGCCGTAAACAAGAACCATTTGCATGGCCTTGTTGACTTCCATGCGGTCAATGGTATAGATTTTCGTAGGCACTGTAAGCTCGAGTTGCCCGGGCGCGTAAGCTTCAGATGTAGAAAAAACGCCCTTGTAGCCAAAAACGGAGGCGTAAGGCTCTGCAGGTATCATCACATTGCCGCTTTCTGACATATATGCGGCAGGATTCGGGAAGGGAAGCTGATCTACGAACATGACAGGGGTGTCAAGCCCTTGCCAGATTTCCCGGCCTGCATGAGAAACATAAATGGACCGATCTTCCTCGTTGTATGTAATGTTCAGCCCAAAAATCATGCGGAAATCGCTAACGGAAATAAAGAGATTGCCGTTAGCGTCTCGCTCCGTGGGGGAGGAAGCCTCCACCCATTGTCCGTCGTAAATATACCAGGGAGAATCCCCGTGCAAAATAATGCTTGCGCCGCTTTCCTGAATGGTAGCCCCAAACGAAGAAACGCATGGGAAAAACAGAAGAAATGCAAGCAGTAAAATACCAATTCTCTTCAAGTTCCAATCACTCCTAAAAGCTACAATTTAGATGTAAAAATTTAACAGAATAAAGCCATTATACAAGGAAAAAAATTTGTTGTCAATCGAAAAACAAAAAAACCTCAAAATTTAATATAAATGTAATAATTGTGTTGACAAGCCCCTTTTTGCTATGTATAATATTATTGTATGCAAAAGTTAGAATTTAGAAAAGGCGGTCGATTTTTTTGCTGACGAAACCTTTCTTAACGGTTGCGGCACAATGCTCGCAAAGAACCGATTGTATGACGGATAATTTTTACATAAACGGTGCTCTGCCGCCCTTGGGCGCGGTGCCGAATCATAAAACAGTTTCCAAGGATTTACGTGCCAGGCTCGGCGTTTTTGCTGTAAGTGATGGCTTTAGCCCCGATACGGATGCCGGCAATGCCGCCCATAAGGCACTTTCCATTCTTAAAAAATATCATGAGAAGATGAGCTCTGTTTCGCTGGAGTCTATGGGCTCGGTGGTGGATGCATATGCCGGTGAGGCAAACCACTACATGCAGTCTTTGGGCGGAGAAGTCGGTGCATCCGTGGCAATGCTTGTCATCAATAATGGCGTGGCAACTGCCATCAATTGCGGCAGTGCTCGTGTGTACTCTTTTAAATATGGGAGACTCAATCGACTCAGTGTAGACGATACAAAGGCGCAGCAACTTTTAAATATCGGCGCCATTCGTCGGGAAGAGGCTATGGACCATCCGAGCCGCCGCACGCTTACGAGCGCTCTTGGGAATTTAAATGCCAAGAGTGGGGGGCGGCTACATATGTCCAGCCCCACGCCCGTGGAAAACGGGGATATATATCTTCTTTGTTCTAACGGACTTACCGATTATCTTTCCGATGACCGGATTGCCTATATTTTATCCCTTCGCATGAGCAATGAGCGTCTTACCCAGCGGCTCATTAGTGAAGCCATTGCCCGTGGGGCGGACGATAATCTTTCTGTTGTCATCGTGCGAAGCGGAAAAAGCGGCAAGCACAGCCGTGTGAACAAGGGCCTTTTAAAAGGCGTGATTGCCGTGATTCTTCTGGCGGTGCTCGCGGCATACCTTTTGTCAAGACCGCTGCAGAAAAAAGACGGTGGCGAAGCTCCTGCGCCGACGGCAACGCCCACGCCAACACCCCAATCGGTTTTAAGCCCGCCGACGGCAAATGATGAGTTCCAACTTCGCGAATAAAGCGCAAAAGGGCGTTTTATAAAACGTCCCTTTTTCATTGCAGCATATACAAGAAAGGATGAAGGCAACATGGGAAAGCCAATGAAAACAGCCGTCTTCGTTTCGGGCGGCGGTACAAATTTGCAAGCACTACTTGACAGTATAGAAAACGGCGTCATTAAAAGTGCTGAAATCGCTTGCGTCATTTCCAATAAAAAAGATGCCTACGCACTCGAACGCGCAAGGAAAGCAGGGATTCCTGCGAAAGCTATTACGGAAAACTTTGAAGCAGAAGCCCTTTCCTTTATGAAAGAATGCGGTGTAGAGCTAATTGTTCTGGCCGGATTTTTATCCATTATCGGCAAAGGCATTTTATCGGCTTTTAAAGATAGAATTATTAACATTCATCCGTCCCTTATCCCGTCCTTTTGCGGAAAAGGGTATTACGGCTTGCACGTTCACGAAAAAGTGCTCAGTTATGGCGTAAAGCTTACGGGCGCCACGGTACACTTTGTTTCCGAGGAAGTGGATGGCGGTGTAATTATTATGCAAAAAGCCGTAGAGGTGCGGCATGACGATACCCCTGAGGTTTTGCAAAAGCGCGTCATGGAAGAAGCGGAGTGGCTGATTTTGCCGCGGGCTGTGGAGCTTGTAGCGGCAGGTAAAGTACAAACAAAAGGCAGAATGGCTGTCATTTCGGAATAAAGAGAGGAGAAACAATATGGAACTGAGAGAATATCTTTCTCAAAACCCCTATCCGGGCCGCGGCATTGTGCTCGGGAAAGCAAATGGTAAAACGGTGATTGCCTACTTTATTATGGGCAGAAGTGAGAACAGCCGTAACCGCGTTTTTGTAGAGGAAACAGACGGCGTACGCACAAAAGCGTTTGACGAAAGCAAAATGCAGGACCCGTCTTTAATCATTTACTATCCGTATCGCAGAGTGGGAAATACACATATTATCACAAACGGCGACCAGACGGATACGGTGTACGAGCATCTTTTGGAGGGCAAAACCATGACGGATGCGCTCCGCACCCGCACCTACGAGCCGGATGGGCCGAACTTTACCCCCCGTATTTCCGGTCTTATCGAAGGCGACCGCGCTATTTTATCTATTCTGAAAAAAGACGGGGAAGGCACAAACCGCAATTTCTTTGAATACGATTTGCAGGAAGGCACTTGCCGCGTGATACATACGTATCAGGCAAACGAAGAGCCGTTGCCGTCCTTCTTTGGCGAACCGAGACAGTTTGCCCTCTCCGGCACGCTCGATGAAATTGCCGATATGCTCTGGACAAGCCTGAATGACGAAAATAAGGTTTCCCTGCTTGTGAAAACCATTTCGGAAAGCGGCGATGTGGAAACGAAAATCATCAATAAGAATGGGAGATAGAAGATGAACGAATTATTGTTAAAATACGGCTGTAACCCCAATCAGGTTCCGGCAAAAATCTTTATGGAGGACGGTAGCGACCTTCCCGTGGAAGTTGTCAACGGCCGCCCCGGTTACATTAACTTTCTCGATGCACTAAACGCTTACCAGCTTGTAAAGGAATTAAAGGAAGCGACCGGTCTCCCCGCAGCGGCGTCCTTTAAGCACGTAAGTCCTGCCGGTGCCGCAGTTGCCTGTGAGCTTTCCGATACCCTAAAAAAAGTCTTCTTTGTTGACGATTTGGAGCTTACCCCCATTGCAAGCGCATACGCCGCCGCACGCGGTGCGGACCGCATGTCCTCCTACGGCGATTTTGCCGCTCTTTCTGACACCTGCGATGCGGCAACGGCAAAAATCCTTTCCCGCGAGGTTTCTGACGGCGTTATCGCTCCGGATTATACCCCCGAGGCACTTGAAATCTTAAAGAAAAAGCGTAAGGGCGGCTACACGGTGCTGAAGATGAACACTGCTTATCAGCCAAAGCCCATTGAGCACAAGGAAGTGTACGGCATTACCTTCGAGCAGGGCAGAAATGCGCTGACCATTGATGCGTCATGCCTTGAAAATCTCGTAACAGAAAATAAAAACCTGCCCGAAAATGCGAAGATTGACCTTTTGATTGCGCTGATTACCTTGAAATACACCCAGTCCAATTCCGTTTGCTATGTAAAAGATAAAATGGCAATCGGTATCGGCGCAGGTCAGCAGTCCCGTATCCATTGTACACGTCTTGCAGGCAATAAAGCGGATATCTGGCATTTAAGAGCCCATAAAAAGGTGCTGTCCCTGCCGTTTAAGGATACCTTAAGCCGTGCAGAACGGGATAACACCATTGACGTATATATCGGCGAAGAATGTGACGACGTACTTCGTGAGGGTGCATGGCAGCAGTATTTTACGGAAAAGCCAGAGCCCCTTACAAGAGAAGAAAAGGCAGAATTTTTAAAGACCGTCACCGGCGTTTCCGTCGGCAGTGACGCATTCTTCCCCTTTGGCGATAACATTGAACGTGTACGGAAAAGCGGCGTTTCTTTTGTAGCACAGCCCGGTGGCTCCATTCGTGACGACCATGTGATTGACACCTGTAACCGCTACGGCATTGCCATGGCGTTTACCGGCATCCGTCTTTTCCACCACTAAGACAGAAGGAGAGAGTACAGAATATGAAAGTTTTAATCGTTGGCGGCGGTGGCCGTGAACATGCCATTTGCTGGAAGCTTTCCCAGAGCCCCCAAAAGCCGGAGCTTTATTGTGCACCCGGCAATGGCGGCATCAGCGAGCTTGCCACCATCGTGCCCATAAAGGCTACAGATATTGAAGGCATTTGTGCATTTGCCGAGGAAAATAAAATTGACCTCGTGGTTGTTGCACCCGATGACCCCCTTGTTGCCGGCATGGTGGACGCCCTGTCTGCCCGCGGCATTCGTGCCTTTGGCCCTTCCGCGGCGGCGGCACAAATCGAAGGCAGTAAGGTTTTTTCGAAAGAGCTTATGAAAAAATACGGGATTCCCACAGCAAAATATGAAACATTTTCCGATGCCGGGGAAGCCATTTGGTATCTTGAAAACAGCACCTATCCCATTGTAATCAAAGCAGAAGGTCTGGCACTTGGCAAAGGCGTTATTATTCCCCAAAGCTTTGAAGAAGCCAAACAAGGCGTTTTGGACATTATGGAGGATAAACAGTTTGGCGATGCAGGCAACCGCATAGTCATCGAAGAATTTTTAACAGGCCGCGAAATTTCCGTCCTTGCCTTTACCGATGGCAAAACTCTGCTTCCTATGTGCAGTGCGCAGGACCATAAGCGTGCCCTGGATAATGACGAAGGGCTCAATACCGGCGGCATGGGTGCATATTCGCCTTCTCCTATTTATGATGCGGAAATGGAAAAAGAGTGCATGGAAAAGATTTTCCTGCCCACAATCGAAGCGATGCGGAAAGAGGGGCGTCCTTTTAAAGGGGTACTCTACTTCGGCCTTATGTCCACCAAGGACGGCGTGCGCGTTATAGAATACAATGCACGTTTTGGTGACCCGGAAACCCAGGCAGTCCTCCCGCGCCTTGAAAATGACCTTTTAGAAATTATGGAAGCTATTATTGATGAACGGCTTTGCGAAATTAAGCTTTCCTTCTGTGCTGATGCCGCCGCCTGCATTATTGCAGCTTCCGGTGGTTACCCGAAGTCATATCAAAAAGGCTATGAAATTTCCGGCCTTGACAGCGTGGAAGGGGCAACTGTATTTCACAGTGGCACCGAAAAGCAGGACGGCGTATTTAAAACTGCCGGCGGCAGAGTGCTTGGCGTGACGGCTATGGGCCCCACCCTTCGCGAAGCGGTGGATAAAGCGTATGAAAACGTAAAGAAAATTCATTTTACCGATATGCACTACCGCACGGATATTGGTAAACATGGGGTGTAATATGAAGCTTTGTATTTGTCATCTGTATCCCGAACTTTTGAATATGTACGGCGATGTGGGAAACGTAAAGATACTAAAGCGACGGGCAGAAAAACGCGGCATCGCGGTAGAAGTTATCAATCTTGCCCGCGGCGAGGTATTTGAAAAGGATAAATACGATATTGTCATGCTGGGCGGCGGTCAGGATTTTGAAATGGGCATCGTCTCCGGCGACCTGATAGGGGAGAAACAGGAAGCTCTTCGGGCATACATGGAAGACGGCGGCGTGTTTTTAGCCATCGGCAGTGGGTATCAAATGCTCGGGTCTTCCTACTATACATCCCGCGGCGAGAAAATGGAAGGACTGGGCCTTTTGCCGTTTCAAACGGAAAAGAGTGAAACGCGTTTTGTCGGCAATATTGCTGTCGAAATTGACGGCAATATTTGCGTCGGTTTTGAAAATCACCTCGGCAAAACACGCCTCGGGGATTGTCAGCCTCTGGGCCGCGTTCTTTCCGGCTTTGGAAATAACGGGGAAGACGGCGGCGAGGGACTTCACTATAAGAATACCGTCTGCACCTTTCTCCATGGTCCATTTCTTGCTAAAAGTCCAGAGCTTGCCGATGCACTCCTTTTAACGGCAATGCAGAAACGATACGGCACTGCAAGCCTTACACCGTTGGATGATATCTATGCGGAAAAAGCAAGAGAAGCGATTTTGTTTAAATTACAGATATGAAAAAAAGTAGCGCAAGCTACTTTTTTTCATTGATATGTGCATTTCCTGTGGCAGGATTATCAATAAGCGTTCCGTCCTTTTCAAATCTCGAGCCGTGGCACGGGCAGTCCCAGGAGTGCTCTGCCGCATTCCACGAAAGCTTACAGCCGAGGTGCGGGCAGCGTGGGGCTTTTGGCGTCAGGAGATTGACGGCGGATTCTGCACCGTTTATAAAAAGCTGCGGCTTTACAATGCTTCTTTGGGGTGAAAACACAGGGGCATACGCATTTCGTCTGCCTTGCACCATGTCGCAAAGAAGCGTGGCGGCGACCATGGAACTCGTCATACCCCACTTGTTAAAGCCTGCGGCAACAAAGAGATTTTCCGTATTCTTTGCATATTGTCCAATATAGGGAACGCCGTCAAGGCTCATGCAGTCCTGCGTTGCCCATTGGTATTTTAGTTCGGCTTTCGGGTAGTGCTGTGAGGCAAAATCGTCCAAAGCCTGCCATGCACCGCTTTTCTTGCCTGTGCGGTGTCCGCTTCCGCCTAAAAGAAGAAGATTCCCAAAATTGCGGAAGGAAAGGCCGCTGTCGGCTTCGTCTACGTACATGCCGTCCACGCTTTGCGCATTTTCGTAGGCAGAAACATAAGAACGGTGCTGATATAGTTTCAAAAAATAACCGCCATGCTTATTTAAAAAAGGAAAATGCGTTGCTATGATTATTTTTTCGGCATGAATTTTTGCGTTTTGTGTAATTGCCGCAGTTTTGCCGATTTCCCGCACAAACGTATTTTCATAAATATGCAGTCCTTTTGCAATCTCCGCAAGGAATTTAAGAGGATGAAACTGCGCCTGCCCCGGAAAACAGACAGCACCTTTGATAGGTAGCGGCAGGGGCACATCTTCGCAAAATGCAGCAGAAACTCCAAGGCTTTCTACGGCTCTTACCTCAGCTTCTATTTTTTTCCGGCTTGTAAGTGAATAGGTATAGGCGTTTTTGGTTTCAAAAACGCAGTCCATCGTTTGGCAAAACTTTTCATACTGCCGCACGGCCGCCTCGTTGGCTTCTATATACTGTTTTGCTTTTTCCTTGCCGGCTTTTTTTACAAGGTCCGCGTAAATAAGCCCGTGTTGAGATGTGATTTTTGCCGTGGAGTTTTTTGTGATGCCGGAGGCGATTTTTTTACCTTCCACAAGGATATAATCAACGCCTGCCTTTTG
>JAZNHR010000020.1:0-9373 GCA_045577075.1 Clostridia bacterium | reverse complement strand
CCGATTTTCACACGACCTGCGCTACACGCTTCACTCGCTACCGTCCGTCTTTTGATAAGACGGGAAACTTTTAAAAATTTATCGATTCGCATTTCTTTTTCCTTTTAGCCTTCAATACCCAAAAGCGTGTTGATGCTCTTGGAAATGGCATCGATTTTTGCCTCGATATTTCCTCTTGCCACGCCTGCGTACACTTTAAACTTCGGCTCGGTGCCGGAAGGACGGAACGCAATCCAGCTCTTATCCTCCAGTTCAAAACGCAAGACATTGGATTTCGGGAGGTGTACCTCCACTTCTTTGCCTTCCAAAAGGTCATAGCGAATGCCGGTAGAATAATCGGTGTATGCCACTACCTTTGCCCAGCCAATGGTTTCCGGAATGTTTGCACGAATGGACACCATGAGATTTTTAATTTTATCCTGGCCGTCCGTTCCCTCAAAATAAATATTCTTTGTCCATTCCTTGTGAATACCGTACTTTGTGTAAAGTTCACGCATGACGTCACAAAGGGTCATATTTCGCGTCTGGTACCATGCCGCCATTTCGGCAATCATAAGGGATGCGGAAACCGCGTCCTTATCTCTTGCATAGTCTCCCACAAGGTAGCCATAGCTTTCTTCAAAGCCGAGAACGAAGTTCATGTCCTTTGCTTCTTCGTGTTCTTTAATTGTATCGGCAATATACTTAAAGCCGGTTAAAACGTCAAAAAGTTCCACGCCGTAATGGTCGGTGACACAGCGTACCATTTCGCTGGTTACAATGGTTTTAACCACATATGGATTTTCCGGCAGAAGGCCAAGCCCTGTTTTTTGCGACAGAATATATTCGGTAAGGAGTACCCCCGTCATGTTGCCTGTAAGGGCTACAAAGGAGCCATCCCCTTCCCTTGCCAGAACGCCGACGCGGTCGGAGTCAGGGTCGGTACCGACAATCAGGTCCGCGCCCATTTTGTTGGCAAGCTCGATTGCCAGGGCAAAACCCTCTTTGTCTTCAGGGTTAGGGCTTTTTACTGTGGGGAAAGCACCGTCCGGCGCTTCCTGTTCGGGCACGGTATACACCTTTTTAAAGCCGGCGCGCCGGAGCACTTCCTTTACGGGCACTGCGCCTGCGCCGTGGAAAGGCGTGTAGACAATTTTCATATCCGCCGCCACGGATGCGAGGTCTTTATGAATCATCTGCCCCAGCACGGCTTCATAATAAGGCTCATCCACTTCTGCATTGATCAGGCGAATGAGGGGACTATCCATATCGCTTTCGGGAATATCGCCGAAAATGTCGATACTCTCCATTTTATTTAAGATATAATCCGCCGCTTCGTTGGCAACCTGGCCGCCGTCACTCCCGTATACCTTATAACCGTTATATTTAGACGGGTTATGGCTGGCAGTAATCACGATACCGGCTTCGCACCCTAAGTGACGGACTGCAAAGCTCAGCTCAGGTGTTGGACGAAGCTCCGTAAAGAGATACACCCGAATCCCGTTGCCTGCCAAAACTTTCGCCGCCGCTTTTGCAAATTCGGGAGAATAATGGCGGCTGTCATACGCGATGACAACGCCTCGTTCCTCCCCGCCCTGCTCCTTTACATAAAGTGCAAGACCTTGGGTGGCGCGGCGAACGGTGTAAATATTCATTCTGTCCGTTCCGGCGCCCAAAACGCCGCGAAGCCCCCCTGTGCCGAATTTTAAATCTGAAAGAAAACGTTCCTTGATTTCTTGCGTATCTCCGCCAATTGATAAAAGCTCCAGCTTGATTTCATCGTCAAGTTTATCATATGCAAGCCATTGGTTATATTTCTCTAAAAAATCCATAAACCTTTCCTCCTGTTTCTGAAATATACAAAGATGTTTGGTGTCTGATTAAAAAGTAAATGCGTTTGCAAAGTAGGATTCGAGGTCCGCAATTTTGACGCGTTCCTGCTTCATGCTATCGCGATGACGAATGGTTACGCTGCCGTCAGTTTCGCTGTCAAAGTCATAGGTAATGCAAAACGGCGTACCGATTTCGTCCTGTCTTCTGTAGCGTTTACCGATGCTGCCTGCCTCGTCATATTCGCACATGAATTTCTTTGAAAGCTGTGCGTAAAGCTCTCCTGCGCCGTCTGCCAGTTTCTTGGAAAGGGGCAGTACCGCCACTTTAATGGGCGCAAGTGCCGGATGGAGGCGCAGTACCACGCGGGTGTCACCGCCTTCCATTTCTTCTTCGTCATAGGCATCTACTAAGAACGCCAGCGTTACACGGTCCGCACCGAGAGAAGGCTCAATGCAGTACGGTACATATTTTTCGTTTGTTACCGGGTCCATGTACTCGAGGTTTTCGCCGGAATGCTGGGCGTGCTGTTTTAAGTCAAAGTCCGTTCTGTCGGCAATGCCCCAAAGCTCGCCCCAACCAAACGGGAACATAAATTCAATGTCGGTTGTGGCGTTGGAGTAGTGGGAAAGTTCTTCCTGAGAATGGTCACGCATTTTCAGGTTTTCTTCCCGAATCCCAAGCGCGAGGAGCCAGTTTTTGCAGAAATCCTTCCAGTAGGCAAACCATTTGAGGTCTTCGCCGGGCTGGCAGAAGAATTCGAGCTCCATCTGCTCAAATTCACGGATACGGAAAATGAAGTTACCCGGTGTGATTTCGTTGCGGAAGGACTTACCGACCTGCCCGATACCAAACGGGATTTTCTTACGGGTTGTGCGCTGTACGTTCTTAAAGTTTACGAAGATACCCTGGGCAGTTTCCGGGCGGAGATACAGCTCGGAGCTGGAATCTTCCGTTACGCCTTGGTATGTTTTGTACATCAGGTTAAATTTGCGGATATCCGTAAAGTCATGCTTGCCGCACTTGGGGCAAGGAATATTCTTTTCGTGGATATATTCGAGCATTTTTTCGTTTGACCAGCCGTCCACGGTTTCGCTTTCGCCGTTTTCTGCCATATAGTCCTCGATGAGTTTATCGGCACGGTATCTGGCTTTACATTCGCGACAGTCCATGAGGGGGTCGGAAAAGCCGCCGACGTGGCCGCTTGCAACCCAAGTCTTTGGATTCATCAAAATGGCGGCGTCAAGCCCTACATTATAGGGGGACTCCATGATGAATTTCTGCCACCAGGCACGCTTAATGTTATTTTTAAATTCAACACCCAAAGGACCGTAATCCCAAGCGTTGGAAAGACCGCCGTAAATCTCGGAGCCGGGGTATACATAGCCTCTGCCCTTACAAAGATTTACGATTTTTTCCATTGTCTTTTTTGTGTTTTCCATTGTATTCTATCCTTTCCTCCAGTTTTTCGGGCAAACTCTCGCTTCTGCCCACGCGCCGCAAAAGAGCTGTTTTGCAAGTGCCTCCGCCTTTTCACGGGTTGCGCCTTCGATGCCCGCAAGCACCTCCGCGCCGGAATGCATCTTATTATAGAGGAGCATATTCCGCCCCAATCCCTGCATTCTGCCGCTTACGCTTTCCTGTCCCATTATGTAGCCTGCACGCATCTGGGAAATGCTTCGTGCAAATTCCGCTTCGGAGAGTCCGTTTTTTACAATATCCTGCATTTCCTTTTGGATAAGCGAAACCACCATGTCCGCATTCTCCGGTGATACGCCGGCATAAATATTGATGAGCCCTGTATTTTTAAAGCCCTCGGGGGTCGCATAAATCGTATACGCAAGTCCTTTTTCTTCCCGAATTTTCTGGAAAAGACGGGAGGACATACCGCCGCCAAAGGCACCGCATAAGGCAGACAGGGCAAAGCGCGCCTCTGCGTTTTGGGGAAGCCCCGGAAGCCCGATGGCAATATGGGTCTGTTCAATATCTTTTTCTTTTTCGCTTTTGCCTGCACAAAACGGGACTTTGCCATACGCCGTATAGGATTCCCCTGCCCGAAGGGTACCGAAATACTTATCGCAAAGCTCTAAAAGAGTATCTTCCTCAAAGTTTCCTGCTACGGCAATGACCGTATTTTCGGCGGTATAATACTTCGCCATAAAGGCGCGAAGATCTGAGGCAGAAATGGCGGACACGGTTTCCTTCGTCCCGGCAATGCCATAGCCCAAAGGGTCATTCCCCCAGACGGTTTTCGCCAGAAGCTCCTGTGCCACATCCTCGGGGGAATCCTCGTACATGCTGATTTCCTCTAGGATGACGTTCCTTTCAAGCTCTGTTTCCGTCTCGGCGAGAAGGGAATTCTGGTACATGTCGGACAAAATGTCAAACACGGTTTCCACATCCGTATCTACGCTTTTCGCATAATAGCAAATGTACTCCCGTGTAGTATAGGCATTGAGATTGCCGCCGATACAATCCATATCCGCGGCAATCCGTGCAGCCGACCGTCTTTCTGTTCCTTTAAACAGCATATGCTCCATAAAGTGGCTTATGCCGTTTTCTTCTGCCGTTTCGGCGCGTGAGCCGACACCGACCCACACACCGACAGCCACCGAACGGACATGCGGCATTTTTTCGCCTACAATGCGCAGACCGTTTTTTAGTTTTGTATTCACTTAGTTTTCTTCTTTCGGTATTACTCTGGCAAGATTGATTCTGCCCATCTTGTCAATTTCGATAACGCGAACGTCAATGGTATCGCCAATCTGGACAACGTCCTCTACCTTCTCGACACGTTTGCGGTCAAGCTTGGAAATGTGTACAAGACCGTCTTTGCCGGGCAGGAATTCAACAAATGCGCCAAAGTTCATAATACGTACAACCTTACCGGTAAATTCCTGACCGGGCTCTACGTCGCTTACAATGCCTTTGATAATACGCATTGCCTTTTCGCCTGCTTCCTGGTCGATGGTGGCGATGTATACTCTGCCGTCGTCTTCAATATCAATTTTAACGCCGGTTTCAGCAATAATCTTCTGGATAACCTTACCGCCTGTACCGATAACGTCACGAATTTTATCCACGTCAATGGTCATGGTCATAATCTTCGGTGCGTACGGAGACAGCTGCGGGCGGGACTCGCCGATACAGGGAAGCATGATTTCGTCTAAAATCTTAATACGTGCTTCTCTTGTCTGCATAAGAGCGCGTTCAATGATTTCGGGTGTAAGACCGTCAATCTTAATATCCACCTGAATGGCAGTGATACCGTCTTTAGTACCTGCTACTTTAAAGTCCATATCGCCGAAGAAGTGTTCCAGGCCCTGAATGTCGGTCATGGTAATGAAGCGGTCGCCTTCCGTTACAAGACCGCAGGAAATACCGGCAACGGGTGCCTTAATGGGAACGCCTGCATCCATAAGCGCGAGTGTGGAGCCGCAAACGCTACCCTGCGAGGTAGAGCCGTTGGAAGAAAGAACTTCGGATACAACGCGGATTGCATAGGGGAATTCTTCTTCGCTGGGGATAACCGGTTCGAGTGCTCTTTCTGCGAGTGCGCCGTGACCGATTTCACGTCTGCCGGGGCCACGGGAAGGTCTTGTTTCGCCTACGCTGTAGGACGGGAAGTTATAGTGATGCATGTATCTCTTATATTCTTCGGTGTCAATACCGTCGAGCATCTGCTGGTCGCCCATAGCGCCCAAGGTAACAACGCTCATTACCTGGGTCTGGCCGCGTGTAAAGAGGCCGGAGCCGTGTACGCGCGGAAGAAGGGCAACTTCGGCGGCGAGGGGACGAATGTCGTTGAGACCTCTGCCGTCTACGCGGCGGCCTTCGTCGAGAATCCAGCGGCGAACAATATATTTCTGAAGCTTGTACATTACAGCGTCAATGGCCTCGGGGGTAACATCTGTGCCTTCGTACTTTGCGTATACTTCTTCGTAAACGGGCTTTAAGCGTTCGTCACGAACGGTCTTATCGTTTGTATCAAGGGCGGCCTTCACTTTATCAGAGAATTCTGCGCGAATTTCTTCAAACAGGGATTCTTCCACCACGATGTGCTGGTATTCACGCTTCGGCTTGCCAATTTCAGCAGCGACTTCGCTAATGAATGCACAAATCTTCTTGATTTCTTCGTGGGCGGCGAGGATTGCCTTCATCATAATGTCTTCCGGCACTTCATGGGCACCGGCTTCAATCATGTTTACTTTATTTGCAGTACCCGCAACAGTCAGCTGAAGCGTGCTCTTTGCGCGCTGTTCGAGGGTGGGGTTAATAATAATTTCGCCATCCACAAGGCCGACCTGTACGCCTGCGATAGGGCCTGCGAAAGGAATATCAGAAATAGAGATAGCGGCAGATGCGCCAATCATCGCGGCAATTTCAGGGGAGTTATCCTGTTCTACGCTCATAACCGTGGTGATAACCGTTACGTCATTGCGAAGGTCAGACGGGAACAGGGGGCGAATGGGGCGGTCAATTACGCGGGAAGCAAGGATTGCCTTTTCGGAAGGCTTGCCTTCTCTGCGAATAAACCCGCCGGGGATTTTGCCGACTGCATACAGTTTTTCTTCATAGTCTACAGAAAGCGGAAAAAAGTCAATGCCTTCTCTCGGCTTTGCAGACATGGTTGCCGTTGCCATAACGGCAGTATCGCCGTAGCGTACGAGAACGCTACCGCTTGCAAGCTGTGCAAGCTTTCCGGTTTCAAAGGTCAGGGTTCTGCCTGCCAGGGTTGTAGAAAAAATCTTTTCCATGCTTGTTTACCTCCAAAAAATAATGTTTCTGATTTATTTTTTGGCCGCCGGGTCTAGCACTTATATAAGAATTTTTATGGAAAAATCCTTATATAAACGCTAAACCGCCGACAGCCGACCGGCACATGTAGTATGCGCCGAAAACTTTGATAAAATAACAAAGCTTGCCGCAAAGTTTCCTCTGCGGCAAGCCGATTTGTTACTTTCTCAGGCCGAGCTTTGCGATGAGCTCACGATATCTTTCGATATCTTTCTTCATCAGATAATTCAAAAGACCACGGCGCTGACCAACCATCATCAGAAGACCGCGTCTGGAATGATGGTCCTTTTTGTGAACCTTCAAATGTTCGTTTAAGTGGTTGATGCGCTCGGTAAGGAGTGCAACCTGAACTTCCGGAGAACCGGTATCTGTTTCGTGCACTTTGTAAGTGCTGATGATTTCGCTCTTTACATCTTTCTGCATATCTTTCACCTCCCTATTTCGCTATAATCGCCGTGCAGCATAGCCGAGGGTCGGTTATTCCCAAAGCCAAGCCACAGGTTTATCCTTGATATAATACCATACTTTTTTAGCCTTGTCAATCTTTTTGTGAAAAAATTCCTGTTTCTTTTGTTTACAGAAAAACAGGGCAAATGCTTTTTTATATTTTTTTCAAAAAAGTCTTTTCTTTTTTGGATATTTGTGGTATAATAGTCGTGTTGTCTCGGTGGCCTAAAGGATAAGGTAATGGATTCCGGTTCCATTGATGCGGGTTCGATTCCTGCCCGGGACGCCAGAAAAGACCGTAGATTCTATCAGAATCTACGGTCTTTTCAATGAAGCGTTCCCTTCGTGAACATTAAGCAGCCTACGGCTATGAAGTCGCTTCGCTAATAAAGTGTTGCTTTGCAACATTTTGGAACGCTTCGCTTCATAAATCTGTAAAGCAGATTTGCTTCATGACGGCGTAGTCGTCACTTCATATTTGTCGATAGGCAAATACTTCATTTACATTCCTTGAATTTTGTGATATACTTGGTAGTAAAGGCAGGTGTATTTAATGCGTGAAGATAAATTATCTCTTCAATCTATGAATTTCGCAGTAGAAATAATAAATCTTGTCAAAGAACTTAAAGCTAAAAAAGAAAACATTATTTCTAATCAAATAGGAAGAAGCGGAACTTCAATTGGTGCTAATATTCGCGAAGCACACTATGCTCATGGAACGGCAGATTTTATCGCAAAACTTCAAATTGCATTAAAGGAATCGAACGAAACCGGTTATTGGTTAGAATTACTATTTAAGACCAATTATATAGATGAAGTTGCATATAAAGTTCTTAGCTCTAAATGTACAAGCATTCGTGTTATGCTCATATCCTCTATAAACACCGCCAATGCAAACGCCAAAAAATTCAAATAACGCAACCGTCACACTTGTGGCGGTTTCCTTTTTCCTGTGCATTTCGCTATTTTTTAAAATTTCTATTGATAAAACATAAAAAATGTGATATTATAATGATGCTAAACTAACTAAATATGTAAAAAATCATTTCTGGGTTTAATGGGAATATTATACCTTTTTTCGTGTATCCTAATTTTGAATTTGATAAAAATGCAAGTTCCGCCTATTAGGATACACAGAAATGTTTTCTATATATGGTTAGTTTAGCGACAATCGGAGTTTGCGTTTTTTATGCGCCGACTTCGGTTGGCGCATTTTTTATTTTAATGAAATGTTAGATAGGGGTGCTCTTTCATTCATTTTAGTTTTAAGTGCGCAAATTAAATGAATGGAGGAATTGTTTTGAGAAACACATTGAAAGGATTTGTCATCGGTGTTTTAAGCACTACTTTGCTTGTCAGCACGGTTGCCTATGCCAAAACAGGTGCAGAGAGAATTGAGGCGATTTATAAAAACATTAAAATTTATGTTGACGGCATAAAAATTGACCCGAAAGATGCTAACGGAGATACTGTCGAACCATTTATTTATAACGGCACCACCTATCTTCCTGTTCGTGCTGTCGGCGAAGCAATTGGCAAATCTGTCACATGGGACGGAACAACACAAAGTGTGTATTTGGGGAAGGTTCCCGGACAAACGCAAAACTGGATGGATGTTTGCAAGCCATACGAAGTGAACGGCACCCTGTATTTAACGGAAGAAAATAACTATTTTACAATGTCCGGTACAGAATATACAAACGGCTTCGTTCTGCACGGCGGTCCCACAATATACAAGCCTGCCCTTTTTAATCTAAACGGAAGGTTTAACTCTGTTACTTTCAAGGTTGGACTTTTAGATGATGACAGCAAATATAACAATGTTGACGCGGATTTAACCGTTTATTTAGACGGAACCCCTGTGCACCGAGAAACGCTAAAGTGGGACGCAGGCACCAAAACGATTACAATACCGTTAAACGGAGCCATGCACATGAAAATTGAAACTTGCGGCAACAATACCTATTACGGCTTTGCGGACGGCGTTTTTGAATAAATGTAATTTATGTGTTGTTTTGCACCCCTTAAACAAAACCACATATACTCTGTTATCCACAAAAACCGGTGTTTCCAACGGAAACACCGGTTTTTGTTTTATTTCTCAATCTGTTTTTTAACTACGCTCTCGCCGCAATACATTTTGCGAAGCTTCGGCTTTTCGATTTTGCCGGGGGGGTTGCGGGGGACGTCGGCAAAAATGATTTTGCGGGGGCGTTTATATCTGGGGAGGGTTTCGCAGAAGGCGTTAATATCGGCTTCGGTGCAGGGTGAGCCAGGTTGGAGTTCGATGATTGCCGCTGCAATTTCGCCAAGGCGGTCA
>JAZNHR010000019.1:0-11793 GCA_045577075.1 Clostridia bacterium | reverse complement strand
CTGCCAGGGGAATACATTTTCCCCCCATGGTTTTAATTTCTTCCGTAAAGCCGGAAAGACTTTCCGCAAGACCCGAAACCACAATCTGCCCGGGGCAGTTAAAGTTTACGGGATATACTTTTTCAAACAGAGACGCCGCCTCTCGCACAGTTTCCTCGTCCAGCTTCACCACCGCGCACATGGCCGTTTTTTCTTTTGTAGCACCGCCCATACGCTTGCCACGTTCGGACACGATGCGAAAACCATCCAGGGGCGAATACGCACCCCCTAGTGAAAGCGCACCGATTTCGCCGAGGGAAAACCCTGCGGCTCCTTCCGGCTTTATTCCCTTTTCCATAAGGGCAAGGGATGCCGACATCTCCACAAGATACATACAGGGCTGGGTATTTTCCGTTTGGGAAAGTTCTTCTATTGTACCTGCAAAGGACTGCGCCATCGTTCCCGGGCGGATTTCTTTCGCGGCATTATAAAGGGCTTTTGCCGCTTCGCTCGTTTCATAAAGGGACTTTCCCATGCCGCTATACTGGGCACCCTGCCCCGAAAAAACAAACGCTAGTTTTCCCATGTTTTCACCTCTTTTAAAAGTGCGTCCGCCTCGCCCATAATTTCCGCAATGATTTCCGCGGCACTCTGCTCCCTGTTTACAAGCCCTGCAATCTGCCCGGCAAGGAAACAGCCGTGCTTTTCGTCGCCGTCACACACCGCCGCACGCAAGGTGCCCACCGCCATATTTTCAAGGACATCGTCTGCAATATCCGTATACTCCGCTTTTGCATATTCTCTCGAAAACGGGGTTTTCAGGCTCCGCACAGGGTGACCGAGGCGTTTGCCCGTCACAATGGTGGAAGTGTCCTTCGCTTTTAATACCTTCGCTTTATAGGAGGGGTGAATCCTGCACTCCAACGCAGACAAAAACCGCGTGCCAATTTGCACGCCCGAAGCGCCCAGCATGTAAGACGCCATCACGCCTCGCCCGTCCGCAATGCCGCCCGCGGCAATCACGGGGATATCCACCGCATCACACACCTGGGGTACAAGCGCCATGGTGGTTAAATCCCCTACATGGCCGCCGCTCTCGCCCCCTTCTGCAATGACGGCATCCGCCCCTGCGCGCGCACAAAGCTTTGCCAGCGCGGCAGACGGCACCACGGGAATAACGCGAATGCCGGCTTCCTTCCACAGTTCTACATATTTTTCCGGGTTTCCTGCACCCGTGGTGACCACCGCCACCTTTTTCTCTGCCAAAAGCTTTGCAATGGCATCGAGATTTTCGCCCATCAGCATAAGATTTACCCCGAAAGGCTTATCCGTAAGGCTTCGCGCCTTGTCAATTTCAGCCGAAATTTGGTTAGCGTCGCCGCTTGCCGCCGAAATAATCCCGAGGCCGCCGCCTTCGGAAACCGCGGCCGCAAGGTGGGCATCGGAAATATGTGCCATGCCTCCTTGCAAAATCGGATACCGGATTCCTAAGAGGGCAGAAACTGTACGTTTTGCCATAGCCGCGTTCCTCCGTTTATGCGTTTTTGCCGTCGATGTAGGCCACCAGTTCGCGAACGGATTTACCGGCTTCTGCAGGCCGGATTTCAACGCCCAGCTCGTCCTCTACTTCCATCATGATTTCCACGGTATCCAAGGAGTCTACGCCGAGGTCCTCAAATGTGGTTTCCATCGTGATTTCACTTTCGTCCATCTCCAGATGCTGTGCCAGTACTGTTCTTACCTTTTCGAATGTCATGTTTGTTTCCTCCTAAAATAAATTTTTTACCATTTTATAATACACGCGGCACTGGAAAGCCCACCCCCGAAGGCCGAGAAAGCAATGATGTCTCCTCTTTTAAGGCGACCGCTTTCTGCTAGCTCTCCAAGGGCTATGGGTATGCTTGCCGCAGAAGTATTACCGTACTTTTCGATATTCACAAAGAACTTTTCCATGGGTAGTTTTAAACGCTTTGCCGCATATTCAATAATGCGGATGTTTGCTTGGTGGGGCACAACATGGTCAATATCGCTGACGGAAATGCCTGCCCTCTCTGCCACTTCTTTTATGTCAGCCACGATTTTGCTGACGGCGAATTTAAAGGTTTCCTGTCCGTCCATATGGATAAACGGCTCCTCCCTTTCGCCTTTATAAAAGGGGGATGCGCCGCCAAAATTCGGAATACGGAGCACCTCGTCCCCACCCTTTGTATAGAGAAGCGACGATAAGTAGTTATCGCCTTTTGTCACCACGGCCGCACCTGCACCGTCACCGAAAATTACGCAGGTGGCGCGGTCGCTCCAGTCCACAATTTTGCTGATGCGCTCCGCCCCAATCACTAAAATGTTTTCGCATGTACCTCTTGCCAGAAAGGATTCCGCCGTGTCCAGCGCAAACAGAAAGCCGCTGCAGGCAGAGCTTATATCAAACGCAGGGCAATCGGCGCCGATATTTCTTTGAACAAGCGCCGCAGTCGAGGGGCAAAGGGTGTCGGGCGTAATGGTTGCCACTAAAATCAGGTCAATCTCTTTTGCCAAAACACCGGATACGGACAGTGCGGCTTCTGCCGCCTTCGTTGCCATATCTGCGGTGGTATATTCTGTGGAAATGCGCCTTTCCAAAACGCCGACTCTCTGGCGAATCCATTCATCTTCCGTTTCCACCATCGTTTCCAGCTCCGCATTGGAAAGTGTTCGCTCCGGCACAAAGTAGCCTGTTCCTAAAATTTCCATGTCGCGCCTCCCGTCTAGCACACTGTGTGCTCTTATTTTTTTAGGGAAACGACTTGTTTCCCCACGTTTCGACTTTTCCCCCAGCACACAGTGTGCTCTTATTTTTTTACAGAGGATTTCTCCTCTGTAAGTTAGCCCCGAATTCCGTCGTACAAACAGCCGAGGCCGAATTTAAAGTACCGCACGGCATCTTCTTTCGAAAGATTCCGCTTGACGGCATCTGCATTATAGCCGCGAATAAAACACCAAACGGTGTAGCTGAGAAGCTCTGAATCCACGTCACGGATTTGACCTGTGGACTTCCCCACTTCAATGATTTTTTTAATTTCGTTCGTCCACCAGACGATATTTTCAGGCGAAGACGAATCGTATTCAAAGGCATACTGGCTAAACTGCCGCTTAATATCATAGGTATAAATGAGTGCTTTTACCGCCACGTCCGTTACATACCCGAAGAAATCACGCGTCACATCAATGGTAGAATAAATGCTTTCGCGCATTTTAAGCGCCGCCCGTTTATACACGATTTCCAGCACTTCTTCTATATTATGGAACCGATTGTAAAATACCCGGTTGGTAACACCAAGTGCCTGCAAAATTTTTCGCACCGTTACATGCCGTGCACCTTCGCGCATGGCAAATTCCCCGGCGACTACAATAATTTCCTCAGAAATTGCATCGGATATCAGTTTCTCATTCGTACCCACGGTTACACCTCCGCAGTTTCAGCACACGTCGTGCTGAAACTATAATACCATATCTTACCGAAAAAGTCAAATATTTTTTAAACTTTTTCTGTTTGCATACTTTCCAGCATATTAAAAATACTTTCCATATTCTCTGCGGCATACTCAATTTCCTCGGAATATTGCCGCGCTGTCTCCAAAAAATCTGTTTCCGAGTCCGATGCGTATAACACCAGTTCTGCCCCATGCAGGCAAAAGGCAAGGCCTACATGAAGTCTGCCGTCAAAAAAGCAGTCAGCAAGGTGGCGACAGACGAAATAGGCGATAAGCTGCCGCGTCGGCATATCTAAATGGGGCACAGCCTTCCGCGTTTTTAAAAGGCGCGAAAGCTTTTCGTGCCAAGTCTTATGTAAAACGGTAAGTCCTCGGTATATGGGGTAGTAATCCCCGGGCGAGGGCAGAGATACGCCAAAACAGCAAGCCAAGTCCGCAATGCTTTCCGCTTTAAAAATCACATCGAGAATTTCCTCGCGCAGTGCGAAAAAGTACGCTTCGTCCTCGGGGATTTCACCGTCCGCCTCTCCGGAAATGCAGACCATGCTCGGCTTTTCCTCCCCTTCCAGAATCAGCGCCGCGGCACTTTCACAAGAAAGCCCAAGGCCTATCTCCGTGCGGCTTTCAAAAAAGTTTCGGTATCTGGGGTGGTCGCGGCAAATTTGGCATAGCGATTGTTCCCCTAACTCCAAAATCAAATCGCAAAGATTATCATGGTTTAAAAACGGACAGCGTTCGTCCTTCAAAAGGCGAAAATGCGCCCCTTCTCCGTCCGTAACTATATTCTCCCGAAGGCGGTTGCCAATATCACCCGGCGTTTTTTGATAGACAGCGTAGGTTTCGGCATCAATGTCAATTTCCCAGCCGCGACAGCAGGTGTGGCGGCACGCGCCACCTCGGCAGGCAAAGCGCGTATAGTACGCCGGTGCATAAATTCCCATGGCTTGCTCCTTCGTTTTTTTCTATTTTATCACAAATGCAAATGAGAAACAAGTCCCGCCGCAGAAAAATTCCTCTCTTTTGAAAAAAAGGGTTGAAACAAATCACATTTCGGTGTATAATGTACTATTGGAAAGGAATGATACACATGATATATTTTGACAACGCAGCCACAACCGCAGTTTCGCCTGCAGTTCGTGATGCGATGCTTCCATATTTTGCAGAGAACTTCGGCAATCCTTCCTCGATTTTCTACGCCCTCGGCGCAGATGCAAGACGGGAAATGGAAAATGCGAGAAAAACGGTGGCGGATTGTCTGGGGTGCGCGGCATCGGAAATTTACTTTACGGCTTCCGGTAGCGAAGCTGACAACTGGGCCATTAAAGGCGTTGCCTTAAAAAGCGGCAAAAAGCATATTATTACATCCGCGATCGAGCATCATGCGGTGCTGCATACCTGTGAATTTTTAGAAAAGCAAGGGTATACCATTACGTATCTTCCTGTGGACCAGGATGGGCTGGTTTCCCCCCGAGATTTGGAAAATGCCATCATGGATGATACGGCACTCGTATCCATTATGTATGCCAATAACGAAATCGGCACCATTCAGCCGATAAAAGAACTTGCAGAAATTGCCCACAAAAAGGGCGTGCCGTTTCACACGGACGCGGTGCAGGCCGTAGGCACCGTTCCTATAAACCTTGCTACGCTCGGGGTGGACATGCTCAGCCTTTCCGCCCATAAATTCCACGGGCCCAAAGGCATCGGTGCCCTCTATATTAAAAAGGGTACGAAAATCGAACGCCTGATTCACGGCGGCGGCCAGGAAAAAGGCATGCGCGCCGGCACGGAAAACACGGCGTACATCGTCGGCCTTGCAAAGGCACTCTCGGATGCCACCGCCAATATGGAAAGAAAGACGGCACACATAAAACGCCTTCGCGATAAGCTTGTGAAAGGCATCCTCGAAGCCGTCCCCTATACAATTTTAAACGGGCACGCCGAAAAACGGCTCCCCGGAAACGCAAACTTCTCCTTCCGATATATTGAAGGGGAAGGCATGCTCCTGCATCTTGCCCTTTCCGGCTTTGCCGTTTCCTCAGGCTCTGCATGCGCTTCGGCATCTTTAGACCCCTCTCATGTACTCCTCGCCATCGGCCTCCCCCACGAGATTGCCCACGGGTCTCTCCGCATAAGCCTTGGGGCGGATAACACGGAAGAAGAAGTAGACGCATTTTTAAAGACCTTGCCGCCTATTATCGAAAGACTGCGGCAGATGTCTCCCTTATATGAAGAAGTATTAAAAGGAAAGGAGTAAATTTTATGTATACAGAAAAAGTAATGGACCATTTTCAGAATCCCCGCAATGTTGGCGAAATTGAAGATGCCAACGCCGTCGGCACTGTCGGCAACGCCAAATGCGGCGATATTATGAAAATTTATATGAAGATTGACGAGAATCACGTGATTTCCGATATCAAATTCAAAACCTTCGGCTGCGGTGCCGCCATTGCCACGAGCAGTATGGCAACGGAGCTTGTAAAGGGAAAAACGGTGGAGGAAGCACTTAAGCTTACGAACAAAGCCGTTGTAGAGGCCCTCGAAGGTCTGCCGCCGGCAAAGCTCCACTGCTCCGTCCTTGCGGAGGAAGCCATTCATGCCGCCATTGAGGACTACTCGAAACGCACCGGCCTTTCCTTTGAAGGCAGTAAAAAGTGTGACGGGTGCTGCGGTTCCTGCCATCACCATGAGGAAGAATAATTCAAAAGCTAATCGGCACAGCAATTGCTGTGCCGATTTCTTTTCTTTCACAAAATATGTAATGAAAACTGCCCTGTCTTATTTTGGGTATTCAGCCTACAATGTTTTTTTAGCCGTACTAAAAAAGCGTATCCATTTATATATTTTGATAGGCAACGCTATCCATCCTATCAAATAGGCTATTAAAAATTTAATAGCAAAATAAATCAGCCAGCCCACCACAGGCATAAACAAAAATATATTAGGTGTGATTGCACTTAATGCCATCCATCCAAAAGGCACCCCGGCAAATAGGAGCCCCATCGGGTTTTTTAATATGATACAGCACAAAGTCCCTAATATGACTCCAGTCACTATGCTTTTAACCATTTTAGTTTTTTCACCATTCACATGTTCCAAGATACAAGCGTGGCATGTTGGAGGATTAAAAACACTGGCGCACTCTGCGCACAGTCCTTTTCCGCACACTTGGCATGTTGCAACTGATTTTCTTTCAGCATGATAATAACAATGCATACCATTACCTCTACTTTCTTAAATTTACTTTATAAAGTTATTATAATTCCATTTCGGAATTATGTCAAGTATTTTTTAGAATATAATGAAAAAAATATTCTAAAAAGGAATTATAGGGATATGAAAATAAGAAAGCAGACATATGGGACAAAAAATCTAGTAGGGAAAAACATTGAACGACTTCGCAAGAAAAAAGGTATAAAGCAGAAGGATTTTATTGCGCAAATTCAAATTATGGGTTGCGATATGAATCCCACAAGCTACTCAAAGCTCGAAGGTCAAGTACGAAGTGCAACTGACAAGGAAATCTACGTCATTTCAAAGATCCTGGGCGTCAGCATGGAAACACTTTTTGAAGAAAGCTAAAGAAAGATATCGGCGAGTCAATTTTTTATCACGTTTTCAGCACGACTCCTTCAGCCCTATAGAACAAAAAGGAAAACGCAAAAATGCGTTTTCCTTTTTATGTTTTTAATCTCTTAATTTATCTTCTCTCGTATCCTTCGTCCCATTTCCCTACAGCCGATTTGTGTGCATCCCATGCCGTCTTCAGGCATAATGTCGGCGGTGCGGTAGCCTTCCGACAAAACAGCGTCCACGGCGGATTCGATTATCTCTGCTTCCTTTTCCATATTGAAGGAGTAGCGGAGCATCATAGCGGCGGAAAGGATTGTGCCGATGGGGTTTGCAATGTCTTTCCCTGCAATATCGGGGGCGGAGCCGTGAATGGGCTCATACAGGCCGCAGGAAGAATCCCCAAGGCTTGAGGAAGGAATCATACCAATGGAGCCGGTAATCTGGGAAGCCTCGTCAGAAAGGATGTCGCCGAACATATTTTCCGTGACGATAACGTCAAACTGTGCAGGGTTTTTCACAATCTGCATGGCGCAGTTATCTACAAGCATATCGGAAAGGGTTACGTCCGGATATTCTGCCGCGAGGCGATGCATCACCTTTTTCCAAAGGCGGCTTGTATCGAGTACATTGCTTTTTTCCACTGAGCAAAGCATGCCCTTTCTTTTCCGCGCCGTTTCAAAGCCGATTCTGCCGATGCGCTCAATTTCCCCTTCGCTATAGCGCATCTCGTCAATCGCTGTATCTCCCACCGTTTCGTGTTTGCCGAAATAAATGCCGCCAATAAGCTCACGAACAATGATAAAATCAATGCCTTTTTCTGTAATGGCAGGCTTTAGGGGTGAAGCGTCTTTTAGCTGTGGCCAGATTTTGGCAGGGCGGTTATTACTGTAAACGCCAAGCCCTGCCCGTAATTTTAAAAGTCCCTTTTCGGGGCGAAGATGTCCGGGGACACCATCCCACGCAGGGCCGCCGACGGCACCGAGAAGCACGCTGTCGCTCTCTTTACATTTTTGAAGTTCGGCATCGGGTAACGGCTCGCCGAAGGCATCAATGGCACAACCGCCCATACACACTTCCGTATACCGAAAGTCATGCCCGAATTTTTCGGCAACCGCATCGAGAACACCTATCGCCTCGGCAACAATTTCCGGGCCGATACCGTCACCACGAATGACTGCAATGTTTTTTTGCATCAAATTCACCTTAATTCTTTAAAGACGCTAGTAGTCCGCCTTTTTTTATAATATTTTGGATAAATTCCGGAAAGGGATGCGCCGTATAGCACTTGCCCGTGGATTCATTTGTAATTAGCCCTGTGTCAAAATCTACGTGTACCGTATCCCCTGCGCCGATTTCTGCCGCCGCCTCCTCGCACTCCAAAATAGGGAGCCCGATGTTAATGGCATTGCGGTAAAAAATTCTGGCAAAGCTTTTGGCAATGACGCACCCTGTGCCACATGTTTTAATAACGAGGGGCGCGTGCTCACGGGAAGAGCCGCAGCCAAAGTTCCAGCCTGCGACAATCACGTCACCCTTCTCCACATTTTCCACAAAGGTTTTATCGATATCTTCCATGCAATGCTTGGAAAGTTCTGCCGCATCTGCCGTGTTTAAATACCGCGCCGGAATAATGACGTCCGTATCCACATTGTCAGGATAAAGAAACACTTTCCCCTTCGTTTCCATGCTACATAACCTCCTTCGGGTCGGCAATAAAGCCCTTTACGGCACTTGCCGCCGCCGTAAGCGGACTTGCAAGATAGACTTCGCTTTCCACATGTCCCATTCTGCCTACAAAATTACGGTTTGTGGTGGCAATACATCTTTCGCCCGCCGCGAGTATGCCCATATAGCCGCCAAGACACGGGCCACAGGTGGGGGTGGAAACCACGGCACCGGCATCAATAAACGCCGTAACATAGCCGCGCTCTACACATTCGCGGTAAATTTCCATGGTGGCAGGGATAATAATGCACCGCACGCCGTCGGCTATCTTTTTGCCGTTTAAAATGCGATATGCCGCTTCCATATCTTCCATTCTGCCGTTTGTGCAACTGCCGATGACCACCTGGTCAATTTGAATGTCCGAAAGTGCAGATGCCGGCTTTGTATTCTCCGGCAAATGGGGGCAGCTTACCGTGGGTACGATTTTGGAAAGGTCGATTTCGATGACCTGCTCATATTCTGCATCTGCATCATGCGCGTACTCGACAGGCTTGCGCTCGCATCTTCCCTGCATATAGGCGCGGGTTACATCGTCCACGGGGAAAATACCGTTTTTCGCACCTGCCTCAATTGCCATATTGCAGATGCAAAGCCGGTCGTCCATAGAAAGGGAGGCGACCCCTTCGCCCGTAAATTCCATGCTCTTATATAAAGCGCCGTCTACGCCGATTTGCCCGATAATGGAAAGAATGACGTCTTTACCGCTACAATCAGGGGATAATTTCCCCGAAAGCCCGAATTTGATTGCCGCCGGGACGCGAAACCATGCATATCCGGTTGCCATGCCGGCCGCCATGTCCGTACTGCCAACGCCTGTGGAAAATGCGCCGAGAGCGCCGTAGGTACAGGTATGGCTGTCCGCGCCGATAATGCAGTCCCCGGCCGTCACTACCCCCTGCTCAGGGAGCAGGGCGTGCTCAATGCCCATTTTCCCCACATCATAAAAATGGCTGATGCCATGGGCACAGGAAAACTGCCGGCACTGTTTGGATTGTTCCGCCGCTTTTATATCTTTATTCGGCACAAAATGGTCGAGCACGACGGCGATTTTATCTTTATCAAAAACCGTTTCAAAACCTGCCTTTTTAAATTCGTTAATGGCAACCGGGGTGGTAATATCGTTTCCCAAAACGATGTCAAGCTTTGCACTTATCAGCTGGCCCGGCACTACGCGTTCGAGCCCTGCATGGTGTGCCAGGATTTTTTGCGTCATCGTCATGCCCATACTATGCCTCCTCCCTTGCCCGAATCATGTTATTATAGGCACTGAGCAGCGCATAGGAGCTTGCCTTAATAATGTCTGTGTGCTTGCCTGCGCCCCAGAACATCGTGCCCTCTTCGTTTTCAATCCCGATATACGCCGCCGCCACGCTCTTGGAGCCGCCCTCCTGCATGCTGTGTTCGGAGTAAACAGACAGCTTGTATTCGTCTCCCGTCACCGTCTTAAGCGCACCGGAAATGGCGTCCAGCGAGCCGTTGCCGTGGGAGATAACGTGTTTTTCTTCCCCATGGAGACGGAAGGTAATTTCCGCTTCCACACCATGCTCCTGCTGACGAAGGTGCAACGCGGTAATTGTGGCAGGGGTTGTATGTTCAAAGTAATTTTCTTCAAAAATTTGCAGTACATCTGCCACCTTCAGTTCCTTATGCTCGCTGTCCGAAATATGCTTACAAAGATAACTGAGGTGCTCACGCATACCCGAAGGCAGGCTATAGCCGTAGGTCTGCTCCAGAAGAAAGCCGATGCCGCCCTTACCGCTTTGGGAATTGACACGAATCACGTCTGCATCATAGGTGCGGCTGATATCCGCCGGGTCAATGGGAATATAGGGGACCGACCACTGATGCAGTGCCTTTTCGCCCCGCCATTTCATGCCCTTTGCGATGGCATCCTGATGGCTTCCCGAGAATGCGGCAAACACCAGCGCCCCCGCGTAGGGCGACCGCTCGTGCACGTGCATTCCGGTGCATTTTTCGTATGTTTCCACGACCGACGGCATGTCTGAAAAATCAAGACCCGGCGCTGTGCCGTGGGTGTAAAGATTCATGGCGAGGGTGACAATATCTACATTCCCCGTCCGTTCTCCGTTGCCGAAAAGGGTGCCCTCCACTCTGTCCGCCCCGGCGAGCAGTGCAAGCTCCGCGCAGGCAACGCCCGTACCACGGTCGTTATGGGGATGAATACTGAGGGTGACGTGTTCCCTGTATTTTAAGTTTTTGTGCATATACTCCACCTGCGCGGCGTAGATATGCGGCAGGCTCATTTCCACCGTAACGGGGAGATTGATAATGACGTTGTTTTCCGCGCTCGGCTCCAAAACATCCAGTACCGCATTGCAAACAGCGAGGGCAAATTCTGGCTCTGTTCCCGTAAAGCTTTCCGGCGAGTATTCAAACCGGAATTTGCCTTCGTATTCTCGGGCAAGCTTTTTGACAAGGCGCGCGCCTTCTACCGCAATCGCCTGAATTTCGGCCTTAGATTTCTTAAAGACCTGCTCTCTTTGTGCTACGCTTACGGAGTTATAAAAGTGAATAATCGCATTGGGGGCGCCTTTACAGGCATCAAAAGTTTTGCGGATAATATGCTCTCGGCACTGGGTGAGTACCTGCACCGTCACGTCCTTCGGAATGCGGTTTTCGAGGATTAGCTTCCGGAGAAACTCGTATTCCGTTTCCGATGCCGCAGGAAACCCCACCTCGATTTCTTTAAAGCCAACTTTTAAAAGCAGCTCATAAAACCGGAGCTTTTCCTCCATGCTCATAGGAATTACCAGGCTTTGGTTCCCGTCACGAAGGTCCACGCTGCACCAAGCCGGTGCTTTTCCCGGGCGGTCCTTTTTGACCCATTCGTATGTACTGTCCGGCGGCGAAAAATACCCCACGCCGTATTTCGTTACGTCCATCATGGTTTTTACCCCCTTTTATCTGTTTTTAGTGTAGCACAATTTTTTTCTTTTTTCAATATTTTATTGACAAATCTGTCTATTTATTGTACAATACAAGTAACGGATTTACATAACTGACGGATTTGCGGAGTACCGCAAGG
>JAZNHR010000018.1:0-51904 GCA_045577075.1 Clostridia bacterium | reverse complement strand
TTTTTGATGCCTATATTCGGTTTTGGGGCGATACCAGCCCGAATTTCTGTCCTACACGGGCAAGCTTTTTCCCAAACGGCTCGGCGAGCACTGCTATAAAAATAACATTGGAGATTGCATGCGCCAAGGTAAAGGGAAGGGACGAAATAAAGGTTAGACACATAGCGGAAAGTGTAATCTTATTGTACATAAACAAAACGGTGGAAATGTCCACGATGACGGAATATAAAAAGACTGCAAAAAAGCTGTATACAGCAAGTAAAATTAGACGCAGAGGTGTACGTTTTAAGAGGGGTAAAAACCCTGCCAGAAAACCGGTGATGCCCCATGCAATCATTTGAAACGGCGTCCAAGCGCCTTGCCCAAAATAGAAGTTTGAAATCAGCGCACCGAGGGCACCTGTCATAAACCCTGCCGAGGGCCCTAAGTAAAATCCGGCAATTATCGTAATGGCAGTGGCGGGATTAAAGTGGGGAATTAGGGTGAATATAAACCTGCCGCCGACGGAAAGGGTAGTCATCACGGCAACAATCAGTAGGCTGCGAAGGTCAGAAAGTGCCTTTTCCCCGTACAGGAAAAAGGGGACACAGGCTAAAATCGCAATGCCTATAGACACCAGCATATACTTTTCGTCATTCCAAAGCTGTATGCCGGCGGATACGAGCACGGGAATCAGCAGAAGGGGTAAAAAACGGTACCATTTTTTCATTTTGTATTCTCCTTTTTGTTTTGTTTACAAAGCGAGATTACGTCCTCGCTCGTTACGGCGTTTTGATATAAGTGCCTCGACAGCACGGAGGCAGGCGTTGTATAGAAATGATTTTCGGAAAAGAAGGTACGCGGTCCGTCCTCGGCGATAATTTCGCCGCCGAAAAGCATGCAAACCCGGTCGGCATATTCGGCGGTAAAGGCAAGGTCGTGCGTAACCAGCACAATGCAAACACCGCTTTCCCGAAGAGAAAGTAGGGTTTCGCCGAAAGCGTGCCTCGCGGCAGCGTCCATACCCTTTGTTGGCTCGTCCAAAAGCAAAATTTTCGGGTGGTATAAAAGAAGCTTGCAAAGTGCCGCCTTTTGTTTTTCGCCCCCGCTAAGGTCATCGGGGTGTCGGTCTAAAAGGGAGAGAAGCCCAAAACGTTCTGCCATTTCTTCGGCTTCTGTGGCATTGGCGGTGCATAAATCCTCCCGAAGCGTATCCTTTACAAATAAAAATGCTGGGTTTTGCGGTAGGAGAAGGGGACGGCCATCACATTGCACTTTACCCCGAAAAGGTTTTTCCGTCCCTGCCAAAATGTGTAAAAGTGTAGACTTTCCGGCACCATTGCCGCCTACAAATGCAAAAATCTCGCCGTATAAAGCGGAAAAACTGGCGCCCGCCAAAACATCCGGCGCTTCTTTTTCATAGCGAAACCAAAGATTTTTAGCCTTGATTGCCACGGACGCGGCAGGCCTTTCTTTGTCAGGTAAAGGCACGGGGGACGGGAGAAAGTGTTCCTCGAGAAACTGCTGTCCGTCACGCATAAAAAGGGGCGCCCCGCCGCCGAGGACGGAAGAAACACGAAGGGAGACGGGCATGGCACAGAGCATGGGGTGGTTTTCCCGGGAAACATGGGCAGCAACGTCCTTCGGGGGGCCGATACAATAAACCCTGCCTCCTTCTAACACACACACCCTGTCACATAGGGGCAAAACGTCCTCCAATCGGTGCTCTGCCATAATTACGGTAAGCCCCAAAAAGCCGCGAAGCTTTTCCAAAACGGATAAAAAGCTTTGCGTACCCACAGGGTCCAGCTGGGCACACGGCTCGTCCAAAAGTAAAACCTGTGGGCGCATGAGCATCACGGCACAAAGATTTACAAGCTGTTTTTCACCGCCGGAAAGCTCGTTTGTGCTTTTGGAAAACAGGTGGGAGATGCCAAAAAAGCTTGCCATCTCTGCAATGCGTCGCCGCATTTCGCTGCGCGAAAGCCCAAGGGATTCCAGCCCGAACGCAAGCTCATGCCAGACTTTGTCCGTCACAAGCTGCGCCGAAGGGTCTTGCCCCACATAGCCGATGGACGATGCGGCGTCTCGGGGCGAAAGGGCAGGAAGCGGCTCGCCAAGGTATCGGATTTCCCCCGATAAATCGCCATGGGGCACTATTTCCCGCTTTAGTAGCCGAATTAAAGTGGTTTTCCCGCTGCCGGATGTTCCGGAAAGCAGGAGAAACTCTCCTTTTTTGACGGAAAATGAAACGGAAGAAAGTGCCTTTTCACTATTTCCCGTATTGCCCGGGTAAGAAAAATTTATATTTTGGAGTGATAATATTTCCACGATATTTCCTCCTTTATTTCCAATGCAGTAGGACAAAGCGCGTAAATACCAAATAATAGATATGCAGATTCGGTTCGAGGCAGGGGTGAAACCACTGGATAATAAGAAAATGTATCTCGTAATACTGCCCCCAAAGTCAGTATAAGGAAAACCAGCAAACTGCAAAACAGCAGTTTATCCGGAAGGCGAAACGGATAGAGAGAGAAGGTTGTACGCCCCTTGAGACCATAGCCACGGGCGCGCATGGCGTCCGCTGTAGAAACTGCGTTTTCCAGCATAAAGCTAATAAGCGCCGAGAAGGCACCTAGTAGGGCACGCAATTTTTGCCTAACCCCTTGGGGTGCGGCTAAAATACGCTGGGTGCGGTAGATCTCCTTACCGTACCGGATGGTCTCGGGCAGAAGGCGAATTGCCCGGGAAAGAGTAAGGGCGGTTTTGGGCAGTATACGCCCAAAGAGATATAAAATCTTATCCGTCGTCATCACAAGGGAAAGACAGCGACACCAAAGAAGGGACGATACCAAAAGCCCTGCATTCCCAAGACCGCGATAAAACGCTTCCAGCGTAATTCGTTGGCTGTTTAGATAGAATAAAACCGTTTCCCCGTTATGAGAAATCAGGGGATTTGTAAACGCTGTCAAAAGAAACACCATGCTGTAAAATGCGATTCTTCTTCCACGCCCTGCTCCGGGGCTAATCTGCAAAAGCAGTAGCAGAGCACCCATAAAAGAAAGCGTGAGAAAAACAGGGTTTACTGTGCACATGGATAGAATTAGTATGCCGGTAAAGTATAAAAAAATGGTGGCAGGGTGCAATCTGTTTAGCATATCATTCCTCCCTTTTTGCCAAAAGGAACCGAAAACAAAGTGTTTTTGAACAAAAAAAGCCGTCCGAAAGAAGAACCTTCGTTTCGGAAAGCTTGTTTAACGCGTATCGCAGACAAGACATACTGCGAGTGCAAAAATATACATTTCATGACTTCGTTCTCCTTTGTTTAGTTTCCTGTAAACAAAAGCGCAGGCAGTCGGCATGAAAAGATTTACCGCTTGCCGTAGTATAGGCAGGTCTTCCGGCTGGGCATCAACGCGTATTTCCGCCTTCCCGAAGTTTCCTTCAGTGACCGTCCCTAAATCGGACGATGGAATACGCTCCGCCTCACGGCAGCAAGGTCTGCTCAGGAATTACACCTGATTCCCTATTCTCGCAAAATGCGCACCTATACCGATATGCAGTTGTCCTATTTACTATAACAAAAAAGGCGAATTTTGTCAAGAAAAAACCCCGCAATTGGCGGGGCTTTCTTTAAGACTCTAAAGCCTTCGATTCATTTTGTAAAACAGCATCGTATGCGGCTTCGGTAATTTCAGTAAATGCAGATGCCTCTATACCTTTGGCAAGGTAGATGCGTTTGCCGTATACATCGCCGTTTGTCAAGATAAACCCTTCGCGGGCTTCAATATATTCTCGCATTTTTCCTCCTCATACAAGTGAAATCGTCCAATTTGGTTTTGTCGCGACAAGTGCCGCCCACTCCGCGTTATCCACGCTGCCAAAAGCGTTTGTAATTGCGGTTCGGGAAAAACTGACGGTTTGGCTTGATGTCGTGGTGGACAGAGCGTTTATGATGCTTTCAATGCTTGTCTTTGAAAGCGCAGGACTTGACGACACATTAAAGCCATTCGTCCCTATAATCCCGTTAATGGTTAAATTCACAAGAGATGCACAACCTAAAAATGCATTAGTCCATCTTGTGTTTTCATCGCTCCTTACAACAGCAATGGTATGAAGGCTTGAACAATTCCACCATGTATAGTGATATTCATATTCCGCTTGAATCCCTATATCTTCAACCTCTTCTAACGAGGCGCATTGTTGGAATGTGTAATATGCACTGTTGGCAGTCGAAGTTCCCTTTTGCTTATTGTAAAAATCAAAATAATTTGCTTCTACCTTTTTAAGAGACCTATTAGCCGCAAAAGTCATCGATAAGGAGTTTATATCTGTTGCAATAATTTTTCTGTTTGGTCTGATATAATCGCCGCCCCAATAGCGAAAAGCATAATCAAATTTTGTGCGTGCGCCACCTGCAAGAACAGCATCCCAAAACGCATCGTATTCCGCTTTTTTGCCTGCTTTGTGTACTTTTTCAACATTTTCGGCAATTTGGTTCAGTTTTTCGGCTGTGTTCATACAGAATCACCTCCGATATAAGAGGCTTGCAGAGAAAGAATACCATCGAGCGCCGCATTCATGTCCCCGAAGGTTTCCATTATTTTTGCCGCACTTTCGCTCGCACTTTCTGCATACGAATATGCCTGCGAGCAAGCGGCGTTTGTAGAAATTACGGCATTTTCCGCCAATTCTTCGCTCATGCTTATGCTTTGCTTGATTTTTTGTGTATCTGCCAGAATTTGCGCGGCATCACATGCCGCGGCGGCAGCTCTTGCGGCGTCTTCTGAGGCTGCGGCAGAAAGTGCCGATACGGCGTCTACATAGGTACTTGCTTCTTCTGCGGCATCGGATGCCGAAAGGGAAGCAGTTTCCGTAGCGGTCAAAAGACTTGTCATTCGTTTTTCCATTTCCGCAAATTCCGACGGCACAATAGGGGGGAGAGAAGCTTCGGCTTTAATACTTCGGTTTACGGTAAATTCTGCAATTTCACTGTGCCAGACCATGTCTGCATCCGAAAACGCACGAAGCTGCACAAAAAGCGGACCGGCAAATTGCAAACAGGAAGCGGTGATGTTCCACTGCAGGATAAGTGCACCATCTTCCATGGTATGGGGGAGATCGATAATATCCTTTAAGGAGCCGTTTTCAAGCTCCAGCTTAAATGAAAACGAAAAAAGTGACGGGTCCGTAACTCTAAACTGTCTTGTTTCCACTAGATTGTCGGCAACATAACCGAGCGCTTTTTCGTTTTCCGGGACGCACAAAAGACGTCCAAAGACTTTAATCATAGTTGTTTCCTCCAAAATATAATTCGATTGCAGAAGAGGGGAGGAAACGGACTTTGACGGGGGAGTGCCAAAGCATAAGACGCGGAAAATCACTCCTGCAAGTTGCTAAAACGCAACAATTATATAATACACCATTTTAGCTGAAAAGTCAAGTCTTTTTTAACGGCGCAGAAAAAAACCAAAAAATTTTTCATAAAAAGCTTGACAATGCGCATATCATATAGTATAATATATCTTGCTCGTGAGAGAACTTGAATATCGCGGGGTGGAGCAGTCTGGTAGCTCGTCGGGCTCATAACCCGAAGGTCGTTGGTTCAAATCCGGCCCCCGCAACCAAATTGGAAACCCTGTCGCAATGGCGGCAGGGTTTTTGCTTTTTTCTAGCCGGAAATCTATAGAAGTGGTTGACAAGCTATAGAAAAAAATGTATAATAATATGGAAAATGAGGTGAATACATGCAAGAAGTTTTATTGGACTTTTTTTCCCATATTGGCAATTTGCCGCGAGAAATCATTGTGCTTTTGATGTCCATGATTCCGATCGTGGAGCTGCGCGGTGCAATTCCCGTGGGCGCCACCTTGGGGCTTGACACATTTTCAACCTTTGTTTACGCCGTAATTGGAAACTGTTTGCCTGTTCCGTTTATTATTCTTTTGGCACGTCCCCTTGTTGCGTATTTAAAAAAGACGAGAATCCTGGGCTGGTTTGCGCGATGGATGGAACGGAAAACTGAGAAAAATCGGGATAAAATTATGAAACGGAGTGCCTTAGGCCTTTTTCTGTTTGTGGCGATACCTTTACCGGGCACGGGGGCATGGACGGGTGCAATTTGTGCGGCACTCCTTGACATGCGCTTTCGTTTCGCCTTGCCGAGTATCATTGGCGGTGTGTTGGGCGCAGGCTGCATTATGACCGTGGGCACGGAATTTTTTAAATGGCTTATACAAATTTTTTAAGAAAGAAGAGGATACTATGAGACACTTTTTCACATCGGAATCGGTAACAGAAGGACATCCGGATAAATTGTGCGACCGTATCTCCGACAGTATTTTAGATAAAATTTTGGAGCAGGACCCTTCAGCTCGCGTTGCCTGTGAGGTAACGGCTACGACAGGGCTTGTCATGGTTATGGGCGAAATCACCACGAAGTGCTATGTGGATATTTCCTCTGTCGCAAGAGATACAATTCGTGAAATTGGTTATGACAAAACGGATTATGGTTTTGACTGCGAAACGTGTGCAGTCTTAAACTGCATCAGAGAACAGTCCCCCGACATCGCCATGGGTGTTGACCGTTCTTATGAAGCTAAGGCAGAAGGCAGAGAAGAGCATGGCGCCGGAGACCAAGGGCTTATGTTCGGGTACGCCTGCAATGAAACAAAGGAACTGATGCCCCTGCCGATTTCTCTTGCCCACGCGCTTGCAAAGAAATTGACGGATGTTCGAAAGGACGGGACGCTTTCCTATCTCCGCCCGGACGGCAAAAGTCAGGTCACGGTGGAATATGAGGGGGATACCCCCGTGCGTGTGGAAGCCGTTGTAATCTCTTCTCAGCACGACCCCGATGTAACAATTGAGACACTTAGAAAAGAAATTTATGAAAAGGTTGTTCTGCCCATTATTCCGGCAGAGCTTTTGGATGAAAATACGAAAGTCTTTATAAACCCCACAGGTCGCTTTGTTATTGGCGGGCCTCACGGGGACACGGGCCTTACGGGTCGCAAAATTATTGTGGACACCTATGGCGGCTACGCACGACATGGCGGCGGTGCTCTTTCCGGCAAGGATGCCACGAAGGTTGACCGCACGGCGACATACATGATGCGCTATATTGCAAAAAATATTGTAGCGGCAGGCCTTGCAGATAAATGTGAACTGCAGGCGGCATATGCCATTGGCGTGGCGCGTCCCGTATCCCTTCGCGTAGATACCTTCGGCACGGGCAAGGTTTCGGAAGAAAAGCTCGCAGACGCCGTAAATAAGCTTTTTGATTTGCGCCCTGACGGCATGATTGCATCCTTGGGGCTTCTTCGCCCGATTTACGCGCAGACGGCGGCATATGGCCATTTTGGGAATGAAGCGTTTCCGTGGGAGAAGACCGACATGGCAGACGCTCTCCGAAAAGAACTGCTTGGCTAAACGCGGATAGCACAAAAAAGACTGCAATTGCATACTATAAAGTCGAGGAGGCGAATGGTATGCTTATGCAGTACGGAATCCCGCTTCTCATCACGCTTTGCCTAATTCTTGCGACAGTCGTGTTACTGCGGTCGGTACATGGGACCGCGGAGGCGACGGTAGAAATTATTATTTCCGGTGATGAACAAGCGGAAAATATTGAAAATACGGTTATGATTGCCAAGCAAATGGCACAGCGGTATTTTAAAAACGCAAGCGTCTATATTCGGGGGGAAGGGAGTACATATATCGATGCCTTATGCCGCCGATATGACGTTATGCGAAAGGAATAGAGAGGGATAAGATGGCGGAGCTTCTCGTCATAGAAGGCATAGTACAGGAAATCATTTACCAGAATATCGCAAACGGGTATACCGTTTGCGATATTGACGTGGAAGGGGTTTTTTCCACGGCAGTCGGCATCATGCCCGGCATTGCCCCAGGGGAAGGCGTTCGCCTTACCGGGAAGTGGATTACCCACGCCGAATACGGGGAGCAGTTTAAAGTGGAGATTTGCGAAAAAATTCTGCCTACGGGCGAGGTGCAAATTCTCCAATATTTATCTTCCGGCATTATCAAAGGCATCGGCCCGGCAACGGCAGAAAAAATTGTCCGCCAGTTTGGGACGGATAGCCTCACAGTGATTCGGGACGACCCCGAACGCCTTTCGAAAATTAAAGGCATCAGCCGTAAAAAGGCGGAGGAAATGCAGGCATCGCTTCTTGAGAAGCAGGCGGTGCAAAGCGTAGTCATGTTTCTTCAGCCCTATGGCGTTACGGCGAATTTTGCTGTGCGTGTATTTAAGAAATTCGGCCCCATGGCCGTCAGCGAGATACAAAAAAATCCGTATATTCTTTGCGAAGTTGACGGTATCGGTTTTAAAACTGCGGACAAGCTTGCCATGCAAATGGGGGTCGACCCCGGGGATGCAGCTCGCCTTCGAAACGGCGTAAAATATGTTTTAAATGAAAACACACAAAACGGGCATACCTATCTTCCAATGGAACAACTGATAGCGGAGGGGGCAAAGGTACTGGGCACGGAACCGGCAGGCGTGGAAAATGCCATTACCGGGATGCTCCTTGAAGGCGCGCTTGTGCAGGAAAGTGCATCCACGCGGCGAATCTATTTACCGCCTTTTTTCCATGCGGAAATGGGCATAGCCCGAAAGCTTTACACCATGATGCATAGGGCTAAGATGGGCCTCGGCGTGCCTATGGAAGCGGCCGTGACGGCGGCAGAGCGGCGAACGGGCATTACCCTTTCCGAAAAACAGCGCGAGGCGTGTTATATGGTGATGCAAAATGGCGTCTCCGTGATTACCGGTGGCCCCGGCACAGGAAAAACAACGGTTATTAACGCCATTATTGAGATTATGACGGCACAGGACGCCGCCGTTGCCCTTTGCGCTCCGACGGGACGCGCGGCAAAGCGTATGGCGGAGACCTGTGGCATGGAAGCCAAAACAATTCACCGCCTTTTGGAGCTAAACTTTTCCGCTGACGGTGACAAGCAGGTCTTTGGCAGAAACGAGGAATATCCTTTAGACGAAGACGTCATTATCGTGGACGAAATGAGCATGGTGGACGTTCTATTGATGCACGCCCTTCTCAAGGCTATGCGCCCGGGCACGCGCCTTGTTTTGGTTGGAGATGCAGACCAACTGACAAGCGTCGGCGCCGGAGATGTACTGCGGGACATTCTTCGGAGTGAAATGGTTCCGGCCTGTCGCCTTACGGACATTTACCGCCAGGCGGCGGAAAGCATGATTGTAGTCGGCGCACACCGTATAAATCACGGCGAGGTGCCGGAGGTCAACCGAAAAGACAAGGATTTTTTCCTGATGCATCGGGAGGATGCAGACGGGATTTTACATACCATTTGCGAGGTCTGTGCCGCGCGTCTGCCAAAAGCATACGGCTTTGACCCGAAAAGGCAAATTCAGGTGATTTGCCCCTCCCGTAAATCAGCGCTGGGTGTTTATGCTGTAAACCGCGCCCTGCAGGCACGCCTGAACCCCCCAAGCCCGCAAAAGCAGGAAAAAACAAATGGGGAGTGGGTCTTTCGGGAAGGGGATAAGGTGATGCAGGTGCGCAATAACTATGATTTATCATGGAAGACAGCGGACGGGGACGAAGGCGTTGGCGTATTCAACGGGGACGTCGGCATTATCCGTACAATTTACCACCAGGGCAAATATATGGAAGTGGTGTTTGATGAAGAACGCCTTGTTCGCTATGATTTTTCTCAGCTCGAGGAATTGGAAATGGCGTATGCCGTTACTGTGCATAAAAGCCAGGGAAGTGAATTTGATGCTGTCATTATTCCTATGTTTCCCGCTCCGCCACAGCTAATGTGCAGAAACCTTTTGTACACAGCCGTCACCCGGGCGAAAAAACTCGTGGTGCTTGTGGGCAGAGAAGGGATTATGCATACAATGATTGAAAATAACAGACAGGTGGAACGCTATTCAGGACTTTGCGAAAAAATCAAGGGGATAAGCGTATGGTAAGAACACTTTTGCGCTTTTTGTATCCACCAAAATGTGTGTTTTGCGATACGCCTATAGAAAGCGAAAGGTTTTCTGTCTGTGATGCATGCCTTAAAGAAATTTCCTACAACAAAAGGGCGTGCAAGGTATGCGGCACACCGCTGGACACGGTGTATGGCGACCTTCTTTGTCTTCGCTGCCGCGCAAAAAGGCGAAGCTTTACGAAAGCATATGTACCTCTTGTTTATAAAGATTTGGTACGCACAGGCATTCTTGGCATGAAATATCGTGGAAAACAGGCTAGAGCAGTAACTTTTGCAGCGTTTATTCTCCTGAAACTGCGGGAAATGGACGCACCGAGACCAGATGTAATCACCTACGTGCCCATGCATTTTATACGGCTCGGACAGCGTGGATACAATCAGGCAAAACTGATTGCAGAGGCTCTGGGCGAAATGCTGCACATTCCCGTTTTGAAAACGCTGCGAAAAATAAAAAACACGATGCCCCAGTCTAAAAGAAACGGACGGGACAGACTGTATGCCCTGGAAGGGGCGTTTGTGCCTTACAAACCGGAAGGGTTTCGCGGCAAAACCGTTTTGCTCATTGACGATGTCATCACCACCGGCACAAGCATCAATACATGCGCGAAGGAACTTCGAAAAGCCGGTGCAAAAGAAATTCAAGTTGCCGCCGCGGCGGCAACGCCGTTTACTCACTAAAAAGGAGCGCGTATATGATTCCATTACTGGTGATTACCGGGCCTACGGCTTCGGGGAAAACAGCTCTCGCCATTGAAATCGCAAAACGAATCGGCGGCGAGGTTGTGTCTGCGGATTCCATGCAGGTCTATAAAGAAATGAATATCGGTACCGCAAAGCCGGACGAGGCGGAAATGGAAGGCATACCCCATCACCTTTTGGACGTGGTTTCACCGGACACCGATTTTTCTCTTGCTGCGTTTGCACCATTGGCACATCAAGCAATTGCGGATATTCATGCCCGTGGCAAAGTGCCTATTTTAGCTGGCGGTACAGGGCTGTACGTGGATACAGTGATAGAGAACCGGCCTCTTTCCGAAAATTCCTTTGACCCTGAGGTGCGGGCACGCCTTGAACAGGAGTGGGAGGAAAAAGGCGGAGAAGAAATGTATGCGGCACTTTCGCACCTTGACCCGGATGCCGCTGAAAAGCTGCATAAAAACGAAAAACGTCGTATTTTGCGCGCACTTGAGATTTATTACACCAGCGGGGAAACAAAAAGTGCCCATTTGCAAAAAAAATCGGAAAAAATTTACGATTATTTTATATTTGCTCTTGAACTCCCGCGAGAAATTTTGTATAATAGAATAAATAGGCGTGCAGAAGCGATGCTTTCTGGAGGACTCCTTTCGGAAGTGGAGCAGGTGTACGCATCTTTGCGTGGAAAAAAGCGAACGGCACTCCAGGGCGTCGGGTATAAAGAACTGATTTGGTATCTGGAAGGCAAGGCAACCATGGCGGAGGCCACGGAACTTTTAAAACGTAACACCAGGCGTCTTGCCAAGCGGCAAATGACCTGGTTTCGGGCAAACCCTAATGTGATTTGGCTGGATGGCATGAAAAGCACGGCGCTTCTTGCGGAAGAATGTATCACCCGATTTGAGAATCAAAAAGGAGATGCAAAGTGAAGAAAAAGATAAAATTGATTGTGGCTGTAGCCGTGGTGTTTTTTATCCTCTGGAATTTGATTACCTTTTTTGTCGGGCGTACATCCTCGGAAATGGTTTACTATGACACACTGGAGGATTCCTTTGGCGCTACGCTGTATCTTTTTAAGGACGAAGTCGTAATCAGCGCCGCAGAGGACGGTGTGCTCCGCCCCACGGCAAAAGACGGCGAACGCGTGCATAAAGGGGCGAGAATCGGTGCTGTGCTTACTGCGGATACGGACGAAGGCGCACTCCATGAATACCTGGGTATTGCGGACCGCATACAAAGGCTTTCTAAAACAGACACAGGGGAAGGCTATTCCGATACAGTCCGAACGGATGAGCAGATTACAACCCTTTCCCTGCAGATCACGTCTGCTGCGGAAAAAGGGGATATGACACGCCTTGGACGGCTTAAGGACGAGCTGCTCATTGCAAAGGATGAAAAAAGTGCCTTAGGCGGCCAAAAGGATGCACTTATAAACCTTTTAAGGGAACGGCAGAAAACGCTGGAGTCCGGCATTGGTAACAGCATAAAAGAAATTTACAGCCCCGAGGCAGGTACACTTCTTTTACAAACGGACGGGCTGGAAGACAAAATGTCTACGGAAAAGGCGAAAAATCTTTCCCCCTCTGCGCTTGCGGAAATTACGCAGTATACCCCAGAAAACAGCGCGGGGTGTAAGATTTTATATAATAATACGTGGAAAGCCGCCTGCACGCTGGATGCACAAGTTGCAGGTACGCTCAAAGTGGGACAAGCTGTATCGCTCCGCTTTCATGACTGCGCCGGCGCGGTAGAAAAAGCAACCGTTGCAGAAATATCGGCAGAGGAAGACGGGAAATGCGTCGTTATATTTGCCTCTAACCGCACCGTGGAAGGATTACTTGCATGCAGAAAAGCAGCGGTGGACGTGATTGTAAGACGGCACGAAGGGCTTAGAGTGCCGGCAAAGGCAATCACAGAGGAAGGTGGCGTGACGGGGGTGTATGTACAAACTGTTACGGACAGGGTCTTTAAAAAAGCAGAGGTTTCGTTTGTAGGCAGCCAGTACGCCATCATTAAAGAGGGCGCGCATACAGACCTTCGGCTGTACGATACGGTGATTTACTAGAAGGAAGGATTTCCAAAGTGCAGATAGAGCAAAATCTGGCAAAAGTTCAAAACGAGATAGAAGCGGCGGCAAAAAGAGCCGGCAGAAGCACAGACGAAATTATTCTGCTGGGAGCAACGAAGACCGTAGAGCCGGCGCGTATTCAGGCAGCGGTGGACTTAGGGCTATCCTATATTGGCGAAAATCGCGTGCAGGAGCTCACCGAAAAATACGGCAAGGTCCATTCTGCCCATTGGCATTTTATCGGGCATTTGCAAACGAATAAGGTAAAATACATTATCGATAAAGCAGAACTCATTCATGCCGTCGACAGTGCACACCTTTTAGCTGAAATCGAAAAGCAGGCGAAAAAGCACGGCATCATGGCAAACGTTCTTCTCGAGGTCAACGCCTCCGGGGAGGAAAGCAAATTCGGCCTTACCTTTGATGCAGTACGGCCTCTTATCGAAGAAAATGAGAAAAACGAACATGTAAAAATTCGAGGTCTTATGACTATCGGCCCCCATACGGCGGAGGAAAGAGAAATTCGAAACGCATTCGGGAATCTGTTCCGCTTGTATGAGAATTTGGCGAAGGAAACATATCAAAAATGCGCAATGCAGTATTTATCCATGGGCATGAGCGGTGACTATACCGCTGCTATAGAAGAGGGCGCAAATATTGTACGCATCGGCAGTGCAATATTTGGACATAGAAAATGGAGGTAAAGTAAAAATGGCAAAGATTTTTGGGAAACTCGGCGAAATGATTTTTGGCAGCGAAGAAGATGACTTTGAAGAATTTGAGGTAGAGGAAGAAGAAAAAAGTAGAGCGGACTTAAAGCCCATCGGTGCTTTTCGTAAGCCTGCATCTTCCGGCAGCGGCCGTGTTGTCAGTATGACGGCAACGACTCAGCTTGAAGTAGCCGTTCTCCAGCCTGCATCGTATGAAGATGCAAGTGAAATTGCAGACCGACTCAAGTGCAAGAAAGCAGTCGTCGTAAACCTCGAAGACCTTACAAAAGAAGACGCAATCAAAGTGCTGGACTTTGTCAGCGGCGTTGTATATGCGCTGGAAGGCAATATTCAGAAGGTTTCCAGCGGCATTTTCCTGATTGCACCTTATAACGTCAGCATCGCAGGGGATGTTCGCGATGAGCTGAAGAATAAGGGCTTTTTCCCGTGGACACTGTAAAACGGGACTCCTAAAAAATACGAAAGAAGGATGTGGCAGACCCTATGTTTACACCGCTTGAACTGGAAAAGATAGAATTTGGAAGCGCCTTTATGGGCGGCTACAAACGGCAGGATGTAGAAGAAGTCTTTAATGAACTGACGACGGATTACGAAACCCTGTATAAAGAAAACATAGCACAAAAAGATAAAATTCAAATGCTGCAAAGTCTTGTTGATAAATACAAGACCATGGAGGATGCACTGCAAAATGCACTTTTGCTTGCACAAACCAGTAGTGATGCGGCAATTCGTGCAGCCCAGGACAAGGCACAGAACATTGTGAAGGAAGCGGAAGAAAAGGCTGCCTATATTAAGAGGGAAGCGGAGGAAAATGTGCAGGCACTCGTGCAGCGCGAATTGGATTTAAAACGCAACATCAGCGTAATTGCAACGCGTAATATTTCCCAGCTCCGCACCCAGATAGAGATATTAAACGGCATGGTGGCACAGGAGGCAGGCGATGCGGCAACCGCTTTTGTTTCAGCCGCAAAACCTGAGCCTAAACCGGTCGCACCGGCATCTGTGGAAAGCGTACCGGAGCCGTCACCGATGGAAGTGACAAGAGTATCGGCGCCCCTTGTGCCGAACACCGAAGTAAAGGACTAATTAAGCGGAAAGGATTGAAAACGCATGGATTATGGCAAAACACTGAATTTGCCCGAGACCGAGTTCCCTATGCGCGGCAATTTGCCCACACGGGAACCGGAAACACTGAAAAAGTGGGAAGAAAATGACTTATATGGCGGTCTTATGGAAAAGAACGCAGACAAGCCGCTGTTTATTTTGCATGACGGCCCGCCGTATGCAAACGGCGATATGCACATGGGGCATGCGCTGAATAAAACGTTAAAGGATATTATTGTCCGCTATAAAAACATGAGCGGCTATCGTGCACCGTATATTCACGGCTGGGACACCCATGGTCTACCCATTGAACGCCAGGCAATCAAAAAGCTGGGCATTAACCGAAGCGAAGTTTCCGTTTCCGCTTTTCGTGAAGAATGTAAAAATTTTGCCTTAGGATATGTGGAAAACCAGAAAAACCAGATTAAGCGTCTTGGTTCTCTCGGTGACTACGACAATTCCTACCTGACCCTCGCACCGGAATTTGAAGCAAAGCAGATTGAAATTTTCGGTGAAATGGCGAAGAAGGGCTATATATATAAGGGCCTTAAGCCCATCTACTGGTGCCCGGACTGTGAAACCGCACTGGCGGAAGCTGAAATTGAATACGAAGAAGATAAGACGAACTCCATCTATGTCAAATTCCGTGTTTCGGAAGACAAGGGGCTGTTTGCCGATATTAAGAGCCCTGTCTATTTTGTAATTTGGACAACCACCACCTGGACGCTTCCCGGTAACGTTGCCATTGCGGTAAATCCTGACTTTACGTATAGCCTTGTTCGCGCAGGGGAAGAAGTATATGTGATTGCGGAAGAACTTGTGGATAATGTTATGCGCGTCGGCGGTATTACAGAATACGAAAAAATCGGCGCATATCAGGGAAGCGACCTTGAATATATTAAGTGTGACCATCCCTTTATGGACAGAACTTCTCTCGTAATCGTTGGCGACCATGTCACCCTCGATGCCGGTACCGGCTGTGTACACACCGCGCCCGGCCATGGCGGTGAGGACTATGTAGCATGCCGTCCATATAAAGAGATTCCCATTTTAGTGCCCGTAGACGCAAAAGGGTATTTGAATGATTTGGCAGGGGAATTTGCAGGACTTCATTATTCCAAGGCAAACCCGGCGATTGAAGAAAAGCTTCGCGAGGTGGGTGCGCTGTACGCCATTGAAGCCATTATTCACCAATATCCCCATTGCTGGCGTTGTCATGAGCCCATTGTTTTCCGTGCAACGGAGCAGTGGTTTGCATCTGTTGACAGCATAAAGGACGCTGCAGTGGAAGCCATTCGCAAAGTACAATGGATTCCGAAGTGGGGCGAAGAACGCATCACCAGCATGGTTATGGATAGAACCGACTGGTGTATTTCCCGCCAGAGAACGTGGGGCGTTCCCATCCCGATTTTCTACTGTAAGGCATGCGGCGAAGCTTTAATTACCGACGAATCCATAAAGGCAGTTGCCGCCCTCTTTAAAGAAAAGGGAAGCGGTGCATGGTACGATGTGGACGCCGCTGATATTCTTCCCAAGGGCACTGCCTGCAAGTGCGGCCACACCGAATTTACAAAAGAAAACGACATTATGGACGTTTGGTTTGACTCGGGTTCCAGCCATGCCGGCGTTTTGGACGTAAAGGAAGGTCTGCGTTTCCCGGCAGATTTATATCTCGAGGGTAACGACCAGTATAGAGGCTGGTTCCAGTCCTCGCTCCTAACCTCCATTGCCGCCCGAGGCGTAGCACCCTATAAGTCTGTTATTACCCACGGCATGATTGTAGATGCCGACGGGCAAAAAATGTCTAAATCTAAAGGTAATGGCGTAAGTCCCCAGGATATTATAAAGGACTTCGGTGCCGACATTCTACGCCTTTGGGTTGTTTCTGCGGACTTTAAAACCGATATGCGTATCTCGAAAGAGATTTTAAAGCAGCTTTCCGAAGTATACAGAAAGATTCGCAATACTGCACGCTATATCCTCGGCAACATTCATGATTTTGACCCGAAGACCGATGCGGTGGCAGTAGAAAACATGAACGAGCTGGACAGATGGGCCATGATGCGCCTTTCCCAGATGACGGAAAAGGTGCTGAAGGCATATGAAAGCTATGATTTCCACCTCATCTACCATGCAATTCATAACTTCTGCGTTGTCGATATGAGTAACTTCTATCTCGATATTATTAAAGACCGTCTGTATGTGGAAAAAGCGGATAGTGCAGAACGCCGCGCCGCACAGACTGTTATGCACACAGTTCTCGATTGTATCGTACGCCTCTTAGCGCCTGTGCTCGTCTATACCTCGGAAGAGATTTGGCAGCACATGCCCCATAAAGAAGGGGACGATGAAAGAAGCGTTCTATATAATGATATGCCCAAAACGAGCGACAAAATCGACGTTGTCCTTTCCGAAAAGTGGGACCGCTTTATTAAAGCTCGTGCAGATGTTTCCAAAGCGCTGGAAAACGCACGCGCAGAAAAGAAAATCGGTAACTCTATCGGTGCCGGCGTAGAACTTTATGTATCAGATGACATGAAGGCATTTTTGGATACCTTTGGTGACACCCTCGCTACCCTCTTTATCGTATCGGGCGTCAAGGTTATCGAAGGCGGCGCACCCGAGGGCGCGTATGTTGGCGAAACGGAAGGCCTGGCGGTTGTAATTACAACGCCGGAAGGTGAAAAGTGTGAAAGATGCTGGCTGTACAGCACCTCTGTGGGACAAGACGCGGCGCATCCCACACTTTGCAGTCGTTGCGCCGAGATTATTAAAGAGTAGGAGAACATAAATTATGCTTTGGCTTCCTGTTTTAATGGGGGTTATAACGTTTGCGGCGGATCGCATTTCCAAGATGTATGTGGCCGCAAATATGAAGTTAGGACAAAGCATACCGGTTATTGAAAATATTTTTCATATAACGTTTAACACGAACGATGGTGCGGCATTCAGCATTTTAAGTGGCAAGGTTCCATTCTTGATTATTGTCACGCTTCTCATCATTGCCGCACTCATCGGTTTCACAATCGTGAAAAAGCCGAAAAGCAAAATATTTGGCATAGCGGTATCGCTCATTATATCCGGTGCCCTCGGCAATTTGACAGACAGAATTTTCTTTGGGCATGTGGTTGATTTTTTAGAAGCTAGATTCATCAATTTTCCGATATTTAATGTAGCAGACATCTGTGTTGTAATCGGGGCGGCACTGTTTTGTATTTATATTTTTAGAAGCACGGATTTTGACTAATGGAATATAAGGCGTTTATAGGAGAAAGAATTGATAAGGCTGTGGCTAGTGTACATCCGGAGCTTAGCCGCGCCTATGTACAGCACCTCATTGCGGAAGGGCATGTTACCATTTCGGGGAAAACGGTACGCCCGGGGTATAAGCTTCGGACAGAGGACCGCGTGGAAGTGATAATTCCGCCGCCGAAAGCCCTGGAAACCGTGGCGCAGGACATTCCCCTTTCCATTGTGTATGAGGATGACAGCGTACTTGTCATCAATAAGCCTGCCGGTATGGTAGTGCACCCTGCGGCAGGCAATTTTGAGGACACGCTGGTAAACGCACTCCTCCACCATTGCGGCGATTCCCTTTCGGCAATCGGGGGCGTTATGCGTCCCGGCATCGTGCACCGCATTGATAAGGACACTACGGGGCTTTTGATTGTGGCAAAAGGGGACAAGGCGCATCAGCACTTATCGGCACAGCTTAAAACGAGAACACTTTCGAGGACGTATTTTGCCCTTGTGCACGGCAATGTCAAGGAAGAGGAAGGAACTGTTTCTGCTCCCTTAGGGCGTGACGTGCGCGACCGCAAGAAAATGGCGGTTGTAAAACAAGGCGGCAAGGAAGCTGTGACCCACTTCAAAGTAGAGGAGCGGTTTGGGCAGTATACCCTTTTAAAATGCAAGCTCCAAACGGGCAGAACGCACCAAATCCGTGTCCATATGCGCCATATCGGCCACCCGATTCTGGGAGATAAAACCTATGGTGTTAAGAAAGAAGCCTTTGCTCTTTCCGGTCAATTACTGCACGCCGGGGAGATTGGATTTATTCATCCCGAAACGGAACGGGAGATGACCTTTTCAGCACCTCTCCCAGCGGTTTTTGAACATGTATTGGAGAATTTAAGAAACAGATAGCTTTGGGGCGGATGCATCGAAACATCTGCCCTTTGTTTTACAGGAGGAAACGCTGGATGACCACTTTGTATATTGTGCGCCACGGTGAGGCACGCGGAAATGTAGAACGTAATTTTCACGGCTGGTATGATTCGGATTTGACGGAAAACGGCCGCGCCCAAATCGCGAGATTGCCTGCCTATTTTCGGGATATAAAACTGGATGCGGCATACGCCAGTGACCTTCGTCGTACAAGGGAGACGGCGGAGATTGTGGCGAAAGCAAAGGGCATACCTGTAAAAACGCTATCTGCCCTTCGGGAGATTCACGGTGGCGAATGGGAGGATGTGCCCTGGGACGATTTGCCCGTTCGTTTTCCCGAAAGCTACGGGAACTGGCTCGAAAGGCCGCATCTTCTCGAAATGCCAGGCGGCGAAAGAATGACGGACTTTCAAGACCGTATTTATACAGCCGTTTTAGAAATTGCCAAGGAAAACGAAGGAAAGAATGTACTCATTGCCACCCACGGCACAGCAATAAAGGTGCTTCTGTGTAAAGTACGGGGAATCCCCCTTTCAAAGATGCCGGGCGAGGCGTGGTGTGACAATGCTTCCGTTACAATTCTCGCAGTAGACGATGGCGGTATACATGTCAGAATGGACGGCGATAACAGCCATTTAGCCGATATCAGCACCCTTGCTAAACAAAAATGGTGGCGCGGCGGAAAGGACGGGGAATAAATGCGTAGTATAAATCTTACAAATCGAGTATATCTCACCCCTTGCAAAAATTACAAGCCGGAACAAGTGGAAGAAGCATTCTTGCCCATGCTTACAAACATCTTGCAAGATAACGGCTTTTCCGAGGACTGGAGTGGTAAGAAGGTTGTTATAAAACCAAACCTTTTGGCAAAACGCGCGCCGGAAGCGGCGGTGACGGCCAATCCCCTTCTCGTGGAGATGGCGGCATCTTATTTTGTAAAGTGCGGTGCTCTCGTTACGATTGCCGACAGCCCTGGGGGACTGTATCACGCAAAGCTGCTGGAGCGGCTCTATGAAATGACGGGGATGCGGCGTGCAGCAGAAAACAGCGGTGCGACCTTAAATCTAGATACCGCAAGCGAAAAATGCGGTGCATTTACAATTATTAAGCCCCTTATAGAAGCGGACCTGATTGTCAGCATAGGGAGGCTCAAAACCCACATGCTTTGCAATATGACGGCGGCGGTTAAAAATCTGTTCGGGTCTATTCCGGGCGCAAAAAAAGCCGAATACCATGCAAGGTATCCGGAAAAACGGGACTTTTGCGATATGCTTGTACGGCTTTGCGAGCAAAATGCACCCCAGGTAAGTATTATGGATGCCGTCGTTTGCATGGAGGGCAACGGCCCGGCAAGCGGTACGCTTAAGAAAGTGGGCGCCCTGTGCGGTAGTGCCAACCCCTTCTCGTTGGATCTTCTCTGTAGCCATATGATGGGCTATTCCCCGGAAGAGGTCTTAACGGTGAAAATCAGCCAAGAAAAGGGGCTTTGCCCTAACTCGGTCGAGGAATTAACTGTCATCGGTGCAGACGTTGCAAAGTATACAAGCCGTTTTAAGCGTCCCAAAGCAAGCCGGGATGCAGGGCTTTTAAAGCTTTTGCCACGAACAATCGCCTCGCGCCTGAAAAAAGAAAGAAAGCCGGTAATTTTAGAGAATAAATGTATTGGCTGCGGGGAATGTGTGCGGTGCTGCCCGGCAGAAACCATGGAACTCGTACATAAAAAAGCGTTTATTCACAGAGAAAACTGTATTAAATGCTACTGCTGTCAGGAACTTTGTCCACAGAAAGCAGTTATTGTAAAGTAAAAAAGTTCGATGCAAATTGCATCGAACTTTTTTTATAAAAGATCTTTTTCAGATTTCTTTTCTCTTTGCATAAGGGAAAGAACCTCTTCCCGTGCCGGAGCGTCTTCAAAAAGCACGCGATACGCTGCGGACACAATTGGCATTTCTACATTGTATTTTTGTGCCAGATGATAAGCACTTTCCGCCGCGTAAACACCTTCAACCACCATATGCACCTCGTCCAAGGCTTCCTTTACGGATTTACCTTGCCCAATTAAAATACCGGCTCTGCGGTTTCGGCTGTGCATACTGGTGCAGGTAACAATTAAATCCCCAATGCCGGAAAGGCCCGCGAAGGTCTCGGGGGATGCGCCCATTGCGGTTCCAAGCCTTGCCATTTCCGCAAGACCACGGGTCATAAGTGCTGCCTTTGTGTTATCGCCAAAGCCAAGCCCGTCCATAACGCCTGCACATAAGGCAATGACGTTTTTAAGAGCACCGCCAAGCTCAGCACCCACAACATCCGAAGTGGTATACACCCGAAAACAGGGGCTCATGAAAACATCCTGTACAAGGGACGCCGCTTCTTCAGACTTGGATGCCGCAACCACCGTGGTGGGAATCCCGCGCCCCACTTCCTCGGCATGGGAGGGCCCTGTGAGCACAACGACGGGATTATGGGGACAAAGTTCGGCAATCACTTCACTAAAACGCTGATTTGTATCCGCACACAGGCCTTTTGTAAGGTTGACAATGGGAATATCTTTTGGCAAATATGCCGCCAATGCACCCACTGTTTTGGGAAGGTGTGCCGAAGGTGTGGCAATTACAACAAGCTCTGCGTCTGCCGCTTCTTCTAAATTTGCCGTGTAGAAAATGCCGTCAGGCAGGGCTATGCCGGGCAAAAATTCTTTGTTTTCCTGATGCTGTCGAATGGCGTCGCTTTCTTCCTGCTTCCAGGACCAAAGGGTTACGGCATGACCGTTTCGGCAGAGAAGTGCGCTGATGGCTGTGCCCCAACCGCCGGAGCCGATTACAGATACTTTCATTTTCCAAGCTTCCTTTCTGTTCCGGATAGAAGTCGTTTTATATTACCGCTGTGCCGCAGAACGGCTAAAAGTGCTGTTGCAACCGCGAAAAGACGAAACCAGAGGTCATCGCCGCGAATTGCGGCTAAAATGCCAAAAAGAATGGACCCGATAATGGAACCGAGGGATACATAGCGCGTTACGGCGATAATCACTACCGCAACCACCAGTGCAAAAAGTGCCTCCGTGGGGGCGACTGCGAGCATAACCGCGAGGGACGTTACAATCCCCTTGCCGCCGCGAAATCCAAAGTAGACAGGAAAATTGTGGCCGACAACGGCGAGGAAACCGGCGAGGTAGCTGCCGATACTACCGCCAAGCCATCTGCCAAGGAGTACCGCAACAACGCCCTTTAAAATGTCGATTAAGAACACAAGCCCTGCGGCACCTTTGCCAAAGGTGCGGAGAATGTTCGTTGCCCCCGCATTGCCGCTGCCGCAAGTGCGAATGTCTTTTCCCTTTAGTCGCGAAATAATGACGGCAGAATTGATACTGCCGAGCAAATAGCCAATGATAGCACTTCCAATGTATTTTGCTATTTCTGTCATATATGTCCGTCCTTTCTAACCTCGGTTTTCCTGTCGCTCTCTGATAATAAACCGAAGGGGTGTGCCGGAAAGTCCGAAGGTTTCCCGAATGCGATTTTCCAGATATCGGATATAGGAAAAGTGGGCAAGTTCTCTGTCATTTACAAAAAGTACAAAGGTGGGGGGATTGGTGGAAGCCTGCGTCATATAATAAATCTTAAGGCGTTTGCCTTTGTCCGACGGGGGCTGTACCTTTTCGGTGGCATCCGTTAAGATATCGTTTAAAACGCCGGTGGAAATTCGCATGGAATTTTGCTGATAAACGCTCTGGATTAAGGGAAACAGCTTTTCCACTCTTTGCCCGGTTTTCGCGGAAATAAAGAGGTTCGGGGCATACGTCATAAAGCTTAGGGTGTCATATACGCTGTTTTGGAACACCTGCATGGTTTTCGTTTCTTTTTCGATTAAATCCCACTTGTTTATGAGAATCACGGAAGCCTTTCCGGCTTCGTGTACGTAGCCTGCAATCTTAGCGTCCTGCTCGCTAATACCGGCAGACGCGTCAATGACGATAACGGCAACGTCGCACCGCTCAATGGCGGCAAGGGCACGCATAACGCTGTACCGCTCCACCGCATCGTCTACTTTTGCTTGCCGCCGCATACCGGCAGTATCAATCAGTGTAAACTTTTGCCCGTCCTTTTCCACATGACTGTCAATGGCGTCCCGGGTGGTGCCGGGGATGTTACTGACAATCATACGGGTTTCCCCTAAAATGTGGTTTACAAGCGAGCTTTTGCCGGCATTGGGTTTGCCCACAATGGCAACCTTGATGGAATCTTCCTCCTCCGCGAATGCCGCGTCGTCAGGGAAGAAAGAAATTGCTTTTTCAATCACGTCCCCAACGCCCATACCGTGAAGGGAAGAAACGGGGTAGGGGTCACCAATGCCGAGAGAATAAAATTCATACATACCTACCGGCGCCTCCCCGGGCGCATCACATTTGTTGACGACCAGCAGTGTAGGTTTGCCGGATTTTTGCAGCATGGTGGCAATTTCCATGTCGTTTGCCGTCACGCCCTCATGGAGATTCGTAATAAATAAAATTACGTCCGCCGTGTCCATAGCAAGCTGTACCTGCAGGCGCATTTCTTGTAAAATTACGTCTTTGCCGGCAGGCTCAATACCGCCTGTGTCCACCACAGAAAACTGGCGGCCAAACCATTCGGCGTCTGCATAAATGCGGTCACGGGTAATGCCGGGTGTATCCTCCACAATGGAAAGACGCTTCCCGATAATTTTATTAAAAAGCGTGGATTTTCCCACATTCGGGCGGCCAATGACCGCAAGGATTGGTTTCGTCATGTTTTTTCCTTTCTAAAGCGAGTCAATGCCTCGCATTTTATCCCATAAATCAAAACCGTCACACGCATTTGCGAAAATCGGCGTGCCCAGCTTTTTGGAAAGCTCGGGGACGGTCATGTCATCTAAAAATACATCCGTTCCACTTCTGAGCATGGTGGAGGGGATGTAGGCGGCCTCGCCTAAATCTTTGCCGGCAAGCTGGGCGGCAATATCCTGCCCGGTTATTAGCCCTGCAACCGTAATCTTTTCACCGAAAAAGTCATTGCGGATTGCATGCACATCGATTTGCAGCTGTGGGTGCTTTTCCATAGCAAGGGAAGAAAGCTTTTGCATAAGTCCAAAGGCGGCTTTTCCCGTAATAATGGAAACGTGCCGGCTATGTGCTTCGGGGTATGCTTCCATGGCGTCTAAAAACTCATCTTCCAGACTGCGCAGTAATCCTACACCGTTCTCAATCTGGGCGTACCCTTCATACTGCTGTGCCGGTGGGATGGGGAGACCGGCAAGAAGATAAAACTCGTCCGAAGCATATATAAAGCGTGTGCCGATTGTTGTAAGTAATTTCTCCTGCCAGGCAGTCACCTGTGCTAAAACGGCCTTAGCACTTTCTTTTGTAAAAGGCTTTACCGGAAACAGTCCATCTCTATACTTAGTAATGCCTATGGGCACGACCGATACACTCGTCATAAGCGGTGCAAAGGAAGATAAATCCTCTATCGTTTTGTTTAAGTGCGCGCCGTCGTTTACGCCCGGCACCAGCACAATCTGCCCGTTCATATGTAGCCCGCCGTCATAGAGGGTTTTCAGGTGCCTGAGGGCATCGCCTGCGTGCTTGTTCTTCAGCATCATGCACCGAAGCGCAGGGTCGGTGGTATGCACGGAAATGTTAATTGGCTCGAGGCGCATACGAACGACCTTTTCAATCTCCTCGTCCTTGACATTCGTAAGGGTTATGTAATTGCCTGTCAAAAAAGAAAGACGGGCATCATCATCTTTAAAATATAACGTGTCCCGCATTCCTGGGGGAAGCTGGTCAATAAAGCAAAAGATACAGCTATTGGTGCACCGCTTTGCATTTCCAAAAAGGGCACTTTCAAACTGAATCCCAAGGTCGGGACTCTCAATTTCGTCAAATTCAATCATTTCCCGGCTGCCGTCTGTTTTAAGAACGGTCAGCACTACCGTGTCCTCACAGGCATAAAAACGAAAATCCAGCTCGTCCTCCGGCACATGCCCGTTGATTTCTTCGATGATATCACCGGGGCAAATGCCTGCGGCCGCGGCATCAGAATCGGGAAAAACCGCGTGTACAACTGCTTTTTTCATCTGTATTGCTCCTTTATGGCTCTGTCCATGCTTCGGGCGGCGTCACGCTGTGCAGCACTGTCGCGCTTGTCGTATAGCTTTTTACCCTTGCAAAGTCCGAGCGTAAGCTTTACATTGGAGCCACTCCAATGTAAATCCAGGGGAATCAGCGAATACCCCTGCTGCATGACGGAAGCATGCAGACGGCGAATTTCGCCTTTATGGAGAAGGAGCTTTCTGTCTCTTAGTGGGTCTTTATTAAAAATATTGCCTTGTTCATAAGGGCTTATGTGCATGCCCAGTACAAAAATTTCTCCATCCCGGACGGTGGCATAAGAGTCCTTTAAGGAGACATTACCGCCGCGAATGGACTTAACTTCCGTGCCGGAAAGAGAAATGCCGGCTTCATAGGTTTCTTCCACAAAGTAATCATGCCTTGCCTTTTTGTTTTGTGCGATGATTTTTTCCATTGTCGGGCGCCTCCTTTAGTACAAAATCTATGCGCGAAAGTGCGCTGTCAACACGGGCAAGCCGCACTTCCACAGAATCTCCGAGACGGAAAACCTGTCCGCTGTGCTTTCCCGTAAGCGAAAGTGTTTTTTCATCAAAAATATAATAATCGTCTCCAAGGTCACGGACGTGGACAAGTCCTTCTACAAGGTTTGGGAGGGCTACGAAAAAGCCGAAATCCAAAACGGAAGAAATAACGGCTTTGTATTCTTCGCCGGCGTGCCCTTCCATATAGCGGCACATAAAATACCGCACCGCTTCCCGTTCTGCCTCTACCGCCGCCTCCTCGCGCTCGGAGGAATGTAGTGCACTTCTTCGCGTTTTACCGCGAAGCTTTGCCGTATCCTCGCCACGGAGAATCGCTTTTACGATTCTGTGGCACATAAGGTCGGGGTATCTGCGAATGGGGGACGTAAAGTGGCAATAGTATGCAAGCCCCAGGCCAAAATGCCCGAGATTTTCATGGCTGTAGCGCGCTTTCATCATGGAACGGAGAAGAAGGGTGCTCACAATATATTCTCTTTCTTTCCCTGCTTCACTTTCTAAAAGCGCCGCTGCCTTTTTGCCGGAAAAACGGCCGGGCATAGAAAGCCCCAAAACGGCGAGCGCGCAAGTCAGCTTTTCCAGCTTGTCGCTGTCCGGCGTTTCATGCACGCGGTATACAAAAGGGGCACCTAAATGAAATATATATTCTGCAATGACGCGGTTACAAAGCACCATTGCCGTTTCTATCATGCGGTTTGCTCTGCCTTCTTCCCGCTTTTCGATAGCGGTCACATGGCCCTTAGTATCCAGTACAACCTTGGGCTCAGGCATATTAAAATCAATACTTCCCTTTTCTTTTCGCCGCATCGAAAGCTGGGCGGAAAGTGCATCTAAAAGTTTAAGGGAAGCAAACACTTCGGCATGTTTTTCGTCCGGCTTTCCCTTTTCCAGCACCGCCGTCACTTCTTCATAGATAAGGCGGTAGTCCGACCGGATCACGGCTTCCATGACTTTAAAATCCAGTACGTTACCGGTTTTATCCAAGTTCAGCATGGTAGACAGTGTTAAGCGGTCCACACCGGGGTTTAAGCTGCATATGCCGTTTGATAATTCTTTAGGGAGCATGGGCACGGTGCGGCTCGGCAGGTAACAGCTTGTACCTCTGGTGTACGCTTCCCTGTCAATAACGCCATTGTTCTTTACATAATGGGAAACGTCCGCAATGTGCACATACAGGCGATATCCGGTTTCTGTTTGCAAAATGGAAATGGCATCGTCAAAATCTCTTGCATCGGCACCGTCTATGGTAAAGGTTAAAAGGGAACGCAAATCCTCTCTGTCCCCTATGTGCTGTACAGATGTAGGCATTTTGTCTGCCGCAGCCTGTACTTCCTCGGGGAAGTGGGACGGAAACTTATGAGATAGTAAAATGCTCTCCAGTACCGCATCGTCAGAAAGTGTTTTCTTTGCCGCAAATCTACCCTTATGCGCCGTGATTTGCCCCGAAAGGGTCAGTTCTTCCAAAATGAGCGTAAGCTCGAACCTATCACGGACAGGGACGCCCATCATAGCGGCAATTTCATCTTCGGAAAGGGGAACCGTTGCTTGATGCCGTAAAAATGCGTATACCTTTTCCTTTTTGTTCAAACGAAACCTCCTGAAAATTACAGAGGCTGCCGCAGAGGTTGCAGAATGTGATGCACCCTGCAGAGAATGCGGCAGCCCGGTCTTCTTAGTTTGCGAAATGACTAGTTTTTAAATACAACAGCCAGCAGCACGGAGAGAACAATGAAGAGTACTGCAAAAACAACAGTCCATTTTTCCAGAATACCATTGAGCGTTCTGCCTTTGTTCTTTCCAAAAAAACTATCAGAATTACCGCCGGCAATTGTGCCGGAAAGACCTGCATCCTTGCCGCTTTGCATTAAAACTACCACGGTAAGGAGAACTGCTACGACTATATGTACAATTGTACATACCATTTTCCAAGTTGCCATAAAAACACCTCCCAAAAAATTCATCTACAGTAGTGTACCACATTTTTATGATTTTTACAAGTTTTTTTCTAAAATTTCTAATAAAAATGTAACTTTTTCTTTTTTCGGCAGGCATGAATGAACAGGGAAGTGGGAAACATTATATTGACAGAATGGGAAAAAACGTATATAATGGATGTATATCTAAGAGAAAGGAAGACGGTTATGGCAGAAATTATTAAAACAGCAGATTTTGAAGCAAAGGTGAAACATGCAGATAAGCCGGTTTTGGTAGATTTTTATGCAGACTGGTGCGGTCCCTGCAAAATGATGCTTCCGGTTATTGAAAAGCTGGCGGCAGAGTATGCAGGTAAGGCATATATTTATAAAATGAACACGGATGCGGACGGCGCATTGGCGGCAGGGCTTGGGATTATGAGCATCCCCACCATGATTTTCTTTAAAGACGGTGAGGAGAAGGATAGAGTCATTGGTGCCGTGCCCGAAAGCACCTTGCGCGGAAAGTTGGATTCCTTATGCTAAACACAGAATGGATAAAAGTCAGCATAGAGACCACAAGCGAAGGTATTGAGCCCCTTTACGGCATGCTCCTGTCCATGGGTATAGAGGGTGCCGAAATTGAGGATGAAGCCGATTTTGAAAACTTTCTGGAGAATAACACCCAATACTGGGACTATGTGGACGAAGCCCTTCGCGAGGCAAAAAAAGGCCCCACAACCGTAAGTGTGTATCTTAGAAACGACGAAAACGGCAGAGACACCCTGCTTCTTTTAAAAGAAAACCTTGCCCACCTTCGGGCGGAGGACGAGACGCTGGGTTCTCTCGCAGTTTCTCTTGCGAATATTGACGAGCATGACTGGTTTGAAAAATGGAAGCAATATTATAAACCCTTTACGGTAGGCAAAAATATTACCGTAGTGCCTGCCTGGACGGACTATGCAGGCGAAGGTACGGTCCTTCGCATCAACCCCGGCATGCTGTTTGGAACGGGCAGTCATAATACGACGCGTCTGTGCCTTACCATGCTGGAGGAAATCGTCGAGCCCGGTATGCGTGTGTTTGACGTCGGCTGTGGCAGCGGCATTCTTTCGATATTGTCCCTGCTCCTTGGGGCAGAGCATGCCCTGGCGGTGGATATTGACGCTGCGGCGCCGCGCATTGCCTATGAAAACGCCGCCCTTTCCGGCATTACAAACGATACATACACCGTACAATGCGGAAACGTTTTGGAACGCGATGTGACAGACGAAATATTTGACATTGTGGTCGCCAACATTGTGGCAGACGTCATTATTCCGCTTTCCAAAAAGGCGGGGCGGTATCTTAAAGAGGACGGATTATTCCTTTGCTCCGGGATTATAAATGATAGGCTTTTGGACGTCCTTAGTGCACTGGAAGAAAACGGGTTTACCGTTTTAGAAAAAAAGCAGGATGGCGAATGGTGGGCAATCCTGTCAAGAAAGTAAGGAATCGGTATGGCAAGATTTTTTGTGCCGCTGGAAGCAATCAGTGGTAATAAGATAACCATAACGGGTGAAGATGTTACACATATCACCAAGGTACTTCGCATGCGGGAAGGGGACACCTTCACCGTATGCGACGGGTGCCGTGGTGATTATTTATGTAGGCTCGTAGGCATGGACAAAAAAACAGTCACGGCAGAAATTTTAGAAAAGACGGAAAACGAGGCGGAGCCGCCTTGTGAGATTACGCTGTATCAAGGCATGCCCAAAGGCACAAAGCTTGACTATATTGTGCAAAAATGCGTAGAAATCGGCGTTTGCCGCGTGGTGCCCATGCAGTCGGCAAGAGTAGTTAAGGGTGGCGACGCAAAGCGCGAACGTCTTTCTAAAATTGCCCTGGAGGCGGCAAAGCAGTCGGGAAGGGGCATCGTACCCGAAATTGGGGAAACCCTGTCTTTTTCGGAAGCTGTCAAACAAGCAGCAATGGCGGAACTGGCGCTTTTCCCTTATGAATGTGAGAGAGAGAGAACGCTGAAGGGTGCCTTGCGCGGAAAAATGCCGAAAACCGTTTCGGTGCTAATTGGCCCCGAGGGCGGTTTTACAGAGGAAGAAGCAAAGCTGGCGGAAGAAAGCGGACTTTTCGTCGTTACACTGGGTAGCCGTATTTTACGAACAGAAACGGCTGGCCCTGTTACTTGTGGCAATATTTTGTATGAAATCGAGGGATAATATGCAGTATAAAGCAATCATTTTTGACCTGGACGGCACACTGCTTGACACTTTAGAAACCCTTTCGTATTACTGCAATGCTACGCTTAAAAAATTCGGACTTACTCCCTATGAAAAGGATGCGTATCGGTATATGGTTGGAAACGGGGCAAAAATCCTCGTGCACAGAATGCTCGAAGGCAGAGGCTGTGATACGGAAGAATTGTTTGAAAGGGCATACAGTACATATATTGCTGCATATAACAGCGATACGCTTTTTAAAACGGAAATCTATCCCGGTATTTCCGAGCTTTTAGCGGGGCTGCAGGCGAAAAACATAAAAATTGCCGTCCTTTCCAATAAGCCTCATGAAGCTACCGTGCCCATTATCAAAAGCTTTTTCGGGGCAGAAACCTTTTCCGTAATCCGCGGTGCTATGGAAGGTGTGCCCATAAAGCCGGACCCTACGGCGGCACTGGAAATTACAAAAACGATGGGCGTTTCTCCCTCGGAATGTATGTATGTGGGAGATACGGCAGTCGATATGGAAACAGGCAAAAGCGCCGGTTTTTATACCATCGGCGTCCTTTGGGGCTTTCGGGATAGAGAAGAGCTTTTAGGCGGTGGCGCAGATTTTATCGCAGAAAAACCGGAAGAAATTTCGGCACTTTTGTAGGAGGAAGGGATATGCCTAAAATCGGCAATGACTGGGACGGCGTGATTGGCGGCGAATTTCAAAAGCCGTATTATGCTTCCTTGCGCGGATTTTTAAAAGAAGAATATCAAAACCATACTGTCTACCCCGATATGTATGACCTTTTTGCGGCGCTGAAAGCAACGCCCTATGAAAAGGTGAAGGTTGTTATTTTGGGGCAGGACCCCTATCACGGCCCCGGGCAGGCACACGGCATGTGCTTTTCCGTTCGAAAAGGCGTGCCGGCACCGCCTTCTCTTGTGAACATCTACAAAGAGATTGTCAGTGAAATGGGCGGCTTTGTCCCGAATAACGGGTATTTAATGCCCTGGGCAGAGCAGGGCGTGCTACTCTTAAACACTGTGCTGTCTGTGCGTGAGGGACAGCCCAATTCCCATAAAGGAAAGGGCTGGGAAACCTTTACGGATGCGGTGATTGATGCCCTAGATGGGCGCGAAAAGCCCATGGTGTTCCTGCTTTGGGGCGCAAACGCGCGGCAAAAAGCGGCAAGAGTCAATCGGGAAAAACACCTTTGCCTTTCCGCACCCCACCCAAGCCCCCTTTCAGCATATAACGGCTTTTTTGGATGCGGTCATTTCGAGAAGGCGAACGAATTTTTAATCGAGACAATTCAAAGCCCGATTGATTGGCAAATTCCAAATTTAGAATAGGATAAAATCTGTAAAAAAGTAAAATAGATGTTTGACAAAATGCTTACAATGTAGTATAATAATACCATACAGAGTCGACATAGACTAGGTGGGAGGCGTAATAAGATATGTACAGCATCGGCGACAAGGTGGTTTACCCCATGTACGGTGCAGGGATTATCGAATCAATTGAAGAACAGGAGTTTCAGGGCGAAGTAAATAAGTATTATGTTATGAAGATGCCCATGGGAGATATGAAGGTCATGATTCCCATGCTCAATGCCGAAAAAATTGGCATTCGTGACGTGATTGACGATAAAGAAGCGGATAAAGTACTCAGCGAATTTGCAGTGCTGGAAACGGAATGTGAGCTCAGCTGGAACAAACGCTACCGGGAAAATATGCTGAAAATCAAAGGCGGCAACATTTATGAGGTGGCGGGCGTTGTGAAAATGCTGATGTGCCGGGATAAGTCAAAGGGGCTTTCCACGGGCGAGAAAAAAATGCTGACAAATGCAAAGCAGATACTGGTAAGCGAGCTTGTCCTTGCAAAAAATATGGCACAGGAAGAAATTGAACGTCTGTTTGAAGAAGCACTTGGCATATAGAATGTAGAAAGGCAAGCCGAGCGGTTTTACCGAACGGTTCCATTATAGATGAAGGAAACGGTAACAGCCATTATTCCCGCCGCAGGACAAGGCACGCGGATGGGAGCGGATAAAAATAAACTATTGCTTGAGGTTTTGGGGCGTCCTGTGCTTTCGTGGACGCTTGCAGCCTTTGAAAGTTGTCCCATCGTTGACGAGGTAATTATAGTCGCAAACGAACAGGACATCTTTTCATATAGGGATATAATCTGCATGGAAGGTTTCAAAAAGGTTACCTGCATAGTCCGTGGCGGTGATACCAGGGCGGAAAGTGTATATAACGGGATTTGCGCTGCAGAGGGTGCAGATGTTGTCGTAATTCATGACGGTGCACGTGCACTCATTACCCCCGAAGAAATTGAAGCCGTGATTTCGGGCGCAAAAGAAACCGGTGCCGCGATTGCGGCGGTGCGCGCGGTGGACACCGTAAAACGTGCGGAAGGCGAATTTGTTGCCGAAACGCCGGACAGAAATGTTCTGTGGCAGGCACAAACGCCGCAGGTGTTTCAACGGCCGCTGATTTTAGAAGCGATGGAAAAGGCGGACAGCACCATTACGGACGATGCTTCCGCAGCAGAAGCGCTGGGCTATAAAGTAAAACTTGTGGAAACGAGTTACCAAAATATTAAACTTACAACACCATTTGATGTATATCTGGCAGAGGCGGTGCTTACAATAAGGAGTGAGGGGAATTGCGTATAGGACACGGCTTTGATGCCCATCGTTTTACACCGGACAGACCCCTGTATCTCGGTGGCGTATGCATACCGAACGAGGAAGGCCTTTTAGGCCATTCCGATGCGGATGTTTGCATACACGCCCTTATGGATGCCATGCTCGGTGCGGCAGCACTTGGAGATATCGGAAAGCTTTTTCCGCCTTCGGATATGCAGTTTAAAGACATTCGAAGCACACGTCTTTTGGAAATTGTCAACGAAAAAATTCGTGCTGAAGGATATACACTCGGTAACGCAGATATTACCATTATTGCGCAAAAACCTCGTATTTCGCCCTATGTGGAAGAAATGTGCCATGCTTTGGCAGGCATTCTCGAAACAGACCCGGGAAACATTAACGTCAAGGCAACAACGACGGAAAAAATGGGATTTACAGGGCGAGGTGAAGGCATTGCGGCAGAAGCCGTATGTCTTTTAATAAAAAATTAGAAGGGAAATATCGTCTGTTCGGTACTGCACTCGGTAGGGCTTTTGTATGGCGAAAGCGAAGGGAAGGACGGAAAAGGTATTTTCCCGGCGTAGAAGAAAATAAAGACGGGCCTGAACACCTCGAGGGCAGCGTACTTCCAGAAGTCAACGAATATGAAGAAGACGTCGCGCTGGAAGAAAGAATCAAAAATTTATAACTGTGAAAAGCAGTACGCCGCAAAAGCGTCTGTTTAAATAAACATTGAAAGGTTGGCGAAAAATATGATTAGAGTTATTCTCGGCGAAAAAGGTACAGGAAAGACAAAGATGCTCATTGATAGCGTTCACGCAGCGGTAGAGAGCGAAAAGGGCAATGTTGTATTTATCAATAATGGTTCCCAGCATATGACAGATGTAAGCCACAAAATTCGTCTTGTTGATACCTCCGAATTTTCAGTGTCTACATATGATGAGTTCTACGGCCTTGTCTGTGGTATTCTGGCACAAAACTATGATGTTTCCTACATTTTCGTAGACAGCATCACCAAAATTGCAAAGGGTGAAATGGCAGACCTTGAAAAGCTTCTGGATAAACTGCAGGTACTTTGCGAAAAGTTTGAAGCACAGATGCTCATGACCATTAGCCTCGCAGCACAGGACGCCAGCGATAAAATTAAGGCATTCGCATAAGACAGAAAGGAATGTAACAAACCATGAAGTATAGGAGTACCCGCGGCAGTGCGGCAGTTTCGGCCTCTGCAGCGATTGTAAAGGGGCTGGCGCCGGACGGCGGCCTGTATGTACCTGAAGCGTTTCCGCCAATTGGTGATATTGAAACGCTAATGCCGCTTTCGTATCAGGAACGGGCAAAGGCCATATTGTCTGCGTATTTGACGGACTTTTCGCCGGAGGAGGTGGAAGCGTGCGTCGAAGCTGCTTACACCACAGAAAAATTCGGTTCGAAAGAGATTGCACCGCTTAAAAAGCTTTCGGATTCTACATTTATCTTAGAGCTTTGGCACGGGCCGACCTGCGCGTTCAAAGATATGGCGCTGCAGATTTTGCCCCATCTTTTGACGACCTCCATGCGGAAAAACGGCATACAGGATGAAGTGTGCATTCTGGTTGCAACGAGCGGCGATACAGGCAAAGCCGCCCTCGAAGGCTTCCGGGATGTTGACGGTACACGGGTGCTTGTATTCTTCCCGCGGGACGGCGTGAGCAATATCCAGAAAAAGCAAATGGTCACGCAAGAAGGAAAGAATGTAGGCGTTGCGGCAGTTGAAGGGAACTTTGACGACGCGCAAAACGGAGTAAAAGCGATTTTTACCGATAAAGCCTATGGCGAAACCTTAAAGGAAAACGGAATTGTACTTTCTTCTGCAAACTCCATTAACTGGGGTCGCCTCGTGCCGCAGATTGTATATTATGTTTCCGCCTATGCAAGCCTTATGGAAAAAGGCGAGCTGAAAAAAGGCGACACGTTCAACGTGGTTGTACCTACGGGAAACTTCGGTAACATTCTGGCGGCGTATTATGCAAAGAAAATGGGCGTTCCCATTCATAAGCTGATTTGCGCCTCCAATTCAAATGATGTTCTGACAGAATTTATTTGCACGGGCGTGTATAATCGAAAGCGGAATTTCCATTTGACGATTTCTCCGTCTATGGACATTCTGATTTCCAGTAATCTGGAACGGTTTTTATATGACATTTCCGGGGAAGACGCCGAGCAGGTTTCAGAATGGATGCGAGACCTTAAGGAAAACGGTGAATACTGGATAGACGATGAAACGCTTGCCACAATGCAGGAATTTCTCTGGGCAGGCAGTTGCGATGATAAGACGACGAAGGACACCATCCGCGCAGTCTTTGAAGAGGAAAACTATCTTGCCGATACCCATACCGCGGTAGCCATTCGGGTGTATCGTGACTATGTGGAGAAAACAGGCGATACGCGTAAAACTGTGATTGCCTCAACCGCAAACCCGTATAAATTCGGGCAGAGTGTTCTTGATGCCCTTGGGGAAACCGTCCCGGCGGACGATTTTGAAATTCTTTCCGTCCTCGAAGATAAAAGTGGGCTCGAGATTCCCACGGCACTTTCTTCTCTTCGCGAAAAAGAAGCGCGGTTTGATAAGACATGTGCACCGGATAAAATGCGTCAGACCGTTTTAGAACTGTTAGGGATTTAAAAAGCATCGGGGCTTTGGCAAAATGATTTCATTTTGCCAAAGCCCCTTTGGGCGAAGAGAAATCTGTGCATTTTCCCTAGCCCGATACTGGCTTCCGTTAGAAACAGCCTTGACACTTATCACGGTCAATGAAGGTGGCACAAAGTGTACCTTCACAGCCCGTGCCGCTGCAGGGGCTGACCTCGATTTCTTCAGCCGTGCAGTTGCCGTCACAGTCATTAAAGTGGCAGCTTTCCACGCTGCATTTTACGTCGCGGAGGACGTCGCGGTTATCATTCGGTTGCATAGAAAAAACCTCCTTTAACTTTTTAGCATCAGCACTTAGCATGCACCAAAATTCAAATTCTATACTAAGGGAGAATCGGTATGGCGATATTTGCCATGAGTGATTTGCATCTGCCGCTCGGCATTGATAAGCCAATGGATATTTTTGGCGACGGATGGGAAAATTATGTACAGCGGATTTCCGAAAACTGGAAAAATACAGTACGGGAAACCGATACAGTTTTAATTGGCGGTGATGTTTCCTGGGCAACATACCTGGAAGAAGCGTTGCCGGATTTTCATTTTATTAACGCCCTTCCCGGGCGGAAATTGATTTCCAAAGGAAACCACGATTATTGGTGGACAACCGCTACAAAGCTTCGTGCCTTTCTGGAGGAGCATAGCCTAAATACCATTACCTTTTTGCATAATAACAGCGCCATGGCAGATGGGTATGCCATCTGTGCATGCAGAGGGTGGAAGTCGCCCTTTGAGTCGGATTTTTTCGGCGAGGACCGCAAAATTTACGAACGGGAAATGGTACGGCTGGAGCTTTCTCTCAAAGAAGGGGAGAAGCTTTCGGATAAGCGCATTGTCATGATGCACTATCCGCCAGACGTTGGGTTTCAGGAACTACTGGACGCATATAACGTGGCTTTTTGCGTGTACGGTCATCTGCACGGCAAAAACGCGTGGAATAAATTTGCACAAAGCGAACGCGATTTACTTGTTTCGGCGGACTATTTACAGTTTCAGCCGAAATGTATTGTAGAATGAGAGGAGTAAAATCTATGGCAATTACAATGCAGGAAATAGAACATCTTGCAAAGCTTTCCAAGCTTGCCTTATCTGTCGAGGAAAAGGAACGTCTGACAGGCGAAATGCAAAGCATACTGGCTTTTGCGGACAAGCTTTCCGCTCTCAAGACCGAGGCAGACCCTACCATGTTTGCGGCAGACGAAAAAAATGTTTTTCGCCAAGACGAAATTAAGCCTTCCCTGTCCACGGCAGAAATTTTACAGAATGCCCCGAAAGCGGATATGGAATGTTTTGTTGTACCGAAAACCGTTGAATAGAAAGGACGAACAGATATGAAAGCGCTACTTTCCATGACGGCGCACGCCTTGCACGAAAAGCTTAAAAATCGTGAAATTTCGGCTTTAGAGCTTACCCGTGCACAGCTTGCCCATATAGAAGAAACAGAGCCCATGATTGAAAGTCTGATTACCGTAACAGGGGATGAGGCAATTAAAAAGGCAGAAGCGGTAGATAAGAAATTTGCAAGTGGAGAAGCGATTTCCCCGCTTGCCGGCATTCCTGTTGCCATTAAAGATAATATTTCCACGAAGGGCGTTTTGACAACGTGTGCGTCCAAAATGCTGTATAACTATGTGCCCCCGTATACGGCGACGGCGGCCGAAAAGCTTTGCGCCGCGGATGCGGTTATGATTGGCAAAGCGAACATGGACGAGTTTGCCATGGGCTCTTCTACGGAAAACTCCTATTTTAAGAAAACGAAAAACCCGAGAAACACCGCATGTGTGCCCGGCGGCTCCTCCGGCGGAAGTGCCGCGGCTGTCGCGGCGGATGAAGCCGTGTTTGCCCTTGGGTCCGACACAGGCGGCTCCATTCGCCAGCCTGCATCATTTTGCGGCGTTGTGGGCATGAAGCCGACCTATGGGCTTGTATCCCGGTATGGCCTTATTGCCTTTGCATCTTCTCTTGACCAAATCGGGCCCATTACGAAAGATGTGCGGGACTGCGCTACGGTTCTTGCCGCCATTTCCGGAAAAGACGAGAAGGACTCCACCTCTCTTTCCGTTCAAACGCCCGACTTTTTGGGCGCACTTACAGGAGAATGTAAGGGTATGCGAATTGGCCTTCCAAAAGAATATTTAAGTGACGCCGTTTCCCCTGCTGTTCGCGAAGCGGTGCTTTCGGCGGCAAAAGCGTACGAAGCTATGGGCGCAGAAGTTATAGAATGCTCCTTACCCATGCTTGACTATGCGTTGGAAGCATATTATCTCATTTCTTCCGCAGAAGCCAGCTCCAATCTCGCCCGGTATGACGGCGTGCGGTACGGCTATCGCGCAGAAGGGTGTGACGACCTTGAAAGCCTTTTCTTAAAGACAAGAAGCGAAGGCTTCGGCAAGGAAGTAAAACGCCGTATCATGCTCGGCACCTTCGTTTTAAGCAGCGGCTATTATGATGCCTACTATAAAAAGGCGCAACAAACGCGCACCCTTATCTGTCAGGACTTTGCCCGCGTATTCCAAACGGTCGACTGTATTTTAACGCCCACCTCGCCCTGCACGGCTTGGAAGTTTGGCGAAAAGAGTGCGGACCCTGTGCAAATGTATCTTGCTGATATCTGCACTGTTTCCATAAACATTGCAGGTCTGCCGGCACTAAGCATGCCGTACGGAAATGACGAAGAAGGTCTGCCCATCGGTATTCAGCTTATCGGCGGGAGACTCCGTGACAACGAGGTACTTCGGGCGGCATACGCTCTAGAACTTGCGAAGGGAGGCAGATAAGGATGAAATACGAAACCGTGATTGGTCTTGAGGTGCATGCAGAGCTTGCCACCAAAACAAAGATTTATTGTAGCTGCGAAAACAGCTTCGGCGGTGATACGAATACGCGCTGCTGTCCCGTTTGTATTGGTTTGCCGGGGGCACTTCCCGTTTTAAACCGAACCGTGGTAGACTACGGCATTAAAGCCGGTCTTAGTATGCACTGCTCTATTGCGTCCTACTGTAAGCAGGACAGGAAGAATTATTTTTATCCCGACCTTCCTAAGGCTTACCAGATTTCCCAGTTTGACCTGCCTCTTTGCGAGCATGGTTATGTGGAAATTGATACGGAAGACGGCCTTAAAAACATCGGGATTACCCGTATCCATATAGAAGAGGACGCCGGTAAACTTCTTCACGCGGAAGGCGCCAACTTCTCTCTTGTAGACTATAACCGCGGCGGTGTTCCGCTTATCGAAATTGTCAGCGAGCCGGATATGCGCTCGCCCGAGGAAGCCATGGCATTTCTGGAAGCCATTAAATCTACCCTTCAGGCAATCGGCGTTTCCGACTGTAAGATGCAGGAAGGCTCCCTTCGCTGTGATATTAACGTTTCCGTGCGCCCGGAGGGGCAAAAGGAATTTGGCGTTCGCTCCGAGTGTAAGAATGTAAACTCCTTCCATGCGGCTGTGCGCGCTATTCGCTTTGAGCGCGATAGGCAGATTGCCATTTTGGAAGCCGGCGGCACCGTGGAACAGGAAACACGCCGCTGGGACGATGCCAAGGGCGAAAGCTTTCTCATGCGTTCGAAGGAAGAAGCACATGACTACCGCTATTTCCCCGAGCCGGATTTAATGCCGATTTATGTAGACGAGGCATGGAAGGAGGAACTTCGTACTTCTCTTCCCGAGCTTCCATCTGAAAAGAAAAAGCGGTACGTAGAGGATTACGATTTGCCGAAATATGATGCAGGGCTTCTCGCTGCATCGCTCGGCCTTTCCAAGCTTTTTGAGGACGCTGTGCAGGAAGGCGCAAAGCCGAAAGCCGTTTCCAATTGGCTCCTTGGCGAAATCAGCAAAATCTTAAATGAAACCATGCTGGACGCCGAAAACATTCCCTTTGGCGGCAAGGCGCTTGCAGAACTTATTTCCATGATTGAAAGCGGTGCCATTTCCGGCACGATTGCAAAGCAGGTCTTACCCGAAATGTTTAAAGGCGACAAGAGCCCGAAACAAATTGTGGAAGAGAAGGGTCTTGCCCAGATTAGTGACGAAGGCGCCATCATGGAAATGATTCAGGGTGTGCTCGCCCAAAATGAAGCGGCTGTTGCTGACTTTAAGGCAGGCAAGGATAAAGCCATCGGCTTTTTAACAGGACAGGTTATGCGTGCCTCCAAAGGCAAGGCAAACCCTGGCGTTATTCAAACGAAACTGCGCGAAGCGTTAGAAGCGCTCCGCTAAATATAAAACCTAGCCGATGTTTATCGGTTAGGTTTTTTCTTGTCATGGACTATATCATATTTTGTTCCGGATTTAAAGCCTTCCCCAAGCACTTCTCTTGCGTCCGAAACAATAATAAAAGCGTCCCTGTCTACGCGCCGCACAAGATGCATGAGGGCTGGCAGCTCTTTTGGGCTTACAACCGAAAGGAGCATCAGGCGGTTTTCGCCTTCGTACATACCACGGCTGTAAATACCCGTCGTGCTACGTTGAAACCGATTTTGAATTTCAGCGGAAATCTCGGTTGTTTTTTCGGAAAGAATAAAGATAGATTTTGCCGCATCTCCAAAGGATAAAATCAGGTCTGTCGCTTTCATGGAAATAAAAAGAGAGATGGCGGAATAGGCGGAAATAGTTATGCTGCGAAACACAAGCCCTGCGGCAAGAATAATCACACAGTCAATGGCCAGTATAAAAAGAGAAACAGAAATGTGGGGGAAGAATCGGTTTAAGAGTAGTGCTGCAAAATCACTGCCGCCCGTGGATGCTTCCTGGCGCACACAGAGGCCAATCCCTGTGCCTGAAAAAAGACCGCCTATAAGGGCACTGACTAAAATGTCATCGCGGTAGACAGGCAAAGAAGAAAATAGTGCGAGGAATAAGGAAGAGAATAAAACGCCTGCCACCGTCTTTAAAATGCCGGTTTTTCCGAGAAACTTATAGCCGAATACAAATAAAACGGCGTTTGCGAGGAGCGTCGTTATAGATAGTGGAACGCGGAACAGATACAGAAAAACGGTGGCAATAGAGCTGACGCCACCGGGGGAAATTTTCACAGGCACCAAAAAAAGACGCAGCCCCAGCGCAAGCAACAGAGAGCCTATGAGTATATAAAAATAAGAAGTAAAATATTTTCTAAATACCGTCCCCATATATTTGCCTCCGAAATCCGTCCGTTTTATTATTTTTTTCTTGCTATTTTTGCAAAAATGTGGTATTATTATACCATTCAAAATTTTCCTAAATTATTATAGAGGGGATGAGCGGTAGATGAATAACAAAAGACCCGATTCTATGGAGAGAATTACGACCAAAGCACTGGCAGATGCTTTTATTGAAGAGCAAGTTGCCGCAGTGCGTGCACAGGTGGGAGATAAAAAGGTGCTGCTGGCACTTTCTGGCGGCGTAGACTCGTCGGTTGTTGCCGCACTTCTTATAAAAGCCATCGGCAAACAGCTCGTATGCGTGCACGTAAATCACGGCCTTATGCGTAAAGGCGAAAGCGAACAGGTTGTCGAAATTTTCGGCAAGGAGCTGGACGCAAACCTCATTTATATTGACGCTACCGACCGCTTTTTAGATTTACTGGCAGGCGTTTCCGAGCCGGAAAAGAAGCGTAAAATTATCGGCGGCGAATTCATTAAAGTGTTTGATGAAGAAGCCTCCAAGCTCGAAGGCATCTCTTTCCTCGCCCAAGGTACGATTTATCCTGACATTTTAGAAAGCGACGGCGTAAAAGCCCACCACAATGTAGGGGGTCTGCCGGAAGAAATGCAGTTTGAACTTGTCGAGCCTGTACGGCTTTTGTATAAGGATGAGGTCCGCGTTGTCGGCGAAGCGTTAGGACTTCCGCACGCAATGGTATATCGTCAGCCGTTCCCGGGCCCGGGTCTTGGCGTTCGTTGCCTCGGCGCCATTACAAGAGATAGACTTCAAGCCCTTCGCGAGGCAGATGCAATTCTTCGCGAGGAATTTGATAACTGCGGCCTTGCCGAAAAAGTATGGCAGTATTTCATTTCTGTTCCCGATTTTAAAAGTGTGGGCGTTAGAAACGATAAGCGCTATGAAGGCTGGCCGGCAATCATTCGCGCCGTCAATACGACTGACGCTATGACTGCCACGATTGAAGAAGTACCCTATCCCGTACTTCATAAAATCACAGCTCGCATCACGAGCGAGGTGGAAGGCATTAACCGCGTCCTCCTTGACCTTACACCCAAACCTGTAGGGACGATTGAGTGGGAATAACCTTTCAGTCTTAAATAGTTTAATTAAAGGGGAATGAGTATGCAGGCGATCCTGAATTTCTTTACAGGCCCGCTGAACACAGTGGCGTGGATGTACATTCTGCTGCCTTGTGTTGCGTTAGGCGGTGTATATTTTACCATTCGCAACCGCGCGATACAGTTTGGCAAATTAGGCTATACCTTAAAGAATACAATCGGCAAAGCCTTTCGTAAGTCAGAAGCGAAGGAAGGCTCGGTAACGCCCTTCCAGGCGTTGACGACTGCCCTTGCCGCAACAGTTGGCACCGGTAACATCATTGGTACCTGTCAGGCAATTGCCATGGGTGGCTACGGCGCACTCCTTTGGCTTTGGGTTGCGGCACTTCTTGGTATGATTATCAAGTATTCTGAGGTCGTTTTATCTGTGCACTTCAGAGAGCGCAACAAAAAAGACGACTGGGTCGGCGGCCCGATGTACTACATCGTAAACGGACTTGGAAAAAGCTGGAAATGGCTGGCGATTCTCTTTGCCGGATTTGCCATTTTAGCATCCTTTGGTATCGGTAACCTTTCTCAGGCAAACAGTATTACAGGCTCTATTAACAATGCGATTGCCGCTTTTGTGCCGTCCATGGCAGAAAACCAGGGTACTGTAAGTCTTATCGTCGGCATCTTGATGGCGGTTATAACAGGTGTTGCACTCCTTGGCGGTATCAAACGTATCGGTAAAATCACAGAATACATGGTACCGTTTATGAGCCTTTTCTACATCATTTTCACTTTAGTCGTTATTATCTGGAATTTTGGAAATATCGGCGATGCGTTTGCAAAGATTTTCCGGGCCGCATTTACACCGCGCGCGGTATTGGGTGCCGCAAGCGGTATTGCGCTTAAAGAAGCACTCGTTTGGGGTCTTCGTCGCAGTGCATTCTCGAACGAAGCAGGTCTTGGCTCTGCCGCGATTGCACATGCTGCCGCGGAAACGGACAGCGCTGTAAAGCAGGGCTTATACGGTATTTTTGAAGTTTTTGCAGACACACTTTTGATTTGTACCCTGACGGGCCTTACCGTTATTGTAAGCGGTGTCCCCATTGAGTTTGGCGTCAAACCGGGCGCAGAACTGATTACAAGTGCCTTTGCCACCGTATTTGGCAATCAGTTTGCCTCGCTCTTTGTGGCGATTGCCCTTATGTTCTTTGCCTATTCCACCATCCTTGGATGGTCTCTGTACGGCACAAGATGTATGGAATACTTGTTCGGTATGAAAGCTACAAAGATTTATCAGTTTATCTTCATTGTCATGATTGTAGTCGGCGCCACAACCTCTTTAGATGTTGCATGGGACCTTGCAGATACCTTTAACGGCCTCATGGCGATTCCGAACTTTGTTGCACTGTTCGCCCTGTCCGGCGTGGTGGCAAGGCTGACCAAAGAATACTTCGGGGACAAAACAAAACTGAAATAAAAGCCGTAAACTTAAAAGGCGCCGCTGATGTGACCCCAAAAAGTTAGACTTTTTATAGCGTAGTAGTTTTAACGACTGCTACGCTATTTTTATGCAGCCAAGGCGTTGAGCCGATACTGAACCGGACTCATCCACTCAAGGTTCTCTTTAATTCTTTTCTCGTTATAATATTTTATGTACTTTTCAATAGCTTTCTTGAGTTCATCAAAGCTGTAATAGGTTGTTCCATAATACATTTCTTGCTTTCCTTTGGGCAGACAATATACCAATAGCAGATGGATTTTGACTTATGCTGTAGCTTCAAACTTCTCTGTTGAACATAGCAAGGAAAGTATATAAATACAATTTTTTAATTACCATTCTGCCTTTGTTTTCTGTCTCATAATACTTAAATTCCGTGGTATCGGTAGTAATTTTTTGATGAGGAATATTTGTGTTATATCTTCGGTTAATTCTATTGGGTGATATTTTGCCAACATTACCTTTGTATGAATTATATCTGCGCTTTTACGAGTAAATGATGTAACCTGAAAGCCTAATTTTTGCATAAGTCTTTGAACTTTCTTTTTGTTTACAAAAATCTTTCTGTTTCGTAATTCTCTATATACTCGTCTGTAACCGTAATCCTTGTTTTCTATATGTATTTCGGTGATTATATTCTCTAAATGTTTATCGGGATTTTCTCTATCAAATCGCTTTTGCCAAAACATATAGGTTGCCTTTGGAAAACCAACTGCTGCGAGAAGGTCTTTTAATTTGAACTGTCCTCGGAGACTGTGGACAATTCTCGCAGTTTTTTCAGAAGAGCTTCCTCTCTTTTAAATTCATAACTGTATTTTACCATAAAAAACCGACCTCCCAATCGTTAGATTTTTGGTCTAACTTTTGGGGGTCGTTCATTCGGCCACATCTTTTATTTAAATAAAAATGTAAAATATACTTGACATTTTAAACTGCGTATGTTATTATAAAAAATGTAAAGCGTGCTTTACTATATGCGGGGGGTGGTTGCTTGCAGAACAGAATAAGAGAATTGCGTAAGGAAAACAAAGTAACGCAAGATGATTTGGCGGGGGCGGTAGGCGTAACCCGTCAAACAATTATATCACTGGAAAACGGGAAATATAACGCATCACTGCAGCTTGCTCATAAAATATCAAAATATTTTGATATGAAAATTGAAGATATTTTTATTTTTGAGGAGGATTAAATATGGACTACAAAAAGAAACTTAAACAAAGATTGTACATTGGTGTTATTTGTATTGCACTTGGGGTAATGATGATTGTTGGGGTATTTGCATCAAAATCTAACAATGAGTTCATATCGGCATTTGGTTTTGCAGTAGCGATGGTCGGCGTTGCACGCATTATACAATATTTAAAAATTACTAAAAACGAGGAAAGTATCAAAAAGCAAAAAATCAACGAAACTGATGAAAGAAATGTATCAATTATTCAAAAGGCAAAAAGTGCTACATTTTCCATATATCTTTTAATTAGTAGCACAGTGGTAATTATCACAGCACTAATTGATATGCCTGATGTAGCAAAATGGTTTGGATATTCTCAATTTGTTCTCGTAATTATTTATTGGATTTGCTACTTTATATATCAGAAAAAATCATGACAGCAACAGAGAGTTGCTTGTTTACTTTAAGTACGCATTGTATAATGTGTACGAGGTGATAGTTTTATGAAAACAAAAGATATTATAGTGGAACTTAGAACTAAGAGAGGTCTTTCCCAGGAAGCGCTTGCAGAAAAGATATTCGTAACCAGACAGGCAGTTTCCCGTTGGGAAACCGGAGAGACGGTGCCAAACACTGAAACACTCAAATTGCTCTCAAAACTGTTTGATGTATCTATCAATACACTTCTCGGTTCTCCGAGAGAACTTGTGTGTCAATGTTGCGGTATGCCTTTAGAAGATTCTAACATTAGTAAGGAAACAGATGGTTTCTTTAATGAAGAATACTGTAAATGGTGCTACGCAGATGGAGAATATCTGTACCACGATATGGATGATTTGATTGATGTTTGTGTAAAACATATGACTAACGAAGAACATCCGGAGGAAGTGGTGCGTTCATATTTGCAAGAAACGCTGCCAAAGCTTGATTATTGGAAGCGGTACAAAGAACTTGGCGGTAATGGAGCTTTTGAGGAATGCAAAAAACTTTTGATTGCGGAAATCAATGCACTAAACATTGAAGGCATGCCAAAACTGAAAAAGCTTAATGCCTTAGTTGGTGGATATATCAATTTTGAATATAGACTTCCAAACGGAAAAAGGGTAAAGTTTTTAGATGATGGAGCGACCTATTTGGGAAATCAATTGGAATGTGAATTTGGAGGTGACAGGTGCTTTGGCGTTGCCTGTAATATGGATTTTATTCTTGTGTGCACGTATGAAGAAAATGGCGAAAATCCCGAATTGATTATGTATAAAAAGAGATAGAGTTCTATTGCAGACAGTAAATGCCAGAAAGAGAGCGTATCCATCTTCCACAACCATGCTTGTACTGTGTGTTATGTTGCCTGCCATACTGCAGTTTAACATTCGCATAAAGAACAAATGGCTTAGAAAAACTGTAGCATGCTTGCTTTCTACTTTTATGATTTTTATGGTAATGGGCAGACTTCTTTCGGGTGTACATTGGCTTACCGATATTATTGGCGGTGTTTTGGTGAGTGCAGGGCTTGTAACGATGTATGCTTTCATTAGCAGCCGTGGATTAAAGTAATGCTTGGCAAACAGGAATTTGATTTTGGCAAGGAGATTCACTTCTCTTTGCCATTATTTTTGCGAAAACCATTGATTTTGTATGAATTTCATGATAAAATAACATAAGATATATAACTGGTGTTATATAAAGGAGGAAAAATATGCCGCCTAAAGTAAAAATAACGGAAGATGAAATTATCAATACCGCTGTTGAAATTGTGCGGAAGAATGGCGCACAGGCGGTCAATGCAAGAAACATTGCGGCTATATTGCAATGCTCCACCCAGCCGATTTTCTCAAATTTTGCAACAATGGATGGGCTTCGTCGTGCCGTTGTGGAAAAAGCGGATGTACTATGCCAAGAATATATACGGCGGGAAGTAGAAAGGGGAGAGTTCCCTGCCTATAAGGCAAGCGGTATGGCGTATATTCGCTTTGCAAAGGAGGAAAAGGAGCTTTTTAAGCTTCTTTATATGCGTGACCGTACAAACGAGATCATTCCTGAGTCAAGCGAACTCGGGGATAAAATGGAATCTGTTGTGCAAAGAAATACAGGGCTTAGCAGAGAAGCTGCGAAGCTGTTTCATCTTGAAATGTGGGCCTACGTGCATGGGATTGCTACTATGGTTGCAACGGGCTTTGTGAATTTTGAATGGGAGCTTATAAGCCGTATGCTTACTGACGCATATCAAGGGATGCGCAAACAATATGGAATGGAGTAATCAGGTATGGATGCTATCAGGATTAAAAATTTAACTAAAAAATATAAAGATGTGGTTGCGGTAGATACCCTTAGTCTTTCTGTTCACAAGGGCGAATTGTTCTCTCTTCTCGGCATAAACGGTGCAGGAAAAACAACCACGATTAAAATGCTGTCCTGCCTGACACAGCCCACAAGCGGAGATGCTTTTTTGAACAATAAAAGCATTTGCAAAGATTCGGCGGCGGTAAAAGCCATGATATCTGTTTCACCGCAGGAGACAGCGGTGGCACCCGGTCTTTCTGTCCGTGAAAATCTTGCACTTATGTGCGGCGTGCATGGCTTTACAAAGGATAAGAGAAATGCAAGGATTACGGAACTTACAGAACTGTTCGGTCTTGAAAGCGTAATGAAGAAAAAAGCAGGTAAACTTTCTGGCGGCTGGCAACGCAGATTAAGCATTGCCATGGCTCTTATCAGCGAGCCGGAGATCCTTTTCCTTGATGAGCCTACGCTTGGACTTGATGTGCTTGCGCGAAGTGACTTGTGGGATGTAATTCGATCTCTCAAAGGCAAGGTTACCATCATTCTAACAACACATTATATGGAGGAAGCCGAGGCTTTATCTGACCGTATCGCTATTATGAAAGACGGCAAGCTTCTTATCTGTGATACTGCGGATAAGATTAAGGAAACAGCAGGAACGGACAGTTTTGAGAAAGCTTTTATTCGTGTTGTTAAGGGGGTGGCAAAATGAAAATGTTGACGTTTGCGAATAGGAATACAAAAGAAATATTACGGGATCCGTTGAATCTGTTCTTTGGGCTGGGTTTTCCCCTTGTGCTGCTTCTTTTGCTATGTGCAATTCAAGCCAATATACCGGTACGCCTTTTTGAAATACAGCATTTAACGCCGGGTATTACGGTTTTCGGTTTGGCGTTTATGACGTTATTTTCTGCAACCATTATTGCGAAAGACAGAGGCAGTTTGCTATTACAGCGTTTATATACTACGCCACTAACGCCAATGGATTTTATACTGGGTTACACGCTGCCGATTATACCGATTGCTGCCGCGCAATGCGTCATTTGCTACATTGCTGCGATTATGCTCGGTTTAGAGATTACAGTTGGCATTTTTTATGCCATTGTATGTATCATTCCTGTTTCCATTCTCTACATTGCTTTAGGTCTGCTTTGCGGAAGCGTGTTTACCGATAAGCAAGTCGGCGGCATCTGTGGTGCCCTGCTTACAAACCTTTCCGCGTGGTTGTCCGGCGTATGGTTTGACCTTGACCTCGTGGGCGGTACTTTTAAGAAGATTTCCTATGCACTTCCGTTTGTTCACGCTGTAAATATGGAACGGGCGGTACTGGCAGGCGATTTTTCTGCTATTTTCCCACACATATGGTGGGTGCTGGGATATGCAGTCATTACTCTCTTGGTAGCGGTATGGTTATTTCTGCGACAAATGAAGAGGCAATAACGGCTTGACTTGGAGGTTCGTAACATGAAACTTTTACTGCATGCACTTATAAAATTTGTCATAGGCCTTGTGTTTGTTGGAGCAGTATTATTTCTTTCTGCAGGTACTTTACGCTATTGGAACGGCTGGTTGTTTATTGGCTTACTATTTATCCCTATGTTTATCCTTGGACTTGTCCTGTTTATAAAATCTCCCGTTTTACTGGAAAAGCGACTGGATGCAAAAGAGACTGAAACAACGCAAAAAGTTGTCGTTTCCATTTCGGCACTATTGTTCATTGCAGGTTTTATCGTTGCAGGTCTTGATTTCCGCTTTGGGTGGTCGCGTGTGCCGATGTCGGTAGTCATCGTTGCCGCAGTCATATTGCTGTTTGCTTATGGACTATATGCCGAGGTTATGAGAGAAAACATGTATCTTTCCAGAACGGTTACAGTGCAAAAAAATCAAAAGGTTGTCGATACAGGACTTTACGGGATTGTCCGCCATCCAATGTATGCGGTGACGCTGTGGCTTTTTCTTGCTATTCCCATAGTTCTTGGTTCTTGGTGGTCCCTTCTTTGTTTTATGCCGTATATTGCAGTGATTGCAGCTAGAATTGAGAATGAAGAAAAGCTACTGGAAAAAGAGCTTAGTGGATATACAGCGTATAAAAATCGAGTAAAATACAAAGTAATTCCCTTTGTTTGGTGATACAGCGAGTAAAATGATTTTTAAGAGGTGCCTGCGTGGTTGCATATTTTTTTGGGAAGAAATTGCATTTTATTATTTCTTGTCAGTAGAATATGCAGCCTTTTTACGGCCTGGACTTTTTTACATCCCCATCTGTTACATTCTGTTTTTCTCAATAATGGCAAAGAGTGGGGGACAGTTTTTGCGGTTATGGAAGGACTGGAGCATGACGGTATATTGTTTAGGGTCTAAACGCGCAAGATATGCCAAAATGCCGTCCCGTTCTTCAAATCCGGTATCGCCGCCGTAATAGATGCAAAGGGATACAAATCCGTCCGGTTTTAAGATGGATAGGGCGGCGTCAATGGCGCGGCAGCTCGTAGGCGCGTGAGAAAAAATCGTGTGGTCGCCGCCGGGGAGAAAGCCGAAATTGAAAACAACGGCATCTGCTTCGTTTACATAGCTTTGCATTTTGTCATGGCTGTCTAAAATCAGCGTTACGTTTTCCTGCCCGTGTTCGCAAAGAAGGGCGCGCGTAGATGCGATAGCCTCCTCCTGAATATCAAAGGAGAACACCCTCCCGTTTTCGCCCACAAGGGTTGACAAAAGGAGCGTGTCCCGTCCTCTTCCGGCTGTGGCGTCTACAACAGTGCTGCCCATTTTTACATGCGCCTCCATATGTAGGCGGGAAAGCTTTAAAGCGTTTTTATCAAAATAATGCATACAATGCCCCCCCAAAAAAAATTCCGGTGTCTTTTCGCCATTATAGCATGAAAAACAGTTTTTATGCAATAAGATTTGGTAAAATTTTTAAAATCATATTGTATTTTGATGATAATTGTGGTACGATGTAGCTGATTATCCAAAATATAAAGGAGAAACACATGCAAATTATTATTGTGGGCTGCGGAAAAGTAGGCGAGAAGCTTGTTGAAAAGCTTTCCGCAGAACAGGAGCATAATATAACGGTTGTCGATGCAGACCAGGCTGTAGTACAGGATATTACAAACCAGTACGATGTCATGGGCGTTATAGGCAATGGCCTTAGTATGGATACCCTTTTGGAAGCAGGTGTGGAGGGTGCAGATATTTTAATTGCCGTTACGGGTACGGACGAGCAAAATCTGCTGACAGCACTAATGGCCAAAAAGCTTGGGGATTGCCGCACGATTGCACGCGTTCGCGAACCTGAATATAATAAAGCGATTCATCTTTTGAAAGACGATTTGGGCATTGCCATGATTATAAATCCGGAGCGTGCGGCGGCAAGTGAAATTGCCCGCGTACTCCGTTTTCCGTCTGCCATTAAAATTGACACGTTTGCAAAAGGACGCATAGAAATTCTGCAGTTTAAAATCCCGGAAGATTCTATTCTTGACAACATGAGTGTTTCAAGCATCGTCTCGAAACTGGAATGTGACGTTTTAGTTTGTGGTGTAGAACGGGGAAGCGACGCTTTTATTCCCGGCGGTAACTTTGTTCTCAAAAGCGGTGACCTTGTCAGTATTGTCGCATCCATTCAAAATGTTGCCCGCTTTTTTAAGAAAATCGGCATAAAAACCAACCGTGTAAAGGACACCATGATTGTCGGTGGTGGCAACATGGCGTACTATTTGGCACAGCAGCTTCTGGAAACCGGGATTCATGTCAAGCTGATTGAAAAAAGCCCTGCGCGCTGTGATGCACTTTGTCAGGCACTGCCTAAGGCTACCATCGTTTGCGGTGACGGCACGGACAACCGCCTTCTCTTGGAGGAGGGGCTGGAAACGGCAGAATCGCTCGTTTCCCTTATGAATATAGATGAAGAAAACATTCTTTTATCCCTGTACGCCCAGAGCAAGACAAACGGTAAGATTGTAACGAAAATTAACCGTATTGCGTATGATGATGTCATTTCCCGCCTCGATATCGGCACAACGGTGTACCCGAAAAATATCACGGCGGAATACATTGTCCGCTTTGTACGCGCAAAGAAAAACTCTCTCGGCAGTAACATTGAAACCATGCATTTTATTCTGGATGGCAAGGCGGAGGCACTGGAGTTCCATATCGGGGAAAATTCACCGATTACCCATACAACTCTTGATAAGCTAAAGCTTAAGGATAATATTCTGATTGCCTGTATAAACCGAGGGAATAAGGTTATGCTCCCGCGCGGTAAAGATACTATTTTGCCCGGTGATACGGTCATTGTGGTTACGCTGAAAGCAGGCTTTCAGGATATTAGTGACATTTTGCGATAAAAAGGAAGAACGAATTCCATGAACTTTAAAATGATTGCCTACACTCTTGGATGGGTGCTTAAAATTGAAGCGGTCAGTATGCTTTTGCCCGTCATTTGCGGCATATGCTTTGGGGAACAGAAGATGCTTTCCGTTTTTGCCCTTTGCATTGGCATCACCTTTTTGGCAGGACTTTGCTTGTCCTTTAAAAAACCGCAGCATCGCTCTATGTATGCCAAAGAAGGGTTTGTCATTGTTGCCTTAAGCTGGATTTGCATGAGTATTTTCGGGGCGTTACCTTTTCTGATTTCAGGGTATATTCCAAATTTTGTGGATGCACTTTTTGAAACGGTATCCGGCTTTACCACAACGGGAGCAAGTATCTTATCGGACGTGGAAGCACTCCCGAAAAGCTTGCTTTTCTGGCGCAGCTTTACCCATTGGATTGGCGGTATGGGTGTGCTTGTGTTTTTGGTTGCCATTTTACCGCTTTCGGGCGGAAGCACCATGCACCTGATTAAAGCGGAAAGCCCGGGTCCGGCAGTCAGTAAGCTTGTGCCGAAGGTACAGGCTACGGCAAAAATTCTATATACGATTTATATTATGCTGACCATATGCCAAATCGTGCTTTTACTTTTCGGCGGTATGTCCCTTTTCGATTCACTGACGGTAACATTCGGAACTGCCGGAACCGGCGGCTTTGGCGTTCGAAACAGCAGTATTGCCGATTATTCGCCCTACTGTCAGGTGGTTATAACCATTTTCATGCTGATATTCGGCGTGGATTTCGCCTTGTATCATTTGCTGCTTCTCCGAAAAGTAAAGCCGGTATGGAAGTCGGCAGAACTTCGGGGATACCTCGGTTTTGTATTTGCATCTATTTTGCTGATTACAATCAATTGTCGTGGACTTTTTGCAGGTTTTGGGGAAACCCTTAGGCACAGTGCGTTTCAAGTGGCATCCATTATGACCACAACGGGTTTTTCTACAACGGACTTTGACCTGTGGCCCGAATTTTCCAAATCTATTCTCGTTCTTCTCATGTTCGTGGGTGCCTGCGCCGGCAGTACCGGCGGCGGTATCAAAGTGTCCAGAATACTGATTTTACTGAAAAGCATCATAAAACAGATTCGTATTGCCGTTCATCCGCGAAACACAATTAAAATTACGCTTAGCGGGCGAGAGGTGGCACATGAAACGGTACGGGCTGTCAACGTTTTCATGGCGTCGTATCTTGTGATTTTTGCGCTTTCCGTGCTTCTTATTAGCCTTGATAATTTTAATTTTACGACGAATTTCACAGCCGTTACGGCGACGATGAACAATATCGGCCCCGGGCTTGGCGGCGTGGGCCCTGCCCAAAATTTTGGCGGTTATTCCGCACTTTCAACCCTTGTCCTTACCTTTGATATGCTTGTGGGACGTCTTGAAATCTTCCCAATGCTCATTTTGTTTTCGCCGAGTACATGGAAAAAATAATAACTTGCCGGAGACGTTGTCTCCTTCTTTTTGTTTCCGCACAAAACCTTCCGAACGTGCATATACTTGTTTCGGGAGGTGATTTATGCGAATTTACCGAAAAAACAGATACAGGAAAA
>JAZNHR010000017.1:0-3446 GCA_045577075.1 Clostridia bacterium | reverse complement strand
AGGCGGCGTCTCTGTTTGAAAAAGTATATCCCGTAAACTTTAACTGCCCCGGGCAGATTGTGGTTTCGGGTCTTGCGGAAAGTCTTTCCGGCTTTACGGAAGAAATTAAAACCATGGGGGGAAAATGTATTCCCCTGGCAGTCAGTGCGGCGTTTCATTCTCCCTTTATGGAAGAGGCGGCGGCAAGCTTTAGAGAATATCTTGACGGTATTCATTTTAGCGATTTAAAACTCCCCGTATACGCAAATGCCACGGCAATGCCTTACGAGGGGCATTTTGCCGAAATGCTGGAAAAACAGATGAAAAGCCCCGTACTCTGGCAGAAAACCATTGAAAATATGTGGGAAGCAGGGTATACGGACTTTATCGAGGTCGGCCCCGGGAAAACCCTTTGCGGCTTGATTCGGAAAACTGTGCCGGAGGCAAAAGTATATGCCGTGGATTCGGCAGAAAGCCTCGAAGAAACAGTAAAGGCGGTAAGAGAAAATGCTTAAAGGAAAAACGGCAGTCGTCACAGGTGCGTCCCGTGGGATTGGTGCGGCAATCGCTAGGAAAATGGCACAGGAAGGCGCCTCGGTTGCCGTTCTCTATTGCGGCAATGCAGAAAAAGCACAGGCGGTATGCGAGGAAATTACAAAAGCATACGGCGTGGAAAGCAAAAGCTACCCTTGTGACGTAGCGGACTTTAACGCTTGTAAGGAAACCGTCAGCGCTATTCTCTCGGATTTTGGCACGATTGATATTCTCGTCAATAATGCCGGTATTACGAGAGATGGGCTACTCATTACTATGGAAGACGCGGACTTTGACGCGGTTATAAACACCAACCTCAAAGGCTGTTTTCATATGATTCGTGCCTGCGGCAGGAATTTTATTAAACGGAAACACGGTAAGATTATCAATATATCTTCCGTTTCGGGTATCGAAGGGATTGCCGGGCAGGCAAATTATGCCGCGTCGAAGGCAGGCGTGATTGCCCTCACAAAAGTAACGGCAAGAGAATTTGCGGCGAAAAATGTATGCTGTAACGCCATTGCTCCCGGCTTTATCCAAACGGATATGACAAAAGCCATGGAAGACGACCCGCGCCTTGCCGCCATTCCCTTAAAACGCATGGGAAAGGCGGAAGAAGTGGCAAATCTTGCAGCGTTTTTGGCAAGCGATGCCGCAGAGTATATCACCGGCGAGGTGATTAAAATTGACGGCGGACTCACGATGTAAAAAAGGAGGTAAGGAAATGCGACGTGTAGTTGTAACAGGACTTGGCGCCGTGACGCCGCTGGGTCTGGATGTAGAATCGTTTTGGGAAGGACTCAAGGCCGGGAAATGCGGCATTGACTTTATTACGCGCTTTGATACGGCGGATATACGCGTCAAGGTGGCGGCAGAAATCCGTGACTTTGACCCCACGGTCTATATGGATAAAATGGAGGTGCGGCGGAGTGACCGCTTTGTGCGCTACGCCATTGCGTCCGCGTCCCAGGCCGTGGAGGACAGCGGCATTATGGGAAATATTGCCCCCGAGCGGCTTGGGGTATATTATGGCTCCGGCATCGGCGGCTTTGAAACCTTTGCCCAGGAGCATGCAAATCTCATGGAAAAAGGGCCTCTTCGTGTTTCGCCCCATTTTATTCCGAAGATGATTCCGAACATGGGCGCAGGCAACATCGCCATTCGCTTCTCGGCAAAAGGTCCCTGCATTTCCATTTCCACCGCGTGTGCCACAGGTACATCTGCAATCGGCGAAGCATACCGTGCCATCGGCGCAGGCTATGCCGATGCCATTATTGCAGGGGGAAGTGAAGCGGCCATCACGCCCCTTGCAGTTTCGGCATTTATGAACTGCATGGCGCTGACGGAAAGCGAGGACCCCTCTATGGCGTCTATCCCCTTTGATAAAAGACGAAGCGGCTTTGTTATGGGCGAGGGGGCAGGTGCCCTTATCCTCGAAGAATACGAGCACGCGAAGGCAAGAGGTGCGAAAATTTACGCCGAGGTTATCGGGTATGGCTCAACCTGTGATGCCCACCATGTTACCGCGCCGGATGAGGCGGCAGTTGCATCCGCACAGGCAATTCGGGACGCGGCAAAGGATATAGACGTACCCGCCGCTGAAATTTATTTTAATGCCCACGGCACCTCCACACCTATGAACGATAAAACGGAAACCCGTGCCATTAAAAATGCCTTCGGGGATGACGCATATAAACTACATATAAGCTCTACCAAATCTATGACGGGGCATCTCCTTGGTGCCGCCGGTGCCGTAGAGGGCATTGCGGCGATTTTGGCACTTCGGGACGGCATTGTTCCGCCGACAATCGGCTACAAGGAACAGGATGCGGACTGCGACCTTTCCTACACACCGAATACCGCCCTAAAAACGCCACTTTCCGTCTCCCTTTCCGCCTCTTTGGGCTTTGGGGGACACAATGCATGCGTTGCTTTTAGAAAGGTGAGAGGTACACTATGGATAAGGAACAAATCAAAACCATACTGCCCCACAGAGATGCCATGCTTTTGATAGACGAAGCAGCGTACAGAGACGGCGTGGCGTATGGCAAAAAGAAAATAAACGGGGATGAATGGTTCCTAAAAGGGCACTTCCCCGAAAAACCCGTGGTGCCCGGGGTCATCCTTTGCGAAATCCTTGCCCAGTCGGCAGGGGTATGCCTTGCGGACAAAATGGACGGAGCAAAGCTCCCCCTTTTTGCAGGAATTGAAAAGGCAAAGTTTAAGCGGCCGGTCGTCCCGGGTGACGAATTTGAAACAAGATGTGAAATCAAAAGAGTGATGGAGCCGTTTTATTTTGCGGAGGGCATCGGAACAGTTGGCGGCGTAGAATGCGTCCGCGCGTCCTTCTCCTTTGCACTCATCGATGAAAATGAGGTGAAAGCATAATGTTTGGACTAAAAAAACTAGAGGTACGGGTGTGCAAAGCCTGCGGGCAAGAAACGGAAAGCACGGCGCTTTCGGAGAACTTATACATTTGCCCCGCTTGCGGCGCGTATTATCGCATGGGTGCGTTTGAGCGGATTGCCATGGTAATCGACGAAGGCACTTTTCAGGAAATGGACGGCGGCATGCAAAGCGGCAACCCCATTGCCTTCCCCGGCTATGACGAAAAGCTCACAAAAGCAAAGCGCGACAGCCACCTTCCCGAAGCCGTTATATGCGGCACAGGGCAGATAGACGGCGGTGACTGCGCGATTTTCGTCATGGATTCTAATTTTATGATGGGAAGCATGGGCACGGTCGTGGGCGAGAAAATCACACGCCTTTTTGAAATGGCAACGGCAAAGAATCTGCCGGTTATCGGCTTTACCACCTCCGGCGGCGCCCGCATGCAGGAAGGAATTTTGTCGCTTATGCAGATGGCGAAGGTCAGCGGTGCAGTCAAAAGACATAGCGACAGCGGCAACCTCTATATTACGGTGCTTACAGAC
>JAZNHR010000016.1:0-3233 GCA_045577075.1 Clostridia bacterium | reverse complement strand
GGTTCTACGGCGGATCATTGACCTGGAGCGGGCCTCGGCCTATGCACGAATATCATAGTGGTCACTACCGGACAAGCCCGGACACTGTTCTTTTCCTGTTTTTTACATATTGACTTTTGGCTCACCATATCAACTGGTTGTACCGCAGGCAGCTTGACTGCCTGTCGGCTACGAACCTTTGAAAATCATTAAGGCCCCAGGTTTATCATGCTAAGATAGATAAGTCCATCAGGGCACAATATCCTAAATAATTCGACAGGGGGACCTTAATGAGATTCTATAAGAACCAGCATCAATTTTACATTGGAATCGACCTTCACGCAAGAACGCGCTCCATAAATGTCGCGAGCAATTTTGTTGAAAAGCCTAAAAAATGCATTGCATTTTTTTTAACGGCTTTTTTATAAGAGCATGTACATCTGTGTCATCAACAACATCGGTGAAACTGTATTCCACAAAAATATGGAATGTTCCAGAGATAACCTGGAGCTTGTGACCAATACTTTTGGAAAAGACATTGTAGTCGGCGTGGAATGCATCTTCACCTGGTACTGGGTTGCAGATTTCTGTGCGGAGCAGGGAATCGATTTTGCACTGGGACATGCCTATTACATGAAATCAATTCACGGAGGAAAAACAAAGAGTGACAAAATAGATTCAGAGAAAATTGCAAACTTGCTTCGCGGAGGTATGTTCCCGATTGCATATGCTTATCCAAAAGAAAAACGTGCAGTACGCGACCTGCTCAGAAGACGACTCTTCTTTGTCCGACAGCGAGCAGAGCTTTCCGTTCATCTTCAAAATACAAATCATCAGTACAATATAAACGAACCTCTGACATCTTCCCGAATGAGAAGCGAAGTTTACAGAAATACAATTCCCCAGAAGTTCAGTGATCCAGCAACTTTGAAAATGGTGAATGCGGATCTTGCCATGTTCCAGGCTTACCACGACATAATCACAAAACTTGAGTTTCAGATTGAGGACAGCATGGAAGTGCAGGATCCTGTTTCGTACAGCATCATCAATTCGGTTCCGGGCCTCGGCTTCATCCTCTCCCTTACGATTCTCTACGAGATTGATGACATCCATCGTTTTTCAGATGTCGGTAAGTTTATCTCTTACTGCCGTCTTGTAAAGTGTTCCCATGAATCTGCCGGAAAGAAAGAAAAAGGCGGCCATAATAAAATCGGAAACGTGCATCTCAAGTGGGCATTCTCAGAAGGGGCAGTTCTCTTTCTCCGTAATAATGAGCGTGGTCAGAGGTGGCATGATAAGCTTGTGCAGCGGTATGGAAAAGCAAAAGCCATGAGCATTATTGCGCAGAAACTCGGGCGTACGGTTTATTACATGCTCAAGCGCAAAGAGGCTTTTAATCCCGATAAGTTTTACGGGGATAAGAAAATTGAAAATAAGGACAGTGGCGGCGAGCATCTCGCATAACTGAAGCGTATACGGCGGGACTTTTGAAAAATGAATCTTATATGCGGCTTAGACCGCCACTCATTCTTTCTGTCCCGGATGCCGTGACTTCTTGAGCTTTGAATAGACGCTGCCACTGCGCCTTTTTAAATTTTGTTTTTGTTGAAAATAAATAAGCGGACTGTCCCTGCCTTGACCTGCCCGTATAACTGTCGGCATCGTATGATGACCATCTTATTTTTGCTTCAGGCCTGGCACGGGTACCGGTGAAATTCTTCGTGCCGGAAATCTGTTTTTTTCAGATTTGCCGTGACCGACTATATGTGTTTGATTCAGGACGCTTTTCCTGGAATCTTTTTCTGAATTGCGATTCAGGCTTTGCCTTTTTATTTTGAACGGAAGCTCCATTTTTCTCTAAAAAAAGAAGACTGCCTGAAAAAGACAGCCTTAAGTGATTATTTTTTGAGGATTCTTATTGACAAGCTGGGGCCTTATATGTGTTATGGCATTTTTTATGCATATGCATACGCTTTAATTTCTTCTAACTGTGGTGCAAGTTCAATCTTAGCATTTCTGATATCGATATCATCCTGCAAAGACATAAAATAGCCGTCAGATAATCCAAAGAATTTTGCAAGTCTTAAAGAAGTATCTACAGTTATCTTTCTGCGGTTATGAAGAATATCTTGAATGCGGGAAGTCGGAACATTTATTTCCTGTGCAAGTTTATATGCAGAAATTCCAAGTGGAATAAGGAATTCTTCGTTGAGGATTTCTCCGATTGTTGGTGTTTCAATAAAATCAGACATAGTTTTCTCCTAGTGGTAATCCACAATCTCTACATCGTAATAATGTCCGTCTTTTTCTGTAAAACAGACACGCCACTGATCATTTATGCGGATTGAATGCTGACCTTTTCTATTTCTAGAAAGCTGCTCAAGGTGATTGCTCGGTGGAACTCGTAAATCTTCCAGGCACTTTGCATTATCTATCATCATGAGTTTTCGTAACGCAACTTTCTGAATTGTAGTTGGAAGTCGTTTTGAGAACTTCTGATTGTAGATAAGTTCTGTTTCTTTATCCGCAAAACTCTTTATCATATATATATTATAACTGTGATACGTGTATATGTCAAACAGACAGTTTTTAAGCGGGGTAAAGCCGCGCACAACCGCTTCTTCGCGCAAACTCTAAAGTTTTATTTCATAATTTTCATCGAGCTTGACTCGATGAAAATTATATTCCTTATCTTACCTTTTTTTTAATATTTTCACTTCTACTACATTAAAACACATTAAAGGTTGTTCGTAATATGAAATAAAAATTTCTCCAATATATTCCAATGCAACTTCTGTTTCAAACAATACATTTGATTTTTCTTGTGTCTCAAGTATATATTCGATTGTTTTGTTTGGATAATTTTCTTCTTTTCCAATTCCTATTATTTGATTATCACATATTATAAATCTGATATTTGGAGGTTGTCCATTCCATCTACTGAAAGAACCTTTTAATATAATTTTATCACCTTCTTTCATATTTTTGGAAAAAGGTTTTGGAAATTCATCTGCAAATAAATTAATTGAAAAAATTAAAAACAATAAAAATATTATTCGTTTCTTCAGCATTTCATATTTTCCTTTTAGCCATGCAGGCCAGTGGCCTGTCACCATAACATACAATATGGTGAGCCTCGCGATGTTAAAAACCGCGGATTTACGGCAAACTTAGATAAAAGACAAGCGGCCGAGTTACCGCAAACAAAGGAGACCCACCAATGGAAAGTATAATTTATGTCGGAATCGATGTCC
>JAZNHR010000015.1:0-16568 GCA_045577075.1 Clostridia bacterium | reverse complement strand
GTTTGTTTCATAGCAAAAAGGCATCATACAAAAAGAAAAACTTCAAAAATTTGAAGTTTTTCTTCGTTTTTGTTAAGATATTGAATTTTATTATTTCTTTTCAGTAGAATATTCAGCCTTTTTGCGGTCTGGACTTTTTTTTACATCCCCTTTTTGCTTAGTCTATATCATAGACAACTTCCGCCGGCGGCGCATCCAGCACATCCGGGTTTTCCAGTATATTGCAAAGCACCTTAAGAGCAGAAGCGAAATAATAACCGTCACAAATTCGCTCGTCGGTGGTTACGGTAAAATCCAGGAATTTTTTATATTCCGGCGCACACGTGCCGCGCTGGGGAACAATCATTTTCTTCTTTGCACCGTATGCAATGAAAAGGGGAATATTCCCGAAGTCGTACAAATGATGATAAATGGGCGGAATCCCTAAGGAACCCATGGACGTAATGACCATGGAGCCGTGGAAGGGGCTTACCTTCAGAAGAAAACGGGGCAGAAGCCCGAAATAATCCAGGAAACTCAACAGGGATACGGTGAATTTCAGGAGAAGCCCCGGAATATACCGCAAAATTCGAGCTGTTTTATCAAAAGCACTTTCTTCTTCTACGCCTTCGCCGCGGTTTGCTTCGATTTCCTTTACAAAGGCACGGTAAACATCTTCGGCAGTCACATCCGGAGAAAAGGACAGCTTAATCATGGTGTCAGGCGCGTCAAGCGTCATGGACATTTTAATGGCCATGATCGTTTCAATGGAATTGCGGGCATAAATTTTTTGTCCGGAAATAAAACGGTTAATCGCCGGACGGCGGGAAACCGTGCGAATATACGCCGCCACTAAAACGTGCAGAACGCCAAAGCTTTTCAGCCCTTCCTGCCGTTTTTTGCGGATATATTCTTCTACATTTTCGATGTCCAGCGTGTAGTGTACCTTGTTTTGTGCGCCGGCACGGGTTTTCATAATATAGGGGGAAACCATGGAGATCGGCGAGAGGGTCCGGAGCCGCCTGCCATCTTTGCGGTCGCCCCATTTGCGTTTTTTATTCAAACTACGTCAATCCTTTCAGTTTCTGCTGCATATGAAAAAAGAAGATATTTGTAAGCCGTGGCACAAATATCTCCTCTCACACAAACATGCTTTTTAGGCGCGCGTTACAAGACCAGAGCGCAAGCAGCGAGAGCATACGTGCACCGTCTTCGGCGTACCGTTAACGATTGCCTTTACTGTTCTGATGTTAGATTTCCACATCTTATTGCTTCTTCTGTGCGAGTGGCTGACCTGAATGCCAAACGAAACACCCTTATTGCAGATATCACACTTTGCCATATATATTACACCTCCTTCGGTCTCTATCCATACTGAAACAGATACATTATAGCATAACTTTTTTTAATTTACAAGACTTTTTTCTAAATTTTTATAATTTTCAAAAAATTTGCAAAAAAAAAGGAAGTATGATATAATACGAATACTAGGAATAAAGGAGTGAAAAGTATGCTTGTCGTCGCCACGGGGAATATGGGGAAAATGAACGAATTTCGGCGGATTTTACCCTCGTTTTCGTTTGTCACGATGCAGGAAGCAGGCTTTTTTGAAGAAATAGAAGAAAATGGGCAAACATTCGAGGAAAATGCCCTAATTAAGGCGAGAGCCGTATGCCGTGCCACGGGGAGTGCCGCGATAGCGGACGATTCCGGGCTTACGGTAGATGCCTTAGGCGGTGCTCCCGGCATTTATTCCGCGCGGTATGCGGGAGAACATGCCACGGACCCGGAAAGGGTGGCGAAGCTTTTAAGGGAACTTTCGGACGTGCCTGAAGAAAACAGGGGTGCGGCGTTTATCAGCGTTATCGCCTATGTTACGCCGGAAGGGGAGGAAAAAACCTTCCGCGGCGAATGCAGAGGCGTGATTTCAACGGCACCAGAAGGAGAAAACGGCTTTGGGTATGACCCGGTATTCTTTGTACCCGAAACGGGAAAAACTTTTGCGCAGATGTGCGCAGAAGAAAAAAACGCCATCAGCCACCGTGGACGGGCACTGACGCTTTTTAAAAATTTTATGGAAACAAAATAGGGGCGGAAAAATCCGCCCGCTATCCGATAAAGTACAGTTTTTGATTAGCAGCAGCTATTGCCGTTATTGCAGCAGCAATTCAGGATAATAAAGATAATGATAATCCAGATAATCCACTCACAGCAGTTGTTTTGATTGTTATTTGCGTAGCAGTTGTTCATGTGACGGTCTCCTTTCTAAAAATGAATTAGTCGCAGCAGTTGTTATTGCAGCCGCAGTTGCTGCCTAGGATATTATTGCCGTTGCCATTGCCGCAGCAGAAAAGCAGTACGAAAATGATGATGATCCAAAGACAGGAATTATTGCTGTTACCACCACAGCCACATCCACCAAATAAACCCATGCGTAAGTCCTCCTTAAATATTGTATGATATAATTTCGAAACAGCAAGCCGCTGTTTCAATACATACTATGAAGGGCGCGTAAGATTGGTGACAAATGAAAGGTAGGAAGAATTGTGAGAGTTTTAATTTTAACCATTTCCACGGGACAGGGGCATACACAAACGGCCCTTGCTATTTCGGAATACTTTGAAAAACGAGGTGCAGAGTGTCGGGTGCTGGATGCCTATAAGGACACAAACCGCATTTTGAGCGATTCCATAGAGTTCGGCTATCTAGTGGGAACGCAGTACGCAACCGGTATGTACCGGCGCGGCTACCGCATGGCGGAAAAAAGCGAAAATGGCAGACATAGTTTCCATTTAAGCCGCCTTGCCGACGGTATGGTGGGGCAGAAACTTTTACGCTTTATTCGGGAATTTTCGCCTGACGTTATTATTACGACCCACCTCTTTGCCGCCATGCATCTTACGTATATGGGCGAGGAAATTGCGTCCATTCCCACATTTGGTATCGTTACGGACTTTACCATGCATCCGTATTGGGAAAATACGGAACTTGACTATTATGTAACGGCATCCCCGCTTTTAAATTTTCAGTGCCTTCGCAAGGGTATTCCCGACTATAAGATACTGCCCTTTGGGATTCCGGTACGGGAAAAGTTTACGTCCCACCTTACAAGGGAAGAGGCGAGGGAAACGCTCGGCCTCCAAAATAAAACAACCATTCTTGTTATGATGGGCAGTATGGGCTACGGCAACATGACGAAAAGCATTAAACAAATTGATAAAATCGACACGGATTTTCAGATTTTATGTGTTTGCGGTAAAAATGAACGGGCAAAACGAGATATTGAACGACTGCAAACCGCCCACGACCTTCGCGTCTACGGCTTTGTTGACAATGTGGACGTTTTAATGGATGCATCCGACTTTATGATTTCCAAACCCGGTGGCATTACCCTTTCAGAGAGTCTTGTCAAAGCCATTCCGGTCATTTTGATGAATCCCATTCCGGGGCATGAGGACCGCAATCGTGAATTTTTGGTAAATAACGGGCTCGCTATGGCGGTGAGTGATACATATCCTGTGGAGGAAGCTGTATTTCAGTTTTTACAAAATGACTGGAGAAGAGAAAATCTGCGAGAAGGGATTCGGGCGGTAAGCCCCCGAAATCCAACCAAGCTTTTATTTGATTTTATCGCAGAACACTATGGAAAGGAAGAAGAAAGTGCTTGCATTGCCGAAACACATTGAGGCTATATGCGAAACGCTGGAACAAGCAGGATATGCGGCGTACGCCGTGGGCGGCTGCGTGCGTGACCTTTTGCGAGGCGTGTGTCCGCATGATTATGATGTGACCACCGCCGCCCTTCCTGAAACCATAAAGGCTCTCTTTTCCCACACGGTGGATACCGGGATTGCCCACGGCACCGTCACGGCGGTTTTGCCTGAAGGGAATGTGGAAGTGACTACCTTTCGAAGGGACGGTGCATATGCCGACAGCCGTCATCCCGATGCTGTTACCTTCGTTTCACAAATCGAAGGGGACTTATCTAGGCGGGATTTTACTGTAAATGCCATGGCATTCAGCCCAAAACGCGGATTTTGTGACCCCTTTGGCGGAAAAGACGATTTACATAATCAAATACTTCGCACCGTAGGAGACCCTACGCAGCGTTTCCGCGAAGATGCCCTCAGAATTTTGCGGCTGCACAGGTTTTCCGCACAGCTTTCCTTTTCCATAGAGAAGGAAACGGAAGAAGCGGCACGGCGGCTGGCTGCATCGCTTTCTTATGTCAGCCGGGAACGGATTTTTGCGGAGCTTTCTAAGCTGCTTGCATGCGCCGGCGCCGCGGATTTAAAACGAGCCGAAACGATTTTTCGCGCAGTTATGCCTCTGGAGCCGCTAACGGAAGAGACATGCCAAAGAACGGCAAACTGCAATGCGATTGCGGGGAAATGGGTACATCTTTGCGGCGAGGACACTGCCGGAATTCTGCGAAGCCTTCGTGCACCGCGTGCTCTTATTTTGTCTTGCGGAGAGCTGGCGGCGTATACAAAAGGAAAGCATATCGTGGCGGACGTGGCACGGCTTCGCTATACTGCGCCCGACGCGTTCTTTTCCTTCATTGACAACGCTGAGGCAGAAAAAGAATGGGAGAGCGCCCGTGAAAATGGTGCACCCATGCAAATAAACGAGCTGGCTGTTTCCGGGGATGACATGCAGACAATCGGTTTTTGCGGCAGGGAAATCGGAGAAGCCCTCGAAAGGCTTTTTATGTATGCAATTCTAAACCCTGTAAATAATAAAAAGGAAGTTTTATTGGAGGTAGCAACGTGGATATACAAACAAGAACACTAGCTGAAGGCATCACGCTGTATATGCTGCCGGATGAAAAGTTTAAAAACTGTGTGCAGGGCATTTATTTTAATATGCCGCTTCAAAAGGAAACGGCGACGGGGCTGGCACTGCTTCCCAAGCTTTTAACGGCAGGAAATAGCCGCTATGGAGACAGGTCTGCCCTCAGTCTTAAAACAGAGGAAATGTACGGTGCCCGGGTGCGCACGGGGACGGAAAAGATAGGCGAGGTACAGGTGATCTCCTTTGTGGGAGATTCCATTGCGGACCGTTATGCCGGCGAGTCCCTTTTTGAGGAAGTACAGGCACTTCTAAAAACCATTATTCTAGAGCCGAAAACAGAAAACGGTGCCTTTTTAAAAGACGTGTTCCAAAGAGAACGGGAAGCCCTTCGGGAGGATATTAAAAGTATCGTAAACGATAAGCGTCGCCTGGCAATGGTAAGATGCTGCGAAGAAATGTGTAAGGATGAGCCGTACGGGATTCGGGCAGACGGACGGGAAGAAGACCTTGCCTTACTTACGCCCGAGAGCGTCTATGCCTTATATCGGGAAATGCTGGCGGGGGCAAAGATAGATATTTTCGTCACAGGTGCCTTTAAAGTCGAACAGGCAATCCAAAGTGCGGAAGCTTTTGCTGAAACACTTGGCGGGCGTGGGGCGTCTCATCCGAAAACTACACGTAGGACAGCAGAACGTGTTCAGTATGTAGAAGACAGGGAGCCGGTACAGCAGGGTAAGCTTGTCATCGGTTACCGCACGGACGTAGACCCTGCCTCGGATGATTATTACGCCCTCATGGTTTACAACGGGATTTTCGGCGGTGGCACGGCCTCGAAACTTTTTAATAACGTGCGCGAAAAAATGAGCCTTTGCTATTATGCGTCCTCGGGTCTTGAAAAGGCGAAGGGGCTTATGTTTGTGCAGTCCGGCATTGAATTTGCAAAATACAGCGTTGCACTGGAGGCAATCCGCGCACAGCACGAGGAAATTCTGGCGGGGCATATTACGGATGCGGAATTTTCCGGCACGGTGCAGGGGCTTGTAAATCAGCTTCGTTCCTATAAGGATTCGCCGTCTCTGCTATTAGGGTATTATCGGCGGCAGCTTCCCACAGGGGTGCTGGTGGACGTGGATACAGTGATTGAAAAAATTCTGGCAGTTCGTCCAAAGCAAATTCCGGAGATTGCCCGAAGGATTTCTATGGATACCGTTTATTTTCTAAATGGAGTCGGAGGTGAAACAAAATGAGAATGTACCCGACAATCGGCGAAGAACTCCACGAATTTACCCACGAAAGCGGGCTGCGTGTATTTGTCCTTCCGAAAAAGGGCTTTGGAAAAAGCTTTGCTATTTTTGCGGCGGATTTTGGTTCTATTCAAAATCATTTTACGGCAGACGGTGTAAAAATCCGCGTGCCGGACGGCGTGGCCCACTTTTTAGAGCATAAACTGTTTGAAGAAGAACAGGGTAATGTGTTCGAACAGTTTTCTTCTCTCGGCGCATCCGCCAATGCCTATACGTCTTTTGATATGACGGGTTACCTTTTTTCTGCCACGGCAAATGTATACGAAGCCCTTCGCGTCCTGATTCGGTTTGTCCAAAACCCGTATTTTACTGATGAAAATGTGGAGAAGGAAAAGGGTATTATCGGGCAGGAAATTGATATGTACCGGGACGACCCCTCCTGGAATTGCTTTTTTAATTGCCTTCGCGGCATGTACGAAAAGCACCCCATTCGCATTGATATTGCAGGCTCCCAAGAAACCATCGCCAAGATTGATAAAACACTCCTTTACCAGTGCTATAATGCCTTTTATGCGCCCAAAAATATGATTTTATTTGTGGGCGGCGATGTAGAGGTGGACCGCGTTCGGGAGACGGTAGAGGCAGTGGCAGCAGACAGACGCTCCCCCGAGGTGGAATGTATCCTGCCGGACGAGCCGCATTCTGTTACTACCCATAAAATAGAAGCAAAATTCCCCGTTTCTATACCGATGCTTTCTCTGGGCTTTAAGGAATTGCCCATGGAAGATGCAGTATATGCGGAGGCAGTTTATGAGGTGCTGGGGACAATTTTGTGCAGCAAAAGCACGTCTCTTTATAAGGAACTTTATGCAGAAAACCTGATTCGTGACAGTTTTTCTTTTGGTTACTCCGCAGGCAAGGGCTATGCGCTTTTCCAAATTGATTGTGAATCGCCAAATCCGGAGGCTGTTCGTGACAAAATTTTTGCCCATATTGAAAAGGTACGAAAAGAGGGGATACAAGAAGCGGATTTCGAGAGAGTAAAACGAAGCGTATTTGGGTCTGCGATTCGCATTATGGATGATGTGGAAAAAATCGCCCATAATTTTGTGCCCCTAGCGTTTCGGGGCGGCGATTTTCTAACGTATCCGGATGTAATTAGGGGTCTTACCCTTTCTGATGTTACCGCTGTTTTGGAAAACGGGCTGAGTCCTGAAAAAAGCGTGCTTTCCGTTGTGAAACCGTAAAGGAGGAATCAAAATGAATACAGTAGGCTTTCCGCTTTTTGGTATAGAATTTAAAATGAATCCCATTGCCATCCCGCTGCCGTTTGGCAGCGGCGGCATTCGCTGGTATGCCCTGATTATTATGGCAGGGATACTGCTGGGGATGTATGCGGCTGTCAAAGAAACAAAACGACTGGGGGAAGACCCGGACCATCTTTATAATATGGTGCTGTGGGGTCTGCCGGCGGCCATTGTCGGTGCAAGACTGTACTATGTTCTCTTTTCCTTTTCTGCGTACAAGGATAATCTTTTGTCGGTGTTTTACATATGGGAAGGCGGTCTTGCCATTTACGGCGGCGTCATCGGGGCGTTTCTGGTTGGCGCGCTGTACTGCAAAAAGTATAAGCTTTCCCCGTGGAAGTTTCTGGACGTTGGCGCATACGGCTTTTTAATCGGGCAATGCATCGGCAGATGGGGTAATTTTGTCAATGCGGAGGCATATGGGACGGCGACAAACCTGCCTTGGCGTATGCTAATAAACGGACATGCCGTGCACCCTACATTCTTGTATGAATCCCTCTGGAATCTTGTGTTGTTTTTACTCATTTGGTGCACGAGGAAAAAACATGGCTTTGAAGGACGGGCTATCAGCCTTTACATGATTGGGTACGGCATCGGCAGACTCTTTATTGAAGGCCTCCGTACCGACAGCTTGTGGCTTGGTAATTTCCGCGTGTCCCAGCTTTTATCCGCGGTGCTGATTATTGTGGGCATTTGTGTATTTACAAAACGGAAAAAGATACACAGGGATAAAGAAGAAGAACAGCTGTAATCTTCCACCGGGCGTAGAAAATTCTATTGACTTTATAGGGAGACTAATGGTAGAATACACATATACCCTAAAAGAATGGGAGGAAACAACAATGAAACTGCACAAAAGATGCCTGGCGGCATGGATGGCAATCCTTCTGATGTTGACGCTGATTCCCTTCGGCACCGCCTTTGCGGAGGAAATTGACGGGACCGTGGGGGCATTGACGGATATTGATGAAAATACTACCGTCGGCAAAGCAGTTGGAGAACTTGGAAAGCTCGGCATTATAAACGGATATGAGGACGGTACCTTCCGCCCGGACAATACGATTACCCGCGGCGAAATCGCCAAAATCATTATTACGTTTATGGGGCAGGCAGAGATTGCCTATGATACGTTGCCCTCGGGTTTTGCTGATGTGGATGGGGTAAATCATTGGGCAAAAAAGTATGTTAAGCTTGCTGCGGACCAAAAAATAGTCAACGGCTATCCGGACGGCACGTTTATGGCAGACCACCCGGTAAAATATACGGAAATTGTTAAAATGCTCGTTTGTATGCTTGGATACGGCAGGGTTGCCGAAAGCAGAACAAGCGAAGGAAGTGCCTGGTATGCAGGGTATATAAATGTAGCAGCGGAAGAAGGTATATTAAAAAATGCCGCCGTCAATGCGGTGGAGGATTATGCCTCTCGCGGCACAGTAGCCATTTTAACCTATAACTGTCTGGACGTTGTGCCCGCTATGATAGATGCTAGCGGCAACACAATTGTAGGTGACGGCCAGACGGCTCTTGAGAAGTTTTTGGGTAAATCGCAAATTACAGGTGTTGTAACCGGCATAAGCCAAACCGGGCTTACAACCGGCAATACAGGTCTTGACAAGAGGGAAATTACTGTCAAGACGAAAGACGGCGAAAAGATGTATCAGGTGCCTGACGGCGTGGATACTATGCGGTTACTTGGCCGAAAAATCAAAGCCTATACACAAAAGGGAGACGACGGGGAGATAGATGAAATTTCGAGAATTACTGTAGACAATACGGAAAGTTGGGAATACAAGCCCGGCATGCATATTCAAACGCTCCGGGAAGACCGATTTGCGTTCTATTCTTCCGACGATGCCCTGACCACAGTTTTATTTGACGACCTAAGCGTTATCTATAACGGCAAATATGACAGCACATTTACGCTGGCAGAAATCGAAGCTTTAAATACCGGAAGCATTGTGTTTATCTGTCATGACGGGGACGGCATGGCAGAGGTTGCTCTTGTAACAGTATACGAAACGTTTGTTGTAAACAGCGCGGAAAAATTAAAAAATCCGCCGCGAATTTATGGTAAGTACGGCAAAGGCGAGCTTTTGATTCCGCTGGAGGAAAGAAACTATCATTTTTCGCTGACAAAGGCAGACGGCACAGGGGAAGCGAAAGCAGTTGTAGATTCTCTTGCCGAATGGAATGTCATCAGCGTGTTGCGTTCCAAAGAAACGGCTTCCGGGCAGAAGGTTTGGAAGGGCGTTGTAAGTACTGCCACGGCAAGCGGCAAGATTATAGAAAAGGATGAAAGCAGTGTTAAAATCGGGGATAAGGTGTACACGATTTCCAATGCTTTCCGCCAATATGAAGGGGCAAAGCCTGCGTTAAACACCGGCGAAATTGTAACGGTTTACCTCGATTCGAATGGCGAGGTTGCAGGGGCTAAGGCTGCATCGGAAGGGGAGTCGGTATATCTTGCGTATATTGTAAATGCAGACCAGGAACAAGGCGTGGATGGGAAGGCTCGTGTGCGTTTTTATGGCATAACGGGCAAAACGAAGGAGCAAACATTGTTTCTTGCCCGAAACGGCCGTGTGGATGGCGTGGCATACAACAATGCCGGCAAGGCAATAACGGCACTTAAAGAAGCGGCAGCAATTGCAAATGCAGGGAAAAGTGCGATGGGTGTTATCAGCACCGAATATTCTCAGCTGATTCGGTATTCTGTAAATGCAGATGGGGAAATCAACATGATTGATACCATTATGCCAAGCAGTACGCCAGGCGAAGAGGATCTTGTTTTATCCATTGCATTCCCGAATGCGGACAATAGTGATACAGCCAAAAAGTTAAAACATGAGTACAGCGGTCGATTCGTGGATGGGAACAATCAGCTTGTGGTAAATGCTACAAGCGCCACAAAGGTACTGGAAGTGCCGAAGGACGTTACAAAGCTGGAGAAATATGCAAATAAGACGTATTCCAGCGCATTTGCCTCCGATACAAAATACCAGATTGAAGCATACAATCTAAACTCTACAAACATGGCAAAATATATTATCTCGTTTATAGATGCAGATGCGGCCACCGCAACCATTACGGAGAATTCGCCCTTTGTCATTACTAAAACCGTTTCTACAGGTCTGGAAGACAACATGCCGATTGACAAAGTCAGCGGTTATGCGTTCCCCGGCGGTAGCGACGGCACAAACCTACTTTCCGATTCGGCGTCCATGTTCAGCGGCAAGTATTATTTGGGCGATATTTTCCGGTACGCTTCGGCTGACGGCAAGGTGCTCGAAACACAGCAGCTTCTGAAACGCGGTACCGTAAAACCGGAAATTTACAATCTCAAAACCGGTGCGGAAATCACAGCACCGATTGCAGAAACTGACCCTGTGGCGGCAGCAAATCAGGCAAAGAGCCAGCGTATTTTCAAGCTTGATGACGTCAGCCGTGAAGATAGGTATTCCCTCGGCAGATTTGTGTTCGGCACGGTAATTGGGCTTGATGATGGCCAGATTGCCATTTCGCCCACCACAAAGGCCGATGCGTGCGGTATTCAGCCGGATGTGCAGGACGTATACGACATTAAGAATGCCACGGTTTATTTGTATGATTATACAGCAAATAAGGATACCGACAAGGTGGCTGTGGGTGCAAGCCTTGAAAATATTGACACTTACAAAAAGCTGCTTGAGAGCTCTGCTTTAAATCCGGATTCTGCATCGCAGGTTCTGCTGTATCATGGCAACAACCGCACGGTAAAAGCAATCATTATCTTCAAGTACTAATTTCCGAAAGCGGGGCGGCAAAACCGCCCCGCTTTTTGAAAAACAGGAGAAAGAAAATGGCGAAAAAAATATGCAGTCTAACGCTTTTGTGCTTCTGGATGGTGTGCATCTTTGCTTTTTCGGCACAGCCCGCGGAAGAATCGTCATCCCTAAGTAACAGTGTGAAGGAAAAAGTTGTAGAGGTCGTGCAAAGGGTATTCCCGGAGCTTGGCGAAGAGGCGGCGAAACCAAACAGGGACGCGGCGCTGATTACACTCATACGAAAAAGTGCCCATTTCTTTGCGTACTTCCTTCTCGGCATTTTGGCTGTATGGACGTTTGCGTGCTACGGGTTAGAAAAACGACGCTGGCTTTGGGCGTTGCTCTTATGCGTTCTTTATGCTTTAAGCGATGAATTTCACCAGCTTTTTGTGCCGGGGAGAGCAGGCAGAATCAGTGATGTTTGCATTGATAGTGCAGGGGCGGCTCTGGGGATTTCGGTATTTTATTTTGCAAAAAAATGCAAAAAATGCTTGACAAAATAAAATGGAAGTGCTATACTTATAAAAAATTAAATGTGATGACGAGGTATAAGACTTGCAAGGGCGTATTTAAGAGAGCCGTTGGTTGCTGCGAAACGGTGTACACTGCATGTTCGAGCTCCCCTCCGAGCAGTCAGCTGAAAGCTTTCGCGAGTAAGTGCGACCGGGCTCCCGCCGTTATACGGGAAGGCATTACAGGATGCCGGTAAGTGGGCAGGAAAACTGCCAAGAAGAGTGGTACCGCGGAAGCATAGCTTTCGTCTCTTTACGTAAGTTTAGAGATGGAAGCTTTTTTTAATGTCAGAAAGGATGATAACAGTGAAATTTGCTTTTTCAACCCTCGCATGCCCTAACTACGCTTGGACAGATATTTGCGCCATGGCAAAAGACCTTGGGTTTCACGGCATTGAGGTGCGTGAAATCGAAAGCGAAAATGCCCGTTCCCCGTTTGCGCCGGCAAGATGTGAGGCAACGGCCCAGCGCCTTCGGGAGCAAAAAATTGAAGTGCCCTGCCTTTCTACGGGTAGCTGTCTGAAATTTACGGAAAAGGAAGAAGAAAACCGCCGCGAAATTTTCAGCTATATTGAGGTCGCCGCGAAAATCGGTGCGCCGTATATCCGCATTTTAGGGGACCTGGCACCCTGGCCGGAAGAAGAAGTGGATGACGAAGCCGTGGCAGAGGAAATTCGCAAACTGATTTCGTTTGCCGAACAGCACAGCGTTACCCTTCTGATAGAAACCAACGGCGTGTATGCCGACACAGCACGTCTGCGCGCACTGCTTGACCGTATTCCCAGTGATAACATAGGCGCCATTTGGGATTTGCATCATCCGTACCGCTTTATGGGAGAAAGCCCGGAACAAACACTGCAGAACCTGGGCGCGTACATAAAGCATGTGCATATCAAGGATTCCATAATGGAAAACGGCAAGCCTGCCTATAAGCTTTTAGGGCAGGGCGATTTGCCGCTTGCCGATATGCTCCTTGCCCTTCGCTCCATCAATTATGAAGGCTTTGTGTCCCTCGAATGGGTAAAACGCTGGGCGCCGGAGCTTTCCGATGCCGGTATTGTGTTCCCCCAGTTTATGAGCTTTATGGAAGAGCATATGCCCTCCGGTAACCGTCGCGGTCACCTCATTGACAATAATCGCGGCACAGGGAAATACGTCTGGCCGAAGAATACCCTCATTGATTTAACCTTCCCGCAGGTTCTCGACCGCATGGTAGAGGAATTCCCGGACCAGTATGCATTCCGCTATACAACCCTTGATTATACCCGTACCTACAGCGAATTTCGCGACGATGTGGACAATTTCGCCCGTGCCCTTATCGCCATGGGCGTAAAACGGGGCGACCATGTTGCCATCTGGGCAACAAATGTGCCGGCGTGGTATATTACCTTTTGGGCAACCACAAAAATCGGTGCGGTTCTCGTAACAGTCAACACCGCCTATAAAATTTACGAAGCAGAATACCTCCTGCGCCAGTCTGACACCCATACCCTCGTTATGGTAGACGGTTATAAGGATTCCGATTATGTAGGCATTATCAAAGAGCTTTGCCCGGAACTGGAAACCCTTGAAGAAGGTAAGCCCCTGTACGCAAAGCGCTTGCCGTTTTTAAGAAATGTTATTACGGTAGACTCCAAACAGCCCGGCTGCAGAACGTGGGACGAGGCGATGGCACTGGCAGAAAAAACACCGGTGGAAGAAGTATACCGCCGCGCCGCCTCCATTCATAAGGACGACGTTTGCAATATGCAGTACACCTCCGGCACCACAGGCTTCCCCAAGGGCGTTATGCTTACCCACTATAATGTAGTCAATAACGGCAAAGCTATTGGTGACTGCATGGATTTATCTACGGCTGACCGCATGATGATTCAGGTGCCTATGTTCCATTGCTTCGGCATGGTGCTTGCCATGACCGCTTCCATGACCCACGGCGTTACCATGAGCCCCATTCCGGCGTTCTCGCCTTCCAAGGGTCTTGCTTGTATCAATCAGGAAAAAATTACGGCATTCCATGGCGTGCCCACCATGTTTATCGCCATGCTCGGCCACCCCGATTTTGATAAGACCGACTTTTCCCATATGCGTACCGGCATTATGGCAGGCAGTCCCTGCCCGATTAAGGTTATGGAAGAAGTTGTTGAAAAAATGCATATGTCTGAAATCTGCATCACCTACGGCCAGACGGAGGCCTCTCCCGGCTGTACCATGAGTAAAACTACTGATTCCATCGAAGCCCGCGTTTCCACTGTAGGGGCGGCAATGTTTGGCGTAGAATGTAAGATTGTAGACCCCGAAACAGGCGAGGATTTGCCTGACGGGAAGGACGGCGAATTTGTAGCCCGCGGCTATAACATTATGAAGGGCTACTATAAGATGCCCGAGGCGACCGCCGCCGCCATCGACAAGGACGGCTGGCTCCACACGGGCGACCTTGCCAGACGAGATGCAAACGGCTACTATAAGATTACCGGCAGAATTAAGGATATGATTATCCGCGGCGGTGAAAACATTTACCCGAAGGAAATCGAGGACTTTATTTACACCCATCCGAAGGTAAAGGACGTACAGGTCATCGGCGTGCCGGATAAGCAGTACGGCGAAGAAATTATGGCTTGCGTCATCGTGAAAGAAGGCGAGACCCTCACGGAAGATGAACTGCACGAGTTTATTCTTGCCAACATGGCAAAGCATAAAGTACCGCGTTATATAAGCTTTGTTGATGCTTTCCCCATGAATGCGGCAGGCAAAATTCTGAAATATAAAATGCGCGAAAACGCCGTTGAAATGTTAGGACTCCAAGCAGCAAGCAAAATAGAAACCGCGTAATAAAAGGTACCGACTTTATGTCGGTACTTTTTTTATGTCTGCCCCCAAGTTCTGCAGTTTTTTCTCTAAGTCAGCATACCCTCTGAAAATATGCTCTGCCTCTCGTATGTGGGTTTCCCCTTCCGCGCAAAGCCCTGCGAGGACGAGCGCCGCGCCTGCCCGAAGGTCAGATGCGGTGACGTTTGTGCCCATAAGATGGGGCTTTCCCTTTACAATGGCGGTTCGGCCTTCGATGGTAATGTCCGCCCCCATGCGCTTTAGCTCCGCTACATGCATAAACCGGTTTTCAAACACCGTTTCCGTAATAATACCCGTACCGCTTGCAACACTCATCAGCGCACAAAGCTGGGACTGCATGTCGGTAGGAAAGCCGGGAAAGGGCAGCGTTTTAATATCGGTGGGGAAAAGCTCGTCCCCTGCCTCTGCAAGCAGAGATGCGCCGCTTTCCGTAATTTGCACCCCCATTTCACGCATTTTTGCCGAAAGGGGCTTTACGTGCTCGGAAACGACGTTTTGTATGTCGATTCTGCCACGTGTTATTGCCGCGGCAACCATAAAGGTGCCGGCCTCAATGCGGTCGGGAATAATCGTGTGCTCCGTGCCCCCTAAAAAGGGCACGCCGCAAATTTTAATTGTGTCTGTCCCCGCGCCCCGTATGCTTGCGCCCATACTGTTTAAGAAGGTGGCGAGGTCGCAAATTTCCGGCTCCACGGCAGCGTTTTCGATTACGGTTTGCCCGTCGGCAAGAGAAGCCGCCATCATAATATTTTCCGTTGCCCCCACGCTCGGAAAGTCTAAATAGATGCTCGTGCCACGAAGTCTGGGGGCTGCAAGTTCTATAACGCCGTGATTTATGCTGACGGCGGCGCCGAGGGCGGAAAAGCCCTTTAGGTGTAAATCGATGGGACGCGTGCCGATTTTGCATCCCCCGGGCAGAGCGATTTTACATGCATGGTATTTTGCCAAAAGCGGCCCGGCAATTAAAAAGGAAGCCCGAAGACGGCTTGTGTCCTCATACGTAGCTTCCGGTTTTTTTATGGCGTAATTTGTAATTTGCAGGCTGCTTTGGGAAAAAGTAGAAATCTCGCTGCCCATCTTCTTTAGAATTTCCAGCATATTGGTAACGTCCGAAAGAGGCGGTACGTCGTGAATGACAATCGGTTTTTCGCTAAGCAGTGTGGCGGCAATGATTGGAAGCGCCGCATTTTTTGAGCCGCTTATGCGGACTGTGCCGTAAAGCGGCCCTCGTGGACGGATGATGATTTCGGACATAGACGTACCTCCTTTTCATTTATCTTGTACGGAAAAAGAAAAGAGTATGCGAGATTTTTTGAAATTGGTATTTACTTTTATTTTATTTTACGATATAATATACGCTATATAATATTTTTTGTAGTATGGAAGGACGGAAAACATGGTCATTACGGAAGTTTTAAGGGAGAATGCAGCAAAATTTGGTGCAGATACTGCCCTTGTTGAAATCAGCCCCGAGGTACAGGAAAAAGCGGCGTGGCGTGAGTTTGAACTGGTAGAGCCGAATGCCAAAGCGATTGGCAGAAGAGAAATCACTTGGCAGGCGTTTTATGAAGAATCCTGCCGCTTTGCAAATATGCTCTCGGCGTTGGGTGTTAAAAAAGGGGATAAGGTGGCAATTCTTCTCATGAACTGCATCGAGTGGCTCCCCATTTATTTTGGAATTTTAAAGACGGGTGCCCTCGCGGTCCCTATGAATTTCCGCTATGCAGCGGACGAGATTGCATACTGCTGCGGCCTTGCTGAGGTGGACGTTTTGGTGTTCGGTCCTGCGTTTACCGAGCGCGTGGAAGCTGTAAAAGATACAATGCAGGACGTTAAAAGCTATGTGTTTGTCGGGGAAGATGTACCCGGCTTTGCAAAAGACTATGCAGGCACGCTCCCGAAGATGGAAAGCACTTTCCCGGACGCACCTCTTTCGGAAGATGACGATGCCGCCATCTATTTTTCCTCCGGCACCACGGGCTTCCCGAAGGCAATATTACATACCCATCGCAGCCTTATGTCCTCATGCATTACAGAGAATAAACACCATGGGCAGACGAAGGAGGACGTTTTCCTCTGTAT
>JAZNHR010000014.1:0-14554 GCA_045577075.1 Clostridia bacterium | reverse complement strand
CGGCGTACATGGGTACGCCGAGCGGCGAAGTTTGTTTCATAGCAAAAAGGCATCATACAAAAAGAAAAACTTCAAAAATTTGAAGTTTTTCTTCGTTTTTGTTAAGATATTGAATTTTATTATTTCTTTTCAGTAGAATATGCAGCCTTTTTGCGGTCTGGACTTTTTTTACATCCCCTTTTGTTCGTTATAAAGCCTCTGCACGTGCACAAACGCCCGCACCGCGCAAACAAACGAATAAATATAAAAGATAAAAAAGGTGATTTGTTCAGGATATGTACGCATCATGCCGGCGTAGAGGACGATATTTAAAAAAGTACTTACTACATTTAGTGCCGTATACTCCACATAAGCAAACATGGTAAGAAACGAAATGAGAATACCGAGAAGGGTCAGGCTATTATCCAGAAGCATATACGCTGAGCGGAAGTGCCGCAGTATCACGTATAAAATGCCAAACGCCGCCATGCACGCGGCAAGTGCCCAAAGCCGTGTTTTACCGTCCATCTTTTTGAGTACGGTGGAGGATTTATAAGGGTGCCTTCGCCAGCGGAAAAATGTGATAAGCTGTACGGGACCGGCAATAAAGAAAACGTAAGCCGCCGAGCCGTACAGCGTATAGTGGAAATACACCGCCGCATATAAAAAACAGTTCAGTCCACCCAGAAGGGGCGCGATGCGGCTGATGCGCGATTGCAAAAGGGCAATAAACAGGGAATTAAAAAGGGGCAGTATGCGGAAAAAGGCCTGGTTATAAACAATACCTGTATATAAAAGCAGAATGCCCGTAATTCCCATCAAAATCAGCGTGCCTCGGTTTTCCTTCCAAAATGACATGATTTTTCCTTCCTTTCAAAACCGTATTTTACTACAAGAAACGGGGCTTGTAAAGCATATTTTAAAAAGAACGGAAAAAAAGTTGCTTTTCACCTACAAATGTGATATACTAGTTTATGTATAATTTATAACTATTTGGAGGCAAGTGTATGAAAGGAACAGAGAGACCGCTTTACGAGGTGGCAAAAATCCGTGATATTCGGGATATGCTCCGCCAGAGTGTGGAAAAATTTGCAGACAAGGCCGCATTTTTATCAAAAGTAGACGGCAAATATGCGCCCATTACGTATAAACAGCTCGGCGAGGACGTAAACGCCCTCGGTACAGCCCTTATCGGCCGTGGTTTTGAAGGGAAAAAGATTGCCGTTATCGGTGAAAATCGCTACGAATGGGATATCACGTATCTTGCAGTCGTTTGCGGTGCAGGTATTATCGTGCCTATGGATAAGGAGCTGCCGCCCCAGGAAGTTAACCAGCTGATCGAAACAGCAGGGGTTGACGCCATTGTGTATGCACCCAAGAGCGAAAAGGCAATTGCCTCGGCACCCGTAGAACATAAATTCAACATGGAAACGGATATCCCTATCCTTTTAGAGGAAGGCAGAAAGCTTCTTGCCGCGGGGGACAGAAGATTCCTCGATGCAGAAATTGACCCCGAGAAAATGCAGATTCTTCTCTTTACTTCCGGCACCACATCTGCTGCGAAAGCCGTTATGCTTTGTCACCGCAACATTGCGGAAAACCTTATGGGCATGTGCTCCATGCTTTATATCGGGCCCGACGATGTGTTCCTTTCCGTTTTGCCCATTCACCATACATACGAATGTACCTGTGGCTTCCTGTGCCAGATTTACCGCGGCACTACCGTGGCGTACAGTGACGGGCTCCGCTATATTACGAAAAACCTTGCAGAATGTAAGGCGACCATGATGCTGGGCGTGCCCCTTCTTCTGGAAACTATGTATAATAAAATCTGGAAGAGCGCGGAAAAGAGCGGCAGAGCGAAAAAATTGCGCCTTGGCATTAAACTCAGCCGTGGGCTTTTGAAACTGGGCATTGATAAAAGAAAAGAAATCTTCAAGGAAATTCATGCAACACTCGGCGGCAATCTCCGTATGCTCATTGCCGGTGCCGCCGCCATTGACCCGAAAGTGGCAGAAGGTCTCCGTGATTTCGGCATTGAGGCAGTTCAGGGGTATGGCCTGACGGAATGCGCCCCCATTGCCGCTTTAAATCGGGACTGCAATTACCGTGACGCCGCCGCAGGTCTCCCCCTGCCCGGTGTGGATATTAAGATTGACGAGCCTGACGAAAACGGCATCGGCGAAATTCTCATCCGCGGCAAAAACGTTATGATGGGGTATTATAATAACCCCGAGGCGACTGCAGAAGCCATACAGGACGGCTGGTTCCACTCCGGTGACTACGGCTATATTGATGAGGACGGCTTCGTTTACATTACCGGCAGAAAGAAGAACGTCATTGTAACAAAGAATGGCAAAAATATTTTCCCCGAAGAAATCGAAACCTACTTAAACCGCCAGCCCATTGTGGCAGAATCCATGGTCTACGGCATTGACCTTCCTGACGGTGACGCTGAAGTAGCCGTACAGGTTCTCCCCGACTTTGAAGAGGCCAAAAATATCCTCGGCGAAAACTACACCGATGCGGACATGCAGAAGGCTGTAGAAGAAGCCGTAAAGGTCGTAAACAACAGCCTCCAGGGCTATAAGCGCGTATCGAAGATTATTGTCCGAAAAGAGGATTTTGAAAAAACCACCACGAAAAAGATTAAACGCCATGTGGAAATGCAAAAAATGAAAAACGAATAAATTCTAAGCGGCAGGAAAAAATACGTTCCTGCCGCATTTTTGTACAAAATTTGACAACATGTCCTTTTTCATGGTAAACTATCCGTGCGAAAGGAGAAAATAAAATGATTGCAGCATTGTGTGATGATAACCAAGAAATATTAACCGGGCTCAATTCTGCGCTTCGGGACATATCTAGCGGCGAAATCAGGACGGAGCTTTTTCGAAGCGGTGAGGCACTTGTGAAAGCATACGAGGACGGAAAGCCGTCGTTCGATGTTGTTTTTCTGGACATTGAAATGGATGGCATGGACGGCGTAGAAGCGGCAAACTGTATTCGAAGGATAGATAAACAGGTGCTGATTGTATTTGTGACAAGTCATAAAAAGCACATGCAAAGAAGCTTTGTATGCCAGCCCTTCCGCTTTTTGGTAAAGCCTGTTAAAACCAAAGAACTTACCCAAGTGTGCCGGGATATCAGCAGCAAGCTTTCTGAAACACCGAGCACCTTTGTTTTTATGGAAGAGAAACAGCATGTCCGCCTTTTTTGTGATGACATTGTTTTCTTTGAAAGCCGCGGGCATTGGCTGATTCTACATAAAAAGGACAGAAGGACACATAGAATCCGCAAAACGATGCAAGCACTTTTGGAGACGATTGACAAAAGTCGGTTTTGCCAGGTGCACCGTGCCCTCGTGGTTAATTTGAGCTTTGTCCGTCAAGCCGGAAATGGTGAACTTTCCTTGTATGAATACGATAAAACTCTCCCGATAAGCCGGACCTATAAAAATGAATTTGCAAATCGTTTTTTGGCGTTTGAAGAAAGGAAGTATTTTTTATGACGATGGCTGCAATCGTGAATGTATTAACTGGTTTTTTTGAAGCGATTGTTACGCTTATGCTGGTAAGCGTATATGTGGAAAAAGAAAGACCAATATCCTCTGCCATGTACGTTTTGGCGGCGTTGGCACTTGCAATCACAACAAATATAAGCAATTATATTTTTTACAATGCAGTATGGAATGTTTTAATTCTTTTGTTAGCTGTTTTCGGCGTGGCATTGTTTTTTACCAAGTGCTTTAAAAAAAGCGCATTGATTGCGGTAATTGCGGCTACTATCTTTTTAACAACGGAATTATTTGTTGCCTTTTTGCTAACCGTTTTAATGGAGGCAACAGCGGCAGAGATAACCAATGTGGAAAGCTATCGAATATTGGGGACAATTCTTTCCAAGTTATTGGCTTTTGCAGTAGTAAAAGTAATTTGCATAAGGCATAAAATCAACAGAAATTGGGCAATAAAATCTTCTTATTGGATGCTGTTTTTCTTAATTTTTACTATTTCATCAATGGCAATTTATTTGTTGTACATGCTTCTGTATTATAGTATTGCCCCGGTGTTTTATAACCATTTAGCAGTTTGGTGCTCCTTGGGACTTTTATACAACATGTTTTTTTCGTTGTATTTATATGAGAAGATCATAAAACATGCGGAGACCGAACGAAAACAGGAGCTTTTTAAGCAACAAATCAAGGCACAGGCAAAGCATATTGATGAAATTTTAATTAACCAAAAAGAGATTAAAAGGCTTCGGCACGATTTAAAAAATCACAATATTGCCATAAAAGCATATTTGCAAAACCAAGATTATACGGGCGCGATGGGTTATCTGGAAGGCATGCAGGAGAAAACGGAGTACGCAAAAGCATTTGTTGAAACGGGCAATGTCGCATTAGATGCTATCTTAAATACAAAAAGAAGCCTGGCAACAAGCTGCGGCATTGCATTTGAAACCCGATTGCAAATCCCGGAGAAGCTATTTGTAGACCCCGTTGATTTATGTATTATATTTGGAAATGCACTGGACAATGCAATCGAAGCGTGCGGGCGTGTACAAGACAGGGATAAACGGATAGTGGTATCTCTTACCTATGCGGAAGAAGCGCTGCTTTGCAAGATTACAAATACGGCAGAAAAGGCAGAAAAAGAAAAATTTCATACAGTAAAGAAGGACAAAGCAAACCATGGCTTTGGGATTGGGAACATAGAAGCTGCACTAGCAAACTATAAAAGTGTGCACCGTTTTAGCCAAACGGATGCAGAATTTACTTTTTCCTGCAAGATTTTTAATAAAAAAGAATAGTCCATATTTTCAAGGGCTCGGCGGCACTTTTGAGTGCCGGCTGAGCTTTTTGCTTGTGCATTTCGTGCCACACAACGTGCGCTTTGTGCCAAAATCACCCGAATGCTTGTATTTTATGGTATACTGACGATGAAAAGAAGGTGATTGGATGAAGAAGGTTGCAAATCTATTTTCAGATGCGTTAACAAAGGGCGGAATCATTGAAAAAGAGGAGGCGGCCATTTGCAGCTATGGCCTAGAGCTTTTGCTGCTAGCTGGTCTAGAATTTGCAAGTATCTTGATTTTTGCGATTTTTGCAGGCAACTTTTTTTACACGGTACTGTTTTTCGCATCCTTTCTGCCGCTTCGGATTTATGCAGGAGGGTATCATGCGGATACGCACTTGCGGTGTTATTTAATATTACTCCTTGTGTATGGTCTTTTTTCAGCCTTCATGTATGTACCAACGGGCTTTTATTTGCCCATAGAAGTCATTTCGGCAGTACTGACCATAGGCGTCGTACGGAAGCTTGCACCTATTATTCATCACAATAAAACGGCAAATGAAACAGAACGGGCAGTGTACCGAAAAATCAGTATAAAAATTATGGCGGTTGAGACAGTCCTGCTTTTGGCAGGCATGTTGTGGAAGCGGGAGAACAGATTTGTTTTTGCATTTTCCTTGGGACAATTTGCTGTCGCATTCTCTATGCTGGCAGCGTTTGTGAAAAATAAAGGGAAAGGAGGGAAAGTAAATGAAAAAGTTCTTTAAAAACGCCATGGTAAAGTACGGCTCCGCCATTGCCGCATGCGCGTTTGCAGTTGTAACGGTTGCAGCAAATTCTGCTTGCTGGGCTGCTTTTTACGAAGAGGAAGAACCTGTTGGACTCGAAAAATTCAAGAAGTTCAACCGCTAAAATGGCAACAGAGTCGGTTTGACTCAGGGGTAACACCCGGGAAGGAGTGGCAGTATCCTTCCAACATGCTTTAGGCTGTTCTAACGGGGGCAAAATGTCCGCAGACAGACTATGAACGGACATTTTGAGAAAGCCGGTCATTTTGCGCCCGATGGAACATAAAAAGTTTTGGGTTTATTTTTAAACTGGAGAAATTTTGGGCAAGTTTTTCCGGTTTAATGGAGAAACAAACGGAATACGGTGACATTAGCAACCAAACAAAAAAGAAAATGTGACATGCATTTTTGCGTGTCGCATCTTTTTTGTCCAAAAACTGGACAAATCTTTCCATATATGATAAAATAAATAAAATATGGAAGGAGCAGGTACTATGTCAAGAACTTTCGGTGAATATAAAGAAATTGCATTGGACTTATTCCGCGGCGCGCTCAATCGGGGGCGGTTTGCGTCCTCGGGCAAAACCCTCAGAATGGGAAAAGGCGTAGTGCTTATGCAAAAGAACGCCGAAATCACTTTGGGGGACAGGGTGCTTCTTCACAAAAACTGTAAGCTCAGCGCCTGGGGCACGGACGGCCGCGCGACCATTAAAATCGGCAGCGGCACCCACATTGGAGACAGAACGGAAATTCACGCCGGGCAAAGCGTTACCATTGGGGACGGGTGTGCCATTTCCTGGGACTGCTGTATTCTTGACCGCGATTACCATAAGCTTTGTAGCGATAAAGAGGTCTTCTCTCCCGTTACAATCGGCAATCATGTGTGGATAGGCTGCAAGGCGACCATACTCAAGGGTGTTACCATAGGAGACGGCGCGGTGGTCGCCGCCGGAAGCGTTGTAACGCGCGACGTGCCGCCCAAAAGCCTTGTTGCCGGAAATCCCGCCCGCGTCATTCGGGAAGAAGTGGAGTGGCAGGCATGAAGAAAAATCTCTTTGGCTCTATTAGCTTCGTGATGCTGATTATGATTTTTTCCCGTCTTTTGTCGTTAGTCAGCGTGCAAATCTATATGTCCTTTTACGGGGCATCGGATGCGTATTTAAATATTTATTCTTATGCGATAAGCGTGCCGAATATTATTTTCACCTGCTTTGGGACGGCGCTTTCTACCGTTGTCATTCCCATTTATGCCGGGTACATCGCAAAAGGAAACGCCCTTCGCGCCAAAACATTTGCCGATACGCTCCTTTCGGTCACTACCGTGTTTACCCTAGGGCTGATCCTTGTGGGCGTCGGTATTTCGCCTCTTTTGCCCCACCTTACAAACCTCGGCGATTATGCCTTTGCCACAAAGGCGCTTATGGTCATGATGCCGGCAATGCTCTTTTACGGGCTTAACTATATTTTTCAGGGGATGCTCCAGTCCCACGGGAAATACGGCTGGCCCGCATTTGTCAGCGTGCCGAGTAGCCTTGTGGTGATTTTGTACGTTTTTCTCCTTGGAGACAAGTTCGGCGTTTGGGGCCTTCTCGTGGCAACGCTCCTCGGGCTTAGCCTGCAGGCTTTTATTCTGGTGCCGCCCCTCTATAAAACGGGGTATCGCTTTAAGGCCTCGTTTGACCTTAAAAACCCCGATATGCGCGATGCGCTTCGAATGACCCTTCCCGTCCTTCTCGGCGTATCCGCCTATCAGCTGAATATGTTTTATAACACCACCATGATTGCAAAATTCCCCGGCATGGTGACGCTGCTTACCTATGTACAGAATTTAACTTTATATCTCGTCCTTGCCTTTGCCTATTCCATTACCGCCGTGATTTACCCAAAACTTACGGCGTATGCGGCGGTGGACGATATGGCTTCCTATAAAGAAACACTCCGCAATATTTTAAAAACGGTGATGCTCCTTTTGGTGCCTGTGACCTTTGGCTTTATTGCTGTCAGAAGTGAGCTTTTGGAGCTTATCACAAAATGGGGCAAGGTGACAAATGAAGAAGTAGATGCCGCGGCAGGGCTTCTCTCGATGTACGCCGTCGGTATTTTAGGGATTGGGCTTAAGGAAATTTTGGACCGGGCGTTTTATGCCCTGCACGAAACGAAGCTGCCTGCCATAAACGGCTTTGTCATTATGGCGATTAACATTATGCTGAGTCTTATCCTCATGCGTCATATCGGTGCCTTTGGGATTCCCCTTGCGTATTCTGTTTCGTCCCTCGCCGGGGCGGCGGTATTGCTTTTCTGTCTAAGACGAAAAATCGGGAAGTTCGGGGAAGGACTTTTTGCGTCGTTTCTCAAAAGCGTCCTATCGGCTGTGGTTATGTTTGTCGCCGTTGTCGGGATAAACCGAGTTCTCGCCGGGGCACTCCCCGGGGACGCCCTTTCTCTTCGCCTGATTCGCCTTATGGTGCCCTGCGTTTCGGGGGTACTCATCTACGGCGTTTTGGCACTGATTTTCGGGCTTTTACCGAAACGAAAAAAGGAGCAGACAATATGAAAAACATTGTACGCACCATTTCCTATTTCTTTTATTACTGCTTTGCAAGGCATCTGCCCGCAACCGGGCTTCCCTATAGCCTTGGCGCCGGGCACATCCGCCGCTTTTTTGCAAAAGGGATGCTGGAAAAATGCGGCAAAAACGTAAACATTGAGCACGGTGCCTTTTTTGCCTCGGGCAAGGATATTTCTATTGGGGATAACTCGGGACTCGGCATTGGCTGCCGCGTGGCAGGCCCCTTGGAAATTGGCAACGACGTGATGATGGCGCCAAATGTAACGATTGTGACGCAAAACCACGAAACGTCAGACCTTTCTCGCCCGATGCGCCTCCAGACGGCGCCAAAGCAGAAGGTTACAATCGGAAACGACGTGTGGATTGGTGCAAATGTCATTATTCTGCCGGGGATTACCATTGGAAACGGCTGTATTATTGCAGGGGGTGCCGTAGTTACAAAGGATGTGCCGGATTATGCTGTCGTCGGCGGCAATCCTGCCCGGATTTTAAAGAATAGAAAGGACGGATAATATGCGCGTTTTGTATCTTATCAACCATGCCGGAAAGGCAGGGACGGAAAAGTACGTTTACAATCTCGTACAGGCGTACCAAAACGAAAAAGCGGAATGTTTTTTCGCCTATAACGAGCCGGGGCTGCTCCTTTCGCAGATGCAGGAAATGGGCATTCCCACCTGCCAAATCGAGATGCGCTCCCCCTTTGACAGGAAGGCGGCGAAAAAGCTTGCCGCCCTTTGCGAAAAGTATAAAATTGACATTATTCACACCCAGTACCCAAGAGAAAACTATGTGGCGGTGCTTTCAAAGCGCTACCGACCCAAAACCAAGGTCATTTATACTTGCCATTTAACTTTAAAAACCGGTGCACTCTGGCGCATGACAAACCGCCTTGTGACAAAGCAGGACGATGCGATTATTTCCGTTTGCAATAACGGCAAGGAGCTTTTAATCGGAAACGGCGTGCCCGAGGACAAAATTCAGGTCATTTTTAACGGGCTTCGCCCCTCGGAGCTGAAGACGGAAACCGTGTCCACAATCCGTGAGGAGCTCGGCATTTCCCCCGATACCTTCGTGGCAGTCACGCTGGCGCGTTACCATATCGCAAAAGGGCTTCCCTATCTTGTGGATTCCATTGCCAAGGTCCCCGAGGACTTGCCTTTTGTTTGTCTCATTGCCGGGGACGGGGAGCTTTTCGAGGAAATCCGTGCCCAAATTGCGGAAAAGGGACTTGAAAAGCGCATTCTGCAGCTTGGCTTTCGGAAGGATGCGGCAAACCTTCTGGCAGGGGCTGACGTGTTTATTAACTCCGCAAAATGCTATGAAGCGTTAAGCTTTGCTATTTTGGAGGCACTCGGGGCAGGACTGCCCGTTATTGCCACCAACATCGGCGGAAACGGGGATATTATAAATCCGCAAAACGACTGCGGTATTTTGGTGGAATACGGCGATACGGACGCCATGGCAAACGCGATTCAGACGCTCGCCCAAGACCGGGCGCTTTGCGAAAAGTACGGCGAAAACGGCCGCCGCGCCATCGAAAATGTGTTTAACCTCGATACAATTTTGGATAAAATATACAAAGTATACGAAGAAGTGCTGGAAAGCAAATAGAAAGGACGGTAGCATATGTTCATTGACAAAAAAGGAAAGCTGTTCGGCAAAATCAATATTATTGACCTACTTATTCTCGTGATTTTGGTAGCCGCCATCGCCGTTTTGGGCGTAAAATTCTTAGGCAAGGGCGGTAAGGACGTTCAGACGCTGGAAATGAAGTTCCACATTGAAGAAGTGGACACATGGGTTACGGAAAACGTACAGGTAGGGGACGCCCTTTATGACGGTACCTATGAGCAAAATCTCGGCGTTGTTACAAATGTGGAAACGGGACAGTCGAAAACGTGGGGACAAAATGCAGATGGGCAGTATGTGCTTTCCTCCCGTGACGGCTATAATTCCATGACCATTACGGGTGAGGTGCAAGGCACGAAAACAGCCGTAGGTGCAGAGGTAAACGGCCAGCTTTATGGCGTCGGCCACAGCATGGTGCTCTATGCAGGGGACGCAAAGCTTTACCTCCGTGTACAGGATATTCGTGTAAAAGAATAAGGAGTAAGGTATGATTTCCAGCAGTATCATCTGTTCGTTTTTCATACGCCTTTTCCGTGTTCTTATGGATAGTGCCACTGTTCGCGGCATCACAAGCGCGTTTGGCTTTTTGGGCCGCGCGGCAAGAGGAAGCGTTCTAGGGAAGGTTCTTTGCCGCGAAGAGAGCGTGGACACGCACGCCGCCTCGTCCCGATTTTATCAAGGGTTTGGCGCGGTGTGGCAGGGGATTCTCCGCTTTTTCGGGCGCATCTACGAAAGCCTTAGGCGGCTGAATACGGGAAGCGTAAACGAAAGATTTTTTACGAATATTCTCGGCGGCTCCTTTGTATTTCACATGGAGGCACTTTTGGCGATTGGCGTTTTCGGCATTTTTATCGTGCCCCATGACTTTTGGAATAATATGTACGGGAGCATCCTTGTGGCAGTCCTTTGTGTGCTCTATTTCCTTTGCCTTTTATCCGGTAGACGGGATTTAGGGAAACATATGACGGGGCTTTGGTTTCCGTTTCTGTTTTTCGTGTTCACCACGTTTTTAAGCGTGGTGGCAAGCCCTACCATGGGCGACAGTATTCGCGTACTTCTCTTTTTTATAACGGCGTTTTTATTGTGCCTTCTTACCTATGGCACCTTCTCGTCCTATGAAAAAATGGAAAAGCTTTTAACTTTTATGGTACTCGCTGTGGGGCTTACCGCAGTTTACGGCATTATCCAGCGGATTCTCGGCGTGGAAGCCGATGCCTCTCTTACCGACTTAGAGCTTAACGCCGATATGCCGGGCCGCGTTTTTTCTACCCTCGGAAACCCCAATAACTTTGCAGAATTTTTAATGCTGTTTACCCCCTTTGCCTTTGCGTGGACATTAAACAGCGAAAAAAGCGGACGGCGCATATTCGGTTTATTGGTGGCAGCACTGGCGGTCGTCGCCTTGCTTCTCACCTATTCCCGTAGTGGGTGGCTTGCGTTTTTAGTGGCGGCAATTGTTTTTGTTGCCCTTTACGACTGGAAGCTTTTGCCTGTGGTCTTTTTAATCGGCGTTTTATGTATTCCCCTTTTGCCGGAAAGTATTTTAAACAGAATTCTGACAATCGGCAATTTGCAGGACTCCTCCAGCTCCTACCGCGTTGATATCTGGACGGGAAGTCTTGCTATGCTAAGGGACGGCTACTGGATTGCAGGCACGGGTCTTGGTGCGGGTGCGTTTACATCCATATACCCTGCCTATGCCATAGGCGAGTCTCGCGTTGCGCCCCATACGCATATGCAGTTTATGGAGATGCTTGCAGAAATGGGCATACTGGGGCTTTTGGCAATTTTATGGCTTAGCATAAGCCTTGTGCGCCGCACGGCAGTTTGCGCTTCTGGCGCAAAGGGCAAAATTCGCACGGTGCTATGCGCGGCGGCAGCCTCCATGGCAGGTATTACGGCGATTGGTTTTGTGGAATATACTTGGTTTTATCCCAGAGTGATGCTGGCATTTTTCGTTTGTGCGGGCATCGCGATGGCGGCAGTGAAAATTGCGAAGGCACAAAAGACGGAAAGTGCCGAGTAGACAAGAGGTAGTCAAATGAAGGTTTTGCATCTTATCAGCGGCGGCGATACGGGCGGCGCAAAAACCCATGTTTTTGCCCTTCTCGATAAGCTAAAGAATATGGCGGACGTGAAAATTGTGTGTCTGATGCCCGGTCCCTTTTTCGATGAAATTCGGGAAATGGGGGTTCCGGCTGTCCTTTTGGCGCAAAAAAGCCGCCTGGACATGTCTGTGGTATCGAGGCTTTCGGAAATGATTTTGGCCGAGCACTTTGAAATTGTGCACGCCCATGGCGCCAGGGCAAACTTTATCGCCCGGGCGCTGAAAAAGCGTGTGCGCGTGCCGGTGATTACCACCGTTCACAGCGATTACCGCCTGGACTTTGACGGGTTTTACCGCAAGCTTGTCTACACGGGTCTTAACGTTCTCGCCCTTCGGAAAATGGACTACTATATTGCCGTTTCTTCAAGCTTTCGGAATATGCTGATTTCCCGAGGGTTTACCCCAGGCAAAATTTTTACTGTGTATAACGGCATGGACTATAGCGGCACGCCTGCCTTTGCTGAAAAAGCGGCGTTTGCCGCACGCATTGGCGTTCCCTATGACCCTGCACTTACCTATATTGGCCTTATCGGACGGCATGACTATGTAAAGGGGCATGACGTATTTATCCGCGCCGCCGCATTGGCGGCTAAGAAAAACCCATCCCTTCGGTTCCTGATTGCCGGGATCGGCGAAGGCAGAGAGGCACTTTCGCGCCTTGCACAGGAAGTGGGGATAGGGGACAAGCTCTATTTTGTGGGCTTTATCAAAGATATTTACAGCTTTCTGCATTTTGTGGATATTAACACCCTGTCCTCAAGAAGTGAAAGCTTTCCCTATGTGCTCCTCGAGGGCGCGAGGATGAAAAAACCGACCATAAGTGCCGCCGTGGGCGGTATTCCGGACCTGATTTCTGACGGCGAAACGGGGCTTTTGTTCCCTGCGGGGAATCATGCCGTTTTTGCCGAAAAAATGCTCCTGCTCGCCGCGGACAAGGAAAAACAGGCGGCAATGGGCGAGGCACTCCATTTGCGTGCCACGGAAAACTTTTCCAGCGAAAGCCTTGCCCGTACCCATGTGGGCATTTATCAATCTGTTTTACGGGACTACAATGCAAAGAAAAAGTATGACGTGGTTTTAAGCGGCTACTACGGCTTTCATAATAGCGGCGACGATGCGCTTTTGGAAGCCATTTTAAAAAGTCTTAAAGCGGAAAAACCGGAAATTCGGCCCCTTGTGCTTTCCGCAAGGCCAAGAGAAACCGCGCTTTTATACGGCGTGGATTCGGTACACCGCTTTCATGTTCCGATGCTTTATCGCGTGCTCCGAAAGGCGCACATTCTTATAAACGGCGGCGGCAGTCTTTTGCAGGATAAAACAAGCTCCCAGTCCCTTTGGTACTATCTGTGGGTCATGCGCCTTGCCCGAAAGATGGGCGCGGCGGTCTTTGTGTATGCAAATGGCATTGGCCCCCTGCACGGAAAAAACTGTGCCCGTGCGGCACGGGAACTGGAAAAAGCCGCTTTCATTACCCTTCGGGACGAAGCTTCTCTTGCAGAAATCAAGGCACTGGGCGTCCAAAACGAGGCGGTGAAAGTGACGGCAGACCCTGTATTTTCGCTTTCCGGCATTGGTGATGGCGCGGCGGCGTCCATTTTAGAACAGGAAGGGGCAGGGGTAGATAAGCAGTATTTAGCCGTTTCTGTCCGTGAATGGAACGAAAACGACAGGGACTTTTGCCGAAAGCTGGCAAAGTGTATTGATTATGCGGCAGAAAAGCACGGGCTCATCCCCCTCTTTATCCCTATGAAAAAACAAGCCGATGCGCGCTTTGCGGACAGCCTCGGCGCAGAAATGCAGACAAAGCTGTATAGGCTCAGCGAAAATCATTCCGTTTTGGAAGTGATGGGCGTAATCCAAAAATGTCACCTGATGCTCGGGATGCGCCTGCACGCCCTTATTTATGCGGCAGGGGGCGGCGTGCCTGTAATAGGGCTTTCCTATGACCCGAAGGTAAGAGGCTTTATGGAATATATCGGGCAAGCGCATATTTGTGATATTCGGGACATTGATACGGCGGCCGTTTGCCGCTATATAGACGAGATTTGTGTAAACCATGATACCCTTTGCGTGTCTCTTCGGGAAAAGGCAGAACTGCTTTCCGAAAAGGCGACGGAAAATGCCAAGCTTTGCGTTTCTCTTCTGGAAAAGTAGGGGCAGAAAAACGATAAAAAATAAAAAACTTCAAAATATTTAAAAAAAGGCTTGCATTTTCCAAAAAGCCGTGGTATAATACCATAGTCAGCTCGAGAGAGCATGCGCCGTTAGCTCAGCTGGATAGAGCGTATGGCTACGGACCATAAGGTCAGGAGTTCGAATCTCTTACGGCGCGCCAAAAAATCCTCGTTCGCAAGAACGGGGATTTTTACTTATTACCTCTTCACTATTCACTCTTCCCTAAATACGAACGAGGATTTTGAAGTAATAAGTAATAGTGAATAAGGAAGAAGTTAAGGTAGCTTTGCTTTCGCAAAGCTTATTTTTATATGGCATCTAAACCATTCGGATCTTCCAAGAAAAAAAGACACCCCATATCGGGTGTGTTTTTTTTGTATAACGAAAACCACGCGATAGTCGCGTGGTTCAATAGAGGTTTACCGGTGAAAAAATCCTCCTAATGTGCTATAATGGGAAAGACCTGCCAGTCAAAACCAAAAACACATTAGGAGGATTTATCTATGAAGAA
>JAZNHR010000013.1:0-4474 GCA_045577075.1 Clostridia bacterium | reverse complement strand
TTCTACCACAGCAATTCGGATTTGTCAAGAACTTTTTTAAAAAACTTTTAAAATTTTTCTTGCCGCATTCCGCCTCGCCGCGACAGCTTTAATATATTACCACGCCCGAAAAGAAATGTCAAGGGTTTTTTAAAATTTTTTTTCTTTTTTGAGAAGTATGCAGAAAATATATAAATATAAACAAAATTTTAAGCACAAATTTTATAGTATTAAATAAGGAAGAGTTTTTTTGTGTTGACAAAACTTTGAAAATATGATAGTATATCAATGCCTACACGACAAAATGGGCAAAAATTTCAAGGAGGTTTTTTTATGAAGAATTTGAAGAAGGCACTTGCCGTTGTTCTGTCTCTTGTATGTATCCTGACAATGGTAAGCTGTAAGAAAACAACAACAACCTACAAGTTTGCAAGCGGTGGCACAAGCGGTACATACTATGCCGTTGCAAACGCCATGGCACCCATTGTTGGAAATGCTGCCAACATGACAATCCGCGTTGACTCCACCGGCGCATCCAAAGCAAACATTCAGCTCATCAACAACGGTGAAGTTGATTTTGCTATTGTACAGAACGACGTTATGGACTACGCCTACAAGGGCACTGACCTTTTTGCAGGCGAACAGATTACAAGTTTCGCAACTGTTGGTGCAGTATATGCTGAAGTTTGCCAGATTGTAGCGACTCCCGATATCGAATCCGTTGCAGACCTTAAAGGCAAAACCGTTTCTATCGGCGACTCCGGTAGCGGCGTTGAATTTAACGCAATTCAGATTCTTGCAGCCTATGGCGTAACCAAAGATGACATTACTGTTGTAAATGCTGACTTCGGTAACTCTTCCGAACAGTTTAAAAACGGTGCCATTGACGCGTTTTTCTGCACAGCCGGCGCTCCCACAACAAACATCACCGACCTTGCAAGTTCTGCGAAGAAGTTCAAGCTTCTGACAATTGATGACGAACACATTGCAGCTTTAAAGGCAAATTATCCCTTCTACTCTGCATACTCCATTCCGGCAGGCACATATAGCGGTATTGACGAAGATGCACAGACTGTTGCAGTAAAAGCAACTATTATTTGTAAGGCAGACCTGCCCGAAGCCGATGTATACAACTTTACAAAGGCACTGTTTGACAAGAAGGCTGAACTTGAAACCGCACATGCAAAGTTTAAAGAACTGAATCTTGCTTATGCAACTGATGTCGGCTCTGTTCCTTTCCACGCCGGTGCACAGAAATATTATAACGAAGTAAAATAATGCGATCTTCAGTTCGAAAACTGATTTGGGTGACGGCCGCAGCTTTATTACTAGTTGCGGCCGTACTCCTACTGTTAAATATAAACCAAAGCCCGTCGCTTAAATTGACGGACCGAGAAACCGGCAAGGAAATTGCACGCTTTCCCCTTTCTGAAAATGACACTTTTGCTATAACGTTTGTCCACTCTGTCAACCAATCGCCTGTAACGGATTATTACAGACGTGAAAAGGACAACACCTTCGTTCTGTATGCCACCACCTTTCACGCCTTTGGAGCTGGTATGCCGGAAAGTTGGCCGGAGGGGGCACACGTTGAAACTTCTACCGAAGGTATACATGTAAGCAATTTACATATTTCTCTTCCCGATTTTACCTATATTGTCGGGACGGTGTCCGACCACACGCTCACCATCGGCAATGAAACCGTAAGTCTTCGCGAGCTTTGCGGACAAAATGCCGAAGTTTTATTTACTCTCATTTAAAGGAGGTTCACCATGAAAGAACCGAAAAACATCGATGTTGCAACAGAGTCAGTCATTGATGCAGACGCTTTGATGGCTGAATTTGACCGCGAATCTAACACACGTCATTTTACCGGCACAAAAAAAGTCATCATAAATATTTTGATGGTATTTTTTGCTGTGTTCGCGCTTTCTGTTGCACTCTTTGGCCGTTTCCTAAATAAAATCCCCTTTTTGTCTTCCGTTATGGTATGGCCCGGAAACTGCGCCGTGTTCTTGGCACTCATTCTATTGATTGCCTATCTTATTTACCCTGCTTATAAAAAGCAAGCAAAACGAGTGAATTTTATACCCTGGTATGACTACTTACTCGGTATACTCGCTTTTCTCTGCTTTATGTATATAGCACTCAATGCACGAGAAATTGCAATTCGTGCTATCAACATTAATATGACAGATAAAATTGTTGCGATTTTGGCAATACTTCTTTTGGCAGAAGCTTGTAGACGCGTTGTTGGTCTTCCGATTTTGTGCGTAATCGCAGCCCTCATTGCATACACATTTTATCAAGGTACTTCCTTCCCCCGTTTTCTGCAAACCCTGGCGTACACAAAAGACGGGATCACCGGCACGCCCTTGCAGATTTGCACAAACTATCTGGCACTCTTCATTTTGTTCGGCTCTTTTCTTGAAAAGACAGGAATTGGCGCATTCTTCGTAGACCTTGCTAATTCTATTGCCGGTTTTGCCTGTGGCGGCCCTGCAAAGGTTGCTGTTATTTCCAGTGCATTGGAAGGCATGTATTCCGGTAGTTCCGTTGCAAATACTGTGGGTAGCGGATCTATCACCATTCCTACCATGAAGAAAGCCGGTTACAAACCGGAATTTGCAGCTGCAGTAGAAGCGGCAGCTTCCACCGGCGGACAGATTATGCCGCCCATTATGGGTGCAGCAGCATTTCTTATGTCAGAAATCACCGAAATCCCTTACATAACAATTGCTATCGCTGCAATTTTACCTGCTGTGTTATATTTTGCCGGCATCTTTATGATGATTCATTTTGAAGCAAAAAAGCTTGGCCTGCGGGGTCTTAAAAAAGAGGATATTCCCCATTTTGGAAAGCTTATGCTGAAACGCGGCTATCTTCTTCTCCCCGTTTTGGTGCTTGTACTGCTAATGGGCAGAGGTATGACGCCGGCCTACTCTGTAACGCTTGCCATTTTAACTGCAATTATTGTTAGTTTCTTTTCCAAGAACACACGACTTTCCCCATCTAAGTTTTTAGATGCCTTGACAGGCGGAACACGAAGCACAATTGCAGTTGCAATTGCATGTGCCGTTGCAGGCAATGTAGTTGGTCTTGTCAGCCTTTCCTACCTTGGGCAGGAACTTTTGGACCTTCTGACGGTTGTTTCGGGTAGCAGCTTATTCCTCGCGCTTGTTCTTGTAATGCTTGCCTGTATCGTACTCGGCATGGGGGTACCCACTACGGCAAACTACGTAATTATGGCAACCATGGCAGCACCGCTGATTTTAAAAATTGCACCCGACACGCCGAAATTAGCCGCGCATATGTTTGTATTTTATTTCGGCATTGTAGCGGATATTACGCCTCCGGTGGCGCTTGCCGCATATGCCGGCAGTGCAATTGCAAAGTCAGAACCCTTAAAAACAGGAATCACGGCAACCCGTCTTGCCATTACCGCCTTTATTATCCCTTACGTCTTTGTACTGCAGCCTAAAATGCTGTTTATTGATGCAACCGTTTTGGAAGTTATCAAAATTGTCCTTACCTCTTTTGCCGGTATAGTAGCAATTTCAGCAGGTATGGAGGGATATTTCAGCACCAAAATGGGTTGGTATGAACGCATTGCAATTCTTGTGGCCGGCCTTTGCCTGATTACACCCGACACACTTACTGACATTATTGGGATTGTACTTTTAGCCTTATGTATTCTCTTTCAGGTTTTCAAAGCGAAGCGGCAGACAAAGAATGCTTAAATCTTAGTTTAAAAAGCCCGAGAAATTTTTGATTTCTCGGGCTTTTTGTTTTAAATGATTGGTAATTCTTTTGCTAAGGACGCGTTTGTAAACCGCTTATCCGCAGTCACTTCCCTAATAATATCAATTTGAGGGGGAATAGAGAATGTTTCCTTTTCCTCTTTAAGTTCAATTTCCAGTAACGCTTTATCCGTCCAAAACGGAAAAATATCAATTTCAAAGACATGCCCATCATACGGCAAACAATAACGAACCTTATGGATAGCACGCCGAGACAGGTCTGCTTTATCCAGTAAGGATATATATTCGCTTTCGCAAATCACCCGTTCTGTTTCCAGTCGTTTCATGGCAGTAATTTTCTTTTTTTGCGTATGCACATAGGAAGAAACGCCATTCTCTGTAATCTTTCTAACGCGAGCACTTTCTTCGGGTAAAGATAATAGATACGTTTGTTCTATTTCCAAGCGCCGAACGCTTTCCTTTGTAAGTTTATCTACATCCGGCATGGCAATCAAAAACTTACGCTCAATTTCATATCCGGATTTATTCTCCATACTATCACCTCAAATCGTAAAAAATTTAAATAGCTCCTTCTCTTTCCATTTGCTTGCCATTTGGAATGCCTGAACACTTTTTGCTACGCCGTATAACTGCGTTTCGGGAGACAGCTTTTTCAATATCCGTGTCGCTTGCAACGCCTGTGCCGCACTACGCTGATGTCTCACCATAGCATCAAGAATTTTAAGAGAGGTTTT
>JAZNHR010000012.1:0-29448 GCA_045577075.1 Clostridia bacterium | reverse complement strand
AAACTATGCAAATTTTTTTCGTGTTTTTTACGCCTCTTTTGTTTCAATTTCCACCACCTTGTATTTGGGGTGGGTGATTAAGAGACCCTCCGGCGTTCCTTTGACGCAAACCGTTGTTTCCGGCTCCATATGATAAAAATCCCGATATTCCTTCGGGAGTGTGATGCGCCCCAGATTGTCAATCTTTTTCTGTATGCCGACCGACATTTATTTTCCTCCATTCATCGTTTAATATATCTTATTTTATACTACTTTATACTACTTGTCAATACTTTTGCTGATTTTATTGTATAATGATTTACAAGGAGGCAGGAAAATGAAGCCGTTAAAAGAAAAAGTCAGCATTACTGTGGATAAAGATATACTGGTAAAACTGCGTGCGGAAGCGGAAGAGGACGACCGCTCCCTTTCCCAGTTCATCAACTTGATTTTAAAAGAATATTTGAAAGAGAAATAGAACGGACTGTTGCAAAAATGGAATCATCTTGCCACAGCCTTTTTATTTTTGAGAATGAAACACAATGAGAGGTGGAATACATGCAGGAAAAGCAAACGGATTTAATACAATATGTAAAATCCGATGATATTCTTTGCGATATGCGCGGAATCATAGAAGCGTCGAGACAGCAGGCTTATCAGGCGGTGAATTTTGCGCTCGTTAAGCGAAATTGGCTTCTCGGATACAGAATTGCAGAGGAAGAATTAAAGGGCGGAAATCGTGCGGAATACGGAACGGGAATCATAAAAGAATTATCAAAAGAGTTATCGGAAATTTACGGCAAAGGGTTTACAAAAACGAATTTATACAGTTTTTATTCGTTTTATAAATCTTTTCCGGAGATTTTCCACTCGGTGAGTGGAAAATCTATGCCGTTGCTTTCTTGGACGCATTATCGCGTGCTGTTACAGGTAAATGATGCCAAAGTCCGCGAGTGGTATGCAAAAGAAGCCGCCGAGCAGACATGGAGCGTCCGAACGCTTCAAAGAAACATATCCTCACAATATTATCATCGTTTGCTCCAATCGCAAAACAAAGAAATAGCTGAGTCCGAAATGAAAACGCTTACATCGGGGTATGATGATGCTAAGCTGGAGTTTATTAAAAATCCGGTTATTGCCGAGTTTTTAGGCCTGGGAGCAGAGGCCTCCTTTACAGAGAGTGAATTAGAAAACAATATCATTTCAAACTTACAAAAATTCCTTATGGAACTCGGAAAAGGATATGCTTTTGTGGCAAGACAGCAACATATCCACACCGAAAAACAAGACTATTATGTCGACCTTGTATTTTATAATTATATCCTGAAATGCTTTGTTTTAATTGATTTAAAAACAAGCAAAATCACCCATCAAGATGTAGGACAAATGGATATGTATATCAGGATGTATGATGAGATGAAACGTAGCGAAGGCGACAATCCTACAATCGGTATTGTTCTTTGCTCGGATACGGACGAGGATATTGCACGATATTCCATTCTTCACGGAAATGAGCAGCTGTTTGCTACAAAATACAAATTATATTTGCCTACAGAAGAAGAGCTCCGTGCCGAAATCGAGGCACAAAAAACGATGTTCTATTTGCAACAGGAAGAGAAAGAATAACAGAAGTAAAAAACCTCTCAATCGGCAAAAGCCTTTTGAGAGGTTTGCTTTTTACTGTCCTTCTTGTAAGCCCTCCGGCATAAACGAAGGCATCAGCTGCAGTTTGAAAAGATTATTTTTATGCTTTTTGTCAATGATGGATTTTGTTTCTGCATCGTCAATTTTCCCTTCGCGGATATACACGTCTAAATCCGCGTAGGTAAAGCCGAGGTTTTCCTCGTCCGTTTTGCCGCAAAGGCCGTCAATGGGCGTTTTATAAACGAGGGCATGGGGAAGGCCGAGGGACATGCCGATTTCGCGGATTTCCGTCACAGTTAGGTGCGCGAGGGGCGAAAAGTCCCCGGCGGCGTCGCCGTATCTTGTGGAGTAACCCACCCAGTCCTCGGAAAGGTTACAGGTGTTTGCCACTCTGCCGTTTACGCTTTGGGAGATAGCATACAGGGTTGCCATACGAATACGGGGCGGCAGGTTCTGCGTCGTTTGGGACGTGAGGGGTAAATCTTTCGGCAGTGCGGCTAAAATCCCATCCATGGCGGCTTTGATATTGACCTCATAGTGACGAATACCGAGGTGGTTTACGAGGGCGTACGCCGCGTCAATATCCGCCTGCTCACCGCAGGGCATTAAAACGCCGATAACCCGGTCGCGTCCGAGAGCCTCTGCGCAAAGGGCGGCAACCACGGAGCTGTCCTTGCCGCCGGAAATGCCCACAACGGCATTACAGTCCTTGCCGTTTTGCAAGAAGAAATCCTGAATCCATTTTATGCAATCGTTTTTTATTTTGTCCGCTTGGAACATTTCGTTTCCTCCCTTTAGAAAAGCGGACGGCACCCTCGCCGTCCGCTTTTGTTTGTTAGTTTTCCTTTACGCCGAGCAGGTTTAAGTGACGGCCGATGTGGCGGACAAGCGCGCCCGTGTACACGGCTTCATGCTCGCGCCAGAGGCTGTAGAGTTTATCCCGGAAGGTAAAGCTACCGTCAGCATTTTTGCGGCTTAAGATAAGGCCGTAGGTAATATGAATGAGCTGACGGGCATCGTTTTCGTCAAAATACTTGGGAAGGTCCGCGTCGCTGACTTCGGAGAGGGGCTTAATTTTTGTAAGGTCCGTCGTAACGTGGTAGTACTTGGTGGCCTCATCAAAGGCTTCCAGCGCATAGGCGTGTACTTCGCGGTAGAATTTGGGGTCTACCATAGCGATAACGCGCATCGCTTCGAGCCAGTTTGTGCCGGCGGTCTTTACATGGAAAATGCCGCGGGTTTTTTCCCCGATAATCGGGAAGGTAGAGAACTTATCAGAGCCGGAATGGATACTCAGCTTGTAGCCGAAGTGGCGGGCAAGCTGGCTGTGCACGGTCATTTCGCTTGTGAACTGGTCAAGGTCGCCGATATAGTCGATACCCTTCTGGAATTCGCCGCAAAAACGCGGTGCCATGGTGGCGAATTTTACGCCGCGACGGGTAAGTTCGTTTGCAACAAAGAAGTGCTGTAAGGGGGTGGTGGGGGTTAAGGTTTCGTCAATGGAAATTTCAAAGTCGGCATCATACTTGCCGTCTTTAAAGAATTCTTCGTAGATGGAAACGGCGAAGTCGATAGCTTTTCCGTATACGAGCACAATGCGGCGGAGTTCTTCGGGGGAGAAGGAAAGGGAAACACCTTCGCCAACGTCAAAGCTTCCCCCAAGGTAAATGCCTTCGAGTTCTTCGTTCTTTTCGTATGCCTTTTCCACTTCCGCGTCTGTAAGGGCGGCGGCATCGTTATCAATAAAATCAGAGCAGTCAAGGGTAATCATGGTAAAGCCGAGGTCTAAGGCATAGCGAACGTCCTCTGCTTTTTTCAGATGGTCGCCATCCGCGCCGAAGCCTTTTTCAAAGCCGTCACGATATACGGCGAAGGTGGCGCAGTCGAGAACATCCTCATAGGTGCGGTCCGTAAGCGTCAGCTCACGCATGGACTGCTGTGCCAAAACGGGGTACGCATCATATTTTTCAAATACGGCAATGTGGCCGGGGGTGGCGATGCCAAGGCGGTCCCCTACGCCAAAGCTACGTTCTTTGCCGAGAACGCGCGTCGGTGCCGTAAAGGGGAAAAGCTTACGAAGGACGCAGGCGTTTTCGTGGTTTAAGGGTGCAACCGTGACGGTTTTGCCGTCAAGTTCCGTCTTTTCGCCCATAAAGCCTGCATCGCCTTCTGAAAGAAGAGCCGTTTCGCCGCCGAATTCTGCCATATAAATTTTTACGCCGTCTATTTCCCGAACGGACTTTTCAAATATTTTCATGGTACTTTCTCCTTTTTGCATATATTTCGTCAGGAAAAGTATACCATACTATATATAGGAAAGTCAAGAAGAAATATATCGTATGCTAATTTCTTGACAAGGGAATTTTTTTATTGTATAATTATAGGAAAACAGAGGAAAGCGCGAGGTGACGAGGATGCAGCGGTTAATTCTGATTATTGAGGACGAAAAACCGATTGTGGACATTTTAAAATTTAATCTGGAAAGAGAAAATTATAAAGTCATATATGCCTTGGACGGCGAGGAAGGCCTAAACCTTGCACTTACCAAAGCGCCGGACCTTATCCTATTGGACGTGATGCTCCCCGGCATGGACGGGTTTGACGTCTGTCGCAGAGTGCGGGAAAAGAGCACGGTGCCGATTCTCATGCTCACAGCAAGAGATGAGGAGCTTGACAAGGTGGTAGGCCTGGAGATGGGGGCGGACGATTATATCACAAAGCCCTTTGGCGTACGAGAGCTTATGGCAAGAGTCAAGGCGCACCTGCGCCGCACGGATAAGACGACGGAGCCGAAAGACAGCCAGGTTATTCGGTTTGGCGAGTTTTGTATTCTTTGTGACCGGTACGAGATTACACGAAACGGTCAGGTGGTGGAGCTTACCTTGCGGGAATTTGAGCTACTGAAGTTCCTTGCCCAGCAGCCGGGGCGGATTTTCACCCGTGAAAATCTTCTCGAGCAGGTCTGGGGATACGAATATTTCGGGGAAGTTCGCACGGTGGACGTAACGATTCGCCGGCTTCGGGAAAAAATAGAGGATAATCCTGCCGAACCGCGCCATATTATTACAAAGCGCGGTGTAGGTTACTATTTGAAGGCAGATTGATGTTTAAAAGTATTCAGTGGAAAGTGCTCACCCTGTTTTTGCTGCTCGTTGTTTCCGTTATGCTGGTGGTGGGTACCTTTCTTTTAACGAGTATCAGTAAATATTACCATAATGAATTCCGTGCCCAGATGGAGGAAACGGTGTTTACTCGGGACATGGCCGACCAGCTTCGCACCGCGTCCCGCGGGGACTCTCTGGATGGGCTGAAAACGCTACTGGAAACGTACGTGGGGCGTATGGGGATTGACTCCTACCGAAACTACTACGTTCTTTCCGGCACGGACGGACGGGTGCTTTATGCCCCGGACGGCACAGAGGGCGTGGGGGCGACGGAAAATGTGCTGACGGCACTTTCCGGAGAGGTCGGCGGCAATGTGGACAGGCGCAGCACGGTTATGGACTATGCCTACCCCGTTATGGAGGACGGCAAAGCCCGATATATTATTTATATCAGCGACACGAAGGAAGAGCTGTACGGCATTTTAGAAAATATTTTTACAATTATTTTATGGGGGCTATTACTCGGGCTGTTTCTCGCAGTGCTTTTGGGGCTTATTTTGTCCAAAACCATTACCGCACCCATTGCGTCGCTTAAAAAACGGGCGGAAAAGCTTGCCGCCGGGGATTTTGACGGAAAGACGGAAGTGCGGCACGACGATGAAATCGGGGAGCTTACCGGCTCCTTTAACACCATGGCGGCGGAGCTTAGGCGCACCCTTGCCGACATTGCGGCGGAGAAAAACAAGGTGGAAACCGTACTTGCCTACATGGCGGACGGCGTTATGGCGTTTTACAGAGACGGGAGCGTCATGCATATAAACCCTGCCGCGCGGCGGCTGCTGTCCTTAGGAGAAGAGGGGGAGCCGCTTGATGACCTGATGGCAAGGCTCTCCGTAGGCGTCTCCATGAATACCCTTTTGTATCTGGAAACGGATAACACGGTGGAAAAAACCATTACGGTAGATAATATGCATATCCGGGCATACTTTGCGAAATTGACGCCCGAGAAGGGCCCGGCAAGCGGTATCGTTGTGGTGCTCCAGGATATTACGGAGCAGCAGCGACTGGAAGACTCGCGAAGGGAATTTGTTGCCAACGTTTCCCACGAGCTTCGCACACCGCTTACAAACGTGAAAAGCTACGGCGAAACGCTACTCGAAGCGGCAGAGGAAGGTTCTATGGAGAAAAACTTCCTTCGCGTTATTTGCGACGAGGCGGACCGCATGACGCGCCTTGTGCGTGACCTTTTGATGCTTTCCCAGCTAGACTACGGGCATGTGATTAAAAAAATGCCCTTTTCCCTGCCGCGCCTTGCGGAAAGCGTTGTCCAGCGGCTGGGACTGGAGGCGGAAAAGCATAACCAGCGCCTGAAATTTACAAACCATGCACCGGATATGCCGGATGTAAACGGCGATAAGGACAGAATTGAACAGGTGCTTGTCAACATCGTTTCCAATGCGATTAAATATACCCCCGAATACGGGGACATTCATGTAGAATGTGCCGCACGGCTTACAGAGGCGGTCATTACGGTAACGGATACGGGTATCGGGATTCCCGAGGCAGATTTGCCCCGTATTTTTGAGCGTTTCTACCGGGTAGACAAGGCCAGAAGCCGCAAGATGGGCGGTACAGGTCTCGGGCTTGCCATTGCCAAAGAAATCGTAGAGGCCCACGGGGGCAGAATTACGATAAAAAGCGGCAAGGGGAGAGGCACGGTGGTGCGGATATTGCTCCCGATTTACGGCGGCGGTGAAGAGACGGCGGAGGCTTAATATGAACATTCTGGCAATTGAAAGCGCGGCACAAAGTGCCGGTGCCGCAGTGTATAGCGGCGACAAACTTATCAGCGAACAGTTTTTAAATAATGGTCTTACTCATTCCCAGACCCTTTTGCCTCTAGTGGACGCGGCACTCGCTGCGGCAGGGCTCGCCGTTTCGGATATGGATGCGGTGGCGGTAAGTAGCGGCCCCGGCTCCTTTACGGGTGTGCGGATTGGCATGGGAACGGCGAAGGGGCTGGCGCTTGGCGCAGAAAAGCCCATATGCCCCGTGCCTACGCTCTTGGCCCTTGCCTATAATGTGGTAGCCTGCGGCGGCGTAATCGTACCGATTATGGATGCGAGGCGCGGGGAAGTGTATACGGCAACGTACCTTTCCGAAGGCGGCACCATAAAAGAAATCACGCCCATGCGTGCCATGCCCCTCGCCCAGCTTCTTCCCGAGCTTGACACGGCGCTCTTTGTAGGGGACGGCGTGCCGGTACATAAAGAAAAGATTATGGCGGAAATGGGAAAGAGGGCACAATTTGCCCCGCCCCATCTTCTTTACCATAGGGCTTCCTCCGTTGCCTTGGCGGCAAAGGAGATAGCGCCCATATCGCCCCATGAGGCATCGCCCTTCTACCTGCGGCTTTCACAGGCGGAGAGGGAATATAATGAAAAGAGAGAAGGCAGTAACATATGTTAGTAATCGGTAGTGACCACGGCGGCTATGAACTGAAAGAATTTTTAAAAATGCACCTTGCAGAAAAAGGGATAGACTATGTGGACATCGGCTGTGAAGGCGAGTCCTGCGATTATCCGGATTATGCTAAAAAAGCGGCAGAGAAAATCGCCTCGGGCGAATGTGAGAAGGGGATTTTATGCTGCGGCACGGGCATCGGCATTTCCATTGCCGCGAACAAATGCCCCGGGATTCGCGCGGCGCTTGTTTCTGAGCCTGTTTCCGCGGCACTTGCCACAGAACATAATAACGCAAACGTATTGTGCCTCGGGGGAAGAGTGACAGGAAACGCGCTTGCCGCAGCCTGTGTGGATGCGTGGCTTACGGCTACCTTTGCCGGCGGGAGACACGCACAAAGAGTAGCGAAAATAGAAGGCTAAAAAACCGAAAGGAAGATAGGTATGAAGTGTCCCTACTGTGATACCCAAGACAGCAAGGTATTAGACTCTCGCCCCACCGAAGAAGGGGCGTCCATTCGCCGCAGACGTGAGTGCCTCGCCTGCAAGCGGCGGTTTACCACCTACGAGAAAATTGAAGGCGTGCCCATCATGGTCATTAAAAAGGACAAGGGCAGAGAGCCTTTTGACAGAGAAAAGCTGCTCGGGGGCATTGTAAAGGCGTGCGAAAAGCGGCCGGTTTCCGTGGAGATTATGGAAAACATGGTATCCACCATTGAAAACATCATTCAAAACTCCCTTGACAGGGAAATTACGTCCTCCCGTATCGGCGACCTTGTCATGGAACAGCTCAAGGGCATTGACGAGGTGGCGTATGTACGCTTTGCATCTGTATACAGACAGTTTAAGGATATCAATACATTTATGCAGGAGCTTCGCAAGCTTCTCATGGAGAAATAAAAAGGAGACAAAATAATGACAAAAGTTAGAACACGCTTTGCGCCGAGCCCCACGGGGTATATGCACATCGGGAATCTGCGCACGGCACTGTATGCGTACCTTTTAGCAAAATCGAAGGGCGGCGATTTCATTCTCCGCATTGAGGATACAGACAGGGAACGGTATGTGGACGGGGCGGTAGACCTGATTTTCCACACCCTTGCCGAAACAGGACTTGTCCATGACGAGGGGCCGGACGTCGGCGGCGATTTCGGTCCTTATGTCCAGAGCGAGCGCATGGGTATGTATAAAAAATATGCAGAAGAGCTTGTGGAAAAGGGACATGCCTACTACTGCTTCTGTACAAAGGAACGCCTTGAGGAGCTTCGGCAAAAGCAGGAAGCCCTTAAAATTCCGTCGAAATACGACAGCCGCTGTGCGTCCCTTTCCAAGGAAGAAGTACAGGCGAGAATTGCGGCAGGCGAGCCTTATGTTATCCGCCAGAAAATCCCGAAGGAAGGCTCCACGTCCTTCCATGATGCGGTGTTTGGCACGGTTACAGCACCGAACGACACGCTGGATGACCAGATTCTCTTAAAGTCCGACGGGATGCCCACCTATAACTTTGCAAACGTTGTGGACGACCATCTGATGGGCATTACCCACGTTGTCCGTGGCAGTGAATACCTTTCCTCCACACCGAAATATAATCTTCTCTATGAGGCGTTCGGCTGGGAAATTCCCGAATATATTCATTGCAGCGCCATTATGAAGGACGCCCACAAGAAGCTTTCCAAGCGCGAAGGCGACGCATCCTATGCCGACTTTATTGAAAAAGGCTATTTAAAAGAAGCGGTACTCAACTATATTGCACTCCTTGGCTGGAGCCCCGGGGATGAAAGAGAAGTTATGAGCCTTGACGATATGATAAACTTGTTTGACGTTAAGGGTATCAGCAAATCTCCTGCTATTTTCGACGAGGCAAAGCTAAGATGGCTAAACGGCGAATATATCCGCGCCCTCTCGCCGGAAGCATTCCACGAAAAGGCAATGCCCTACTACGAAAAGTGCATCCATGTGGAGGCAGACCTCGTGCTTTTAAGTTCCGTTCTTCAGCAGAGAACAGAGCGCCTTTGCGATATCGAGGAGCAGATTGATTTTATTGACGCACTTCCCCAGTACGACAAAGAACTGTACTGCCATAAAAAGATGAAGACGGATACGGAAAATTCCCTGACCTCTTTGGAGGCGATTCTGCCTCTCCTTCAGGGTATGGAAACCTGGACAAAGGACAATTTACATGAAGCACTTCTGGGGCTGGCACAGAAGATGGAAGTGAAAAACGGCATCATTTTGTGGCCCCTTCGCACCGCCCTTTCGGGCAAAGCATTTACCCCCGGCGGCGGCATTGAGCTGGCGGCGATTTTGGGGAAAGAAGAAACGATTGCACGCATAGAAAAGGGCATCGCACTACTGAAAGCCTAAAAAAGCGTGAGAAGGAGACTGAGATGGAAGAATTACAACTCCGAAAAACCATGGGCGGCTATAAGAGAGAGGACGTAACTGCCTATATCGCTTCCCTTGTAAAAAAATACGAGGAACAGCTTCTAAAGGCCGGGGAAGAAACGGTGGCGGCCCGTGCGGAAGCGGCGGCGGCAGAAAAGGAAAACGCAAAGCTTTTTGAAAAGCTGCAAAATTTGGAGGCAGAGCGGGACTCTGTTTCCCGTGCCGTCATTTCCGCCCAGCGAGAAGCGGAAAAAATTCTGGAGGAAGCGAGGGAAAAAGGCGAAGCACTCGTTGCGGAAAAGGAAGAAGCTGTTACCCGCATGGAGAAAAAGCTTTCTGCCCTTCGCACGGAAATCCGGTCTCTCCGTCTGTCTGCGGCGGCGGCGCTTCGAAAGTATGAGGCGACGCTCGGGGAGCTTGTGCCCCCATCGCAGGAGGACGACGAGGAAGAAGAATAGACACCGGCCCGGCACGCAATGCGCCGGGCTTTACGTGTATTTAAGGAGATTACCCATGTTTACAAAAATGAACACCTGTTGTCTTGAAGGAATTGAAGGACATGTGGTATCGGTGGAAACGGACGTATCCCTCGGCATGCCCGGCTTTGACGTGGTGGGCCTTCCGGATGCGACGGTAAAAGAAGCAAGGGAGAGAGTGCGTGCCGCCATTAAAAATTGCGGCTTTGACTTTCCTGCCCGTCGCTTTACTGTAAACCTTGCCCCGGCGGACATGAAAAAAGTGGGCAGTATGTTTGATTTGCCCGTTGCGGTAGGCCTTCTCTATGCCACGGAGCAGGCAAAGGGGGACGCAGGAGACTATATTCTCCTCGGGGAGCTATCACTCGCCGGTGAAGTTCGTCCCGTGCCGGGGGTTTTGCCCCTTCTTTTGGGCGCGAGAGAAAAAGGCTTTACGAAGTGCATTGTCCCGAAGGAAAATGCTATGGAAGGGGCATTGGTAGAAGGCATGACGGTGTACGGCGCCGAAACCCTTGCCCAGGCGATAGCCCACCTCTCCGGCGAAACACCCCTTTTGGCAGAGACGGGGAGCGTCGAGGCGCTTTTGCGAACAGCACCCCCGTCCTGCGGCGATTTTGCCGAAGTCAAAGGGCAGGAAAACGTAAAACGAGCGCTGGAGATTGCGGCGGCAGGGGGACATAACATTTTGATTGTAGGCTCCCCAGGGTCTGGCAAGAGTATGCTCGCCCAGCGCCTTCCGTCTATTTTACCGCCCATGACCGCGGCGGAGGCGCTGGAGGTTACAAAAATTCACAGCGCGGCAGGGATGCTTTCAAAAGACGCACCACTCCTTACCGCCCGTCCTTTCCGTGCACCTCATCACAGCGCGTCCACGGTAGGTCTTGCCGGCGGCGGCGCGGCGGTGCGCCCCGGAGAAATTTCCCTTGCCCATCGCGGCGTATTGTTTTTAGACGAGCTCCCCGAATTTCACCGCGACGCCATGGAGGTTTTGCGCCAGCCCATGGAGGACGGGAAGGTCACCGTCACCCGTGCCGCGGCAAGCTATACATATCCCAGCGATTTCATGCTGGTGGCGGCAATGAACCCGTGCCGCTGCGGATACTACGGGGATAAATCTCGGCGGTGCCGCTGTACAGCATCCTCCATTGCCAGATATGTGGGGAAAATTAGCGGTCCGCTACTGGACAGAATTGACATTCGCGTCGAGGCGGAAACGGTAACGTACGGCCAGTTTGTGTCCCCGGGGGCGGAAACCTCGGCAAAAATTCGCGAAAGGGTCACGCGCGCGCGGGAACTGCAGGCAGAACGGCTTTCGGGAGAGGGCATTTTCTGCAATGCCCAGCTTTCCGGGAACGTAGAAAAATATTGCGTGCTTTCCAAAGACGCGGCACGCATGGCAAAGGATGCGTTTTCCGCAATGCAAATGAGCGTGCGCGGCTATACCCGTGTTTTGAAGGTGGCACGCACCATAGCCGACCTTGCCGGCAGCGAAAAAATCGAGGATATGCATGTTGCCGAGGCGGTGCGCTACCATGTAAGCGGAGACAGGCTTTCCGTTTAGAAAAAAATTCAAAAATTTATAGGCAAGTGCCTATTTCTGTGATATAATGTAAAATATATATGTTTTGGAAAAAGGAGGACTTTCTATGCTGTCTGATATCGAAATCGCTTTGCGTGCAAAAATGGAGCCTATTTCTCGTATTGCGGAAAAAATAGATATTCGGGAAGAGGAATTGGAGCCCTACGGTCACTATAAGGCGAAGCTTGCCCCTGCCCTTTGGGAGAGAATAAAAGAAAGACCTGACGGCAAGCTCGTTTTGGTCACGGCGATAAATCCCACCCCGGCAGGCGAAGGGAAAACGACGATTTCCGTCGGCCTTGCCCAGGCGCTTTGCAAAAAAGGGAAGAAGGCGGTAGCGGCACTGAGAGAACCTTCTTTAGGGCCCGTTATGGGCGTTAAAGGCGGTGCTGCCGGCGGCGGCTATGCCCAGGTGGTGCCCATGGAAGACATCAATTTACATTTTACAGGAGATATGCACGCGATTACGGCGGCAAATAATCTCCTTTCGGCAATGCTTGATAATCACCTCCAGCAGGGCAATACCCTCGGGATTGACCCGCGGCGCATCGTATTCAAAAGAGTCCTTGACATGAACGACCGCGCTCTTCGAAACGTCGTCGTCGGTCTTGGTGGCGCGACAAACGGCGTACCTCGTGAGGACGGGTTTATGATTACGGTGGCAAGCGAGGTTATGGCGATTTTGTGTCTTTCGGAAAGCCCGACGGATATGAAAAACCGCCTTGGCCGCATTATTGTTGCCTATACCTATGATAAAAAACCCGTAACCGCGAAAGACCTTGGTGCCGAAGGGGCAATGGCACTACTTCTTAAGGACGCCATAAAGCCGAACCTTGTCCAGACCCTAGAAAATACCCCCTGTATTCTCCACGGCGGGCCTTTTGCAAACATTGCCCATGGCTGTAACAGCGTCATTGCCACGCGCCACGCCTTAAAGCTTGGTGACATATGCGTCACAGAAGCCGGCTTTGGTGCAGACCTCGGCGCAGAAAAGTTCCTTGACATTAAGTGCCGCATGGCAGGGCTTAGCCCTGATGCTGTGGTGCTGGTAGCTACCCTTCGCGCCCTTCGGTATCACCAGAGTGCGGATAAATTTGAAAACCTCGGCAAGCACATTGAAAATCTGCGCGCCTTCGGGCTTCCTGTTTTGGTTGCCATAAACCGGTTTGCCGATGATACGGACGAAGAAATTGCAGAGCTGAAGGCATACTGTAAGCAGTACGGTGCCACCTGTGCGCCGGCAGAAGTCTTTGCCCGCGGGGGCGAGGGCGGCAGTGAACTTGCCGATGCACTTCTCGAAATTCTCGAAACGGAAAAAGCAAATTTTGCGCCCATTTATTCGGATAATATGCCCCTTACCGAAAAAATCGAAACGGTGGCAAGGGTCATTTATGGGGCGGACGGCGTGGACTTTACGCCTTCCGCGGCGAAAAAACTGGCAGACTTTGCGGAAGCAGGCTACGGCACTTTCCCCGTCTGCATGGCGAAAACCCAGTATTCGCTTTCGGATAACCCCAAGCTTTTGGGGAGACCGAAGGGCTTTCGCATTACGGTGCGAGATGCCAGAGTATCGGCAGGTGCCGGCTTTGTCGTAGCGCTGACGGGTGAAATCATGACGATGCCCGGCCTTCCCAAGGTGCCGGCGGCAGAAAAAATAGATATAGACGAAAACGGCACAATTACCGGCCTATTCTAGGAGAAAACCATGGAATATATCACAAAAGCAGTCGAAGAAACGGAAGCCTTAGGGCAAAGCCTTGCAAAAATGTATCCGCCGCCCCATGTGTTTTGCATGACGGGGGACCTCGGTGCGGGGAAAACAGCCATGACCCGTGGCATCGCACGAGGGTACGGCTTTTCGGGCAGAGTGTCAAGCCCCACCTTTACGATTATGCACGTTTATGAAGGGGATGCGACGGTGCATCACTTTGACCTTTACCGCATTGAGGACGAGGAAGAGCTGGACGCCATCGGCTTTGACAGCTTTCTTCGGGAAGGGATTTCCGTTATTGAATGGCCGGATGCGTTTTATGAAAGAATCGGGGACTGCACCCTTGTTCGCATCACGCGGCTTTCCGATTCGGAGCGAAAAATTGAAGTTTTTGACAGGTAGAAGGAGTTTGCCTTATGAAATCCTACAGAAAAGAACTGTATTTTAATATTCCCCAGAGAAGGGGTCTTGTCAACATCACGGGGGATGTTATGCGTGCCCTTTCCGAAAGCGGCATAAAAGAGGGGCTTGTACTCGTCAATGCCATGCACATTACCGCAAGCGTGTTTATCAATGACGACGAGCCGGGCCTACACCGCGATTTTGAGGCGTGGCTTGAGGAATTAGCACCGGAGAAGCCCTATTCCCGTTACCACCACAACGGCTTTGAGGATAACGGGGACGCGCACCTAAAGCGCACCATCATGGGCCGCGAGGTTGTGGTGGCAGTCACGGAAGGAAGGCTTGATTTTGGCCCCTGGGAGCAGATTTTTTACTATGAGCTGGACGGCAAACGCCAGAAAAGAGTTTTAATTAAAATTATCGGAGAATAGAAAATGGATATCAGAAACGCAAAACGAATTGTCATTAAAGTCGGCACGTCAACGCTTACCCATTCTACGGGCAGGCTCAACCTTCGCCGCATCGAGCACCTTACGAGAGTATTAAGCGGCCTTAAGAATATGGACAAGGAAATTATCCTGGTGTCCTCGGGGGCTGTGGGTGTGGGCATGGCGAAGCTTGACATGGCGGCGAGACCGAAAGAAACACGGGAAAAACAGGCGGCGGCGGCTGTGGGTCAATGCGAGCTTATGGGCATTTACGGGCGGCTTTTCGCAGAATACGGCTATAAGGTAGCCCAGATTCTTATGACGAAGGACGTCCTCGACCATGCCGAGCGCGAGAAAAACGTAATGGGCACCATTGACACCCTTCTTTCCTACGGTGCCATTCCCATTTTTAACGAAAACGACCCCGTTTCCAGCTACGAGCTGGAGTTTGGGGATAACGATACTCTAAGTGCGGTCGTATCCGTAGTATCAAGAGCGGATTTACTCATTATCCTCTCGGACATTGACGGGCTTTACGACCAGGACCCCAGAGAAAGCGATGAGGCGCGCCTTATCCGCACAGTCCGCGAAATTACGCCGGAAATTGCGGAAATGGCAGGGGGTGCAGGGTCAGGCCTCGGCACGGGGGGGATGGCCACGAAAATCAGCGCTGCGCGCATTGCCACGGAAAAGGGGATTGACGTGTTAATTACAAACGGGGATAGACCCGAAATCCTCTATGACATTCTGGAAGGCAAACCCATCGGAACAAGATTTTTAGGTAAGGAATAAGAATATGACAGATTTAACCATTCTCGGAAAAAAGGCAAAAGAAGCCGCGCGCATTTTAGCGAAGGCGAACACAAACGAAAAAAACGAAGCCCTTTATAAAATGGCACAGGCACTTCGGGCGCATACGGACAAAATTCTGGCCGCAAACGAAAAAGACGAAATGGCGGCAAGAGAAAAGGGGGTAAGCGATGCCCTGATTGACCGCCTGCGCCTTACGAAAGAGCGTATTTTCTCTATTAGTGCGGACATGGAAAGAATTGTAGACCTTTCCGACCCTGTGGGAGAAGTGCTGGAAGCATTTACGCGCCCCAATGGACTTTCCATTGAAAAGGTGCGCGTGCCTATGGGCGTTATCGCGATTATCTATGAGTCACGCCCCAACGTCACAGCGGACGCTGCCGCCCTTTGTATAAAAACCGCAAACGCCGTTATTTTAAAGGGCGGAAGCGATGCAATTCATTCAAACATGGCGATTGCCGCCGCCCTTCGGGAAGGGCTTAAAGACGCAGGGCTTCCCGAGGATGCGGTACAGCTTGTCGAGGACACGGACAGGGCGACTGCGACGGCACTCATGCGCCTTCGCGGATACGTGGATTTGCTGATTCCGAGAGGCGGGGCAAAGCTTATCCGAAACACGGTGGAAAACGCCACGGTGCCGGTGATTGAAACGGGCACGGGCAACTGCCACATTTATATTGACAAAGATGCAAAACTCGATATGGGTGTAGACATTATCGTCAATGCCAAAGCACAGCGGCCGGGGGTATGCAACGCGGCGGAAACGCTCCTTGTACATGAGGCAGTGGCAAAAGACTTTTTACCGAAAGCTGCGGCAGCACTTTCCGAAAAAGGGGTGCGCCTTCTCGGATGCGAAAAAACAAGAGCGATTATTCCCTGTGAGGCAGCGGACGAGGATGCATATGCCACAGAGTTTTTAGACTATGTGCTTGCCATTCGGGTCGTAAACTCCATGGCGGAAGCCCTTGCGCATATCGCGATGTATTCCACCCTCCACTCCGAGGCGATTGTCACGGAAAACGAGGGCGCGGCGGAAGAATTTCTCAGAAGTGTGGATGCGGCGGCAGTATACGTCAATGCCTCCACCCGGTTTACCGACGGCGGCGAGTTCGGTTTTGGGGCGGAAATCGGCATCAGCACCCAGAAATTACACGCCAGAGGGCCTATGGGGCTTCGGGAACTTACGGCATACCAGTACCGCATTCGCGGCACAGGCCAAATTCGATAAACGGAAAGGGGCAGGGATATGCATACACCTGAAATTACCGTATCCTTACAAAAACTCATTGGGGAATTTTCACTTGAAATTGTGTACGAAACAGAGGACCTTGGGGAAAGACGGATTCAATCGGCGGACGTGCTTCGTCCCGGCATGCAGCTTGCCACCGGGTTTTTCGATGATTTTGACAAAGACCGCATTTCCATTCTCGGCAAAATGGAGCATACGTATCTTCTGCAGCAGGCAAGCGAGAATCGGCTTTTGGTTTTAAAGCGTTTATTTGATACGGGGATTCCGTGTTTTATCATTACACGTGGTCTTGAAGTGATTCCTGAAATATTGGAGGCGGCAAAGGAATGCCGCGTGCCCGTCCTTCGCACTGAGCACACTACCTCAGCATTTATTGCGGCGCTCATTGCGGCACTTAACATTCACCTTGCGCCTCGCATTACGCGCCACGGCGTTTTAGTAGAGGTGTACGGTGAAGGTGTTTTAATCTTAGGGGAAAGCGGCGTCGGTAAAAGCGAGACGGCAATCGAGCTTGTAAAGCGCGGCCATCGCCTGATTGCGGACGACGCCGTGGAAATCAAACGCGTTTCCTCGAAAACGCTGGTAGGCTCCGCTCCCGAGATGATTCGCCACTTTATTGAGCTTCGCGGCATTGGAATTGTGGACGTACAGCGTATATTCGGCGCCGGTGCCGTCAAAGAAACGGAACGGATTGACTTTATTTTAAACTTTGAGCCCTGGCAGGCAGGGAAGTTTTACGACCGCTTGGGGCTTGAAGGGGAACATACCACGCTTTTGGATGTGGAAATCCCCTCCCTTACCGTCCCTGTAAAGCCGGGACGAAATCTGGCGGTAATCGTTGAGGTTGCGGCCATGAACAACAAGCAAAAAAAGCTTGGCTATAACGCCGCGGCGGCACTGAACGAGCGCTGGATGCAGCAAAAAACGGAATAACGAAAGGATTTTTCCAGTATGTATTATATCGGGATTGATGTAGGCGGCACAAAGATGAAGGCAGGCCTTGTGGGAGACGACGGCACCATTGTCTATAGAAGCGAAGCGCCTACGCTTCCCACACGCCCTGCCGAGGAAATCGCGGCAGATATTGCCCGCCTTGCCACAAAAATCGCGGAGGAAGGGTGCGTGGCACGCGATGAAATTCAAAGCTGCGGCATTGGGATTCCCGGCGCGTGCTCGAACGAAACAGGGCAGGTGCTCTTTACCGCCAATATAAACTTTGGCGTATTTCCCCTTCGGGATGCAGTAGAAAAAGAATTGGGAAAGCCGGTTTTTCTCGGCAATGATGCAAACTGCGCCGCCCTTGGGGAATACTGTATGCTAGAGGAAAAAGCAGAGAATATGATTCTCGTCACCCTCGGTACAGGGATTGGCGGTGGCATAATCCTAAACGGCAAGCTGTATACGGGCTTTAACGGCATCGCAGGCGAAATCGGCCATAGTATGTTGCACTTTGGGGGCGAGAAGTGCGGCTGCGGCAGAGAAGGGTGCTGGGAAGCCTATGGCTCAGTAACAGCGCTTATTCGCCAGACGCGGCACTTTGCCGAAGCGCACCCCGCAAGTCAGGTTGCCAAAAGTTGTGGCGCAGATTTTTCCAATCTGTCCGGCAAAACGGCATTTGACCTTGCAAAACAAGGGGACAAGGATGCACAGGAAATCGTGGATACATGGATTTCTTATGTTGCAGAGGGTGCTACCGACCTTGTCAATATTTTTCAGCCCCGATATCTTCTAATCGGTGGCGCAATCAGCCGAGAAGGGGAGACGCTTCTTTCTCCCTTGCGGCAAAAGGTAGAGGCGCGGATGTATAAAAGCCGGGTGCCGCAAACAGAAATTCGGGCGGCAAGCCTAGGAAACGACGCCGGGATTATCGGCGCGGCATTTCTCGGAAAAGAATGAGGAATTTTTATGGAAGCAATTTTTTCTGCCATTGAAAAAATCTGCCCCGCTGTGCGCGAGGCAGACATGAAAAAATATACGAGCTTTAAAATCGGCGGCAAGGCCGACCTTCTGGCGGAGCCGCAAAACAAGGCGCAGCTTCGGGAAGTGCTGGCAATTTGCCGCACATATCCCCATGCCATTATCGGCAACGGCTCTAACCTCCTTGTGGGGGACGGCGGCTTTCGCGGCGTCCTGATCCGGATTGGCAGTCAGTTTTCGGATATTCGCGTCGAAGGCAACCGCATATATGCCGACGCCGGTGCAACCCTCGCGGCAGTTGCCCGTCTGGCAATGGAGTCGGAACTTTCAGGGTTTGCGCCCCTTGCCGGAATTCCCGGCACTGTGGGCGGTGCACTCGTGATGAACGCCGGCGCCTATGGCGGCGAAATTGCCGACGTTTTAGAACGTAGTACATGTATGACGCCAGACGGCGAAGAAATAGAAGTTTCGGAGCACGGCTTTTCCTATCGCCACAGCATCTATCAGGAAAAGGACTGGATTATTACGGATGCGGTGTTTTCCCTTTCTCCCGGAAACAAAGCGGAAATTCGAGCAGAAATGGAAGAACTGGCAAAAAGACGGCGAGAAAAACAGCCGCTCTCGTTACCAAGCGCCGGCAGCGCCTTTAAGCGGCCGAAGGACGGGTATGCCGCCCAGATGATTGATGAGGCAGGCCTTCGGGGCTTTTCTGTAGGCGGCGCGCAGGTGTCGGAAAAGCACGCAGGCTTTGTGGTAAATACAGGCGGCGCTACTGCGCGGGATGTGCGGGAGCTTCTTTCGGCAGTACAAAAGAAGGTTCTGGAAATATATGGTGTAAAGCTGGAGCCTGAAATACGGTTTTTGGGGGATTTTACATGAAATTTATCGTAATTACAGGGCTTTCGGGGGCAGGGCGCACCCGAGCCCTCCGATGCCTTGAAGATATGAATTTTTATTGTGTGGACAACCTGCCGCCTATTCTCGTCAGTAAGTTTGCGGAAATGTGCAGCCAGTCCCAGGGGAAGCTTGACCATGTGGCGGTGGTGGTAGACGTTCGAAGCGGCAGTATGTTTCAGGAGCTAAGAGGCGAGCTCCGCGGCATGGAGGCAGCAGGTCTGCCCTTCGAGGTTCTGTTTTTGGACGCTACGGACGATACCCTCATTACAAGATACAAGGAAACGCGCCGCGCCCATCCCCTTTCTCCCGGTGGCCGTGCCATTGACGGGATTATTAAGGAACGGGAAATCCTCGGGGACATTAAAAAGATGGCGACCCACGTGGTGGATACGTCAAAGATGCTGCCGCAGCATTTGAAAAAACGTATGCGCGACCTTTTTTCTGATACGGCGGACGGCACGGGTATGACGATTGATGTGATGTCCTTTGGGTTTAAATACGGCATTCCTCTTGACAGCGACCTCGTTTTTGACGTGCGTTTTCTGCCGAATCCCTTTTATGAGCCGGAGCTAAAGCCCCTGACGGGTCTTGACGCGCCTGTCTACGACTACATTATGGCGTATCCCCAAAGCCGCGTGTTTTGCGATAAGCTTACGGACATGATAAACTTCCTTTTGCCCCAGTATGCCGAGGAGGGAAAGAGCAACCTTGTAATTTCCATAGGCTGTACGGGCGGCAAGCACCGCTCGGTGACGGTGGCGCGGTTTTTAGCCGATGCCCTGCAAAATACGGGGCTAAGCTGTCAAGTGTCCCACCGCGATATACATAAAGCGTAAAAAAGCCCTCTTTGGCAAATTACCAAAGAGGGTTTACTGTTTTCTTTTTTCCCATTTATCGGCAGCTTTTATGATACAAAAGGCAGTCAGGGCGGCAAGGAGAATGGAAAAGAGAACGTCACTTGGAAAGTGTACGTACAGATACAGCCTTGAAAATGCCATGAGAATTGCCACAGGGAGCGCCGCGTATCCAAGGCGCGGAAGATATTTTATAAGCAGAAAGGCGGCTATAAAGGACGCCATGGTGTGGCCCGAGGGAAAAGAAAAATCCGAAGGGTTTGGAATCAGGAGCAAGACCTCGGGGGAAAGCCAGCTTGGCCTTGGCCGCGCCACCAGCGGCTTTAGAAGAAGGCTTACTAAAATAAAACCTACGGCGAGCCCCACGAGCAAAAGGGTGCCGTGCTTTCGGTGCTTTTTAACAAGGAGCAGGGAGAGGGTTAAGACGAGCCAGAGCATGCCACCATTTCCGAGCGTGGAGAAAAAAGGCAGTACGCTGTCTAAAAAACCGCAGTGCAAATGGTCGCGAATAAAGTTAAGTATTAAAAAATCGTAGTGCTGTATCACTTCGAGCATTTTGTTCATCCTGTCAAAACTTGGTTTTTGATTAGTATATCATAGCGGAAAAGAAATGTCAATTCATTAAAAATGGATTGCATCCAAATTGTGCACCGATTCTGTTGAAATAAATTATGTTGACATTGTCCTGCAATTTGTATATAATATAAATTATTAGGATGTATTTGTTGTACAAATAATAGGAGGAAGTTATGAACATCAATACGGAAACAATCACAACTATGACAGAGGCAAACCAGAACTTTTCAAAAGTTGCCAAAGTAGCTGAGAACAATGGGCAGGCAGTTATATTTAAAAATAATAAGCCTAAATTTTTGCTGATTGATGTGGATTCCAATTCATATTTTGATATTACAGATGATGAGAAAATTGATGTGGCAGCAAAAAGGATAATGAACAGATTTAAGCCTGCCTTTGAGGAGCTGGCAAAATGATAAAATTAAGTAAAGAAAAAGTTTTGCTTTTGCATCAACTGATTGCTGCGGAAACAGGCGGAAGTGTTGGGGTGCGCGATGTTGGGCTTTTGGAAAGTGCACTTAACAATGCATACAGCACCTTTGGTGGAGAAGAACTGTATAAAACAAAAGAAGAAAAAGCGGCAAGCCTTGGGTTTTCACTTATATCAAATCATGCCTTTGTTGACGGAAACAAAAGAATCGGTGTATATGTTATGCTGACCTTTTTAGAGGCAGAGGGAATAAAAATGCATTGTTCCAACGCAGATGTTGTTGCTTTTGGTCTGTCTGTTGCATCGGGAACAATGCAATATGATGACGTTTTAGATTGGATAAATAAATTCAAGAAATAATTCGTTTGGTGTATAAAAAGCGAAACCCAAACGATCAATGTATTTTATAACCGGAAAGGGGCATAACAAAATGCAAAAAATATGGAGAAAAGTATTCTTCTTACTGACAGTTACGGCGATGCTTTTGTCATGCATAAGCTTGCATGTTTTTGCTGCCAGCACGGAAATCAAGGTCGTCATAGACGAACAAAAAGTGGAATTTGACCAGGCACCGACCATTATCAACGACCGCACCATGGTGCCGCTGCGCAAGATTTTTGAAACCATTGGAGCAGAGGTATACTGGGATGATGCGACGCGGACAGTCACCGGCGTTAAAGGCCTGATAGAAATAAAGCTTACAATCGACAGCTATACCTATTATATCAATGCTGTCCCCTTTGATTTGGATTCGCCGCCTGTGATTGTAAACGGCAGAACACTTGTGCCCGCGAGAGTTATTGCCGAAAGCTTCGGCTGTGATGTGGCTTGGGATGGCGAAAGCCGTACGGTAGCAATCAAAACAAAGCTTTTGCAAGAGCAAGTGGTGGAAAGGTATTACAAATATTACGGAGAACTCAAAGACGGTGTTTTCCATGGCTACGGTGTGTATGAATTTGCGAACGGCCTAAAATATATTGGTACATACAAAGAAGGCAAACGCGAAGGGTTTGGTACAGACTATTATCCGAACGGCGACAGATATGTAGGGGAACACAAGGACGGCAGAGTCATTGGCCAAGGCACGTATATTTGGAATACCGGTACAGTATATACGGGAGAATTTTACGGCGAACTGGCAGAGGGAAAAGGTGTGTATTCATGGACAAACGGTGACCGGTATGAAGGGGAACTTCATGCCGGACGGCTGGAGGGAAAAGGCACATATTATTTTGCCAGTGGCGACAGGTATGAAGGGGAATTTCATGCCGGACAGCAGGAGGGAAAAGGCACATTTTATTATGCCGGTGGCGACAGGTATGAAGGCGAGTATAAAGCCGGAAAGCCGAATGGGCGCGGCATATATTATTATGCCGGTGGCGACAGATATGAGGGCGATTTTAAAGAAAACAGCAGAACCGGCCAAGGCGTGTATTACTGGGCAAATGGTGATCGGTATGAAGGCGAATTTAAAGATGGAAAGCTCCATGGAGAGGGGACATATTATTTCGCTAATGGCACGCAAAGAACAGGCGTGTGGGCGGACGATAAATTCGTCGAATAAGTTTTGATACAATAAAACATAAACAGAAAGACCGCGCAAAAAGCGCGGTCTTTAATCGTTTTCAACATCTGTCAGCTTGCTCACGGGTACACCCAATGCCCTGCTGATTTTATAAAGAGATTTAAGGGAAGGCACATACGGCGCGCTTGGCCCTTCCAGCTGAGAGATAAAGTTTAGCGACATGCCGCTGTATTCACTCAGCTGTTCTTGGGTCATATTTGCCAGCCTTCTGTAATAGCCGACTTTCAGTCCGACTTTTATAATAAACATTTGATATTCTTTTTCGTTGTAAAAATCCATACAAACACCCTTTTGGTTTTTATTTTCTACAAATAATTATAAACTATTTACAAATCCATGTTTATTGTCTATAATTAAATAAAACTACCGTAATACGGAAGTGTTGAAAAGAGGGTGTTATAATGGGCCGAAATAAAAGGTGCTGTTTTGCAGGGCACAGAGAAATACAGGACAGAAATGTGGAAGAAACCGTGGGAAAAATGGTTGAGCAGCTTATTGCGATGCACGGGGTTAATGAATTTTGGGTGGGCAATTACGGGGCATTCGATAGCCTTGCCGCCATGGCTGTTCGAAAACTGAAAAAAACGTATACAAACATAAGACTCAATTTGGTATTACCATACTTAACAAAAGATATAGTGGAGGACGAAGAATGGTATTGGCAAAAATTTGATACCATTTTAATGGCAGACATTCCTCTGTCTACACCAAAAAAGTTCCATATTCTAAAAACAAATGAATTTATGGTGGATAACACCGCATTTCTGATTTGTTACATTACACGTTCTTGGGGCGGCGCAATTCATACTTTCGAATATGCGGAGCGAAAGGGGCGTACCATATGGAATGTTGCCGATAAAGTTTGGGGACAAAAGGGCGTTTCCTCAAATTGAAAAAGCTTTTGGCAATAAGAAAGACCGCGCAAAAAGCGCGGTCATTCATCGTTTTCAACGTCTGTCAGCTTACTAACACTATGTAGATTTTACAAAGACGCGTCTTATCCTTTTCAGTTTCCAAGGCAGCGGACGGCAAAATAGGCCACGGCACCGCAGCCAATTAAATCGCCTAAAAGGGCGGCGGAGCCGGTGGTTGCGGCGTACAGGCAAAAGCATGCTACAAAGCCGAGAATGCATTTTCCCAAAGCGCGCAGTCCAAAACGAGGGGCAGGGCAGGCTTTCTCGGTCGCAGGCTTTGGCACGAGGTACAGGTGGGGGCGCGCCGGGAGCGGTGCGAGGGGCTTTAAAGCGGTATTTCCGTTTTCAACAATGGATGTATAAAGTGCAGCAAATTCTTTGCGGTCCATTTTTTCAGCATAATTCATGGGGGGTACCTCCTGATATTGTTTTGTTCTTACAATATCAGTATACTGCAACAGGTGTCCGATAAAAAGGACAGCAAAAAGTTTTTTTAAAAAGTCAAAGGGACTACGCTTTTTTGTACCTTTCTATTTTACGCCCATTTTGCGTAGTAGTTTCACAACCCACTTTTTGAATTTGTTTGACTTGAATCGCCGGTCAAACTGCGGAAAACAGTACAAAAAGTAATCGCACGCATCGCAACAACAAGTATAGTCCGGATGATTGCCGTTTCCGGGACAGCGTTTGCCTTGTTGTGATGGCATAAGAGGCGTCGATGATTTGTTTTGTTCGCATATTTTTTACCTCACAATAAAAAGGCACACCCCGAAGGGCGTGCCGAAAAAGTGTTTCCCTCGGTTTCGTTACCACACTACACCGATAAATATCCGCAAGGGAATAAAGAGAGAACACCTTTTACCAAGGTAGTATCTCCCCTCACGGATATAAACATTTATCGAGTATTCAAATGTAGTGTGGTATGTCTTCATTTTACCACATCGAAACAAAAATGTAAAGCAAACAATAAAAAAGGTATGCAGAAAAATTCTGCATACCGCAGCGTGTCGATAAACCTATCGACACGCTGACAAACTTGAAAAAAGAAATTTTTTGTTTCTACCGTACAGCGCCGTGCAGAATATCGGAAATGATATCCAACACCTTGGGATAACAGCCGCCACAGCCTGTGGAGCAGTTTGTGAGCTTCTGTACGTCTTCAAACGCGAGCAGTACATCGTCAAAATGCGTGCTTTTCTGCACCGCGTCCACAATGTCAAAATGACTTACCTGCTTGCAGTTACAAACCATATAGTTTTCCATAACAGCATATCCTCCTGTATTTCATCTTATATTATTGATACTTCATCCAGTCCGTACCTTATTTAAGCGCAGTCCATTTTTCATAAGTATGATTTTTCATTTCGTAGGTATGACTGTTGGTTGCTTCCTGTACCGCCAGATAGTACCATGCGGAGGTATCGCTGTTGTCAGGCCATGTGGTCATACTGGCTAGCAAATCGTCGACGGCTTCGGGCACACGATTCAACACTCTGTTAATCATGGCCATCGCCTCTGCGCGTGTGACAAGCTGGTCGGGCTTAAACGTATTGTCCTCATACCCTCGAATCCAGCCGCGAGCGGCCGTTTCGTGAATATAGGATGCAGCCCAATGTCCATCTACGTCCGTAAAGGTATCAACGATTTCAAATTCCGAATCATCTAATCTTGCGCAAATGGCTGCAAATTCAGCACGTGTGATGTTTTCATTTGGGGCAAACAGTTCTGCTGTTCTGCCGTTTATAATACCAAGCTTTGTCATTGTAGAAACAGAGGTGTTGTACCAATCTGTTTGCTTTACATCGGTAAAGGCGTTTTCGGTTGTAAGATTTTTATCTCTTACTTCACCGGCTTTTAAGAGCCTATAGAATATGTCAGCAACCTCTGCACGGGTGATGTGGGCATTCGGCTTTACGGTGCCGTCGGGATACCCTAAAACATATGCAAAGTGGTCTTCTCCGTTGAGGATTTCCGGCGTATCATAGCCGCTGCCTGCATTGGCTTCCTCTTTCGCCCATTTTGCGTATATGGTGATATTTTGGGTTATCGTTACTTTTTCAACGGGACTGGTAAGTGCCTTGTCCGCGTACCAGCCTTCAAAGGTGTAGCCTTCTTTTTCAGGCGTTTTGCCAAGGGTAACGGTGGTGCCGGCGGAATACTTTTCCGCGGTAAATTGTGTACCGCCGTTTGATTCGTAGGAGAGCGTATACATTACGGTGGTGCTACCGCCACCGCCGCCACCGCCGCCACTGCCGCCACTGCCGCCACTGCCGCCTTTTTTAAACGCGGCCACGAAGGTGTATTCTGTGCCTCCGGTTGCAGCAAATTTATGGCTGAGCGCTACCTTAGTTCCTACCGATTTCCCGTCGTACGTCCAGTTTACGAACCGGCGTCCGGTTTTTGCAGTTGCTTTGGATTCTGCTTTTACAGTACCGCTGGAGACAGTGCCGGGGATTGTAACTATGTCCACTTCAGGAGTTACAGTGCCCATAGACGGGTCTGCAGATTCAAAATGAATTTTTACCTGATACATATCGGGCGTGCCGTCAGGGGTATCTGTATTGTCAGCGGCATTCCACCTGTCAATGGGGGTCGAATCTGCCCCGAGGAGCATATCTCTGTACGTGGTTGTCTGGAGAGTAGAAGCGTCAATGGCGTTTTCCGGTGTAACCCTCCAAACTGCAGCTTCCATGGGCTCGAGTTCCAGATTCAGTGTGCCACTTCCGGTCAGTGTCGTTTCTTCGCCGGACATGCGAACTGCACTAAAGCCGTCAACCTTTACGGTACCTGTGCCGTCTACAAGGGGAATTGTGGCGGTTGTGGGCGTTTTTTTGTTGCGGTTTAAGCAAATAGCATAAATATCTTTATTATCTGTAAAGGTTGCCCACATTACATCATCATCTCTACTGTAATATAAGAACTTATTTTTGCCGTTTACAAAGCAGTCAAACATAAACTGCTGTTCCCAGTCCGCCCATTCGTTTACAACTTCCTGCCAGATCGGTCTGTCCACCATGAGCGTGGTGTTCGGGTCAGAGCCTTCCCAGCCAAGGCAATGGAAGAAGAAGCCAGATGCGCCGGAGAAGAATGCCTGGTACGTGTGGTGACGCAGTTCGTCGAGCGTGGGCATATAGCCGAGGTATTCAAAGAACTGGAGTACGATGGAGAAGGGCTTGCGGCCTTTGGAAGCCTTCATTGCAATATCAAAATATTCTGTAAACTTTCTGCCGGCATCGGCTTCAGAACCTATATATGTGTCGATATCGAAAATATCACAGTAGCGGAAGCACCATTCGTAGCCGCCGGGAGGAGAATCAGGGAAGTAGATGGGGTGATCGGGGTCGATGTTACGAATCGCTTCGTAAGCCGCAATCAATTCCTCGTCGGTGTTACCTCTCTGATAGGGTTCGTCCTGAATCTTCCAGCCAAAGAGTGCGGGGTGGTCCTTCCATTTTTTAACGGTTTCCTTAACGCTTTCAATTCTATCCGGATGGCCTGCGCTTTTGCCGTCGGAATAGAGATTAAAGAGTACGAACATACCCTGATCTAAGGCCTGATTCATTCTTTCTTCGCGAGAGATGCTTTCGGTACCGATAAGCTGAATTACAGTAACACCGCCCTTTTCGGGGTGCTTATTTACGATTTCCGTTGTACCGTAGGAGCCGCCGACAAAGTTAATTTCCTTACCGTTTTTGCGGAACACGCCGTCTGCACCAAGGTATGTAGGTCTGTCAAAGCGGAATACGGGGAAGTCCTGATTCTGAAGTTCAGCACCGGCTTTATCATAGACCTTCAGGCGTACATGATACCGCTTGCCTTTTTCTTCCATCCATTCGGTGCGGAAAACATACTTTACGCCATTGGACAGGTCTTTAATCGTTTCCGTATGGGTTTCCTCGCCGGCAGGTGTTACAAGAGAAATCGTGGCGCTGGCATTTGCGGCGTCCGGCAGGAAAAGGGTCTCGCCTTCGAGTACGCCCGTTTCCCATTCGGTGTAGTAGAAAGTTTCGTCCGTATTGGCATCAATAGGCTCCGGGGTTTTTACCATGCGAATTTCCAAATCGTCTAGGTAAAACTCACAGGGATGGGTTCTGTTGCGAAGGGTAAGAAAAATGGATTTTGCAGTGTCGGGGGGTGTAAATTCACCGCTGTACCGTACCCATTCGTTGGACTGCGTGATGCCGCCGCGGATGGACTTGTCGATACCAACCTGTGTCGTTACATCCTTCGAGTCATAGTAGTTGAGGGAGGAAAAAACCATCCAGAAGCCAAAGTCAACGGTATTTGCAACGGAAGGCGCAAGCACCCAAGCGGAAATTTCATAGGTTGCACCTTTTACCAGGCCGACAATCGTCTGCGATGCCTGCGCATCCGTGCCGCCGGTGCTGTTGGAAAGGTCCACACTGTACTTGCCGGTGTGGGCATACTTGTCTGTAATTTTGGTATTGCCTTGGCGCCCCCACGAGGTGGTGCCTTCTTCAAAGCTGGCATTTTTAATGTTCATATAGAGGTCAGTAGTATCGGACGTTTCGTCTGCACTTACGGCAAAGGGAACCATAAGACCGATGAAAAGAACCAGGCTGAGAAGCAATGCGATTTTTTTCATACAAACACTCCTTTTTTATTTTTTACAAACGCCTGTTTCAGACGTTCAAACGCTTCCCTTGCGTTTGTTTTTTATCATACCATACGGACAAAGCTTTTGCAAGTTTTTTTGTGAAAACTTGTATCAAATTTGTCGAAAAACCTGTGCAAAAGAGACAAAACGAAACGTAACCTTTAGGCCTTGTCTATCCACATGTAGATTTTCATAGTACCATATCCTTCTGTATTTCATCTTATATTATTGATATTTCATCCAGTCTGTACCTTCTTTAAGTGCAGTCCATTTTTCATAAATATGATTTTTCATATCGTAGGTATGACTGTTTGTGGCTTCCTGCACCGCCAGATAGTACCATGCAGATGGGTCGCTGTTGTCAGGCCATGTAATCATGTCGGCAAGCAAATCATTGGCAGATTCGGGCACACGGTTTAAGACTCTGTTAATCATGGTCATTGCCTCTGCGCGGGTGATAAGCTGGTCGGGCTTAAACGTGCCGTCCTCATACCCTCGAATCCAGCCGTGCGCAGCCGCTTCGTGAATGTCAGACTCCGCCCAATGTCCGTTTACATCCGTAAAGGTGTCAACGATTTCAAATTCCGAATCGTCAAACCTTGCGCAAATGGTTGCAAATTCTGCACGTGTGATATTTGCATCCGGTGCAAACAGTTCTGCTGCTCTGCCGTTTACGATGCCAAGCTTTGCCATTGTAGAAATAGAGGTGTTGTACCAATCTGTTTGCTTTACATCGGTAAAGGCGTTTTCGGTTGTAAGGTTTTTGTCTCTTACTTCATCGGGCTTTAAGAGTCTAAAGAATATGGCGGTAACCTCTGCGCGGGTGATGTGGGCATTCGGTTTTACCGTGCCGTCAGGATACCCTACAACGTATGCAAAGTGGTCTTCGCCGTTGAGGCTTTCCGGCGTATCATAGCCGCTGCCTGCGCTACCGTTATCTTTCACCCATTTTGCGTATATGGTGATATTTTGGGTCATCTTAACTTTGTCAACGGGACTGGTAAGTGCCTCGTCCGCGTACCAGCCTTCAAAAACGTGACCTTCTTTTTTAGGCGTCTTGTTAATGGTAACGGTGATGCCTGCGGTATACTTTTCTGCTGCAATTTGTGTACCGCCGTTTGATTCGTAGGAGAGCGTATACTTTAAGGTGATGCCGCCGCCACCGCCGCTGCCATTGCGCGACCATTGTGCAACGAAGAGAAGGTCTTTGTCCACCGCCATGGTATCACCCGGATTGTAGGTGGCATTGTCCGCTTTCCACCCTTTAAAGGTGTAGCCGCTTCGTGTGGGAGCTTCGTTTATTGTAATCGTCGTGCCTACATTGACGGTCTTGGTATCGTAATCAATGCCTTCGGCACCTTGACCGCCATTCAAGTCGTAACCCACTGTAAATTGTTTTGCAAAAGTGCCAAGGAATTTTACGTCATG
>JAZNHR010000011.1:0-3576 GCA_045577075.1 Clostridia bacterium | reverse complement strand
CTAAGCAGAACACCGAAGAAAAAGAAGATGAACCGATAAATATAGCTCCTGAAGATCCTCAGATTGGGGTTCAGGATCCTACTCAGTCGGTTGATCCCGGTGTTTCTGTCACACCAACCAAACCTTTTGACGGCGGAAGTCAGGAGTACATTCTGGACACACCTCTTACCATCCACAAACAGCCTGAAGGTTCAGAGGCGGAAGAATATGGCACAAAATATGAACTTGAGGTTCAGGTATTTGGCGGCAAAGCTCCGTACACATATGAATGGCAGTACAAAGTTCGTAGAGATGCAGTAACAATCAAAAACGGAGATTATGCAAAGGATGCTGAAAGTGCTGCACTTGTTCTTTCAGTTGAAAAAGAAAACACTCTTCTCGGCCAGGGCATCTACTGTGTAATTACCGATGCAGAAGGCACAAAGGTAACAACTGATACAGTTAAGGTTTACGGACCTTTCTCAATGCCCGTTGATGATTGGACTTTAGAATCAGGTAAGAATACTCTTATCGGCAGAGTGGCAGACGGTATTCTTAAAAAAGGTGAAAAGGTTTCTGTTATAAGGGACGGCAAGGTTATCGCAATAGGCGTTGCAGAAGATTTGCAGATGTTTAATAAATCCATGGACGAAACCGTTAAGGGAGAAAATGTTGGAATTGTATTTAACAGAGAAGATGGTGTCAGACCAATAAGCGGCGATATTGTAGTAAAATATCAGCCTACACATGTTGTTGACACAAGCGATATCGTAAACTAATCAGTTGTTAATTAAAATTAACATAAACATTTAAGGAGGTAAAGATTATGGGATTAGGAGATTTTTTTAAAAACATTTTTGGCAAAAAGACATGTGCTTTTTGCGGAGGCGAGTGCGGTATGATGAGCCGCACAAAAATTAAGGGTGATGAGTATATCTGCTCAAAATGCGATGATATGTGCTCAAACTTTATCAGAAAAAGCAGATTTACAAAGCCGGAGCTTGAAGGACATATGGAGTATATGAAACGCTCTGACAGAATTTACAAAGAAGTAATTCTACCGAATGTCCAAAAACACGAGTGTTATCCGTCTGCAACACAAAGACAGGGTATTGAGTTCTTTGATGATTTTGGAATGTTCCGTATTATGGATGGTTCCAGAGACCACAAGGAAAACTATCCAAAGGAATTATTCCGCTATGACCAGGTGGCAAGCTATGAGCCGTATTACGAAGAAGCTGAGCCTGAAGAAGCGGGTAAACCGAAAGTATTCCACGAGGGCGGTATTATCATAAGACTTGTAGGTGCACTTGATGACACTACGAAAATGCAAAAAGGACTTCGTGCTCATCCGTACATCACGGAAGAAATCAAGGTGTGCTTTGCAACTAACGACAGAGAAAAAGAAAATTATCTTAAATATGCAGAAAATGCAATCCATCATTTCAATTATATCTTCGGTGTAAATGATGATCAAAAGGGCTTGTTCAGCTTTGGTATGTCAAAACAGGAAAAGCGTGATCTAAAAGCTGCAGTTGCCTTTACCAAAACTGCATTTGATGCTGTAAAGGTTGCAAAGAATGGCGGCGAAATAACTGACGAAAAGAAAGCGGAAATTATGGAAAACATGAACGCCATTGACGATGCACAAACCGGCGGACTTGCAGTGTATACAAGAGCTGCAGATGCGGCGGAAGCAACAATAAACTAATTTTTAGGAGGATTTTGATTATGAAAAAATTATTAGCAATTTTACTGGCAGGTATGATGGTATTTTCTTTTGCCGCATGCGGTAAGGACGAGAAGAAAGAAAAAGGCGCGGAAGATGCTGTAAAACAGGAAGAAACAGCTATGACAAAATTGTCACTCCTTTGTGAAGCATATGAAGAGGACGGCAAAATGGTTTCCGTGGATTTCTTCTATCCCGAAGGAAAAGGTTTTAAAGAAATGGAAACCGTTTACGGTGAACAGGCTGACTGGAAGAAGCTTGCAGACGAAAAAGAAACCTATTATATTAATTTTTATGTGGCGGAGGACACGACATATGTAGACAATGCCGAAACGGACAAGGAGTATGCCGATAATTATACGGAATTTAAAGTCGGCGGTAAAGACGCATATGCCTATAGTGGTTTCGGCGCTTATACAATTGTTGTTCATCTTGAAAACGTTTCCGAAAATACAGACAGATATGCAACAATCAGCGTGGAATCCACAGAATGGGATGCAGAAGAATCCATGAAGATTTATAAAGAAAACAAAGACATTCAAAAAATCGTTGATTCTCTCGTTTATAATGGTCTGGTAGACGCAGAAGTACCGGAAGATGAACCGATTGAAGACGTTGCCGAATAAGAAACAGCTGGAGAAACCATGGAAAAAAATCCGTCAGTGTGATAAAAGAGAATCGAAATTTTACAGTACATAAATATTCCCCGATATTTCTGTGTGATTTTATTTGATGATATTTCACTGTGGAAAAGCCAAGCGGTAATGACAAAACCGGGGAAGGGAACTTTTGTTCCCTTCTTCTCAAAGTCCTTCCATATGAGGCGAAGGACTTTGAGAAGAAGAATTTCTTCGCTTTATAAATTTTGAAAGGAGTATGGATATGAGAACCAGAAAAATATGCAGCATTTTTATGTTCATTTGTTTGATCGCAACTTTTTCGGGCTGTGTAAGTAAAAGCCCTGAAAAGGTACAGGAACCCCCAAAATCGAAACCCGTCAGCACATTTGTTGATGTGATGGTTGGTGATACCAATATGGAAGAGTGGCACGATAATAATGTTTTCACGAGCGTAAAATGGCAAAAGCTCAGGCTTTCTGATGAACACAGCAAAGCATATCCGTCTCTTTCGGCTGCTTTCGACAAGTATAATGAAGAAAGTCTGACCGATGCAAAGGCACTTATGTATGAGTTTACGCTGTTAGCTGCCGAAATGGAAGGCGAAGAATATAACCCTGCATACTGTCAGGCGGATGCTGCGGTTTCTCTGCAAAGAGCAGACAATCATATTGTGAGCTTTTTAGAAAGCGTTGAAAAATACACCGGCGGAGTGCATCCTGATTATTTTGTAAACGGAATAAACTACAAGTCGGACTCGGGAGAAAAGCTTCAGCTTTCAGATGTTTTAACGGATACAAAAGAACTGCCTTCTATTTTGGAAAAGAAAATAACCGAAAAATATTCCGACGTGGCATTTCCTGATTTGAAAGATACTTTCAGCAAATATAAGGAAGACGAATTTACATGGACGATAGATTATCAGGGCATAACCTTCTGGTTCAGCCCATACGAAATTGCAGCATTTGTCGTAGGGACATTATCTGCTAAGATTTGGTTTGATGAATATCCGGATATGTTTAATAAAGCGTATGTGGAAATCCCCGAAAATTATGTAATGACACTTCCAATGCGGCAAAAACTTGATTTTGACTTAAATCCCGATGATGATAAAAAGGATTACATTGAGGTAGATGCATTGCCGGACCAATACGACTCATACAATATGCTTTTGGTTACGATAAACGGTAAAAACTTTATCGACGAAATCAGCTATGCTTACGATTTTGATGTTTATTTAGCACATATCGG
>JAZNHR010000010.1:0-23305 GCA_045577075.1 Clostridia bacterium | reverse complement strand
TGGTGTTTTAACCGAGGCACTTTCTTCCTGTGCGGAAAAGGTAGTTGCCATCGAAATTGACGAACAGCTTCTCCCCGTGCTTTCGGAAACGCTGGCGGACTGCCCCAACGCTTCCATTGTGTCTGGTGACGTTTTGAAGCTAGATTTGCCGGCTCTTATTAAAGAACAATTCGGGAATATGCCTCTTAGTGTTGCGGCAAATCTCCCTTACTACATCACAACGCCCATTCTCCTCGCGCTCCTTACGAAAAATCTGCCCCTTTGCCGCATCGTGGTTATGATGCAAAAGGAGGTGGCAGACAGAATTATGGCAAAGGAAGGCGGCAAAGACTACGGTGCGCTGACGGTGGCGGTGCAGTACCGATGCCAGGTCAGCCGTGTTTGCCGCGTACCTGCCTCGTCTTTCATTCCGCCGCCGAAAGTCGATTCCGAGGTGCTTTGCCTTTCTATGCGCAAAACACCCCTTGCTACGCCGAAAAATGAGGACTTTTTCTTTGCCTTAGTCAAAGCCGTGTTTGCCCAGCGGCGGAAAACCCTTGTAAACGGGCTTGCCAATGCCGGGAAATTCGGGTCGAAAGAAAAAATTACAGGTGTTATAGATTCTATGGGGCTTTCCTCCACTGTACGCGGCGAAACGCTCCCTATAGAAACCCTTGCCGCCCTTTCGGATGCCCTATATGAATAATTTAAAAAAAACTGAAAAAAGTGTTGCAAAAACCAAAATTTTGTTGTATACTATACAATAGGTGAATTTGTAAACCAATAATGCAAAGGAGTGTTTTGAAATGACAACAAACAAAAGTGTCAAAGCATGGCTTGACGATATGGTCTCCATGTGCAAACCGGACGAAATCGTCTGGATTGACGGCAGCGAAGAACAGCTGGAAGCACTGCGCAAAGAGGCTTGTGCATCCGGTGAAATCTTAAAGCTCAACGAAGAGAAGCTTCCCGGCTGCTACTACCACAGAACTGCAGAAGACGACGTTGCTCGCGTTGAAGACAGAACCTTCATCTGCGCACGCACCAAGGAAGAAGCAGGCCCCACCAACAACTGGATGGATCCCGCTGAAATGTACGCAAAGCTGCGTAATCTGTATAACGGCTCCATGAAGGGTCGCACCATGTATGTTGTACCCTACTCCATGGGTCCTATCGGCTCTCCCTTCTCCAAGATTGGTATTGAGCTTACAGACAGCATTTACGTTGTACTTAACATGGCAATTATGACACGTGTTGGCAAGGCCGTTATGGACTGCCTTGGCGACAGCGATGACTTCGTAAAGTGCCTCCATGCAAAGAAGGATGTAAATCCTGAAGAACGCTACATCGTTCAGTTCCCCCAGGATGCAACCATCTGGTCCATCAACTCCGCTTACGGCGGTAACGTGCTTCTCGGCAAAAAGTGTTTCGCACTTCGTATTGCTTCCTACCTCGGTAAACAGGAAGGCTGGATGGCAGAACACATGCTCATCCTCGGCCTTGAAAATCCGAAGGGCGAAATTAAATACATCGCAGCAGCATTCCCGTCTGCCTGCGGTAAGACGAATCTGGCTATGCTCATTCCCCCGGCATACCTCAAGGAAAAGGGCTACAAGGTTTGGACTGTTGGTGACGACATTGCATGGCTGAGAATCGGCGAAGACGGCAGACTTTATGCCATTAACCCCGAAGCCGGCTTCTTCGGTGTTGCCCCCGGCACAAGCGAAAAGACGAACTTCAACGCACTCGCTTCTACCCGTCAGGGCACCATCTTTACAAACGTTGCAATTAACAACGAAGACAATACCGTATGGTGGGAAGGTCTCGATAAGAATCCCCCGGCAGATGCAACTGAATGGAAGGGCGCAAAGGTTAACGGCAAGGAATTTACTGCAGAAGGCAACAAGCTTGCACATCCCAACTCCCGCTTTACCGCACCTGCAAAGAACTGCCCCTGCATCTCTTCTGAATTTGAGAATCCCGCAGGTGTTCCGATTTCCGCTATCGTATTCGGCGGCAGACGCGCTAAGACCGCACCGCTGGTATACCAGGCAAGAGATTGGGAACACGGTGTGTTCGTAGGTGCTACCATGGCATCTGAAACTACAGCAGCTGCTGCAGGTCAGGTTGGTGTTGTTCGCCGCGACCCCATGGCTATGAAGCCCTTCTGCGGCTATAACATGGCTGACTACTTTGCACACTGGCTCGAAATGGGCGAAAAGCTTGGCGACAAGGCACCGTCCATCTTCCACGTAAACTGGTTCCGTCAGGACGAAGAAGGCAACTTCATGTGGCCGGGCTTCGGTGACAACATGCGTGTCCTCAACTGGATTTTAGACCGCTGCGAGGGCAAAGCAGATGCTACCGAAACTGCAATCGGTTACCTGCCGAAGGCCGCTGACCTTGACCTTACCGGTCTTGACATTGATGCTGCTACCTTAGACGAGCTCCTCAGCGTTGACAAGGAAGTATGGGCAGGCGAAGTGGACGGCATTAAGGAATACTTTGCACAGTTTGGCGATAAGCTGCCGAAGGCTATTGCAGACCAGCTCGCAAAGCTTGAAGCTAACCTTAAATAATTAAAGCTTTATAAAAGCAAAGAGAACCTTCAGATTGAAGGTTCTCTTTTTTTAGCTTAAACGAATTAGGCTGACTATATTTCCTGTTTCTATATCCCTTTCAAACATATACTCTCCTGCAGTATACACCTTTTCGCTACCGCAAAGCTGATTGTACAGACGGAAAGTATCGGGGATTTTGGCACTATAGTGAATTATATGTTTTTCAGCATCTATTTCCACTTTTGATGTTAACTGCCCATAGTATAATGTTGTTACGCCGCCGCTTTTATAGAAAACATAAATAATATCACTTTCGCCATAATGCCGCATGTCCCATGCCCCTTGCAATATGGTATAGTCATCAAAAACAGATTCTTTTTCTTTTGCTTTTACCCATCCTTTGCCGGCAGGGTTACCCTCAAGCAGTTTTTCTTTTTCAAATTCAAAGTCTAGAAGCGGCGTAATATTTTTATTTTTTCGGCTTATGGGTGCTTTCTCATAAAGTCTTAAAAATGTTGCGATAGCTTGCTCCACCGTGTAGTTGTCAAGGGGTGCAAATATATCGTCTCCAATACCTTGCATTACGCCAAGACGGTTTATCCCGTAAACGTCCTCTTTTGCCCAATCTGCAATTATATCATCGTCTGCAAATATATAGTCATTCGATGCATCTTTAAGCGCACCGTAATTTCCGTAAACACGCATAAGCATTGCCGCAGCTTCCTGACGTGTAATATCGCCATTCGGGTTAAACTCCGTCTCACTCACACCATTTACTATGCCTATGTTATATGCTGCTATCACCGACTCGTAGTATAAAAAATCTTCTGTTTTTTTAAATGGCTCTGCCATAGTTATCTTGATATTTGAATTGTATTCATACTTCTTATCCCCCGACATAAATGACTCTCCATTTCTGTCGGGTTTTGCGTGGCAATAAGCATCTAAAAAGTAAGTGTTGACAGTGCCATCCTTACTGTAGTCATATTCCGACCATGTTTTTAGCCTTGTTGCATTGGAATAGCCGTAAGAAAAAGATAGAAAATCCATTGCCATATTTGCAAATTCTGCACGGGTAATATTCCGTTTGTAACTCTCCCGAAGCGTAATCGGAACAAAACCAAGGTCAATTGCTTTTTCAACTTCCGGTTTTGCCCAAGCGGAAACAACATCTTCGCCCATTGTATCAAGCGGCACAAAATGTGTTTCAATCGTCACGCCCGTTTCAAGGTCCGCTTTGTAATAATAGGTTCCGGCATCGTGCAAAACAACATAGTTACCATTTTGCATATTTCCTGCGGAGCGTTCATCAAACGAAACATTAAATGTGACATATCTGCCATCTTCGGAAATCTTTATGTCATTGTGCACAGGGTGCGCCCAAGGCGTTTCCCTTGATACCCCTTCTGAAAGGTTTGTCTCTTCTCCGTTTTCACGGATAAGCAACAGAAAAGGCCCTGTGGCATGTGGGGCGCCTACAACCTGTAAATACAGCACTGTACCATAGTCGGTATTATATACCGTATAAACTTTGTATATACTAGACTCTGTATATTTTGAAACATGGGGGTTTTCTGTCGCCGGTAGTTCCACATATCCCCATTTGTGAGATTCGTAGCTTTGTACAGGTAATAATTTATAAGAAAAGATATTAAATGCACTCACCGCATACCCGTCTATTTCTGCTATACTGTTGCCGTTTACATCAAACAGCGAGTAGCTGTCCGGTGTCCAAAAAATCCCTTCGGCAACTTCTCTGAGTCCTTTATAGCTCGGTTCTATTACAACCTTGCCATCCTGATTGACAAGACCGTTTACAAGCACCTCAACCCTATTTTGCACGACCGCTTTATATATGGTTGCGACAGGGCTACCTTTTCTATTGAAATTGATTCGCACATCTTCGGGCGCTGTATATATAATATTACCATTTATATCTGCAATTTGCTTTTGTCCTATAATAAAGCTTTTGCCAAACAGTTGAATGTTCGATGCCCAATCCGATAAAAAATTGCCGTTCATATCAAGCACAATATGACCACCATCGTGACCTGCTAAAATAAAATTGCCATTTGTTTCTATAAAATCGAAATCACCGGTTGAAAAATGTACTTCATTACAGTTTTTATCAATTACTTTATACTGTCCATCCGCAATTATTGCATAGCCGTGCGAAAAATTAGACGCTTCCCAAAGTTTACCGGTAGGAAGTACTTGTCCGTTTTCGTTTACATAGCCGTACATACATTCTGTGTACGTTCCGTATTCGCTAAGCACACCGTCATAGCCGATTTTAGATATCCCTTCATAAAATCCGAAAACATAGTCAAACGTGGGGGCAATCGCTTCTTCGCCCCGACTGTTAATAAAACCAAATTTTCCATCTCTACAAATGGGAACCAAATCACTTTCGCCGTCACCGTCGTGGCGATCGGTAAGATAAGGATACGTTACCTCGTGGGGCGTTTTTGATTGCACTCTTTTAAAGGTTTCATATACATAATCCGTAAGCTGTTTTCCTTCGCTACTGAAAAAGGCCGCTTTATCGTTTTCCCCGAGTGCCATAATTAGTCCATTTTTGCGAATTACAAATTTTGTGCCGTCAAAGCCGAATATTCTTTCGCCCTTTAGATTGATAATGCCAACCAAGCCCTCGCCACTTTCTTCAGCCGGTTCTAGCTGAACCTTTGCAATACCATACTTATTAAATTCTGCGGCAGAGTTGTATTGCGCCTCTATAACATATGGCAACGTATCTTTTTCTCCCTCAGCAAATGAACAAATGGGAAGAATGAACTGAAAAAACAAACAGCTTAGCATAAAACAAATACATTTTTTCATTAAAAATCACCCCTTTTTAATAGTATAGCCATGATTTGCGTTCGCGTCAAGAAAGGATATAAAGTTTAATTAAAAATATAAGCTTTAGTGAAGTTTTGAGCATTGCTCAAGTGAAGTTGCTTTCGCAGCGAAGTTTTTGCTATGCAAAAGTGGAGTTAAGTTTGCCGCTCTGCCGAAAGGCAGAACTTCACTTACAAAGTAAACTTCACTATCGCAGATAACTTCACTTGTCCGGCAGGGCAAACTTAGTTGCGCCAATCTGTGGCGCCGGGAATGACGACTTTATCGAGGATGCCCGTAAGCTTTGCAATGGTCATGCCGTAGTTTGTAATGGGGACGTCGGCATTTTCTGCTTGTGCAATTCGCGAAAGCACATGGCGGCGGTTAAACATACAGGCTCCACAATGGATAACCAGGCTGTAGGGCGATAAATCAGCAGGAAAATCGTCACCGCCTACTACATCAATTATAAGACCATCTCCCACCTTTTTGCGGAGAAGTGTCGGAATTTTCACTCTGCCGATATCTTCTGTTTGTGGTGCATGGGTACAGGCTTCCGCGATGAGAACCCTGTCCCCTTCCTTTAGCGCATCAATAGCCTTTGTGCCTTCCACAAAAATTTCTGCATCTCCCTTCACGTCTGCTAAAAGCACCGAAAAAGAGGTTAGACGCACGCCTTCAGGTGTTTTGGCATAAACATCTTTAAAGGCCTGGGAATCCGTAATAATTAAATCGGGTAATGCAGAACACCTAGAAAGTGCCGATTCCATTGTTTCCGGTGTTACACAGGTAGTGATGCACCCGCGATCAAGAAGCTCCCGAATGGTTTGTACCTGTGGCAAAATCAGCCGTCCTTTCGGTGCAGATGCATCCTGGGGCATGACGAGCATGACGTGATCGCCCGGTTTTGCGACTCTACCCGTAATGCTTCTGTCCTCTGTGCCAAAAGTCTTCAAAACTTCTTTTACCTTTTCAAATCCCGTTCCTTCTTTTGCGCTGACAAAAAGCACGGCATTTTTACATACTTTTTCCGCCTTTTCGCTTTCGACAAGGTCTTTTGATATATCTGTTTTATTCATAACAGGCAGAATGGAAATTTTACGCGCTTTACATTTTTCTGCCCATTCTGTCTCTTCTTTTCCAAAGGTATCGGCAAAAACTAAAACCGCCACATCTACCTTTTCCAGTACCTTCTCCGTTTTCTCCACTCGAAGCGTTCCAAGTTTGCCAACGTCGTCAAAGCCGGCGGTATCAATGAGCACACAGGGACCCACGCCTCGGATTTCCATATTTTTATACACCGGGTCCGCCGTTGTACCCAAAGTATCTGATACAATGGCAATATCTTGTTCAGTAAGGGCATTGATAAACGAGGATTTGCCGGCGTTTCGTCTGCCGAAAATCCCGATGTGGAGTCTCTCTCCTCTCGGTGTTTTATCCACGTTTTTACCTCCTTTAGAAGCGGAAATCACGGCTGCCCGTGTGCATTCTGGCAATATTCTCTTCGGCAATTTTCCGTACTTTTTCGTTTGGAATTTGCAAAAGTTCTTTTTGAATAAGTTTTTCACCTACAATTCTTGTCGCAGGGCTTGCATAGTCCTCCAGATATTCCTGTAAGGTCATAAGGGCATTCGGCTGACAGCAGTTTGCAATCTGTCCTGCCTTTACAAGCTGCATAAACCGATCGCCCGTGCGATTTTCTCTGTAGCAGGCGGTGCAGAAGCTTGGAATATAGCCGAGCGTAAGTAGCCAATGCACCACTTCGTCCAGCGTGCGTCTGTCATCAATCTCAAATTGAATCGATTCATTATCTTCCTCCGTGTATCCCCCGACGCTTGTTCTCGAGCCGCCGGAAAGCTGGGAAACGCCGATTTTAAGGAGTCGTTCGCGCATTTTAGCGGATTCTCTGGTAGACACAATCATGCCTGTATACGGCACAGCAAGGCGAATGACTGCAACGATTTTTTCAAAAATATCATCTGCCACCGCATCTGAAAACTCATCTGTGTCCACCCCTTCCGCAGGACGGATACGGGGCACGCTGATGGTGTGGGGCCCTACGCCCATTGCCGCCTCAAGATGCTCTGCATGCATGAGGAGCCCAACGAAGTCATAGCGGTAGAGGTTCAGGCCAAACAATACACCAATTCCCACGTCGTCAATGCCGCCCTGCATAGCTCTATCCATCGCCTCCGTGTGGTAGGCATAATTACTCTTCGGCCCTGTGGGATGAAGCCGCTCATAGTTTTCTTTATGGTACGTTTCCTGAAACAGAATGTAGGTGCCGATTTTCGCATCGTGTAAGGCTTTATAATTCTCCACGGTGGTAGCGGCAATATTGACGTTTACACGGCGAATTGCGCCGTTTTTATGCTTTATACTGTATATCGTATCAATACTTTCGAGAATATAAGACAGCGGATTATTGACCGGATCCTCCCCAGACTCAAGTGCCAGACGCTTATGCCCCATATCCTGTAATGCAATAACTTCCTTACGGATTTCCTCCTGGGTCAGCTTTTTACGGGGAATGGTGCAGTTTCCGTGATGATACGGACAGTAGATACAGCCGTTTACACAGTAGTTTGAAAGATACAGCGGCGCAAACATAACAATGCGATTGCCGTACAGCCGTTGCTTAAGGGTATTTGCCACCTGAAACATTCTGGCGTTTCTATCTTCCAGCGTACATTCTAAAAGCACCGCCGCCTCCCGATGGTCAAGCCCGCCACCCTTTTCCGCTTTATCAATGAGTTTATCGATGAGTACCGCATCTTCTTTGTGTGCGGCGGCATATAATAGGGTTTCCTCAATTTCCGCGTGGTTAATAAATTCTTCTGCCTTCATAGATTTTACATCGTATTTCATTGGTAGTCACCTCGTACACTTTTTATTTCATAGCCTATGGCTTTTATTCTTTCTGAAACCGCTTCTATGGTTTCAAATGCTTTTTCATCATAAATCGCGTATTTACCCCGTACCGAAGGGGGCGAAAGATTGGGCATGACGACGTTTGCCCCTGCCAAAATGCCTTCTTCTCTGCCCGTTTCCGAGAGCGTGGCGAGCGCCGTTGTGGCAGGCAGAAGCACACGAGGATGCATAAGGCGTAAAATCGCGATAAGTTTTACACAAAGCCCCAAATCACCTGCCGGGAATGCGCCAAGCGGCGTATCTTTTTGCGGCAGAAACGGTCCAATACCAATCATATGGGGCTGAAATGCTTTCAAAAAGAGTAAATCCTCCGCAATATGTTCCATCGTTTGATAGGGCGAGCCCACCATAAACCCGGCGCCCACCTGATACCCTAAATCCTTTAAATCCGCTAGACACCGCAGGCGATTTTGAAGTTGCATCGAAGAAGGGTGTAATTTCCCGTAATGGGCTTCGTTTGCCGTTTCGTGGCGCAGAAGATAGCGGTCGGCACCGACTGCGCGATATCGGGCATAGGATGCCTTTGTTTTTTCGCCTAAAGAAAGCGTTACAGCCGCATCGGGGTGGCGCAGCTTCAGTGTTTTTACAATCTCGACAACGCGGTCGTCCGAAAAATACGCGTCCTCACCGCCCTGCAATACAAAAGTGCGAAGACCTGCCTTGTAGCCTTCCGTCGCGGCAGCGTAAATATCCTCATCCGTCAGGCGGTATCGCGCGGCTTTTTCGTTACTGCGGCGAAGGCCGCAATACAAGCAGTCATTTTTGCAGTAGCTGCTGATTTCTATGAGCCCTCGCAAGTAAATGGTCTTTCCAAAAACAGCATCTGCTTTTTTTCGTGCCTCTGCTTTTAGAAAATCGTCCTGCGTGTTTGTTTCAAGTAGCAGTATAATTTCTTCTTTAGAAAGCGTGCCCGCGCGCACCAGCCGCTTTGCCGCGTGTTCTGCCGCCGTCATACCTTCGCGTAAACGGTTTTTGCCGTCACGCCCTCCAGCATACCAAGCTTACCGGAAATTGCCGCTGTCACTTTTTCCGGCGCGTCCACCACAATACTGATAACAGATACATTTTTCTCTCTGTACGGAATCCCCATTCTGCCTACAATGTACGCACCGGCTTCATGTAAAATTCGATTGATTTTTTCCGTAGCGTCCAGATTTTCGACAATTATGCCGATATGTGCAATCCTCGTTTCCATATTTCCTCCTATAAAAAAAACCGTTCCGCAAAAAGGCGGAACGGCAAACTTGTCGTTTCGATGTTTCCGCCTTCGAGGTAGGGACGAACCCGTCCTGTTAGGTTTCTTACTTTATTTTAGCATGTAAAATGTTGTTTGTCAACGCTTTTATAAAATTATTCTGCGCGCCCTTCCAGCTGCAAAAGCTCCGCTTTGGCACATTCCAAAAGATACGGATACGTTTTCTTCTGCTGGATTTTATGATATAAGGCTTTGGATTCTTTTGTTTTACCAAGCTGGGCAAGTGCCCTTGCTTCAAAAAGCTGGCACTTTGTCAAGGTGTGTCGGTCCTCAAAGCCTTTGCCTCTCGCCTTTTCAAAGGCATCCGCCGCATCCGCATACTGTTCGTTAACGAAGTAGAGAAGCCCTCTTGCAAGTTGCATATGCCCGCTCGGCAGGCGTTTAGCTGCTTTTTCAAAATACGGTCTGCCGGACGTATATGCTTCCTCTGCTTCAAATACCGACCCATTTTCCGCATAGAAGGAAGCAGCATTTGCGTAGAAAATCGCCTTTGAAACCTTGTCCGCTGTAGAGATATCCATTTCCTTCATAATGCGGATTGCTTCATCAAATCTACCTGTTGCTTCATATCCTACAGCAAGATTCAAAAGAAAGGTATTTCGAATGGCACGGCTTTTCGTTTTACGAAGTGCCTCTTCCGACTCCCGGATAAACTTTTCAGGATTGACTTCCTTATACAGAATGTCCAAAAGTGCTTCTATGCACTTATCCATTTTGGAAGAATGAATACCATAACAAATGAAAGAAACCAGTGTGGCCGCAAAAAGTGTGGCCGCAAACACAGTTCTCCAAACACCCGGCAGATACAGCAGGAGCAAAATGACAGATGCCACAAGACTTACCAAAATGGGAATCCGCAGTGCTACTGCAAATATCTTTTTAAACCTGGGGTTCATCGCTGTGCCTCCTGCTTTAAGTTCCAAAGCACAGTTTCTAAGGTTTCCCCGTTTTTAAACTGCTTGTAGATTTCCAAAATACGGCCTGTATCGGAAAGATTACTTACCTCACCCAGGATTTCCTCTGCGCTTTTTTCAGTGAGCACATCGTCATGCTTAAAGCAAAGGGCAGCTGCGATTGCCGCCTCAATATAAATGGAATCCACACCCTCTGCGCGGCACATATTGAGTGCACCTACCAATCTGTCGCCAGGGGAAAGCTTACGGCGAATGTCACCACCGACGCGTTTTACCGTATCCCCAAGGCCGCGGTTTGCAAAGCGGCGAATTAAATCCTGTACGTGGGCGAACAGCACTGCAGCGTCTCCTCCATGGCGCTTTGCAAGAGCAATGGCGGAGGCGGTCATGGCACGAATAACCATAAGTTCCACCGTGGGATTTTCAATGGCCTGCCATATGTATTCGCAGCCCAAAAGGTCACCGAGGTATGCCGTCATGGCGTGGCCCATGTTGTGGATAAAGAGCTTACGTTCAATATAAAACTCGAAAGGCGCATACCAAATGACGTTTTTGATGGGCGGAAAATCGCCTTTGACTGCTGCCTTGTCAAGGGGCAGAATGTCATAGGCTTCTACACATACGCGAAGGGGATTGCCTTTTTGCATTTCTGCCGTCTGTACCGGCACCATTCTGCCGATGGAAGCTTCTACAAAGCCGACAAGACTGTCGAGATGCTGTTTTTCGGCGTCGCTTAGATTTTCCGCAATCAGGTCATGGAGTACCTTGTCTGCACCGATAAGGTTTTCGCAAATAATGATGTTAAAGGGCGTCATATTCCCTTCTGCCCAGCGCTTTTTAAGCCCACCTGCGATGGGGGCGGCAATAAACTTTAAAATATTTACGCCGACCGCCGTTGCCATAACGTCCGCTTCTGCGATTGCCGTGGCAACTGCCTCCGGGTTTTTGCCGTCCACGCAGTCAATATTTTCTGCCCATTCTTCCTTCGTTCCCGTTTCTAAAAGAATATCTACGGGATAGCGATGGGCCTCGTTCATAGCATTTATAACTGTATCGTTTACATCCACAAAGGATACCTTGTACCCTGACTGAGAAAGTAAAAGCCCAATAAAGCCTCTTCCAATGTTTCCTGCTCCATACATTACTGCGCGCATATCGTTTTCCTCCTTAAACTTCTGTAATGACCGGTAAAATCATCGGTTTCCGTTTTGTCTTCTCAAAAATATAATCACTCAGCATATTTCTTACGCTGCTTTTAATACTGTTCCAGTCCCCATTGCCATTGTTTCTCCCTGCCAGAACGGCATCTGCCACGATATCCTTCATTTCCTCCATGAGATCCTCGCTTTCGCGGACATATACAAAGCCGCGGGAGATAATATCTGGGCCGGCCAATATTTCTTTTTCTTTCGATAGGGTTACAACGGCAACAATCAGGCCTTCTTCACCTAAATGCTTTCGGTCACGCAGCACAATGTTTCCAACATCGCCTACGCCGATGCCGTCCACCAGCACCTGCCCTGCCGTTACATTTCCTGTAACGGCGGCGCTATTTAGGCTCATTTCCAGTACTTCGCCAATGTTCATTACGAAAATATTATCGGGTCTTACGCCCATCTGTTCCCCAAGCTTTGCATGGCGTACCAGATGGCGGTGCTCCCCGTGTACAGGAATAAAGTACTTCGGCTTTACCAGACCCAAAATGACTTTCAGCTCTTCCCTGCAGGCGTGCCCCGAAACGTGTACCTCGGCAAGGGATTCGTAAATGACCTCTGCACCCTTTTTAAAGAGTTCGTTTATCACATTGGAAACTGCCTTTTCGTTCCCCGGAATGGGATTTGCCGAAAGGATAACCAAATCCCCCTGGCCGATTTCAACGCTCTTGTGGTCCGAAAACGCCATTCTAGTAAGAGCGCTCATCGGTTCGCCCTGACTGCCCGTCGTCACAATAACAAGCTGATGGGGCTTATATTTATTGATATCTTCCAAATTGATGATGGTGCCTTTCGGTACATGTAGGTACCCGAGCTCCATGGCAACTTCGCAAATAGTCAGCATGCTCCGGCCCGACACCGCCACTTTCCGCTTGTTGCGCACAGCAGAATTGATAATCTGCTGAATGCGGTGCACGTTAGAGGCAAAGGATGCTACAATGATACGCTTTTTTGCGGACTGCTCAAAAATTTCATCGAAACGCTCGCCCACCGTGCGCTCGCTCATGGTATACCCTGCACGTTCTACGTTTGTGCTGTCAGAAAAAAGCGCCAGAACGCCGGCTTTGCCAAGGTCCCCAAAGCGAGTGAGGTTAATCATCTCGCCGTTTATGGGCGTACAGTCAATTTTAAAGTCCCCCGTGTGTACCAAAACACCAACAGGTGTATGAATGGCAAGGGCGAGGGCACCGGCAATGCTGTGGTTTACATTGATAAATTCCACTTTAAAGTTTTGCCCGATTTTTTTAATCGTGCCGGGCTTTACAGTATTGAGTTCCACTTCGGAAACCATACCGTGCTCTTTCAGCTTATGTTCTAAAAGACCAAGGGTCATACGGCTGCCGTAGACAGGCGCATTGAAGTTTTTAAATGCATAGGGCACGCCACCAATATGGTCCTCGTGTCCGTGCGTCAAAAGAAGACCCACAACCTTTTCACGGTTTCGGGCAAGATAAGACGTGTCGGGAATGACAAGGTCAATCCCGAGCATGCTCTCACTCGGGAAGGTTAAACCGCAGTCGATTACCAGAATTTCGTCACCATACTCGATTACGGTCACATTTTTTCCGATCTCATTGACACCCCCGAGCGGAATGATTTTAAGTTTTTGTTTTTTTGCCACAATATATCCTCCATAATTATTTTCCGAACAAATCATCTACGATAGTATACCATTTTTCGGTACAGAAGTCAAGAGTTTCCTTACACAGATTTTATCCGCGCCTGCCCCTTTCTATTCCTTTTTCCGAAAAAATTTCGTTTTCACTTTCCAAACGTTCCAAAATGTGATATACTACCGCTATGGAAGAAAATTTCCATGCGTATATGAAGGAGAATCTGTATGAAATCAGTTGTAGTCGGCATGAGTGGTGGGGTTGACAGCACCGCCGCCGTGCTACTTTTGCAGAAAGCGGGATATCAGGTACACGGGCTTACCCTTTGGATTTGCGGTGACGGCAAAAATGCGGAGGAAGCGGCAACCCTTGCCCATTCCCTTTCTATTCCCCATACGGTGCTGGACAAAAGAGAAGCATTTTACGAAAAGGTACAAAAGCCTTTTGCCGAAAGTTACAGGTGTGGACAAACACCGAATCCTTGTGTTGCCTGTAACGCAGAAATTAAGTTTGCATTTTTAAAAGAATATGCGGACGCCCACAGCATCCCCTATATCGCCACCGGACATTATGCCACTGTTTGTGAGGATAACGGACGATATTTGTTTGGCTATGGAAAAGATATAAAAAAGGACCAGACGTATTTTCTAAGTCAGGTGCCCCCTTCTGTTTTGCCCCGTCTTTTGCTTCCTCTCGGGGATTACACAAAAGACGAGGTGCGTGCCATTGCCGCCGGTGCCTGCCTCTCTGTTGCCAAAAAGGCAGACAGCCAGGAAATTTGCTTTATTCCAAATAACGATTATATTGCCTATTTGGAATCTTCGTTTGCCTTTCCCCGAAGGGAAGGAAAAATTTTGGACGAAAACGGCTATATGGTAGGCATTCATGAAGGGATTCACCGCTATACCGTCGGTCAGCGAAAAGGACTTGGCGCCTTTGGCAGGAAGGTGTTTGTAACCGGTATAAACGCAGAAGAAAATACCGTTTCCATTGGCGAAAACGACGCACTTTTCTCAAAAGGGCTTCTTGCAAATCACCTAAACATTTTTACAGACTTGACAGGCGAGGTGAAGGTGAAGGTCCGTTCAGCATCGCCCCGCGTGTCAGCAAATTGCACCATAGAAGGCGACACGGCGCACATTACATTTGAAACGTCCCAACGTGCCGTGACCCCCGGGCAAACCGTTGCCGTTTACAAAGACAATTTTCTTGTGGGTGGCGGAACAATTGTGAATCCTGTTTTTTAGTATATAAAAGCCCTTGCAGCGTATGCTGCAAGGGCTTTATTATGCTTATAATGTTTTGCCGCAGTTCGGGCAGAACTTTGCGCCATCGCGGCACGGGGTGCCACATTCCGGGCAAAAACTGCCGGTTTGTGCCGGCGTTGCCATCGGGATTACCGATGTTTCCTTCGGCGCGTCCAGGTCTGCAAGGCGTTGCTTTAGCTCTGCAATCATCTGGTTGCGTGCTGTAATCTGTTCACAAAATGTGAGTAGCGCCTCAGGAAGGGCTGTGCCGCTTTGATGCAGGGTATATGCCTGAATTCCAAGCTGCTCTGCAATTTTCAGCTTTGCTTTTTCGGCATCACTGATGGCGGTGTTGATTTTTGCCTTTTCCATCATGTTCTTTGAGCCTTCACTTACGGAATTTACGCCCTTATTGATGCCGACAAGCATTTTATCAAAAAAATCTGCCATTGGTTTCTCTCCTATCAGGCTTAGTCTTCTTTATCTGCCTTTAAGATAGAGTTCTTGATAAAGTCCTTACTCAGGCGGTTTTCTACATACCACTTGCCCTTAACCTTAATCATAACAACTTCTTCTGTATCGCTGTCCGTATCGCCGTCTTCCTTAACAACCTCAGTATATTTTACAACCTGAACAGCCTGCAATTTGTGGGAATCAACATCATAATCCCAGTTTTCTTCCATGTAGTCTGCAATCTTATTTACTTCGCTCTTCTTGTACTTCTTGGAAACCTTATAGTTTTTGAACGTAATCTTCACCTTCTCATCCTTACGTTCAGCCTTGGCATCCTTCAGTTCTTCCTGTGTTTCTTCAATGACTTCGTTTTTCTCGTCCTTTTCCCATTCATAAGCTTCTGTGTACGGAGACCACTGTACTGCAAAATAAGCTTTTGCATTGGCGTTTAGATATCCTTTATGTGCCTTGGTCAGAGCCTTTACGGAACCGGGCTTAAATGCGCCAAAAATTGCAAGAAGAATGAGCACGACTGCAACTGCTGCTGCAATAATACCAATCTTTACAACCTTCTGGTCTGCGCCGCCTACGGCTGCCTTTACATTTTCAAACACAGCCTGTGCACCGCCGGCTGCCGGTGTGCCTTCCAGTGTAGCACCGCAACCTTCGCAGAATTTTGCTTCTGCCGGATTTTCTTTTCCACATTTTTCACAAAACATTCCAATTACCTCCTCGAATTTTCTATGTACATATTTCATGGTATTAACCAGATTTAGTATACCATATTCTGTCAAATAAAGTCAATAGTTTTAGTGAAAATTTGTATCTAACTTTGTTTGACAGAGCACGTCAATTATGATATGATGATATAAAGCATACTTTCAGGATGGTGAACATATGAAAAACAAAAGCTCACTCCTATGGATTGGAAGGCACGCAAAAAAAGAGGCACCTCTCCTTCTCGTTTTAAGTTTATCCGGTATGATTACGGCAAGCGCCTACGTTTTACCGGCACTCCTGACCCGAAGAATCATAAACGCCGCCACCGCCGGTGGTTCTTTTATGGCGGCAAAAGCAGAACTAACCGCTTGCGGTCTCTCTCTGCTTCTGGTGATTTTCGTACAGCTCATTCTTTCCATGCTGAATACGCATCTTGCCGCCATCATCAGCGGCAGGCTGGAAATGAAAATTCGTCAGGATTTTTTCGGGACATTACTTCGAAAAAGGTATGCCGATATTTCCAAGTTTCATTCCGGCGAAATCTTAAACCGGTTTACCTCGGATATTGACATAGTGGTAAATGGCATCACCAGCTTTATTCCCCAATCTCTCGCTATCTGTGCAAAGCTTATCTCCGGTCTGATTGTTGTCGCCTCTTTTTCAGGGAAATACGCGGTTTTTTCTGTGCTTGTAGGTGCAGCAATTCTGTTTTTTGCGCTGCTGTTCCGCCCGTTTTTTAAAAAAATGCATAAGGCTGTACAGGAAGCGGCAGGTGTGTCTCGTAGCTTTACCCAGGAATGTGTAGAAAATATAGTGGTTGTGAAAACCTTCTCCGGAAAGGCACGCATTGCGGACAAGCTCAAGGGGCATATGCAAAAGCTGTACCGCATTAAAATCCGGCGCAGTATCGTTGGCACTTTGTCCTCGGGAGGCATTTCCCTGATTTTCACACTTTTATATTACGGCACCCTTCTATGGGGCGCATTTTCCATTGTTTGGGGCACGATGGACTATGGCACGCTAATGGCATTCTTGCAAATTGTTTCCCAAATCCAGTCGCCCTTTTTAAACGCCTCGGGTCTTATTACCATGCTCTACTCTGCCCAAGGGTCTGCCGAACGACTGATGGAATTAGAGTCCTTTGCCGATGAAAAGCCGACGCCAAACTTTGACATCGCCGCTTTATATGAAAAGGCAGACGCGCTCTGTGCAGAAAACCTCTCCTTCGGGTACGGCAAAGAAACGATTGTAAAAGAGACAAGTTTTTCTCTTCCCAAAGGAAGTATGACGGCAATTACCGGTACATCAGGGACAGGAAAAAGTACGCTTTTCCGCCTCTTGCTCGGTTTATTTTCACCCGCATCGGGACAGCTTTTTGTAAAAACGAACGAAGGGAAAGTTATGATAGACGAATCCACCCGTCCCCTGTTTGCTTATGTACCACAGGGAAACCTTCTTCTTTCCGGCACCATTCGTGAAAACATCAAGTTTATAAACCCGGATATATCGGACGCACAAATGGAAAATGCCGCCCGTGCCGCCTGCATTTATGATTTTATCGTATCTCTCCCCGACGGCTTTAATACGAAAATCGGCGAACGGGGCTGTGGCCTTTCAGAAGGGCAGATGCAACGTATCGCCGTTGCCCGCGCCCTTTGCGCAGACGCGCCTATACTACTTCTTGACGAATGCACCTCAGCGCTGGATGCAAAAACCGAAGAAGCGATGCTCCGAAACATTGCGGCACTGCAAACCAAAACCGTCCTCTTTATTTCCCACAAAAACGCCGCCTTTTCTTTCTGTGATTTGCACCTTTCCATGGAGAACGGAAAATTCCAAATTATAAGCACATAAAAACAGGGTCTGCTAAAAAGGTTGATTTTTTAGCAGACCCTTATTTGTTAAGATCTTGATTTTTTTATTTCTTCTCAGTAGAATATGCAGCCTTTTTACGATCTGGACTTTTTTCCCCTTTACTTTTATCTTACTTCGTCCAGCGTCTTTGCCTCTGTATGCTGTACCGGCCGCCATACAACCTTCTTAAAGAGTGCAACAACAGAAATCGGCACATACGTAAAGAGATATACCGGGAACAAAATCAAATACCAAATGCGCTTGCCTGTGGGACATTTAATTTTATCCCACTCTGTAATCAGCGTTAATGTTCCCATCAGCATGAACATGAGATAAAAGCTGAGCAGTGCACTGCCGATGGAAGAAAGGGTGGAATAGCGGATGCTTTCGCCAAGGGACGGGTTAAATAAGGTCATTATATAAATTACAAAGTTTATAAGAATGGTGAGAAGTGTTGCGAGATACGCCGGTGCTACTGACATAAACATATCAAAGCACGGCAAAGCTTTTCTTCGGCTTGTAAAAATACTCTTCCACAGCTTGCCGCCGTAATGGGCAACCACCTGGTAAAATCCCTTTGCCCATCTTAGGCGCTGGTTCCAGGACTGCTTCATGGTTGTAGGCTGTTCGTCATATAAAACGGCGTATTCACAGTAGCCGATACGCTCGCCCGCGATAACACTGTCAATCGTAAATTCTATGTCCTCTGTCAAAAGATGATGCTTCCAGCCATTGTTTCTGGCAATAATGTCACGGTGCACCAAAAACCCGGTGCCGGAAATGGCACAGCTGGAGCCGACGCGCATACGGGGGTTGTTTAAGTACCGTGCTTCGCGCATAAACCATAGGGCGTAACCGGCGGAAATCCAGTTATCAGAATAGTTCTTGGAGTTACGGTAGCTTGTTAAAATCTTATGGCCGCTATCGAACATTTTATTCATTTCCGCAATAAAGTTTTCATCCAGAAGATTGTCCGCATCCAGCACGCAGTAGCCTTCATACTCTTCAAAACTGCCGTCTTCCATCATGTGCTTGAAAAGATAATCCAGCGCATACCCTTTGCCGATCAAAGATGTATCCTGTCGTTCGTATACAATGGCACCGAGGTCGCGGCATATCTCTGCCGTATCATCGGTACAGTTATCCGCAATCACAATAACATCCAGCTTATCCTTCGGGTAGTTCTGATTCTGGATACTCTGAATGAGATGGCCGATTACCGTCCGTTCATTTCGTGCTGCAATAATTACGCCAAACTTATGATATGCTTTGGGCGGTCCTTCAATTCTCGCAGGCTTCCGATAAATAAATCCCACAATCGTATAAATTACCTGATATCCGTACAGTAAAGTAAATACGGCAAAAACGCATAAATTGAATATTTTAACAAACTGTTCCATACCAAACTCCTTCTGTCCGTTTCATTTTTCTGACATTAGCCGCTTTTTCTCGACAATCCTGCTCTTAGCAAGTTTACCACAAATGAAATCAAATTGTCAAGTTTTTCGCTTTTTTATTTTTCCGTCTATAAAAAATATTCCAAATTCTTCGAATATATGATATAATATAAGCATAGAAAAAGGAGGATTTTCCATGGTTTTGCACCCATTCCCCCCGTTATTCGACACCCAATCCCGCATTTTAATTCTCGGCAGCTTCCCCTCCGTAAAATCGAGAGAACAGATGTTCTTTTACGGACATCCGCAAAATCGGTTTTGGCGCGTGCTCGCCGCCGTATTTGCTTCTCCTGTGCCCGAAACGGTCCAAGAGAAAAAAGCGTTTCTTCTGGAGCAACATGTTGCACTTTGGGACGTTATCGGCAGCTGCGAAATCAAAGGCAGTGCGGACAGTACCATCCGAAACGTCTCACCAAACGACCTTTCTGTCATTTTAGACCACGCACCCATTGAGAGGATTTTTGTCAACGGCCGTACAGCAGAAAAATATTATATGCGTTATACGTTGCCGCTTACGGGTAAAAAAGCAGTATGCCTGCCGTCCACCTCCCCTGCCAACGCCGCTTTTTCTCTTGAAAAGCTCATCTCTGCCTGGCGCGTAATTCTTTAAAGAAACGTCATGATAAGCTCTGTCAAAAACACTGCACTGCAAGCCGATGCCGCCACAAAAACAAGGCTTTTTTCAAAAAATGCACTAATAAGTGCCACTAAAAAGCCAACAACTGCACTTATCGGGCTATCCGTCGCATAAAAAATGGCAGGCACAGTCATAACACTTAGCACCGCGTATGGTATATAATATAAAAAAGAAAGCACAAAACGATTTTTAATTTTTCCTCTGACAAGCACAAGGGGCACCATACGGATTAGATACGTCACCCCTGCCATGGCCATAAGATAAACGAGAAACGGCAGCTTATTCATAGTCTACCTCCTGCACGCTGACGGCCGGTGCCACCTTTGCCATAATGGCACTTGATAGGACGGCACAAATAATAATGGCAAAACCACTTGGAATTTTATGCAGAGCCGGCACGTAATAGAAAAGACAACTGAGTCCAATCGCAAGCAGAACACAGAACGCTATGGGTCTGCTTTTTTTCGCGCCCGGCACCACAATCGCCACAAACATACCATAAATCGCCACGCCAAGCGCCGAAACGAGCATGGCCGGGAGAATGTCCCCTGCCACAGCCCCCAAAAGGGTGCCGAGACTCCAGCCAAGGTATGGCGTTAAAATAAGACCATACATGTACCGCCGTTCCACCAGGCCGTCCTGCGCTGTGGCCACCGCAAAAACTTCGTCCGTATTCACAAAAGCGAGCAGAAAACGGTCTCGGGTTCGGATGTCCTGCCCCAATTTTTGAGACAAGGACAGGGACATTAGTGCATACCGGGCGTTAATGACAAGCTGGATAAGCACCAGTTCCAAAAGAGTCCCCCCCGCCGCTATGATTGGTACCGCCGCAAACTGACCTGCCGAGGTGACATTTGTCATAGAAAGAAGAACAGCTTCGAAGGTGCCAAGTCCGCTTCCCACGGCGAAAATTCCAAAGGCAAACGCCACAGATGCATACCCAAAACAAATAGGGAGTCCGTCCTGAATGCCTCTTATAAATGCTCGATTTTTCATTGCAGCTTTCCCTTCGTCAGTATCTCCTCGGTAACGCCCAAATCCCACGCCAGGCGCGAAAGCACATATTTATCCCGAATATCCCGGGTTGCGCAGAAGGTGTTGGGCAATATTTCATTGGAAAGTCCAATATCCTCTACGTGCATGGGGGCGCCAATGGCCTGTAAAATCCGTTCCACTTCCGCGGCCAGCGGAATCTCCACCTCAATAATTTCCCGAATGTCTTCCCACACATCCAGAATGGTGTCCAGCCGCTTTCTATGTGCCGTAAGGCTGTACTTTTGCTCTTTTTCTTCCAGTAAAATCATAGCCTCCGCCCCTTTACCCAAGAAAGCCCGGAGCGTCTCGCTCCATGCGCCGTAATCAAAGGACGCTGCCTTTTCCAGTGCCTTTTGCCTGTCTGGATGAATTTCTTTTATCACCTCATAAAGCTTTGCCGCCAAAAGCGTACCGATGGCACATTGCACGCCGTGGAGTGCTACGGGCGCTCCCTTGGAAAGACCGCGCATATCCCATACATGGGAAAAGTAGTGCTCAACACCCGACGCCGGACGGGAGACCCCGGCATATGCCATTGCAATGCCTCCTAAAATCAAGCCTTCAAACACAGCACCCACCGCCTGCGGCTCCCGATGCAAAAGGCCTTCTGCATTTTCTACGCATTTTTTCACCGCGTCCCGAATCAGCGACGCGACTTTTTCGCAGTAGTACTCCCCCGTCACAAGATGGGCGATACGCCACTCAGCAATACTTATGTATTTTGCCAGCATATCTCCAAGACCGGCCTTTAGAAGGCGCGCCGGTGCTTTGCAAAGCACATCCAAATCACCGAAAATAACATCTGCACATCTTGTGGGTAGGGACACCTTCAGTCCGTCCACCGCCATAGAGGACGTCCCGGAGGCATACCCGTCCATAGACGGTGCCGTTGCCACTATAAAATACGGTTTTCCCGTAATATGGCTAAGAATTTTTCCGATATCATTTATCACCCCGGAGCCCACAGCACAAACAAGGTCACAGGCAGGGTCAAAGTGCATTACTGCTGCCCCTACCGCCGCTTCATCCGGCTCCACCGTTTGCATAGAAAACACATAGGATGTATATGGAATATTCGCCGCCGCAAGCACTGCACACACCTTTTCCCCTGCCGCAGCGAACGTATTTTGATCTGCTAAAATGAAAACACGGCTTGCGCCGTATGCCCTTGCCCGCTCTGCCACGTGCCCGACGGCATCGCTTTCTATAATCACTTCCCCCACCGGATTTTTATGTACGTGGCCACATGGGCAAAGACCTTCTCCAAAATGGCTTTCCATATTTTCACTCCTCTCTGTTCTGCATACATTATAATACCCTAAATTCAATTTGTCAATAATTGCAAAAAATCAAAAAAACAGTTGACGGGGACGGAAAAATGTGATATGATTGGTATTCGTTAGAGCAAAGGAGAAAACTGCGTCATGAACGGATTTATGCAAGAGGCATTGGCTGAAGCCCGAAAAGCGGCAGCAGCATTTTCTGAAATCCCCGTGGGTGCGGTAATTGTACAACGTGGCGAAATTATTGCCCGTGCACACAACCGAAAAGAGATGCTTTGTGATCCCACCGCTCATGCCGAAATCCTTGCCCTTAGAAAAGCAGCTGAACATCTTGGCGATTGGCGTCTTGTGGGCTGTGACCTTTATGTCACGCTTGAGCCCTGCCCCATGTGCATGGCAGCCATTCGGGAGGCAAGAATCCATCGCCTCTATTGCGGCGCCTACAAACCGGCTAATGCACCGGTTCTGCCTTCGCCGGAAACGTATTACGGCATCGAGGAAGAAGCCTGCACAAAATTGTTGCAAGACTTTTTTCAAACGCGCCGAAGCCAAAACTAGCAAAAACAAACAATTTTTATACAGAGCGGTACCGAAATGGTCATAACCGGGCGCACTCGAAATCCCCTCGGTTACACTGTAACTGTACCCCAACAAATGGCTTAACCGTGCGGGTTTAAGCGAGGTTCAAACCTTGTTTTTACACCCTTATCTAGCGGTTTTTCTAGCCATTTCTAACAAAATTCTATAATTTGCTTGTTTTTTGCTCTGTCAAATCGGAGCGAATTAACATATCTGGAGATGTACCCAAGTGGTTGAAGGGTCTGCACTCGAAATGCAGTAGGTCGGCTCAAACCGGCGCCAGAGTTCAAATCTCTGCATCTCCGCCAACAAGGCTTTTTGAGAAAACTCAAAAAGCCTTGTTTTTATCTATAAACAATGATATAATTATATTGGGTCAGGTTCATACTCCTTCTCTGATCCACCAGAACAGACAGGTTCCGTATGGAAAAAAGCGAACGATTTAGAAGGTATCATTGGAAGGAGGATGCATATGAGCAAGATTTATTCAGTTTTTAAAAATGTTATTATGAAATTTAAAAACATACGAGTATCAGTAAAGATTAAAACACCGATCATTGATTTTTCGTTCGCCCCTGCGTCTATTTAACAGCCTTTACCCAAAGGCTGTTTTTTATTTTGCTCACACGCCCTTTAACAGCCGTCTTATTTGCGAGTTAATACCCTAGGTGGTGTAACTACCCTACCTGAGAGAGTTTGGTCTTACAACCCCTTTAACAGCCGTTGCAACTC
>JAZNHR010000009.1:0-6674 GCA_045577075.1 Clostridia bacterium | reverse complement strand
GTGACCGTGGGATGCCCGCCTGCTGTGCCCCTTTTAGTAAGCGGCGAGAGAATCAGCAAGGAAACGGTAAAAGCGTTTCAATATTACAACATAAAATATTGTTCCGTAGTAAAAGGCTTCTAACCCTTCGGTTAGAAGCCTTTTTGTTTACCGTCCTATAAACATTTGCGTCCAGTAGTTTCCGTCTTTCACGTAGCCCACACCGATTTCCGTGTACGACGCATTGAGAATATTCGCCCTATGTCCCGAAGAATTCATCCATGCCGTGACAACCGCCTCGGGCGTTCTCTGCCCCATGGCAATATTCTCGCCGGCACTTCTATACGTAATCCCAAAATTTTTCATCATGGTAAAGGGGGAGCCGTATGTGGGACTCGTATGGGAAAAGTACCGATTGTCCTTCATGTCCTGGGACTTATACCTTGCCACGCGGCTCAGCTCCCAGTTTTCTTTGAGCGCGGGAAGCCCGTATTTTGCGCGTTCCACATTTACAAGGCGAATGACCTCCTGTTCGTAGGCACTTACGTCTGCATCAAGGGAGGGAATTTGAATTTCCTGTCCCGGGTAGATAATGTCCGGATTTTCCACGCGTGTATTTGCTTTTATAATCTCCAGAATACCCACCTTAAACTTTACGGCAATTTTCCACAAGGTGTCACCGCGCAGCACGGTGTGGGTCTGTGCGCCGGCGCCCATGGGCAGTAGCATCAAAAGTGCCAAAGCCGAAAGCATCTTCCTTCCTTTCCGTTTCATGATAATACCTCCTTCCTTTTTTAGAAACGGTACTTTTTTATTATACCATGCAGAAAAGCGGCAAAGCAAATGTAATTCCCGGCAAAACAGGAAGGCGCAAGTTTTTTTGCACACCCTTGCAAAATTTGTCATATATTGAAATTGGAGGTGAAATATATGACATTATTAAATTGCAGTTGCAGAAATGACTGCGTCGTCCTTTCCGTTTTAGGCAGCATTATTCTCGGTATTATTGCGGCGTTTCTAAACTTTACGGCAGTGATCGCGGTAACACCGGCATTTTTGTGGGTTCTTTTCGGTATTGCGGTAGTGTATCTCGCCGTTATACTCCTTGTGGGCGCGCTCTCGCGAAGCCTTAGTATTCGCGCCTGTCTTTGCGCCATTTTGCCAACGCTTCTGACAAGCATACTGGCCGTAGTGCTTTTAGCGGTCATTCTCTTAGCAATCTCCTTTGCCGCCCCCAGCGTGCTCGGCTCTATCCTTGTCGGCGCACTTGTGGGATTCTTCTTCCTTCTACTGGGCAGCACCGCGTGTCTTGCAAGATGCGTAGCCGGCTGCGGAGAGGGCAACGCGGCATAAGACCATCTTAAAAAATCCACCCTCGGGGGTGGATTTTTTGGCTTGTACCGTAGAATTGGTCTGTTTTTTGGTTAAATTTGCTCTTTTTTTTTGTGTTATTATATGATACCATATATTTGAAGGGGAATGATACAATGAAAATATTAAATTTCGGTTCCTGCAACATTGATTACGTGTATGCTGTAGACCATTTTGTCAAGGCCGGAGAAACCCTTTCTGCCGATTTCATGGAAATTTTTCCAGGCGGAAAAGGGCTCAATCAATCCATTGCACTGGCAAGGGCAGGTGCAGAGGTTTACCACGCAGGTTATTTGGGTAAGGATGGCGATATTTTGCTTTCTGCGCTCAAAGATAGCCAGGTGAACGTTTCGCTCATTGCACGGCAGGATACTCCGAACGGTCACGCCATTATTCAGGTGGACAAAAACGGGGAAAACTGCATTTTTCTCCACGGCGGTACAAATCAATGCATCACAAAAGAATACATTGACAGCGTCTTGGAACACTTTTCATCAGATGATATCCTGCTTATCCAAAACGAAATCAACAATATTCCTTACATCATCGATAAGGCACACAGTCTGGGCATTAAAATTGTTTTTAACCCCGCCCCCTTTACAAAAAAAATTGCATCCATTGACCTCTCAAAAATTACATACCTGATTTTAAATGAAACGGAAGCGGAAGGCTTTTGCGGTAGCGATAATGCGAATGTTTTTATCGCCTATACGCGAAAAAACCATCCGAATTTAAAGAGCGTTATTACCCTTGGCAGCAAGGGATGCCTCTACGTGGATGCAGACACTGTGTCCGAGCACGGCGCATTCCGCGTGGATGCGGTGGATACCACCGCTGCCGGGGACACCTTTATTGGCTACTTTCTGGCAGAAATTGCACAAAAAAGCACTGTAACAGATGCTTTGAAAATTGCTTCCGCGGCTTCTGCCATTGCTGTTTCCAGACCCGGCGCATCGCCATCTATCCCTTATATGGAAGAGGTGCGGCACTTAATGGATTCCATGGTGCTTGCGGAAACCCGTAACGAAAATGTGCAAAAATGCCGGGAAAAAGAAATTCTTCGCTATATAGATGAAAATTTGCGTTCTGCTTCCCTCTCCGGGCTTGCAGAAAGGATGGGCTTTTCCACCACCTATGTAGGCACTCTTTGTAAGGAAGTTACGGGGCTTACATTTTCCGCTTTGCTCGCCTCCAAAAGATGTGAAAAAGCGGCCGCACTCCTGCGAAATACCAATATGCCCGTGGGAGAAATTATTCCCCATGTCGGGTATGAAAACGAAAGTTTTTTCCGCAAAAAGTTTACACAAATTTATGGAAAATCCCCATTAAAATTTAGAAAAGAGGGAAAATAATGATGAAACTAAACCGTGGCGTATATCCTACCATGATAACCCCCTACACCAAAGATGGCAAAATTGATTTTGAGGGTGTAGAAAAACTCGTGAATTTCTACATTAAAAACGAGTGTGACGGTATTTTTGCCGTATGCCAGTCCAGTGAAATGCTTTACCTGTCTTTGGCGGAAAGGGTGGCCCTTGCAAAGAAAGTGGTTGCCTGTGCAAAAAAAGCACCCTACAAAATGAACGTGGTGGCAAGTGGCCACTGTGCAGATGATCTCGATGCACAAATCGAAGAAATCAACGCCATTTACGAAACGGGCGTGGATGCTTTCGTGCTTGTAAGCAACCGTTTTGACCTGCATCACGACGGCGATGACGAATGGATTAAAAATGCGGAGTACGTTCTTTCCAGAATTCCGTCCCATATTCCTCTCGGCATCTATGAATGCCCGAGACCCTATAAGCGGCTTTTAACCCCTCGCATCTTGGATTTTTGCAAAGAAACGGGAAGATTCCGTTTTATCAAGGACACCTGCTGTGACCCGGACATGCTCGCAGACCGCCTTGTGCAACTACAGGATAGCGATGTTATGCTTTTTAACGCCAACGCGCAAACGCTTCTCCATTCCCTGCGTTGTGGCGGTGCAGGCTATTCGGGTATTATGGCAAACTTCCATCCTGACCTTCTCGTATGGCTTTGCCGCAATTTCGAAAGTGAAAAGGCAGATGAAGTTTCAAACATCTTAAGTATGTGTGCCTTTACGGAAAACAGTGTTTATCCCGGCACCGCCAAATATTATCTCGGCTTTGAGGGTGTTGACTTAAATGTTTTCTCAAGAAGTGCCGACCATAAAACGCTAACCCCTTACCAGAAACTTTGCATGAAACAGCTTTATGACCTGTCTCAAAAAGTAAGAGACGAACTGAAGGAGGTATAAATATGAATGGTATATCTGCATGGAACAGTACTCCCTACGTCCCGTTTGACAGACAAGAGGACCTTAAAAGACCCCATTTTTTACGCCTTGCACCGCTTAAAAATGGCTTTGAAGTAGAGTGGTACGCACCTGACGAAACCGAAACCTATACCTTGATTGTGCGAGAGAGAGAAGGTCTTTTCTCGAAGACCTATCCCCTTTCCTCGAAAACAATTACGGTTGAAGACCTTAAGGAAAGAGAAACCTACATCCTCCGCATTGAATCTACGAGTGGAAAGTCTAGCAAAGAAAGATTGCTTCGCACCACGGAGGTTCCCGGTACGGTTATTAACTATTTGCACCCCGAGGACCCGGCTTATCTTTTCTCTGGTAAATATCTTTGCTCACCGTCTCTTGTCATTTTGCCAAGCGGTAAATATATCGTTTCCATGGATGTCTTTAACCGTGAAGCTCCCCAAAATCATACGATTTTGTTTGAATCGACAGACGAAGGGAAAACATGGCAGTATCTTACAGAAATCCATCCCTGCTTCTGGGGTAAACTTTTCGTACATAACGGTGACCTTTATTTCCTCGGCGTTTCAGGACAGTATGCCAATATTATTATTGGCAAAAGTACAGACGAAGGGAAAACATGGTCCCGCCCCGTTATCCTTTTTTATGGTTCTTCTTCCGTTGGCGAAGGATTCCACCGGGCACCGTGTGTGGTAACGGAGCATAATGGCAGACTCTGGACCTCCATGGAATACGGAAGCTGGTATGTAAACGGATTTTGCAACTGTGTTCTCTCTATAGATGTCGAAAAAGATTTGCTTTGCCCTGAAAACTGGGTTTTATCTGCACCTTACAGACACGAAGCGAAAAGCCCCGCCATTGAGGGCAACGTTGTTGTAACGCCGGACAATAAGCTTGTGAATTTCCTGCGTTTCAAACGGGAGGAGGCACTGCTTTTGGATGTGGATACCGAAGACCCCCACGGCATTAGCACCCTCAGAAAAACACTCCCCTTCCCCATGGCTTCTACAAAATTTGAAATCAAGCGTCACAAAAACGGGAAGTATTACGCAATAGGAAACGATTGCAAATTTGAGCGTACAAAACTCAGCGTCTATTCTTCCACGGATATGGAAAACTGGAAATATGAAACAGCTGTTTTGGATTATTCCGCGGCAGACCGCCAAAAGATCGCCTTCCAGTATCCTGTATTTGAGTTTGAGGAAAATGGATTCTTAGTGATTTCCCGTACTGCTTTTGGAGATGCAGCGTGCTATCACGATAATAATCTCATTACCTGTCACAGAATCCCCTTTAATTTCAACATATAACAGAAAGACCGCCTTGTGCGGTCTTTCTCTATGTAAAATCCCGTTTCTACTTGACATTTTTTTTTTTTTTAGTATAATAAAAGAATACAGGGCAAGGAGGCAAACCGTATGGAAGAAATTAAAAACGCTACCCGTGTAGCGATGGAAGAACTGATACAAGAAGCGGACGTAAAAAAGGGGCAACTTGTCATCCTCGGCTGCAGCACAAGCGAGGTGGCAGGCGAGAAAATCGGCAAAGGCTCCGTATATGACCTTGGGGAAGCGATTATCTCCGCCGCCCTCTCCGTTTTAAAGCCTTTGGGCATTTATCTGGCCGTCGGATGCTGTGAGCACTTAAACCGCGCTGTTATATTAGAACGTGAGGCAGCAGAAAAATATGGGTTTGAGATTGTGTCAGTCATTCCCCAGCCCAAGGCGGGTGGCAGTGCCGCCACGGCCTGCTATAAGCTTTTAGACGACGCGGTGGCGGTGGAATTTGCCGCGTGCCACGCCGGCATGGACATTGGGGACACGTTTATCGGCATGCATCTTCGTCACGTTGCGGTTCCCGTTCGGCTTTCCGTAAAAACAATCGGGCAGGCACACGTCACCTTTGCAAAAACAAGACCGAAATATATCGGCGGCGCACGGGCTGTATACGAAGTAAACTAAACGCTCTGCCTTACCAAAGCATAAAGGAGGCAATCTCTTTTGAAAAAGTACATTTCCCTTCTGGCACTCACTTTACTCCTCTCGCCCCTCGGTACACAGGCGGCAAACGGGGTAGGTACCGTACAAGCTACAGATTTAAACATTCGCTCCGCCCCTTCTACGGACGCGGGCGTCATAGGTCAGCTGAATACCGGTGAGACGGTCAATATTCTTACCAAAACCGGCGGCGCATGGTTTAAAATTGAATACGGCGGCAAAATCGGCTACGTGCACGCTACATATGTAACCGACAGCCGAAACGCCGCCCCCAAAACACAAACGCCGGCTGAAAATCCCGGCACAGCGCCCGATGCTCCCCCCATAAGCACAAAAGGACAGCTCATAGTGGATACAGCGAAGAAGTACCTCGGTATTCCCTATGTATACGGCGGTTCTTCCCCTTCGGGCTTTGACTGTAGCGGTCTTGTCCAGTACGTTTTCAAAGAGCTGGGCGTTTCCATAAACCGGGTTGCGGCCGACCAGACTGCCCACGGCACACCCATTACAAAAGAAAATCTCCAGCCCGGGGACGTTGTGTTTTTCCATAACACCGCCAGATATTCGACGATTAACCACGTCGGCATTTACGTGGGCGACGGGAACTTTATTCACGCACCGCAAACCGGGGATGTTGTTAAAATCACCACCCTCGATTCCGGGTACTATGCGAGAACGTTTGTAGCCGCAAGAAGAATACTGGAATAACACAAAACGGACACATGATTTCATGTGTCCGTTTATTATTTTATGCATGTACTGCAGAAGGCTCTGCGGAGATGGGCAGAAAGTCCGCCTCTGCCTCGCTTTTCTTTTCCATAGGCATGAGAGCAAGGGAAAATACCTCGTCCATTTCAGAAACGGGAATAATTTCAAGGGCGGCGCGGACAGAAGGCGGTAATTCCGCCGTATCCCGCAGGTTTTCCTTTGGAATCAGCACCGTTTTCTTCCCAAGGCGATGGGCCGCCAAAAGCTTTTCCTTGATGCCGCCAACGGGCAAAACCTTTCCACGAAGGGTAACCTCCCCCGTCATG
>JAZNHR010000008.1:0-56959 GCA_045577075.1 Clostridia bacterium | reverse complement strand
CGGTAATACGGGTATAACGACTACAGAAGGCTGGGTAAAGGAGTCATATACATTCACATATAACGCCAGCAACACCTATTATGTACATCTTAGAATCAATAAAGGTGGATCCGGTGATGTAACAGCATACTTTGACGAAGTGAAACTCTATGAAAAGGTTGAAGAACCCACAGTACCGGTAGGAACTTCCGTGTTTGCTTCTGACGTTGACGGAACCTTCACTTCCGAAGCATCTTTTGACGCCTTTAAGTATGACGCCGAAAGAGTTTTGGAGAACTCCCACTATTATTATGTGGAAGATCCCATTGATTCCTTAAACCAGGTTGTTGAAATCCATTCGTCTTCGAGAGAAACTATGAAATTGCCCATTGCTTATGATGCAACACAGGCAGCAAGCGACAATGGTATTTATAGACTCACATTTAGATTCTTCGTTGATGAAGATCAGGAACTTGACTTTTCTACAGGTAACAAATCGATTTGTATTCGTTATGATTCACGCGGTACATTAGCAAGAGCATATATGTATTTTGATGCTGATATGGTTGGCAAATGGATTGATGCTGAAATATTCATGTGCACCAAAGCTGACGCAGCCGATTTGATTTACTTCCAAAAAGCAAACTTTGTTTATTGTATCGATGATGTAGAGGCTACCTATGTTACAAGCTCCTTTATCAGTGACTTGAAACCCAAATATTCGAACACTTGGGCTAGACAGAATGAAGGTTCTACTGCAGTGTGGTGTGTAACTTATACCGGCACCAGAAGCGAGGATTTTGAAGGAACAGACGTTGTTTTACCTGTAATGCGTTTTGCTTCGACAGAATCCGCACCCAGCGCACTGGCAGTAGCTGCTGTGTACAAGACGCAAGGCGAAACACGCACCCAGTTGGATGTCAAAACTTGTAATCTTGCATCCGTAGCTAACGCAAGCATTGTTAAAGGTTCAACGGATACGAATTTTAATAGAGCACAAGCTGGCTTTGCACCCGCAGACTTCTTTATAAACCTCGCTGAGTTGGAACTTGATGCTGGGAACTATGAAGTAGAATACTTCCTCTGGGACAATCAAGGTCTTGCGCCCATTGTAAATGGCATCACCTTTAATTTTACAGTTCCCTCTGCACAGGAATAAACAAATTTAGTTAAACTAAACCGGGAAAAACAGTAAACAGAAAAAGACCTACTATGGTATATTTAACCGTAGTAGGTCTTTTTTAATTAGCTTCAGGAATAGGAGAGGACTTACCAAAAAGCAAAGTCCAAATATATTTCTGTGAAAGTCCTTGAAAATCTTGAGAAAGTGCCTGAAATCCCTTGACAAAAACTGGGGAAATGGTATATAATGTTTTAAATTATTAAATTTTACGTGGAGGGTAATACTATGACGAAAGATAGAGTTTACAATTTTTCCGCCGGTCCGTCCATGCTTCCTGTAGAAGCACTTCACAAGGCCGCAGAGGAAATGCTTGCATATGGCGACGCCGGCATGAGCGTTATGGAAATGAGTCACCGCTCCAAACCCTACGAAGCCATTATAGAAGGCGCAGAGGCCCTGCTTCGCAAGCTCATGCATATTCCGGAAAATTATAAGGTACTGTTTTTGCAGGGTGGTGCATCTACGCAGTTTGCCATGGTGCCCATGAATCTCTTGAAGAAGAGCAAAAAGGCAGACTATATCATTACCGGCCAGTTTGCAAAAAAAGCGGCAGAGGAATGTGAAAAGTTTGGTACGGTAAACCGTGTGGCATCCAGTGCTGACAAAACATTTTCTTATATTCCGAAGCTTACCCGTGCGGACTTTGACCCGGAAGCCGATTTTGTGCACATCACTTATAATAACACCATTTTTGGTACACGCTATACCTATATTCCTGATACTGGCGATGTGCCTTTGGTAGCTGACGTTTCTTCCATTATTCTCTCCGAAGAAATCGATGTTACGAAATTCGGCCTTCTTTATGCCGGTGCCCAGAAGAATATGGGGCCTGCAGGTCTTACCGTTGTTATCATTCGTGAGGATTTAATCGGTGAACCGATTGAAGGCACACCCACAATGCTTACATATAAAACCCATGCTGACAATGGCTCTATGTATAACACACCCCCGACATACAGCATCTATATGTGCAAACTCGTTATGGAATGGGTAGAGAGAATGGGCGGCGTTTCTGCAATGCAGAAGATTAACGAGGAAAAAGCAAGAATTCTTTATGATTTTCTGGATTCAAGCACACTCTTCAAAGCAGCTGTTGAAAAAGAAGACCGTTCTCTTATGAACGCTACCTTCGTAACAGGGGATGCTGACCTTGATGCCGCATTTGTGAAAGCGGCGGCAGCAGAAGGCCTTGTAAATCTTAAAGGGCATCGCTCCGTTGGCGGCATGCGCGCAAGTATCTATAATGCAATGCCCATTGAAGGCGTGAAAAAGCTTGTTGCGTTCATGCGCGACTTTGAAGCGCAAAACAGATAGGAAGGATGAAGGAAATGTATACAATTAAACCTTTAAATAAAATTGCACCCTGCGGCCTTGACCTTTTCGGGGCAGATAAGTACACCATCTCCGGCGACTGTGAAAATCCTGATGGAATTATTCTCCGTAGTTTTTCCATGCATGAAATGGAACTGCCGGAAAATTTAAAAGCGATCGGCCGGGCAGGTGCAGGTGTAAACAACATCCCTGTTGACAAGTGCACGGAACGTGGAATAGTTGTATTTAACACACCCGGTGCGAATGCAAACGCGGTTAAAGAGCTGGTCATTACCGGCCTTCTCCTCGCTTCCCGTAAGGTTGTTGACGGCATTGCGTGGGCAAAGACCCTTGGCGGAAATGGGGCAGAAGTTTCCAAAATGGTGGAAAAAGGAAAGTCTTCTTTTGTTGGCCCTGAAATTGAAGGCAAAAAGCTTGCGGTTATCGGTCTTGGCGCGATTGGCGCCATGGTTGCAAATACCGCTTATGCTCTTGGAATGGACGTTATCGGCTATGATCCGTATCTTTCCGTAAAAGCGGCCCTCAGTCTTTCTCGTCACGTTCATGTTGTAAACACGATTGAGGAAGCTCTTTCGCAAGCTGACTATATCACCCTCCATGTACCACTCACTGACAGCAATAAGAATATGATTAACAGCACCATGATTTCCTGCATGAAGGACGGGGCAAGACTCTTAAACTTTGCCCGTGGCGGTCTTGTGGACAATGCGGCGGTCGGCGCGGCACTGGAAGACGGTAAGCTTAGTGTATATGTTACCGATTTCCCAAGTGACGAAGTGCTCAGCATGAAGAATGTTATTCCCATTCCGCATCTTGGCGCTTCCACACCGGAATCGGAGGATAACTGCGCTGTGATGGCGGCAAAAGAATTGATTGATTTCCTGGAAAACGGCAACGTCCATAATTCTGTTAACTTCCCGAACTGTGAATGTGCCAGAGCAGGCGTCATGCGTATAACGGTTGCGCACAAAAATGTACCTAACATGCTTAGTCAGTTCTTAGGCCTGCTGCAGGATAAGAACGTGGAAAACATGGTGAATAAAAACAAAGGTGAATGGGCATACACAATTATTGACACCGCCGTAGAAGTGCCTGAGGATATTGTGGAAAAGCTTTCTAATATTGAGGGTGTTCTTCGCGTTCGTGTAATAAAGTAAAAAGATGGGCTGCTCCAAATGGGGCAGCCCAAATTTTAAGGAGAATACAAATGGCAGATATCGAAAAAGTCAAAGCATATTTTATGCAGGATAAATTTGCAATGAATATGGGCATAGAAATTCTAAAGGCAGATGCGGAAGAAAGCATTTGCGCGCTTCCCATTACGCCGGAATTATATAATGCCGGAAACACCGTGCAAGGCGGCGCAATTTTTACACTTGCCGATTTCACCTTTGCTGTAGCGGCAAACTGTGAAGGACGGCACACTGTGTCCCAGTCTTCGTCCATAACTTTTATAAAGCCGGGGGTAGGGAAAAAGCTTTTGGCAAAAGCTAAAAAAATCTCCTCTGGAAAAAGCACATGCCACTATAGCGTGCTTGTCACAAACGAGGTGGAAAAGCTTGTGGCACATATTACGGTAAACGGATTTGTGATAGGATGAAAAGACCGGTTTTTCGGTCTTTTTTTGTGAAGTAAAATCGTAATGTGTGACTTGACATTATCCAGATTCTATGATATAATTTTTAAATATTAAAATACGGGTAATTATGATTTTTTAGAGTGGAGCAGTAATATGATTGTTTCAGATAGTTGGCAGGAGTACGAGATTCTGGAGGCCGCAGACGGGGAAAAGGTGGAACGCTGGGGAAAGTATGTTTTACGCCGTCCCGACCCGCAGGCAATCTGGAAACTTGATAGACCTCTTACGAAAAAAGTAGATGCATTTTACCATCGCAGCCGTGAGGGCGGCGGTCATTGGGAATTTTTTGAAAAAATGCCGGAGAGATGGACGGTGTCTGTGGACGGTCTTCGGTTTTATGTGCGTCCTACCGGCTTTAAGCATACTGGGCTTTTCCCGGAACAGGCGGCAAATTGGGCGTATATTCGGGAACACTGCCGTGAGGGAAGCCGTGTGCTAAACTTATTTGCCTATACCGGCGGCGCTACGCTTGCGGCGCTGAGTGGCGGCGCAGACGTTGTGCATGTGGACGCTTCTAAAGGCATGGTTGCCTGGGCAAAAGAAAACGTTGAACTTTCTGGACTTTCTGATCGCTATGTGCGTTTTATAGTAGATGACTGCGAGAAGTTTGTCCAGCGTGAAATTCGCCGCGGAAACAAGTATGATGGCATCATCATGGATCCTCCCTCTTATGGCAGAGGCCCCGGAGGCGAAATGTGGAAACTGGAAAATAAAATTTTTGACTTTGTAAATTTGTGCACACAGGTACTTTCGGACAATCCACGTTTCTTTATTATCAATTCATATACAACCGGGCTTGCGCCGACAGTGCTTAAAAACATGTTGCAGCTTACGGTTGTGAAAAAATTTGGCGGTAAATGCGTAGCAGATGAGCTTGGTCTGCCCATTCGCACGGGTGGCATTGTTCTGCCCTGCGGCGCAACGGCAAGATGGGAGAATACGAAATGATTCGCCTTGAAAATGCTTCTTACATCTATCCCGAAAGCGGGCATCCTGCACTTCATGCCGTCAATTTAACCATTCAGAAAGGCGAGTTTGTTGCGGTTTTGGGTCATAACGGTTCCGGGAAATCTACCATGGCAAAGCTACTCAACGGTGTGCTTGTACCTACGGATGGAAAAGTTCTTGTAGAAGGTATGGATACCGCAGACGAAAATAATTTATTTGCCATTCGCAGTCGTGTCGGCATGGTTTTTCAAAATCCGGATAATCAAATTGTGGCGACAGTGGTGGAAGAGGATGTGGCTTTTGGCCCTGAGAACCTGGGTTTACCACAAACTGAAATTCGAGAAAGAGTGGATGCGGCACTGAAAGCTGTGGGTATGTACGAATACAGAAATCACGCGCCACACCTTCTTTCCGGCGGGCAGAAACAGCGCGTGGCGATTGCTGGCATTATTGCGATGCGGCCGGAATGTATTGTTTTAGATGAGCCTACGGCAATGCTTGACCCTGCAGGCCGAAAAGAAGTGATGGATACAGTGCTGCGCCTAAATAGGGAAGAAGGCATCACGATTGTTCTTATTACCCACTTTATGCAGGAAGCGGCAATGGCGGACCGCGTGGTTGTCACAGAAGGGGGCCATGTTCTTTCATCAGGAACGCCCCGTGAAATTTTAACACAGCGCGACATGCTACAAAATGCAAGACTGGATTCTCCGCAAGTCGCGGAGCTTTTATACCATTTGGCCGGTGCTGGTATGCCGGTAAACACAGATATAATTGACGCGGAGGGCTGTATTGAAACGATTTGTGCAGCCTTAGGAAAGGAATAAACTATTGATTTTGGCAGAGCATGTGTCCTATACGTATACACCCGGCGGTGTTTTTGAAAAAAACGCTGTAAAGGACGTAAATTTTACAATTGAAGACGGGACGTTTTGCGGCGTGATTGGGCATACCGGCTCGGGGAAAACGACGCTCATGCAAATGCTTGCAGGGCTGGTTATGCCGTCCTCGGGTAAAATTCTGATAGACGGAATGGATATTGCAGACAAGAAAATCCGTTTGTCGAGCCTTAAAGGCAAAGTGGGGCTGGTATTTCAGTACCCGGAATACCAACTTTTCGGAGAAACGGTACTGGAGGATGTGATGTTCGGCCCCAAGAATCTTGGCTTTTCCGAGGAAGAAGCAAAAGAAAAAGCGATTTCTGCACTTTGTGATACAGGCATCAATGAAGGTCTGTTTCAAAAATCGCCCTTTGAGCTTTCTGGTGGGCAAAAACGCCGTGTTGCCATCGCCGGTGTTTTGGCGCTGTCACCGAAAATTTTAATTTTAGATGAGCCCACCGCGGGGCTTGACCCTGCGGGACGGGATGAAATATTAAACGGTATTGCTGCGCTTCACAAACGGGAAAAAATTACCGTTTTATTGGTTTCCCACAGTATGGAGGACATGGCGAAATATGCAGAGCGTATTCTCGTGATGGATAGCGGCCGACTTGCGATGGACGGTAGCTGTAGGGAAATATTTTCTCATGGCGAAAAATTGCGGGAAATGGGACTGGACATTCCGGAAATTACCCGGGTAATCCTGGGGCTTCGTGCGCGCGGTGTTACTATAAGCGAAGAAATCTATACAATAGATGCAGCAAAAGAAGCACTTTTGGGGATTTGGAGGGACAAAAAATGCTCAGAGATATAACACTGGGGCAATTTTTCCCAGGAAATTCCCCATTGCATCGCATGGACCCTCGTGCGAAAATTTTATGGACGCTATTTTATATTGTCCTTTTGTTTTTTATCAATAACTTTTGGGGGTTTTTACTTTACGGCATATTTATGGCGTTTGTCATTGGCATTTCGGCCATTCGACCGCGTTTGATTTTTGCCGGTCTTCGTCCGATTTTATATTTGCTGATTTTTACAGCGGTTTTAAATGTTTTCTTAAGCGGCGGTGAAACGGTACTGTTTCGGTTTTGGATTTTGACGGCAACTGCAGAAGGCGTTTATTCTGCCGGCATTATGGCACTTCGTCTTGTGTTTTTGGTCCTCGGCTCTTCTATGCTTACATTCACCACGTCGCCCATTGTACTAACCGACGGTATTGAGCATTTGCTCACGCCTTTTACAAAACTTGGTCTACCGGCACATGAAATTGCCATGATGATGAGCATTGCCATTCGTTTTATTCCGACAATTTTAGAGGAAACGGATAAAATTATGAAGGCGCAAACGGCTCGAGGTGCCGATTTTGAAAGTGGAAATATTCTGCGTCGCGCCAAAGCCATGATTCCACTTTTAATTCCGCTTTTTATCAGCGCATTTCGTCGGGCAGATGAGCTTGCGATGGCAATGGAGTGCCGTTGCTATCATGGGGGCAAGGGGCGGACAAGACTGCATTCGCTTTCGTTTTCGTCCACAGATTATAAATCGATTCCCGTTGCGGCCATGCTTTGCATAGGAGTAATCATCACAAGGGTGTTTTTATGAAAAATATCGTACTGCGCCTAATGTATGACGGGAAGGCATATCACGGCTTTCAACGGCAAAAAAACGGCGTAACCATTCAAGAAAAAATTGAAGATGCGATTTTTACAATTACTGGGGAACAGACGCCGCTTATAGGCTGTAGCCGCACAGATGCGGGTGTGCACGCAAAAAGTTATGTTGCTATGTTTGGTACGGAATCTGAAATCCCAATGGAACAGCTTCCCAAAGCACTTAATAGTGCCCTTCCTGACGACATTCGCATTATGGAATCGAAAATTGCGCCGGAAGGCTTTCATCCGATTTTTTCTGCTATGGAGAAAACGTATGAATATACCATTATAAACAAACGCTATAACAATGTTTTTCTGCGAGATTATGCGTGGTTTTATCCTATACCGCTTTGTGTTGGCCGTATGCAAAAGGCGGCAGAGCATTTTCTGGGTGAGCATGATTTTGCCGCATTTATGGCAGCCGGCGGCACGGCAAAAACCAGCATAAGATGCATAACGGCACTTCAAATTCTGGAAGAAGACGGTGCTATTAAAATTCGAGTTAGTGCAAATGGATTTTTGTATAACATGGTGCGTATTATTACAGGAACGCTTGTGTATGTGGGGAACGGCAAACTGGAGGCAAGTGATATTCCTGCAATTCTTGCGTCGAAGGACCGTAGACGTGCCGGTATGACGGCACCACCCCAGGGTCTTATGTTACTTTCTACGGTGTATCCCAATTTTACGTTTGAGGAGAAGCGTGATGGATTATACTAGAATCAAAAAGCCACTTTATTTTGGTGTACTGGCATTTTTACTTGTTATTTTGTCCGTTTGGTATTTTCTAGGCGGCAGACCGTCAATACTGGGGCTTTTTAAAAACGGTGCCTATGGCGATAGTGTACAGATGGATACATCCTTTACATATGTGTCTCAAAAGTTTAATGGTGGCGTGGCCCTCTTTGGAAAGGATAATATTGTGGGCATTTCCAATGCAGGACGTCAAGCCTGGAAAATTCCTTTTTCAGTTACGGACCCCATTCTTTCCTGTAGCGGTAGATATGTTTTAGCGGCCGAACGGGGCGGTACAAAAGTATTGCTTATAGCCGGCGGGAAAGTAAAGCATGAGCTGCAAACGACGGGCGAAGTGATAACGGCGTCCGTAAACAGCAAGGGTGCATTCGTTATTGTTATGAAAGAGCGGGGGTTTAAAGCCCTTGTAAAGGTGTATAATGCCAAAGGAAAAGAGCTTTTTGCATGGCATTCAGCAGAACAAAATATTTTGTCGGCAGTTCTTTCGGAGGATAGCAAAAATCTTGCGGTTGCGGCGGTAAATATGAAGGATTTAAGTAAACTTTCCACAGTCATGCAGTTTGACGTAAGGGATACCGTACCCCATGTTTTGGATGTAGGGGATGAAAACCTGGTTTCCAACCTTTTATATAACCGCGGTGAACTTGTGGCGGTGGGGGACGAAGCCTTGTATTGCTTTAAATCGGATGGTGCACAAAAGTTTAAGCTGGACTTTGGCGGTCGTGAACTGCAAAAATACAGTATGTATCCCGGCGGCACACTTGCACTTGCCTTTAGAGGTACAACCGGTGGCGGAAGCAGTGTGGAGTTTTATGATACCCACGGGAATTTGAAGGGTGCAAGCCCGATTGGCGGCGCAGTTACATCCCTCGATACTTTTGGCAAATATGCAGTCGTGACAGCACAAACAGAGCTATATGTTATTGGTCAAAATGGAAGGATTGTTTCGAAACGGCTTTTAGATGCTGTGGCGTCCCGCGCGTTTTTATGTGGCAGTCGAAATCGATTTTTCTTACTATCGGGCACACAGGCAAGCATGTATATTTTGTAAAGAGGGGGAAAAACATGGTATTAGATGTTTGTTTGATTGTTATATTTATCATTGCGGTTCTATCGGGGCGAAAAAGTGGACTGTTTCGCACGGTGGCGCGCTTTCTTTCCTTGGGGCTTGCGGCCGTCTGCACATCACTTTTCGGCGAGACGCTGCGAACATGGCTTTCCGGTTTTTCTATATATAACACTGCAATTGAGAAACTGACGGCATTTGTAGAAAATGCGGTTGCGGCAGGGAAAACCTCCCTGGTAGAGCCATTTCTGCAGGAAGCCGACATGGCTATAGACCTTGCAGCACAGGGGATTTTAGACACGCTTTTAACCGGCATCACCTTTGCTGTATTTTCCGTTTTACTTCGCATTCTAATTGAGTTGCTGGATAAGTTTTTGTTCCATTTACCTCTGGTGCGCCCTGTAAATCGTATTCTGGGTATGGTTTTATCTTTCTTGTTCACAGCGGTTGTGTCCTACTTAGTAATTGGCGTACTTGGCGGTTTTGCGATGTGTTCCGAATCCGCTTTTATAAGCGACCAGATGCAAAATTCTGTTTTAGTCCGGGGTATGTATGAAAATAATATTGTGCTGCAGTTATTTTTAAGGAAGGGTTGAGAGGAATGAAAGTAGCAATTGATGGGCCTGCAGGTGCAGGGAAAAGCACCATTGCACGTGCTGTTGCCGAAAAACTTGGAATTGTGTATATAGATACGGGTGCTATGTATCGTGCTGTTGCGTTATATGCAGTCAGACACGGGATTGATACGAAAAACGATGTGGAAGGCGTTGTGAATCTTTTGTCGGCAATTGAGGTCAGCATTCGTCATGTTGACGGCCTTCAACGCGTTTTCCTTTGTGGCGAGGATGTTTCGGAAGACATTCGTCTGCCCGAAATTTCAGTGGCGGCCTCTAATGTGGCGGTTATTCCTGCGGTACGGTTAAAGCTGGTGGAGCTCCAGCGCAGTCTCAGCGAGAAAACGGATGTTATCATGGACGGCAGGGATATCGGTACGTACGTATTGCCGGATGCAGAAGTGAAGATTTTTCTTACTGCCGATGTTCGTGCCAGGGCAGAACGTCGCTATAAAGAGCTTTGCGAAAAAGGTGTGGTATGTAATCTGGAGGAAGTTCTAGCAGATATGCAATACCGGGATAAAAATGATGCCGGAAGAGCTTTTGCGCCGCTTCGGCAGGCGGAAGATGCTGTTTTGGTGGACACGACGGATAATACGCCTGATGAATCTATCGAACGCGTAATTCGCATAATCAAAGGGGAATGACATGTTTTATAAATTTGTTCGAAAGCTTGCATGGCTACTTGCAAAGGCGATTTTTTTTCTCCGCATTAAAAATATTGAGAATATTCCGAAAACGGGTGGTGCGGTTATATGCGCGAACCACAGGTCTTTCTGGGACGTGGTTTTACTTGCAGCGAGCATAAAGCGTCCTCTTGCATTTATCGGCAAGCAAGAGCTTTTTGATATTAAACCGTTAGGCTTTCTTATAAAGCATTTGCATTGCTACCCTGTGAAACGGGGTGGCGGTGATTTTGCTGTAGTAAAGACGGCGGTGTCACTTTTAAAAAACGAAGAACTTATGGTGATTTTTCCGGAGGGAGAACGCATTCGCAAGGGGAAGAAGCCTCATCCTAAACCTGGTGCGCTTCGTATTGCTATTATGGCAGGTGTGCCCGTAATTCCCGTTGGTATAAAAGGGAATTTTAAATGGTTTAGAAGAATGGAAATTACAGCAGGTGAGCCGATTGACACCTCGGTTTACAAAGGGCATAAATATACAGAAGAAGATTATAATACCATGATTTGGAACATTATGGACGAAATCTATTCTTTTGCAGGAACGGAGCATATGCATGATTAAAGTGGCAAAAACAGCCGGATTTTGCTTTGGCGTAGGGCGTGCTGTTAAAATTGCGGAAGATGCCGCAAAAGAAAACAAATCCGTTTATACCTTGGGGCCGCTGATTCATAACCAGGGCGAGGTGGACAGACTTTCTGGTCTGGGAATTTCAGTCATTACATCGTCGGAGGAGGCCGGAGAAGGGGACACTGTTATCATCCGAAGCCACGGCGTGCCGTTGGAAACGGAAAGGCGTCTTTATGAGCGAAGGGTCAATGTGATAGATGCGACATGTCCGTTTGTTAAACGAATTCACACCATTGTGGAAGAGCAGGCGAAAAACGGATACAGGATTGTCATTATTGGAGATGCAAAACATCCTGAAGTTTTAGGCATAAACGGACGGTGTGCTGGACAGGCAATTGTTTTGTCTAATGAAGACGAAATTTCCAGTAAAATCAAGCCTTCCGACCACATTTGTGTCGTTGCACAAACGACCTTTGAAAGAGAAAAATGGAAAAAACTTTTAAATCTTATCAAAAACACTTGCAAAGACACCTGTTTTTTTGATACAATATGTAGTGCTACCAATGAACGGCAAGGTGAAGCGGCAAAATTAGCTGCAGAATCGGACGTTATGATTGTAATTGGCGACAAGAAAAGTTCGAACACAGCTAAGCTTCGGGAAATATGTAAAGCCCATTGTCCCGCCGTGTATCACACGGAGGACGCCGAAGATTTTAAAAACATAAATCCTGCACTTTGTGGTAATATTGGAGTGACAGCCGGGGCTTCTGCGCCGGACTGGATAATTAAGGAGGTTTTGTACACAATGGAAGAGAACATTCAAAAGGACGTCAGCTTTGAGGAGGAACTGAAAAAATCGCTGGTAACGTTGTCAACGGGCGATATCGTGAAGGGTACCGTAATCGGCATTACCCCAACGGAAGTATACGTTGACCTCGGCTATAAATCCGACGGCGTTATCGATGCCAGCGAGCTTGCCGCAACACCTGACGCTAAACCTGAAGATGTTGTCAAGGTAGGAGACGAGGTAGAAGTTTATGTTTATCGTGTAAGCGATATAGAAGGAACCGTCGGTCTTTCTATTAAGAAACTGGCTTCTATTAAAGGTTGGAAGGTTGTAAATGAAGCGTATGAAAACGGCGTCGACCTGCAGGGCAAAATTACAGAGGTTGTAAATGGCGGCGTAATTGCGGTATCTAATGGTGTAAGAATTTTTGTACCGGCATCACAGGCAAATGACAGATACTTAAGTGACCTTAGTGTTTTGGTTGGTCGCGAAGTACCGATCAGAATCATTGATATAAACAAGGCACGTCGTAAAATTGTTGGTTCTGTAAAGGCAATCCTGGTAGAGCAGAAAGAAAAATCCATGGTTGCTTTCTGGGAAAAGATTGATGCAGGCCAGAAGGAATTCAAAGGTGTTGTCAAAACGCTGACAAGCTTCGGCGCATTTGTTGACATCGGCGGCATTGACGGTCTTGTTCACATTTCCGAGCTTTCTTGGAATCATATCAAGAGCCCGGCAGAGGTTGTAGCAGTTGGTGATGAAATTGATGTTACCATTCTTGATGCAAACCGCGAAACAGGCAAAATTTCTCTCGGCTATAAGAAACTCGAGGATAATCCCTGGGAAATTGCAAAAGAAAAACTGCATGTTGATGACGTCGTGAAAGTAAAGATTGTTCGTCTTGTGCCGTTTGGTGCATTCGCAGAAATTATTCCGGGTATTGACGGCCTGATTCATATTTCCCAAATTGCGAACAAGCGTATCGGTAAGCCTGCAGATGTCCTTTCTGTTGGAGATGTTGTTGATGCTATGATCACAGACATCAATTGGGAAACCAAGAAGGTTGCGCTCAGCATCCGCGCTCTTTTACCGGAAGAAGTTGCAGCTCCCCAAGAAGATGCATCCGCAGACGAAGCTAAAGCCGAAGAAGCTCTTGCAGCTGATGCCGAGGCATAAAATGAAAGTTAATCAAGGCAGGCATTTATTGTCTGCCTTTTCTTTTTCGGCGGCAGGTATACGCTAAAAAACCAGGGCTTTTTCGGAACTCAATATTTCATCGGCCTTGCGCTGCGAAAATAAATAAATGTCATAATTTATCGAAAAAGCATTGATTTTTTTCTATAGAATTGATATAATAAACTGTCAAGATTTATAATCTTTTTTGAAAGACGGTGTAACGGTTTGGAAAAACTACTAATCGAGGGCGGAAAACGGTTAAACGGAAAAATTCATGTGAGCGGCGCGAAAAACGCTGCTATTGCCATTATTCCGGCGGTATTGCTTGTGGAAGGCGTTTGCCGTATTGAGAATATTCCGCAGATTAAAGATGTAGAAGTTATCGTAAATATTTTGAAGTATTTGGGGGCAAAGGTGTCATATGCCGCACCAGATGTCCTTGAAATTGACGCGTCGGATGTAAAGACATATTATGCTGATTGTGAGCTTGCACGGTCCATGCGTGCTTCCTATTATCTTTTGGGGGCACTTTTGGGACGGTTTGGAAATGCACAGGTCAGCATGCCCGGTGGTTGTGATTTCGGTTCTAGACCTATTGATTTACATATCAAAGGGTTTGAAGCACTTGGGGCTACTGTTACCGTAGACAGGGGCGTTGTGATTGCAAAATCCGAGCATCTATTTGCGGATTCTGTATACCTGGATTTTCCGAGTGTTGGTGCCACTATTAACATTATGCTGGCTGCCACGCGTATTCCCGGTACAACTGTTATTGAAAATGCAGCAAAGGAGCCGCATGTGGTTGACCTTGCAAACTTCTTAAACCAGATGGGTGCTAAAATCAAGGGGGCCGGTACGGATGTGATTCGTATTTTCGGCGTTGAAAAGCTTTGTGGCGGCACGTACAGCATTATTCCGGACCAGATTGAAGCCGGCACCTATATGATTGCGGCGGCAGCTGCAGGTGGCGATGTAACGGTAGAAAATCTGATTCCTAAGCACATGGAGTCTTTGACGGCAAAACTTGAGGAAGCAGGCATTACCATTACAGAAATGGATGATGCAATTCGCGTTCGTTCCGATGGAGTTTTTAGGAAAATAAATGTAAAAACAATGCCTTACCCAGGATTCCCGACGGATCTGCAGCCCCAGATTGTTGCGTTTTTAACTCGTGCCGAAGGAACGAGCAATGTAATAGAAGGTGTTTGGGATTCCCGCTTCCAGTATACAGATGAGCTGTGCCGTTTTGGTGCGCAGATTAAAATTGAGGACGAAAAGGCCGTTGTTCACGGGGTTGAAAAGCTTGTTGGCGCAGAAGTAAAAGCCACGGATTTACGTGCAGGCGCAGGTATGATTGTGGCGGCCCTGATGGCAGAAGGTTTTTCAAAAATCGGTAATGTTTGGCATATTGACAGGGGATATGAAAGCCTCGTGGAAAAGCTTAAAAATGTTGGCGCATCCATTCGGCGTATAGAAGAATAGGAGATAGAAAATGGCAACTTTGCAGCCGCTTTTTAGCGGAAGCAGCGGGAATGCGGTGCTGGTGGAAAGCAAAGAGCATGCACTTTTGGTTGACGCAGGTGTTAGTGGTAAGAAAATTATTTCTGCACTTTCAGAGAAACGAAAAACTATAAGCAGTATCAGCGCGATTTTAATTACCCATGAGCATATTGACCATATTCAGTCGGCAGGTAGCCTTTCCCGCAAATATCATATACCCATTTTTGCCAATGCAAAAACATGGGAAGCCATGCAGCCGGTCATTGGCGACATACCGCTTTCGCTTTGCCGTAAGATTGCCCCGGGCGAAAACTTTTCCATCGGTGATATTGAGGCTCGCTCTTTTTCCATTCCCCATGATGCTGCCGCACCTGTGGGATATAATTTTTTTGTTGGAAAACAAAAACTTACGGTAGCCACGGATATTGGTGAAATGAGTGAGAAGCTTTTTTTATCGCTTAGCGGAAGTGAAGAAATTTTATTAGAGTCCAATTATGATGTCGTTATGCTGCAAAAAGGCGCATATCCTCCGGCGTTAAAGCGTAGAATCATAGGTAGCAATGGGCATTTGTCCAATAAAGAAGCCGCGGCTGTTTGTGCTCGCTTGGCAAGCCTGGGGACGAAAAGAATCATTCTTGGTCATTTGAGTCGTGAGAACAACACACCGCATCTTGCATTTGAAATTGCAAAGCATTATATTGAAGAATGTGGTGTTTCGGTAGGACGTGATGTGCAGCTTTCTGTTGCAGCCCGCAGTAGTATTTGAAAGGGAGGCAGGCCTTGAAAAAGAGCCTTGTTATTATTTTTTTCGTTCTTGTAATTATAGGATGTCTACTGTATGCAGGATATGATTATGCCACGGATTATGTTGTTAAAAAGACGCTTTTGATTGTAGCAGAAGATAAAGAGTTGCAGGCACAAATAGAAGCGGCTTTGGAACAAGTACCGTTGTCGCCTTCTGAAAATACAGAAGAAACAACCGGTGAGGACAAAACGGAGGCGCCACCCCTTGCGGAATCACCTTCTGGTGCGGAGGTGCAGCCGTCGAATGTCCCCACTTCTGTGCAAACAGATGACGGAAAGCTTTCCATTGATGATTTACAGCCGTCTGACAAAAATTACGTTATGAGCATTTATAAGCGTTTTACCGCCTCTGAAGTGAATCAGGTCACAGCAATGCTCACAGATGGAATAACGCCGGAAGAGAAACAGATTATAAAATCGATTGTATATGCTAAAGTATCACAAGAAGAAGTCAATAAACTTTATACGATTGCAAAAAAATATCAATAAAAGTAGCCCTTTTTGGTTTTCGATTTTTCGAAACGCAAAGAGGGTGTTTTTTTGGAATAAATTTCCGCAGCACTTGACAAATGCACATTTTGAGAATATAATGATTTAAATGAATTAGATAGGAGAGGGGTACTGCTATGAAAAACTTATTGGAAATGTCACATCGTTATGGAAAAAATCCTGCCTTCGTTCTGGCGGGTTGGGGTAACACATCTGTAAAAGACAACGAGACCCTGTATATAAAAGCCTCTGGTGCGTCCTTAGCTTCCATTACGGAAGAAGGCTTTGTGAAAATCAGCCGTGAAAAGCTGGATAAGGTTTGGCAAGTTGCGGATGCTGAAAAGGAAGCCGATGCCATTTTGGCGGAAGCTGTGCTTTCTTTCGGAAATCGTCCCAGCGTAGAAACGTTTTTACATAATTTGTTTTCGAAAAAGTACGTTATGCATTTGCATCCGGCCCTTGTAAACGGTCTTACCTGTTCGGTGGATGGCGAAAAGGTTGTAAAAGAACTTTTTGATGATGCCCTTTATGTTTCCGCTTGTGCGCCGGGATTTCCCCTCGCGAAAGCAGTGCGCGAAGCTTTACTTGCAAACAAAGCAGAAACGGGAAAGGAAGCAAACCTTGTATTCATTCAAAACCACGGCGTTTTTGCCGCGGCTGATTCCGTAGAGGAAATGGATAAACTATACGCGGATGTGTTTGAGAAAATTTCCGCAAAAGTAAAGGCTGAGCCTGACTTTTCCGAAGTAGAAACTGACCGCGCTTTTGCGGCCGAAATTGCGCCCATGCTTCGTATGGCACTTTGGGGTGAAGCTATCGGCTCTGTAGTTACGTTCTTTACGAACAACGCAGTTAAAACCTTCATTCAAAATGAAGCTGCCTTTGAGCCGCTTTCCGTTGGCTTTACGCCTGACCAAATTGTATACTGCAAAGCGAAGCCTCTTTTTGCACCCAAAGCAGAAACGGCTGACGCACAGTACGAAATTCTGTTAGATAAAATTTCTGCATATCATACGGAAAACGGCCACCTCCCCAGTATCGTAGTTATTGAGGGCCTCGGCGTATTTGCCCATGGTGTTTCCAAAAAGGCGGCAGATTATGTTAAGGCAGTTTTCCTTGATGCTGTAAAAGTGGCAGCATATGCTACTTCTTTTGGTGGCGTTCTGCCGCTGTGTGATGATCTTGTTACTTTCTTCGAAAACATGGAGGAGGCACAAGCTTATAGAGCATCCGGCCGTGTTGGTGAAAAAATTATGGTTGTCACCGGTAGTGCACAGGGGTTTGGACAGGGTATTGCGGAAGAAATCATTTCGGAAGGTGCAAACGTTGTAATTGCAGACCTTAATGAAGCACTTGCAATTGAAAATGCAGCAAAGCTTTCTTCGCTCCATGGCGAAGGCAAAGCACTTGCGGTTAAGGTTGACGTAAGTAATGAAGAATCCGTACAGGAAATGTACATAAATACTGTGCTTTGCTACGGCGGCGTAGATGCTCTTATCAATAATGCAGGTATCGTTCGCGCAGGAACACTTGAGGAAATGACAGTTCCGATGCTCGACCTTGTTACAAAGGTAAACTATACTGCCTACTTCCTTTGCACAAAATATGCCGTAAAATACATGAAAATTCAAAACCGCTTTGCACCGGAATATTTTATGGATATTATCCAGATTAACTCTAAATCCGGTCTTGCAGGCAGTAATAAAAACTTTGCCTATGCAGGCAGTAAGTTTGGCGGTATTGGTCTTACACAAAGCTTTGCTCTTGAGCTTACGCCGTTTAACATTAAAGTAAACGCAGTATGCCCCGGCAACTTCCTGGACGGCCCTCTTTGGACAGACCCGGAAAAGGGACTTTTTGTGCAGTATCTTAACGCTGGCAAAGTACCTGGAGCGAAAACTGTAGAAGATGTAAAACGTTTCTATGAAGCGAAGGTGCCCATGAACCGCGGCTGTCGCGTCATTGACGTTGTACGTGCGATTTACTACTGCGTAGAGCAAGCCTACGAAACCGGGCAGGCAATCCCTGTTACCGGTGGACAGGAAATGCTGAAATAGGAGAAAACACATGGAAGCATTATTAAACGATAAAAATGTGCAGGTTCGCCTGGACACTCTAAAGAAGCTTGTTGACACCGTACCTGCACCGGAAGGTGGGGGACATGTTAACAACCATATTCATACGACGTATTCCTTCTCGCCCTATTCGCCTTCCAAGGCAATTTGGATGGCGCGGCAAAGCGGACTCCGCACCGCCGGTATTATGGACCATGATTCTGTCGGTGGTTGCCGTGAGTTTATCGAAGCAGGTAAAATCGCAGGCCTTGCCACCACAATCGGCGTAGAATGCCGTTGCAGCTTTAATAATACGCCTATTGCCGGCAGAAGAATCAATAATCCTGACCAAGATTCCGTGGCATATGTTACGATTCATGCTATACCGCATAAGTATATTGACCGCGTGGCCGCCTTTTTTGCGCCCTATACCGAAAAACGTAACGAGCGCAACCGTAAAATGGTAGAAAAGATTAATGCCCTTGCACCTGTAAGCCTCGATTTTGACAAGGATGTTGTGCCCCTTTCCAACTTTAGTGAAGGCGGCAGTATCACCGAGCGCCACATTCTCTTTGCTCTGTCTTTAAAGCTTCTCGAATATACGGACGATATTTGTGGACTTCTTGCATCTATGGGCGTATCCCTTTCCGATAAGGTGCGCGGCTATTTGACGGACGACAAAAATCCCCATAAGGCATATGACCTTCTTGGTGTATTAAAGAGCAGTCTTATCGAAAAAATTTATATTGATGCCACCGACGAATGCCCGGATGTTCGGGATATAATTGCTCTTGGCAAGGAAGTGGATGCAATTGTGGCATACGCATATCTTGGCGATGTTGGTGACTCCGTAACAGGCGATAAAAAGACCCAAAAATTTGAGGACGATTATCTTCCGGAGCTTTTTGAAACGATTCATGACCTTGGTTTTTGCGCCGTTACCTATATGCCCTCGAGAAATACAATGGAACAGCTTATGCGCCTGAAGGATTTGTGTAAGCAGTATAACTTAATGGAAATCTCTGGTGAAGACATTAACTCTCCCAGGCAGAGCTTTGTTTGTGAGGCACTGCAAAACCCTGTGTTTGCAAATCTCATTGAGTCTACTTGGGAACTGATACGGCACGAAAACGAACGTGGGGAGGACTAAGCATGCGTATTGCAGTATATCCCGGCAGTTTTGACCCCATTACAAACGGACATATTGATATTATCGAAAGAACAGCCGAGGTGTTTGACAAGGTTTATGTTGCAATTTTGAAAAACAGCAGTAAGCGCCCCCTTTTCACGGCAGAGGAGCGAGAGGAACTGATAAACCGCGTCACAAAGCATATCCCAAACATCGAGGTGGTAAGCTTTGATGGTCTTTTGGTTGACTTTATGCGTGAAAAAAACGCCAAGGTCATTATTAAAGGTCTTCGCGCTGTAAGTGATTTTGAGTACGAATTTCAGATGGCACTTACAAATCGTCAGCTTGCTCCCGAAGTCGAAACATTGTTCATGATGACCCATGCACAAAACCAGTATTTAAGCTCCAGCATTGTAAAAGAAGTTGCCAAATATAAGGCATCGCTTGCGGGAATGGTGCCTGAAGCAATTCGGGAGGATATTTACAGAAAAATCGAAGAGTCTTAAGGAGAAGGAAATGCTCTATATCGAAAGCTTCAGTACAGACCCCCAGTTTAATTTAGCCCTGGAGGAGTACCTTTTCTTTCATAAAACTGAAGAGATTTTTTTGCTTTGGCAAAACCGTTCTTCCATTATTATCGGCAAGAATCAAAACGCCATGGCTGAAATCGACTATGCCTATGTAACGGAGCATGATATTCCGGTTGTCCGCCGGCTTACGGGCGGCGGCGCCGTTTATCACGACCTTGGGAATTTGAATTTCACCTATATCGTCAATCGGGACGGATTTGGAGACTATGTGGGTTTTACCAAGACGCTTCGCGATTTTCTTGCAAGCCTAGGTCTTTTTGCGGAGGTTTCCGGCAGAAACGATGTTCTGGTGGAGGGAAAGAAAATATCCGGTAACGCACAGTATTCCCACAATGGAAGACTTCTGCACCACGGCACAATTTTAATTGGGGCGGATATGTCTCATCTTGGCAAGGCACTTCGTCCGGACGAGGCAAAAATTCTTTCCAAAGGCGTGCGCTCCGTACAAAGCCGCGTTATGAATCTCCAGACGCGTCTAGGAATAGATGCTGTGACGTTTCGCCGACTGTTTCGAGAATACATTTTGAAAACAGAAAAGCCTGCGGTGTACACACTTTCCAAAGAGGATATCGCGGCGGCAGAGGCGTTAAAAGAAACAAAATACAGCACATTTTCCTGGAATTTTGGCTACTCTCCCAAGTATGCCTTTCATAAAAAGCAACGCTTTCCCGGTGGCGGGGTGGAAGTGTATTTAGATATTCGGGACGGCATAATTTACGATGCAAAAATTTACGGTGATTTTCTGGATGATGCAGAGCCACTTGTGGAGATGGTTTGCGGCGCAAGACATGATGCAGAAGAACTTAAAAAAGTCCTTTCCGGAGCATCCCTCGGGACCATTTCTGGAGAAGCGCTTTTGCAATGTTTTCTTTGATTTTTTGTGTTAAAATATTTTTTTGAAAAAAATGCAAAAAACACTTGCTTTTTGCATTAGAATATGCTATAATCTTGTTTGTTCGATTGCGGAGGCATAGCTCAGCTGGTTAGAGTACTTGCTTGACATGCAAGGGGTCACTGGTTCAATTCCAGTTGTCTCCACCATCTTTTCGGTGAGCCTTTCGGTTTTCCGCAAGGCTCAGAAAATTTTATATGCGGATATGGCGGAATTGGCAGACGCGCATGGTTCAGGTCCATGTGAAAGCAATTTCATGGAGGTTCAAGTCCTCTTATCCGCACCAAAAAAGCAAGTCTCAGGCTTGCTTTTTTTATCAATGAAAACGGAGGGAAGTAATATGTTTTGTAAAAACTGCGGAACAGAGCTGGCAAACGAAGCTTTGTTTTGTAAAGCGTGCGGTACGAAGGTAGAAGTGCCGGAAACTGCGGAAAACAAGCAAAATGAACAGGCACCGGAAAAGAACCCCCAAATGGATTTACCTCCTGTGCTGCCTGAAAAACCGAAAAGTAAAGCACCCATAATAATTTTAGGTATCATTTTGGCGCTGGCAATTTTAGGCGGCACCGCTTTTGCTACATATTCTTTTCTAAACCGAGATACGGATGAAGACGCGAACGATAGAAGTAAACCTTCCGAATCGCCCTCTGCCACGCAACAGGTTTCTGCACCTCCGGAAACACCACTTCCTTTAGAGAAAGATATTGCCGCCCCGATAAATGCGTTCATCGATGGCATAAACGCGCAAAATAATATTAGCGTCGCCGTTTTAGATAATAAAACGGGCAAAACCTATTACAGCAATCAAGCCTCTGCAAGATATACTGCATGGGGATTTTATCTGCCTATTTATCTTGCGTATGCAAATAGTGATTTAAGCGTAGATAACAGTCTTTTAACTGGCGTTATGAGTAATGACGCCGCCGTGTGCAATCAGGCCGGCAACAATATTATTCGCGCTATGGGCGGTCCTTCCGGCATCTCAAACGCGATAAGACAGCAGTTTCGTGCAAGCGTCACAACCTTCGGCCGCTATTTTGCTGATGTAAACGCTACCGATGATAATTATACAAACGCAAAAGAAGCTGTGGTATTCCTCAGCTACCTAAATCAAATGAATGCACATACTGCCCTTTCCTATGAGGTGAATAAATTCGGCATCTCTGCTCCTGCCGGCGCACAGGTCTATGCCCAGGTGGGAACAGAAAACAATCAGGTGCGTAAGCAGCTGAATCTTTTCTCTATTGTGAAAGGCGAAAATTCTGACTACTGTGTCGCAATTCTGACGCAAAACAGCGCAGGAACCAATATTTCTGCACTTTTAGATACGATTCATAGAGAAATGGAAGGGATGAACGCATGAAAAAATTTATTGCATTAGGGGTTGCACTATTTTGCCTTTTAACAGTCTGCGTTTGCATCACATGGAATAAAAGAACGCCGGCTCTTTCCATGGCAGGCCATGAAGCCACACCTCAGCCTTCGGCTACCCCAGTGGCTATTGAAGAAACGCCTGCGCCTACGCCCGAGCCCGAGGATCACATTTCACCAATTTTAACAAGGCGGTTTTCCGAGCTTTCCGGCAATCATCAATGGGGCGTATACACGTTTAAAGACGGAAGAGAATACAAGAATGCGTCCGAGTCCGTTCCTTCTGCAAGCGTAGTAAAGCTGTTTATCATGGAATATATTTTGCATCACATTCATAATGTGGGGGATATTTCACCCGATGATACGATTGGCGGTACACCCATAAAGACGCTTGTAAGGGATATGATTGCTGTCAGTGATAATGAGGCTACAAATCTTGTCATCAATAAGTTTGGAATGGACACCTTAAATAAATTTTTTGCAGAAAAAGGGTACACCGGCACAAGACTGGAACGCAAAATGCTGGACTATGATGCCATGGCGGCAGGAAAAGAAAATTACACGTCCGTTGACGATGTAATGAAATTCTTGAAGAAGGTATATGAAAATCAAAATGAAACCATGTACCAAGACATTATTTATATCATGGAACAGCAGACCAGAACATGGAAAATCCCCGAGAAGTTGCCGGAAGGTGTACGCGTGGCAAACAAAACCGGGGAACTTGACACCGTAGAAAATGATGTTGGCATTGTTTTTTCTGAACACGGTGATTATGCACTTGTATTTCTGTGTAGCGATATTGAGAGTAAAGACGCGGCGATCTCTACAATTGCCAATGCCTCACGGGATATCTATGATTACCTCGCGTCGTAGGTGGCGACGCTTAGCCAGTAGTTTTCCATTTGCATGGATTCTACTCGTGTTCCGCATAGACACGTTTTGAGGTCTTCGCCGAAAATACCTGTTCCGCGAAGCTTTACGGCGGCTTCCTTCATTGTCCAAAGCTTTGTAAAAGCGGAGGCTTTGTGCTCGCTTTCTAAAATGAAAGAAAACTCAGCATCTGAGCAAACACGCGCGGCAACTTTCTTCGGAAAGTTGCCGATTTTTTCTATATCAATCCCAACAGGCGCTTTTGAGACGGCACAAGCAATCCGGTTCCCGGAATGGCTCCAGCTAAAATATACGTTTTCAAAGCCTTTTAAGACAGGTTTCCCGTTTTCTGTATATACAAAATGCTGTTTTCCGATTGGAATCCCAAAGGCATTGGATATGGCGGTTTTACATAGTGCTTCCGCTAAAAGCATACCCTCGGCTTTTTCGGGGAATCGGCATTGGTTGATTCGTTCTATTTTAGCCTTGTCCACATGCTGCAAGAAGAATGCTTTTTCCGTCTTGGACAGGCCGAATGTATTTTTTAAAACATAAATCAATGGCTGCATAGCTTTTTCTTCCATGGTTTTTAAATTATCATATTTATTATATCAAGTCCATTTGTATTTGTCAACGGAGGGTTTCTTTTGAAAAACATAAATTTTATAAAATAGTATTGAAATTTTTTGTGAATTCGTGTATAATAATAGAGTCGTACAAGTCGGGGAGTGAGCGGTGCCCTGTACCCGCAATCCGCTATAGCGGGGATGATGCCCTTTTGGAGTTCTGCATTTGTATGGTCGGCTTTTGTAAGCGGTGATTACGGTCAGGTCTTACGCGACATAAACCCGTGAACCTCGTCAGGTGGGGAACCAAGCAGCGATAAGCGGTCATTTGTGTGTGCCGTGAGGTCGCCTGACACCAGCTGGCTGCAAAAATACCGCATATAAATGTAGTTGCGAAAAAAGGGCGTACGGCTTTTTTTATATAAAGGAGTAATGAGGGAGTTCATATGGCCTATACTGCGTTATACCGCACTTGGCGGCCTCTCACATTTGATGATGTGGTGGGGCAGGCGCATATTACGAATACGCTCAAAAATGAAATTACCTTGGGAAGGGTAGGGCATGCCTATCTTTTTTGTGGTACGCGCGGGACGGGAAAAACCTCAACTGCCCGCATTTTAAGCCGTGCCATGAATTGCCTTTCGCCTGTTGACGGGAATCCTTGCAACACGTGTGAAAACTGTAAAGGAATTCTGGAGGGCAAAATTTTAGATATTACGGAAATTGATGCTGCAAGTAATAACGGCGTTGACAGTATTCGCGACCTTCGCGAGGAAGCACGTTTTGAAGGGACGCGGCTTAAAAATCGTATTTATATTATTGACGAAGTCCATATGCTTTCTACAAGTGCGTTTAACGCGCTTCTTAAAATATTGGAAGAACCGCCTAAGCATGTACATTTCATATTGGCAACAACCGAATCGCACAAAGTGCCAGATACCATTTTATCCCGTTGTCAACGCTTTGACTTTAAGCGCATTCGCACGGCGGATATTGAAATGCAAATGCAAAGAATACTTGCGGCGGACAACTTTACTGTAGAAGAACGCGGTATTCGCCTGATGGCAGAAAAGGCAGACGGCTCCATGCGTGATGCCTTGAGCATTCTGGACCAGTGCATGGCCATCGGCGGGAATGCCTTGTCGTATGCAGATATCGCCGAGTTTATTGGGGCAACGAGCGCTGAGGTTTTATACAGATTGGCAATTTCCATTGCGGAAAAGAATGTAGCAAAAGCGATGCACGTTTTGGCAGAATATGCGGAGGAAGGGAAGTCGTTCCTTCGGCTTTGCGAAGATTTTACAAACTATCTGCGAAGCCTTATGCTTTGTAAGTACACCGCAAATCCTGCAAGCACGCTGGATATTACCGATGAAGCAGCCGAGGAGCTTCGTGGCGTTTCGAATAAGCTTTCGAGTGAACAGCTTGTATATTGTCTTGAAACGGCGGTAGACCTCGCGGCAAAAATGCGACATCTTTCGGACCCAAGGGTTGCACTCGAAATTGCCCTTGTAAAAATGATTCATCCGGCGTTTGGGGAAGGAACAGAAGCACTGGCAGCACGGGTGGGGCAACTGGAATATCAGCTAAAACACGGCAATTTTGTTGCTTCGGAGGCTTCCGAAAAGAAAAGTGTGCCCCTGAAAAATCCGGGAAAGAAAGAAGAAATCCATGAAACGCCGAAACCTACGCCTGCGAGAGAAAACGGACATCTGGCAGAAGCGTTTCTTAAAAACAAAGATGCGATTTCGGGCTTTTGTATGAAGAATAATTTACTGCAGGTTATGATGGTTTTGGAGAGCGTGACAAGTGCTGAGGATAGAAACGGCAGGCTGTGTCTTTTGTTTTCGGACGGGGATGAACTCAGCGCGGGCCGTAGCATGCTTTCCGGTGAAAGCCTTTTAGGATTTAAAAAGGCACTGGAAGAAAAGGCCGGCATTTCGGCTGATATTGAAATGGATTTAACAAAAAGCACGGGCGTGGGGACAGAAGACCCACTTTCCCGCTTGCAAAGTTTTTAAGGAGTGATCAAATATGGCAAAAGGTGGATTCCCCAGAATGCCGGGTGGCAACATGAGCAGTATGATTAAACAGGCACAGAAGATGCAACAGGACATGCTTCGCGTGCAGGAAGAACTGGAAACGAAAACGGTAGAAGCCACCGTTGGTGGCGGCAGTGTAACAGTGGAGGTAAACGGCAAGAAGGAGCTTGTTAAAATTCAGATTCAGCCCCAGGCCGTTGATCCTGATGATGTGGAAATGCTCGAGGACCTTATTATGGCGGCCGTAAATGAAGGCATGCGTAAAGCGGACGAAATGGCCACAAATGAAATGAACAAAGTGGCAGGCGGCATGAACATTCCCGGCCTGTTTTAAAAGAGAGGGAATCGTATGTACGCTGCGCCGATAGCCAATTTAATAGATATGTTTGCTAAAATGCCGGGCGTTGGCAGAAAGTCAGCCGTGCGGCTCGCTTTTCATGTCATGTCTTTGCCGGACAAGGAGAGCGAAGCACTGGTTTCTGCCATTCGGGACGTAAAACAAAAGATAACCCTTTGTAAAACATGTCAAAGCTTTACGGACACCCAGCCCTGTAAAATCTGTGGGGACGCAAGACGAAATGGCAAAATTATATGCGTGGTGGAAAGCCCGAAAGATGTGGCAGCAATGGAAAAAACCCATGAATATAGCGGCGTGTATCATGTTTTGCACGGCGTCATTTCGCCCATTGATGGTATAGGCCCGGAGGATATTAAAGTCCGTGAACTTCTTGCTCGCGTTGCAGAATCCGAAGTGGAAGAAGTGATTATGGCAACCAATCCGAGCGTGGAAGGCGAGGCTACAGCACTTTATCTTGCCAAGCTTTTAAAGCCGTTTGCTGTTAAAATTACCAGAATTGCACATGGTATTCCCGTGGGCGGCGATTTGGAGTTTACGGATGAAGTAACCTTGGCACGGGCCATGGACGGCAGGAGAGAAATTACCTTATGAACTATATCGAAGAAGTTAAAAAACTTGTGCATCATAAAAAGGCATATATTCGCACCTATGGCTGTCAGCTAAATGAAAATGATGGAGAAAAGATTATCGGGCTTTTGCTGGCAATGGGTTATGAAATGACAGAATGTGCGGAAGAAGCTGATTTTGCACTCTTAAATACTTGCGCCATTCGTGAAAATGCTGAAAAGAAAACGTATGGTGCTATTGGTGTTTTCAAGCACTATAAGGAAAAGAAGCCGGAACTTGTTGTGGCAATGTCCGGCTGTATGACGGGTGAAGAACACGTTATAGAAAGCCTTAAAAAGACGTATCGGCATGTTGATATTGTATTTGGAGCCAATAATATTGAGGCTCTTCCACGCCTGCTTTTTCAGCATCTGACAGAAAGCAGGCGTGTTTTTGATACGGCATATGATGATACCTTTGTTCCTCCGGCATTGCCAACGGCAAGAACTTTTCCGTTTAAAGCCGGTGTTCCTGTGATGTACGGCTGTAATAATTTTTGTACATACTGTATTGTGCCGTATGTTCGAGGTCGGGAACGAAGCCGGGAGGAGGAAGATATTCTTCGCGAAGTGCGGGAACTTTATGCGCAAGGCTGTAAAGAAATCATGCTTCTTGGGCAAAACGTAAACTCCTACCGTGGTGGTGGGGAGGCTTTCGCTCGTCTTTTGGAAAAGGTGAGTGACACAGGCATCGAACGAATTCGGTTTATGACATCCCACCCCAAAGATATAAGTCCCGCAGTCTTAGAGGTAATGGCGGAAAGAAAAAATATTTGCAAATGCTTACATCTTCCCGTGCAGGCGGGCAATAACCGCGTTTTGGAAAGCATGAATCGTCGGTATACAAGGGAAAAATATTTGTCCATTATAAAGCTTGCCAGAGAGAAGATGCCGGACTTGTCACTTACAACGGATATTATTGTCGGATTCCCAGGAGAAACAAATGAAGAATTTCTAGATACCCTTTCCCTGTTGGAAGAGGTACGATATGACGCGATTTTCTCCTTTATCTTTTCGCCCCGAAAAGGTACACCGGCAGAAAACATGCCGGACGTTCTTACAGAGGCGGAGAAAAAAGCGAATTTTGAAAAGCTTCTTGAAGTGCAAAATCGCATTTCAGGAGAGATCAATCAAACCTACCTTGGAAAAACGGTGTCTGTCTTATGTGAAGGCGTAAGTAAAACAGATACGGGGAAAATGTCCGGCAGGACAGAAGGCGGGAAAATCGTGAATTTTTCCGGAAACGAAGAGATGGTCGGACGGATTCTGGATGTAAAAATTACAGAAACAAAAACTTGGAACTTGCAAGGAGAAGCGGTATGTCGCTAAGACTCATTTACGGGAAAATTGGCAGCGGAAAAACAACCCTCTGCATCCGTGAGGCTCTGGAGAGCGGAAAGCAGGTCTATTTTATTACGCCTGAACAGTTTACGTTTACGGCGGAAAAAAGGATTTGCAGTCTTGTAAATGTGCATGGTCTTGGCGGCGTGGAGGTGTTGAGCCTCAAACGCCTTGCTTTCCGTTTGCTTTCTCTGCATGATGGAGCGGCACTGTCACAGCTTGACAGCCGCGGAAAAGTGATATTACTGCAGAAATTGTTGCTCGATCATACCAAAAATCTGACGGCACTGAAAAAGTTTGCAGGCGAGATGGGTGCGGCAGGAACACTTGGTGCGTTGTTTGGTGAAATGAAGCGATATAACATTTCGCCTGATGACCTTATAAAAGCTGCGAAAGCAGTACCGCAAACGGCGGAAAAGCTTCGCGACCTTGCCCTGCTTTTTTCTGCATATGCAGATGTTTTGAAAGAAAAGTTTTATGATAGCGACGATTTAATGCTTCGTTTAGCGCGTATTATAGAAAAAACAACAGAACTTGAGAACACAGAAATCTATATTGACCGATTTGACGGCTTTGATGCGTCCGAATTTGCTGTGCTTTGCGCGATGATGAAAAAAGCGGCGCGCGTTACGGTTACGCTCTGCTTTCATCCTAAGGATAAAAAAGCGTCTGCGTTTGTACTGCACGGCAAAATGGCAGACCGTCTTATTGGTATTGCACAGGAAAACCACGTGGCGATTGAGCCTGCCACTGTGCTGGAAACGGAGAGACGGGCAGAAGCATCTCTTCGTTTTTTGGAAAATGCATATTTTCAATACCCTACAGAACAGTTTTCTGGAACGCCACAAGGCATACGCCTTGTAACGGCGGCAAATCCGTTGGCAGAAGTGCACACGGTTGCAAGACGAATTTTGGAGTTTTGCAGGGGAAAGGGGTACTTATATCGTGATGTCGCGATTGCAGCCCGAAACACGGCAGCATACGAAAGATACATTGAAGCGGTTTTGCCTATCTATGGGATTCCGTTTTTCATGGACAGAACAATTCGAATTTTAGAGCATCCCTTCACGGTTTTTGTTCTTTCTGCGCTGGAACTGATTACAAAGGGCTACACCTACGAATGTATGTTCCGCTATATTAAATCTGGATTTTTGCGGCTTCCGGCAGAAGAAATTGACATTCTTGAAAATTACGTTCTTGCCACGGGGATTCGCGGTAACGCTTGGAAGAATGAGGAAAAATGGCAGGCTCGTTCTGCGGCATATGCATCTCGAGAAACGGATGAAGAAAAAGAAATTCGGCAAAAGGCGGATGCTGTGCGGCGAAAAATTGTGCAGCCCCTGCTTCGTCTGGAAACGGCATTGAAAGAGGGGAAAACGGCGGCGGAAAAATGCGAAGCGATGTATTCTTTTTTAGAGGAAATGAAGGCCGACCGCCGCATTTTGGCGTTGGCACGCTTATTTGAGAAAAATGGAGATTTTGCGCTCTCCGCAGAATATAAAGGAGTTTATAACGCTTTTGTTGATGCACTGGATGGCGTGTGTGACGCGTTCGGGGAGGAGAACATTGGCATTCGCAAGCTGTATGATGTTCTGCGTGTCGCCCTTGGCGAAGTGGAAACGGGTATCATTCCTGCGGCACAGGATGGTGTTTTTGTTGGAGACATTGACCGTATTAAAGGCTATGAAGTAAAAGCACTGTTTATCATTGGCACGCTGGACGGCGTTTTTCCGGCTACGCCGGAGAAAACCGGTGTGCTGAGTGACCGTGAGCGTAAAATGCTTTCCGAAATAGGCCTGGACTTTGCTTTTTCTGAAAACAAAACACTTTTTGAAGAAGAGCATTTGATTTATAAGTGCCTTACGATTCCGCGTGAATTTTTGGAGGTATCTTATCCTGCCGCAGATATGGATGGCGGTGCACAAAGGCCTTCGCGAATTTATACAAGAATCAAAGAAATTTTTCCCGATGTCGAGGAAAAAAACATGATTTTAGGGCTTTTGCCCGATGAGAAACTTTCTGTCCCTGCAATAACACTACAACATGTCTTAAATGAACTGAAATCCGGAAAAGCCAGTAAAGAAATGCGGATGGCTTACGGCTGGCTCTTAGAGTATAGATCTGAAGAAATGAAACGTGGGCTTGGTGCATTATCATATAAAAATACAGCAAATCGTCTCTCCGCGGAAACAATACACGCCTATATGGGTAATACACTTTCCAGTAGTGTTTCACGGCTTGAAAAACTTGCGGCGTGCCCTTTTGCGTACTATGCAAATTATATGCTCGGTGCACGAGAGAGAAAAATTATGCAGGCAGGGGCGGCAGATGCGGGCCGTTTTCTTCATGATTTTATAGATGTATTTTCAAGACGATTGCGTGAAAATCAAAAACGCTGGCAAGAGGTGGACGACACTTATATTGACGCCGAATTTATGGAAATTGTACCGATGCTGGATAAACGTCTGAGCCCTTATATGCTGGAAAATTCCATGCGGTATGCCCGCCTTTTCGCGCGCCTTAGAAAGGCGGTAAAGACGGGAATCAATATGCTTGTCCGTCACATGCAAAAATGTGGTTTTGAGCCCCTAGGATATGAATTATCTTTTTCAGACGGCGGTGACCTGGCGCCTCTTACGTTTACACTTCCCGGTGGAGGGAAGGTTAAGCTTACAGGGAGAATCGATAGGGCAGATGTTTTAAAACGCGGTGATGGGGAAGAAACGTTTTTGCGTATTATTGATTATAAATCTGGCGCAAAAACTTTTAGCCTTGGGGACGTTTACACGGGGCTTGATTTACAGCTTGCCGTTTATCTGTCTGCGCTCTGCGCCGAGGATAATAGTCCGATTGTAGGTAAAAACGCAAAGCCCGCCGGCATGCTGTATTTTCGCCTTTCGGACCCTGTTGTTCCAGCATCTCCCATGGAGGATGATGCGGCAATCGAAATGCTTCGTGAAAAACAGTTTAAATTACAGGGGCTTGTTTTAGAGGATGAAGATATTTTAAAAGCAATGGATAAAGATTTTGGAAAATCCTCTACGGTTTTACCGGCACGAAGCTTAAAATCCGGACTATCCGGGTCCCTTGCATCTGGCGACCAGTTTGCGCGCCTTGAAAAGCATGTAAAAGATACGGTAAGTCGATTGTTAAACTGTCTTGCAAACGGGGATATAAGCATTGCGCCGTATAAAAAAGAGGACAGAAGTGCGTGTACGTATTGTCAATTTTCGTCCTTTTGCGCCCATGACGGCACGGGGTTTCGTCGCCTGTCTGCACTTTCGGCTGACGAGGTTTGGGAAAGAATGGAGGCGGAAACATGCAAGTAAAATGGACGGATGCTCAAAAAAAAGCTGTGTTTGGGGAAAAAGCGAATTGTCTTGTTTCTGCAGCTGCCGGAAGCGGAAAAACACAGGTTCTAACCGGGCGTATTCTAAACCGCATTGTGCAGGATAAAATAGATATTAACCGCATTCTTGTTGTTACATTTACAAAGGCTGCGGCGTCGGAAATGCGTGCAAGAATTGCAGAAGGTCTTTCGGAAGCGTTGGCGAAAGATCCCGAAAACGTGCATCTACAGCGTCAAATCTCTTTGGTCAGTATGGCAGATATTACAACCATGGACGCCTTTTGCCTGAAGCTTCTCCGTGCCCATTTTATTGAAGCAGGCGTGGATGCCGCATTTCGCGTGGCAGACGCCACAGAATGTAAGCTTATGCGCGCTGAAGCTGCAGAAGCTGCCCTTGAGGAACTATATAAAGAGGGAGACGCAGACTTTTTGACCTTTGCAAACTGTTACAGCGATTTAAAGGATGACAGTGTTTTGTGTGACCTTACTATTTCCCTTTATGAGTTTGCTGCCAGTATGCCGGACCCGGATGCGTGGATTCGCGAAAAGGCAGATTTGTATGATGTTCGGGACACAGAATCGTATGAAGAAAGCATCTATTGTAAGCAGATATGCGCCTTTGTACTACGCGAAATCAATGCACTTTCCGATTGTTGCCGTGAAGCATCTCAGGTATTTGCCGATGCCGAATCTTACCGCACAGTTTTTACAGAGGATGCGGTTGCCCTTTCTGCAATTTGTCAAAAAGGCACATCTTGGAATATGCTGAAATATGCTATTGACGATTTTGCATGGCCAAGACGCGGCAAGGAAGAAAATAAAGAGCTTGCTGAAGCGGCAGAAAATACCAGAAAGAGCATTAAGAAACAGGCAGAGGCGGTGTTTGCAAAAATTGCATACGATGCCGAAGCTTGTGCTGTAATTATGCAAAATGCAGCACCGCATGTTCGAGCACTTTGCGCGCTGACAGAGTGCTTTGCCCGTCTTTATGCGGCAGCCAAGCGAGAGAAGAACATTCTTGATTATAGCGATTTGGAGCACGCTGCCATTTCTCTTTTATCAGAAAAAACAGAAGAAGGCGTTATCCCCTCTGCAGTAGCTTGCACCCTACGGGATGGGTATGATGAAATATATATTGACGAATATCAGGACAGTAATGATGTGCAGGAGCTTCTATTTACACTCCTTTCCGGCGAAAGTATAGGCAAACCCAACATGTTTATGGTCGGCGATATGAAGCAGAGCATTTATGGCTTTCGCAAAACAAGTCCGGAGCTTTTCATTCGAAAAAATGAAAGTTATCAGGAAGATGGTCCTTGTCGCCGTATATCCCTCAGCCAAAATTTTAGAAGTCGGCCAGAGATTCTTGGTTTTGTGAATTTGGTGTTTGAACAGATTATGTCACAGGAAGTGGGGGGCATTGCCTATACGGACAGAGAAAAACTGTATCCTGCAGCACCGTATCCGGAATCAGTTGAAAAAATGGTAGAAATAAATATTGTGGATACGGATGGGGGCGGCACACGGCGGCTGGAAGAGGAAGCGTTTTTAATTGTACAAAAAATAAAGGATGCACTTAGGACAAATGTGTATGATTTAAAGAAGGGTGCATATCGAAAAGCGCAGTACGGGGATATTACGGTCATTATGCGCTCGGCAAAAGATATGGCAGTGCCCCTTCGGAAGGCATGCGAAGCAGAAGATATCCCATTATATTGCGACGTTGGTGGCGGCTATTTTTCCACGGTGGAAGTTTCCGTGTTCCTTTCGCTTCTAAAAAGCATTGACAATCCGCAGGACGATATACCACTTTTGTCTTGTATGCGCGCGCCGTTTTTTGCTTTTACCGAAGACGAGCTTGCTCAAATTCGGCTTCGAGACCGCAAACATCTTTTTTACTATGCGGTTTTGGAAACGGCTAAAGAAGAGAATGCCCTTGGAACTAAGTGCAAAGATTTTCTGAAAAAGCTTCGCCGTTGGCGCAGAAAAGCTGCTTTTCTACCGACAGATACACTGGTTCTTACCCTTTTTGAAGAAACGGGATATCTGCGTTTTCTGGACGGTTGTGAGGGCGGTGAGAGTAAGCGTGCAAATCTTGAGCTTCTTTTTGAAAAGGCGCACCGTTTTGAACAAACAGCATTTCGCGGTTTATTTCATTTTTTGCGTTTTGTAGAACGATTATCTGCTGGCACTGACGGGGATAGTGAAGCAAAACTTGTAGGCGGCGAGAATGTAGTACGGCTTATGAGTATACATAAAAGTAAAGGCCTTGAGTTTCCGATTGTGATTCTGGCAGGCGCAGGAAAACAGTATAACAAGAAGTCGGTACAGGGCGATTTCCTGTTTGACAAGGATTTGGGCATTGGAATTTCCTGCGTGGAAGAGAAACGGAAAATCAAGTATGATACACCGGCCAAAACAGCAATTTATTTCAAAAAAAATGTAGAAGAAAGGGGCGAAGAACTGCGCGTTTTATATGTTGCACTTACGCGGGCAAAGGAACGCCTTATTATTACTGCTGCAGGAGATGCGGAAAGCATTCTGGAAAGCTGGAAAGGGGACTTGAGTGCCTCGGCTGTATTACACGCAGAAAGTCCGCTTGTGCTTTTGGGACGGGCGATTGCCGATACGGATACTGTGTCTGTGCATCTCCACAACCCCTATGCAGTAAACCATATGACGGAAAACAAAATAGAGATTCCGTCTCCGCTGAAGCCTGATGATGCTGTTTCTGCCATACTTGGTTATCAATATCCGGATGCTGATGGACAAAAATTGCCGTCTAAAATTTCTGTAACAGAGTATAAAAGGCTAAAAGAAGAAACGGATAAAATCACATTGCCGCTTTATAAAAGCACGATCCTTAAAAAGCCGAGGTTTAGAAGTATGGAAGGGAACATTCGTGGTGCGGATTTTGGAACGCTCATGCATTTTGTCATGCAGAAATTCCCTTATGAAACCGTAAAAACCAGAGCGGAGATTCAATCCTTTGTTGATTCTCTTGTTTCAAAAAATATTTTGTCGGAAACACAAGGGGCGGCAGTTGATGTTGAAAAATTGTATCTCTTTTGGAATGGGGAACTGGGGGACAGAATCCGAAGGGCAGACCGTGTATACAGGGAAACACCGTTTACCCAAACGGTACCTGCGTCTCTCCTTACGAATAACCCTGCTCACAAAGGGGAACGAATTGTTATTCAAGGGATTATTGACTGTTTCTTTTTCGAAAAGGACGGCATAGTCCTTGTAGATTATAAAACAGATAAACCAGCTCCTGAAAACGTGATTTTGGCGCGCTACAAAACACAGCTGGAATGCTATGCCATGGCACTTCAACAAAAATATTTTTCAGAAATTTCACAAAAAGTTATTTACTTATTTGCAAATAATGGTATAATAGAGGTAAGATAAATTTAGACAAAGGAGAGCATGTACATAATGGAAAAGAAAAGACGCACGTACAGCGCGAAAAAAGAACGGGCAAACGGCAATAAAATTCTGGCAGTTATGGGAACGATTGTCGGGCTTATTTTGATTTTCTTTATTGCATTTTTAATATCATTGAATATGTTTGGCTCAAAAGACGGTGGAGACGTACAGCCTTCTTCGACGGCTCCGTCAACATTTGAAGGCGTCCCAGTGCCGGAGGAAACACCAACGCCCTCGCCGGAAGAAACGGAAAAACCGGACGAAAATGAAGAAGAAGATGATGATGATACTCGACCGAGCGAAACGTCTAAACCTTCGGGAACAAGCAGACCTACGCCGTCTGCCACGCCGAAGCCTTCCTCTTCACCCAAGCCGTCTACCACCCCTTCTGCAACACCCTCGTCCACACCGAAGCCTACAGTTTCTCCTTCAAAATCGCCTACGCCTACGACCACGCCTTCGGCTACGGAAAAACCGGTAGAAACGGATACGCCAAAACCTGTCACACCCGTTGACCCGGATAAACTTTCTCCCGATGGACTTTAATACTGTATTTAATTGAATATAAATTTATCGCCCTTCGGGCAGATTGGAGATTTTATGGAAAAGCAATACAAAAGAGTTATGCTGAAAATCAGCGGTGAAGCCCTTGCGGGAGAGAACGGTTTTGGTCTTGATTTTGATACAATCAATGCTATCGCCGAAACAATTGCAAAGTGCGTAAATGAAGGGTTTGAAATTGCCCTTGTTGTTGGCGGCGGTAATTTCTGGAGAGGAAGAAGCGGAAAACAAATGGACAGAACCCGCGCGGACCATATGGGGATGCTCGCAACTGTTATCAATGCTTTGGCACTGCAGGATTCCCTTGGTAACGTTGGTGTTGATACGCGCGTACAGACTGGCATTGAAATGCGTCAAATTGCAGAGCCGTACATTCGTGGCAGAGCAGACCGCCACCTTGAAAAAGGACGCGTTGTCATTTTTGGTTGCGGCACAGGCAATCCATATTTTTCAACCGATACTGCAGCTGCTCTTCGTGCGGCTGAGATCGGCGCAGAAATTATTCTTCTGGCGAAAAAGGTTGATGCCGTATATGATAAAGACCCGAATCTTTATGATGACGCCGTAAAGTTCGAGAAGCTTTCTTATATTGATGTGTTAAATCGCGGACTCGGTGTTATGGATTCTACCGCAACATCGCTTTGTATGGATAATAAAATTCCCATCCGTGTATTTGGTCTTGATGATCCCGAAAATATTTTGCGAGCTATGCGCGGTGAAAATATTGGTACAATTGTAGAATAATTTCATGGAGGTTGTTTAAATGTATAAGGTTTACGAAGATAAAATGGAAAAAGTCATGACGTTTTTCAAGGAGGAACTCGGCAGCATCCGTGCAGGACGCGCAAGTGCTGCCGTGCTTGACAGAATTTCTGTTGAATACTATGGTTCTCCTTCACCTATAAATCAGGTCGCAACGATTTCTTCTCCCGACCCGCACATGCTCGTTATTCAGCCGTGGGATGCAAACATGGTAAAAGAAATTGAAAAAGCAATCTTAAAAAGCGAGCTTGGCATCACACCTACGAATGATGGCAAATCCGTTCGCCTGTCTTTCCCGGCATTGACGGAAGAACGTAGAAAAGAGCTTGTAAAGTCGGTTTCCAAAAAGGCAGAAGATGCGAAAGTTGGCATTCGTAACGCACGTCGTGACGCCATGGATGCTTTTAAAAAGCAGGAGAAAAACGGCGAAATTACAGAAGACGATTTAAAGGGTATTGAAAAAGATATTCAGAAGCTTACTGACCAGTTTATAAAGCGGATTGAAGACGAAGCAAAAGCAAAAGAGAAAGAAATTCTGGCCATATGATGCGGTTTCATGAGAAAAAGGTAGATTTTGAGCGTCTGCCGAAACATATTGCTATTATCATGGATGGCAACGGTCGTTGGGCAAAAAAGAGAGGCCTGCCCCGAAGTGCAGGCCACGTTCGCGGTGCAGATAATTTTAGAAAAATTGTTCGCTATTGCGGTGAGATTGGAATTTCCTATCTTACCGTATATGCGTTTTCGACGGAAAACTGGTCCCGTCCGAAAGAAGAAGTTAGTTCTTTAATGAATCTTCTCTCTGAATATTTAGATAGAGCTTATAAAGAACTGGATGACAGAGTGCGTGTCCGCATCATCGGCGAGCGTGATATGCTTTCTCAAGAGCTTTTGCAAAAGGTGGAAGCACTTGAAAACTATACAAAAGACAGAACGGGGATGGTTTTGAATATTGCCCTAAGTTATGGCGGCAGACAGGAGATTCTGCATGCAGTAAGACTATGCGCCAAACGAGTCGAAACTGGAGAGATTTCGGCAGAGGACATAAGCCTTGATATGCTTTCTCAGTCCCTTTATACAGGTGACCAGCCTGACCCGGATTTGATTATTCGCCCCAGCGGTGAAAAACGAATCAGTAATTTTATGCTGTGGCAGGCGGCTTATGCGGAGTTTTGGTATTCAAACGTTCTATGGCCGTCCTTTAAACCGGCACATCTTCTGGAAGCAATTTCGGAATTTCAGGGCAGAAACAGGCGTTTTGGTGGTGTGTAAAAACAATACATATACGGAGAGGTGAGGTGTTATGCTAAGAACGAGAGTCATATCAGGCGTAATTGGCGCGCTGGTTTTAATTGCAGTTTTACTTTGCGGTGCTACTGTTTTACGCATTGCAATTGGGCTTGTTTCCATGCTTATGGTATTTGAACTATTTCGTGCAGTGAAGCTGCGGAGCTGGATTGTGTTACCGGCAGCATCTTTTGCAGCACTGCTTTCTGCCGATGTGTTTCCCTCTGCATATATCTCTGCAGCGCTTTGTGTATACCTTTTAATTATGCTCTCAGTTATGCTGTTTAGTTATAAGTCCTTACATACGCAGGATATAGCACTTGCCACACTTTTTTCACTTTTTATCGGTCTCTTTATGGGGTGTCTTACAAAAATCAGAATGGCTGAGGGCGGCGCCTACTGGATTTGGCTTGTCTTTCTCGGTGCATGGGGATGTGACATATTTGCTTATTTTACAGGCAGCATGTTTGGAAGCCGGAAACTTATGCCTGCAGTAAGTCCTAAAAAGACCATAGAAGGTGCAATCGGCGGCACACTTGGCGCCTCTATTTGTTTTTTACTGTTTGGTCTCTTTGCAGGGAGCGGTCTTGGTGATGTACATCCCGTAACACTTTTTTTTGCAGGTGCAGTTGCAGCACTTTGCGGGCAGCTTGGTGATCTAACAGCATCGGTGATTAAACGACAGCATGGCATTAAAGACTACGGTAAAATCATGCCCGGACACGGCGGTGCGATGGACCGGTTTGACAGCGTTTTGTTTGTTGCACCGGCAATGTATATTTGCCTTCTGTTTATTTTGTAAGGACATACTGGAAAGGAATATACCTCTTGAAAAAAGTTAGTATTTTAGGCTCTACCGGCTCCATTGGTACGCAGACGTTGGAGGTAATCGAAAACGATGCTTCCTATGATGTTGTGGCTCTGGCGGCGGGGAAAAATATAGCGCTTTTAGAAAAACAAATTCGAAAATTTCGCCCGAAACTTGCAGCAGTATACGATGAATCCTATGCCAAACTTCTTCGCGAAAATGTTCGTGACACAGATACAAAAGTGCTTGCAGGTATTGAAGGCGTTCGCGAGGCGGCAGGAAAAAGCGGTGCGGAGGTTACAGTCACGGCAATGGTAGGCAGTATCGGGATTTTGCCAACGCTTGACGCAATTGATGCAGGGAGCGACATTGCGCTTGCCAACAAAGAAACCATGGTTTGCGCCGGGGATATTGTAAAAGCAGCAGCAAAACAAAAAGATGTGCACATTTTGCCGGTTGATAGTGAGCATAGTGCTATTTTTCAATGTATCGGCAGCCGATGGGAAGCAGTAAACCGCATTTTTTTAACTGCCTCCGGTGGTCCTTTCGCGGGCAAATCACGTGAGGATTTGAAAAGTGTTACAAAGGCGCAGGCGCTTAAGCATCCGAACTGGAGTATGGGGGCAAAAATCACGATTGATAGCGCTACCATGATGAATAAGGGACTGGAAGTCATCGAAGCTGTTCAGCTGTTTGATGTCCGTCCTGAAAACATTGAAGTCGTAATTCATAAGCAAAGCATTGTACATTCCATGGTGGAATTTGTAGATAATTCTGTCTTGGGGCAAATGGGCTGGCCCGATATGCGGATTCCCATCGGATATGCACTTGCCTATCCAAATGCGGCACCGACGCCAACAAAACCCCTTGATTTTCATTCTCCCTTAACGCTTACATTTGAGGAACCCGATTTTGAAACATTCGGCTGCTTGCGTCTTGGATTTGAGGCGGCAAAAACAGGCGGAACTCTGACGACTGTTTTCAGTAGCGCCGGCGAAGCGGCTGTTGACTTATTCCTAAACGATAATTGTACTTTTTTGGAAATCGAAGCGCTTGTCGAAAAAACCATGAAAGCGCATAAAACGGTCATAAATCCCTCTCTTTCGTGTATAATAGAAACGGATAAATGGGCGCGCGCGTATGTGAAAGAACTGTGGGAAGGGAATCAATCATGACAATTCTTTTGGGCATTTTAATTTTCGGTTTACTTATTTTTGTGCATGAGCTCGGGCACTTTCTTGTAGCCCGTGCATTTGGTGTAAAAGTTCATGCATTTTCTATCGGCATGGGACCGGCAATTTGGAAAAAAACACGCGGGAATGTTGAATATTCCTTGCGGCTTCTCCCAATCGGCGGCTATGTTAAGCTGGAAGGGGAGGATGAAAGCTCAGATGACCCTAATGCTTTCGGAAAAAAGTCACCGCTTGCCAGAATGTTGGTTTTGTTTGCCGGCGGATTTATGAATATCCTTGTTGGATTTTTAATTTTTTTAATTTTGTTTTCCAGCGTAGGTCAGGTTCGTGTTCCGGTTGTAGAGGCTGTTGTACCTGGTACGCCTGCGGAAAGTGTGGGCATTTTGCCGGGGGATGAGATTGTCGAGATAAACGGCAAAAACATTCACATTCAAAATGATGTTTCCTTAGCACTTATGAAAAATGGAGCGTCTCCCCTTGCAATTACTGTCCTTCGGGGAACGGATAAAATTACGAAGCAGCTTCAGCCGCAGCAAAACCCGGAAACTGGCGGTTATGTGATAGGCTTTTATTCACAAATGCATAAAATGACGCCGGGATTGGCACTTAAGACCGCTTTCCATAACACTACGTTTGCGGTGGAAGTGGTATACTATTCTCTGGGCGAGATGCTCACAGGGGGCGTTAAGCTTAGCGACGTGTCAGGTCCTGTCGGAATTGTAGGGGAAATGAACAATGTTGCCCGTTCTGAAATGCCGGCCTTAAACATGCTAAACTTTATGGCATTGATTGCTGTAAATCTTGGCGTTATGAATCTTTTGCCCATTCCGGCGCTGGATGGCGGCAGAATTTTCTTTATTTTGGTTGAACTTATAAGAAGAAAGCCAATTAAACCCGAACACGAAGGAATTGTTCATTTTATAGGGTTTGCGCTGTTGCTTCTTTTTATGATACTGGTTACATTTTCGGATATAACAAAACTTTTTGCGTAGAGAGGAACTACTATGAGAAAAAATGCAAGAGAAGACGCCTTTAGACTTTTATTTGAACAGCACGTTAATCCCGAAGAAGCGGCGGAAAAACTGGAAAGATATTTTCTGACGGCAAAAGAAGAGTCTCGAAAAGAGGAGCCGTTTTACGTTAACAGACCTTCGGAGGCTGATGTTGCCTATACTCGTGCAGTTGTGGAAGGTGTGCAGGCGCATTTAGAAGTCATTGATGCAAAAATTCAGGCGAATTTAAAAGATTGGGAGATGGAACGTGTTTCGAAAATCAGTATTGCTGTTCTTCGCCTTGCAATCTTTGAGGTTTTATTTATGGATGATATACCGGCAGAGGTCTCTGCAAGCGAGGCTGTCACATTGGCAAAGAAATATGACAGTCCCAGTGCAGGTTCCTTTGTAAATGGTCTTTTGGGGAATATTATAAAGGAAAAATAATGGAGCGAAGAATTGTTTCTGTAAGCCAGATTAACGCTTACATAAAAAATACAATTGACAGCGATTTCCTTTTACAGAATGTTTGGGTGAAAGGTGAAATCTCGAACTTCAAGCTACATTACTCGGGTCATATGTATCTAAGCCTGAAAGACGGTGACGGCGTTTTGCGCGCGGTTATGTTTAAAGGTGCAAATATGGGACTTCGTTTTATGCCTGAAAACGGAATGCAGGTGCTGGCTCGGGGTCGCATATCCGTGTTTCCACGTGATGGCGCGTATCAACTTTACATCGAGGAAATGGAGCCGGAAGGTGCTGGCGCGCTCTATATTGCCTTCGAACAGCTGAAAGCAAAGCTGGAGGCAGAAGGTCTTTTTGCCGCAGCACGAAAAAAACCAATACCCCGCTTTCCCGGCTGTGTTGGCGTTGTGACAAGCGCAACGGGTGCGGCACTTCGTGATATTTTAAATATTATTCATCGCCGCTGGCGTTTGGTGAATGTTTCTGTCTACCCGGTTTTGGTACAAGGGGAAGGGGCAGCAGCGGAAATTGCAGCGGCGGTGTCTTATTTTAACAGTACAAAAGCTGCAGATGTTTTAATTGTCGGCAGAGGCGGCGGCTCACAGGAAGACCTGTGGGCATTTAATGAAGAGGTTGTGGCACGTGCGGTGGCGGCATCGGATATTCCTGTGATTTCTGCCGTTGGACATGAAACGGATTTTACAATTTGCGACTTTGTTTCTGACCTTCGTGCACCAACACCGTCTGCCGCAGCAGAGCTTGCGGTGCCGGATGAAATGGAAATTCGCGCCGCGCTTTCTGCAATGGAAAAACGTCTTTCTGCGCATCTTGCGCTGGCTGTCAGTAAAAACCGTGAGAAGCTGACGTCCTTTTCTAATCGTTTAACTGTTGTTAAAAGACAGATAGAGGATATGCAGTATACACTGGATACATTAACGACGGAAATGGCCGCATCTATGCGTGCAAGGCTGGAAGCAGAACAGAATGCACTTTTGCAAAACACAGGCAAACTAGATGTGCTTTCGCCGCTTAAGGTTTTAGCAAGAGGATATACCTACGTTTCTAAAAGCGGACAACCCATATCTTCGGTTTCAAACCTTGCGAAGGAGGATGTGCTGGATATGCGCTTTTCAGATGGAACGGCGATATGCGTGGTGAAAGAAACGAAAAGGAGCGTAGAAGAATGAATTTTGAGGCATCCATACAGGAACTTGAGAAAATTGTAAAGTCACTGGAATCGGGAGATTTGCCGTTGGAAAAATCCATTGCCGAATTTGAAAAAGGGATTGCGCTTGTGAAAAATTGCAAAAGTCTTTTGGATAAGGCACAGGGACAGGTTACAACGCTGATAGAAGGGATACAAAATGAGAAAGAAGCAGATTGAAGCATATTTGAACGGGCTGATTCCGGAGGAAGGACTTCTTTATGATGCTATGCGCTATAGCCTTCTGGGGGGCGGCAAACGTCTTCGCGTACAGCTTTCAATGATGGCGGCGGCGGCACTTGGCGGTAAGGAAGAGGACGGGCTTTACTATGGCGCAGCCCTCGAATGTATCCATACATATTCGCTGATTCATGATGATTTGCCTTGCATGGATAATGATGACCTTCGCCGGGGACGACCTACTTGTCACAAGCGGTTTGACGAGGCAACGGCGGTACTTGCCGGTGACGGTCTTTTGACCCTTGCCTTTTCTTTAGCGGCAAATGCACCACTTTCCCCAGCGCAGAATTTGGCAGCTGTAAAAGTTCTTTCCGAAAGCGCAGGTGCATATGGTATGGTACAGGGGCAGGTGCTGGATATGACGCTCCATAAGGCATCGGAGGAAGAAATTTTAAATATGTACCGCTTTAAAACAGGGGCACTGCTTCGTGCGGCGGTATCTCTCGGTGCAATTGCTGCAGGTGGACGGGGCGATGAACTCGATACTTTTGCAGAAAATCTTGGCGTTGCGTTTCAGATACAGGACGATATTTTAGATGTTGTTGGTGATGAAGCGGTGCTTGGAAAGCCGATAAACAGTGATGCGAAGAATGAAAAGAACACCGTGGTTTCCATCATTGGCATTGCGGCTGCAAAAGAGAGAGTACGTCAATATACAGAAAAAGCCATTCGTGGGCTTGAACACTTTCGTCCGAATGCCGATGCGCTCTGCGCACTTGCCGAAAGTCTAATTGAAAGGGAGATGTAATATGTACGTTTGTGCAATAAACGGGAGTCCCAATACGGACGGCAATACAGTGTATCTTTTAAACAGAATTTTGGAAAGACTCAATGGTATAGAAACAGAAATCATTCATTTTGCCAAAGAAATTGAAAACTTGCAGCGACCATTTTGCACATCTTGTTCCACGCCTTGCAGTAAAGTTTGTTTTTCTGGAACAGGTGTTGAGGAAGCGTTTGAGAAGATGAAAAAAGCTGATGTGATTCTTTTTGGCAGTCCTGTTTATTTTGCTGGACCTACGGCACAAATCAAAGCACTGTTTGATAAAAGTCGGGCCTATAGGGGCGAAAAGGCTTTTGTAGGGAAATATGGTGCTGCCGTTGTTTGTGGTGCTTCTAAGTATGGCGGACAGGAGGCAACGGTTCGAAGCCTGCAGGACTCCATGCTCGTCCACGGCATGACAATTCTTGGACCCGGCTCCCATGCCTATGATGCAGGGCATCTCGGTGTATGTGCCGCACGTCCTGCTATGGAGGATGATTTTGCAAAAAGCCGCTGTGATTCTCTTGCGGCGAGAATTTTAGAATTACAAAAGTAATCAAAAAAGGGGAGGGGAAGCATGAATATTCGCCAGATGCTGGAAGAAACCGAACGAAAAATTTTATCACCGCATGCTACTTTTTCTGCGGAAAGCAAAGGCAGACTGCACCCTTCCGTACCTTGTGATTTTCGCACAGAGTTCCAGCGCGACCGTGATAAAATTATTCACTCAAAAGCGTTTCGGAGACTCAAACATAAAACCCAGGTGTTTATTACGCCTGAGGGAGACCATTACAGAACACGCCTTACCCATACCCTAGAGGTTTCCCAAATTGCCCGAACCATTGCAAGGGGCCTTCGCCTAAACGAAGATTTGACAGAAGCCATCGCCCTTGGGCATGACCTTGGGCACACGCCGTTTGGACATGAGGGTGAACGGGCACTTGATAAGGTTGGCTCCCTTGGCTTTCGGCATAACGAGCAGAGCCTGCGTGTGGTGGATGTCCTGGAAAACGGAACGGGCCTCAATTTAACCGAAGAAGTACGTGACGGCATTCTTTGCCACACGGGGGATAAAAAGCCATCTACTTTAGAGGGCGAAATTATCTGCCTTGCAGATAGGATTGCATATATCAATCATGATATAGATGACGCCATCCGTGGCGGCATTATTCAAGCATCTTCCATACCGAAAAACTGTGTTCGCGTTTTGGGAGACACCCATAGCGCAAGGATCGACACCATGGTGCGGGATGTAATTGCGAATAGTTTTGATAAACCTTTTGTGAAAATGAGCCGGGAAATTCATGACGCGATGATGGAACTTCGTAGTTATATGTTTGGTGCTGTGTATATCGGCTCAGAAGCAAAACTTGAAGAGAAGAAAGCCGGTGGCATGATCACGAGCCTGTTTGCGTATTTTACGGAGCATTTTGATGAGCTCCCGGGGGCGGTTGACGGTACCGAGGCGGAAAAAGAACAGCAAATTATTGACTATATTGCTTGTATGACGGATACCTATGCGACATATGTTTTTAAAAAACATTTTATTCCGAAGGGTTGGTACAGATAAATTCTGTTATTTTGCATAAAATTGTAAATTTTGGTTTAATCTATACACTGTCGAAGTTGTTTTCGACAGTGTTTTTCTTTTTGTATAAAAGTTTAAAAAAAGAACAAAAAGTTTGTAAAAAAAGAAGGATTTGGATAGTAGGTGTCGAAATAAATGATGAAACATTTTTGTTTGTAAACGAAAGAGGGCACATGTATGGCTGGACGCATTCCGGAACAAGTTATACAGGATATTATTGCGGCAAATGATATAGTGGCGCTTGTCGGTCAATATGTGCCGCTAAAGCGAAGCGGTAGTTCCTATGTCGGACTTTGCCCATTTCATAAGGAAAAAACGCCTTCTTTTCATGTTACGGCTGACCGTCAGCTTTATTATTGCTTTGGTTGCGGCGCAGGCGGAAACATTGTCGATTTTGTGAAAAACATGGAGCATCTTGACTTTGTGGAAGCCATTCGTTTTTTGGCAGAGCGTGCGGGCATACAAATTGATGCTTTGTCGTTTTCTGCGGAAGATAAAAAACAGTATGAAAAAAAACAGCGCTATCTGGAAATGAATAAAGAGGCTGCTCGCTTTTTTCGTGACAAGCTTTTTTCAAGCGATGGGAAACGAGCACAAGACTATATTCGGGCAAGGCGGCTTACAGGAGAAACGGTTAAGGCATACGGAATGGGATATGCACCGAATGATTGGGATGCACTTACAAAGCATCTCCTCCAAAACGGATATGCTCGGGAAGACCTTGTGCAAGTGGGGTTATCCACTTTTACAAAAACAGGAAAAGTAATCGATCGCTTTCGGGACAGGCTCATGTTTCCAATTATAGATGTCCGTGGGAATGTGATTGGATTTGGTGGCAGAATACTAGGCGATGGCAACGTGAAATATTTAAATTCACCGGAAACGCCTGTTTTTAATAAAGGACAAAACTTATTTTCGCTTCAAATTGCAAAGCGCACTTCGGAGCTTATTTTGGTAGAAGGATATATGGATGTTATATCTCTTTATCAAAGCGGTGTACAAAATGCCGTAGCATCTCTCGGCACTGCGCTTACAACCGACCAGGCAAGGCTTGCAGCAAAATATGCCGAAAAAATCACGATTTGCTATGATACGGATGCAGCAGGAGTCAAAGCGGCAATTCGTGCCATAGAAGTTTTTGAAGGTATTGATGTTAAACTTCGTATTTTATCTCTTCCGGAAGGAAAAGACCCGGATGAATTTATTAAAACAAACGGTGCGGCGAAATTTACCGAGCTTTTGCAAAAGGCAGATACGCCCGCAGGGTTTCAAATTCGTCAGCTTCGTAAAAAATATAATATAAGCGATCAGGCACAAAAGATAGAATATGTAGAGGCGTGTACAAAAGTGATTAGTAAGGTTCCCAGCAGTGTGGAACGGGAGGTTTTGCGAGAAAAGCTTGCAAACGAAACGGGGATTCGCGGCTCTGCTATTGAAAATGAAGTGCAAAAAAACCGCGGCAAACAGGAGAAAAAGGAGAAGTGGAATGTGCGCACGCCATCCCCGCGGCCGCAGATGCTTTCTAAAAGCAGAACAGGCGATAAAATTCTCTCGATTTGCTTAAAAGATAAACGAATTTATAAGGAATATAAAGATGCGCTTCTAGAGCTTTTGCCAAATCCGGTGCATCAACAAATCTTGTCCCTTCTTTCTGAAACGGATGACGCGGCTCAAATGATTGCACGTTTTTCTGAAGAAGAGGCTCCGCAAGCGGCGGCGGCACTTAGTATGCCGGTACAATATGAAAATAACGAAAAAGCTATTAGAGAGCTTATGCAAGCTCTAAAAAAAGAAATTTATGATTTACAAGTCAAAGAGGCAATTGAGGCCGGTGACTTATCACGTTTAAATACATTGCTAATGAAAAAGGATTCGAACGAATAAGGAGGACGGTAAGACATGTCAGATGCTGCAAGCAAAAAGGCAATTATAAAGGATTTGGTGGAAAAAGGCCGAAAAAAGGGGATGCTTACGTATAAGGAAATAAATGAGTCCCTTGAAGAAATGGAAATCGAGCCGGAACAAATAGAAAAAATCTATGAATCTATTGAGCATTTGGGAATAGATGTCATAGAGGATATGGATGAGGACCTAAAGCAAATTGCCACAAACGAAGAAGAGATTGATTTAAGTCTTCCGGAAGGCATCAATGTGGACGATCACGTTCGCATGTATTTAAAAGAAATCGGAAAAGTGCCGCTTCTTTCCCCGGAAGAAGAAGTAGGCCTTGCTCAAAGAATGGTGGATGGGGACGAAGAAGCAAAAATGCGCCTTACTGAGGCAAACTTGCGTCTTGTTGTCAGCATTGCCAAACGTTATGTAGGTCGAGGGATGCTGTTTCTTGACCTCATTCAGGAAGGGAACCTTGGTCTAATTAAAGCCGTTGAAAAGTTTGATTATTCTAAGGGCTTTAAATTCAGCACGTATGCTACTTGGTGGATTCGCCAGGCCATTACACGCGCCATTGCGGATCAGGCAAGAACCATTCGCGTTCCTGTCCATATGGTGGAAACGATTAACAAACTGATTCGTGTCTCCCGTCAGCTTTTGCAAGAGCTTGGCCGTGATCCGCTTCCCGAAGAAATTGCCCGGGAAATGAACATGTCTATCGATAAAGTACGCGAAATTATGAAGATAGCACAGGAGCCGGTTTCTTTGGAAACGCCGATTGGCGAGGAAGAGGATAGTCATCTTGGGGACTTCATTCCTGACGATGATGCGCCGGCACCGAGTGAAATGGCTTCCTTTACGCTTCTAAAAGAACAGCTTATGGATGTTTTAGACACGTTGACTTCTCGCGAGGAAAAAGTACTTCGTCTGCGTTTTGGCCTGGATGACGGCAGACCTCGTACCTTAGAAGAAGTAGGCAAGGTTTTTGATGTAACCCGTGAGCGTATCCGTCAGATTGAAGCGAAAGCACTCAGAAAACTGCGTCATCCCAGTCGCAGTAAGAAATTGAAGGATTTCCTTGAATAGCTTTTTAACGCCACGTCTTTTTGCAATTTCTGACCTTGTCACACCTGGTGCCGCTGTGATTGATGTGGGGACGGATCACGCATATGTGCCGATTTATCTTGTGAAAGAAAAAGGGGCCGTATGTGCGCTTGCAACAGACGTTCATGACGGACCAATAAGACGTGCCGAAGAAAATATTCAAAAATTTGGGCTGACGGACAAAATTAAAACACAAAAAGCAAACGGCTTGCAAGGTGTGGATTATACAAAGTATGACACGATTATAATTGCAGGCATGGGCGGTATTTTGATTTCGGATATTCTTGAAAATACGAAAAGCTTAGAAGAGAAAACCTTGCTTCTCCAGCCAATGACGGCCACCATGGAACTTCGCAAGTACTTAAATGAACACGGCTTTTCTGTTTTGACGGAACGAATTGTACAGGAAGAAGAGAAGCTCTATGTGGTTTTAAAGGCTGTTTGTGGCATGGAGCCCCCTTATTCTGACGCGGAACTTCTTTTGGGGCGTAAAAGCCGGAACGAGCCTCTTTATCCGCTTCTGAAAAGTCGAATAAAGGAAAAAATTGAAAAAAAGCTTGCAGGGAAGCTTCGGGCAAAAAAACAAAATGAAGAAGAAATAAAAAAATTAGAGCATATAGTACAGGAGTTGAGTGTATGACAATCAAAATCATGAACGGCCGTATTATTACGGATAAGATTGAGACGGACAAAGCCTTATACATTCGAGACGGAAAAATTCTGGATGTTACTGCAGATGAAATTGCGGCAGATGTCATTATCGATGCAGAAAATGCATATGTTTCCCCTGGATTTGTAGACGTACATACCCACGGGGCAGGTGGAACGGACTTTATGGATGGCACACCGGAAGATGTTCGCATTGCCCTTCGCGCCCATGCGGCACACGGCACAACGGCTATTATGCCCACCGCAACAACAGCAAATCCAGCATCTTTCCGAAAGAGTATTGAGGACATCGGTCTTGTCATGCGAGAAAATGCAGCGGATCTTCCGCAGATTCTTGGTGCGCACTTAGAAGGCCCGTATTTCTCGCAGGAACAGGCAGGCGCGCAGGCTCCTGAATTTATTACAGATCCCATCAAAGAAGAATATGAAGAGCTTCTCACCACATACAAAGGTATTATTAAACGCTGGAGCTTTGCGCCGGAAAGAAACGGTGCTGTGGAATTTTGTGAGACACTACTAAAACATGATGTTGTTCCTTCCATTGCACACACCAATGCAACGTACGACGAGATTATGCCTGTGTATCATGCCGGCTGCCGCCTGATGACCCATTTTTATTCCGGGATGTCTCTTTTGACAAGAAGAAAAGGTTTTCGCGTTCTGGGCGCGGTTGAAACCGGCTATCTTTTGGACGATATGTATGTGGAAACGATTGCGGACGGCAAGCATCTGCCGCCGGAGCTTTTACGCCTGATTCATAAAGTCAAAACATCTGACTATATTTGTATGGTTACAGATTCTATGCGCGGTGCAGGTGTGGAAGGCATTAAAGAAATGATTTTAGGGCCGCTTGCTGATAATCGTATTACCTATATTGAAGATGGCGTGGCAAAGATGCCGGATAGATTAAGCTTTGCAGGCAGTATTGCTACAACGGACCGTCTTGTGCGTGTTATGCATAAAGAAGCCGGTATAAACATTGTGGAAGCCGTTAAAATGATGACGCAGATTCCTGCACGTGCAGTGGGTGCGAAAAACATTGGCTCGATTCGCCCCGGATATGACGCAGATATTGTTTTATTTAATGACAATATAGAAATCAAAAAAGTATTGCTGAAAGGCAAAGAAAGGGAGTTTTAAAATGGCAAAGGTAACAAAGGACACAATTATTGCAGACGTTCTTCGCATGGATGCAGGTACAGCACCGTTTTTCCTCGAAATCGGCATGCATTGTCTCGGATGCCCCTCTGCAAGCGGTGAAAGTGTTGAGGCCGCGTGTGCAGTACATGGCGTAGATGCAGACGAGCTGATTGCAAAAATCAATGCTTATTTGGAATCCAAATAAGGAAGCCTTTTGTAGGGCATAAGTATAAAAGCAGTCGCGTAAAAAGCGGCTGCTTTTGTTCATTTCAAACAATATAAATTTAAAAATATATTACAAAAATATTTTTTTTAAAATCATATTTACTAACCTGCAAATTCCTGTTATAATATATAATAAATTGTAATATACAAATACTACGACCGATAAATTTGTATGGGGGTATACATGTTGAAAACGTTCAAAAACAAGCCGTTGGTGATTGGAATTTGCGTTGGACTTCTTGCGTTAATTTTCTTGGGCATTTCCACAGTGCGAGCATATGGCGATAAAGATAAAATTTGTGCCGGTGTTACGGCTGGCGGTGTGTCCATTGGGAAATTGACTGTGCGTGAAGCGGCTGAGAAACTTCATGCGGAGCTTTCGAACACTACCTTTGATAAGCCTGTTTATGTGGTGCTTGGGGAAAATGAAAAAACGATTATTCCGTCAGACTTTCTCGCTTCGTATGAATATGATAAAACTGCCAAAAGTGCTCTTTCTTATGGCAAGGAAGGGAACTATTTTCGTAGAATAGGGCAGACGTTTTTGACGATTTTTGGCAAACAAGAAGTCCCTATGGAAATCACCGTTGATGACATAGCCTACAACGAACTTTTAGATGGGATGTTGTCTGGGGTGGAAGAAAAGGTGCAGGAACACTCGTGGGAAATATCGAATGATAGGCTGGTTGTGACAACAGGAAGGCCGGGACTTTTGCCGGACAAAAAAACGGTTTCTGATGCGATTTTAAATACGATTCGCACTGGGAGTTATGAAAAGAAAATTATTTTTGAACACGAAGAAAGAAATCCGGCAGCTCTTTCTGCCGATTATTTATACGATGCGGTCTGCGCCAATGCGGAAGACGCATATTATGCGCTGGAGGACGGCAAGGTTGTTATTCATGACCATGTACTCGGTATAAAGTTTGATAAAAATCAGGCACAAAAAATTATTAACGAAAATCGCGGCAACGGTGTTACTTTTGAAATTCCTTTGCAGATTGAACATCCCCGACACACTTCAGAGGATATTGAAGCACAGCTTTTCGCGGATGTTTTGGGCGAACACGAAACAAAGTTTAATACAGGCGATGTGGGAAGAAGTAAAAATATTGCGCTTGCCTCGCGCAAAATTAACGGCACTATTCTTGCACCGGGTGAAATTTTCTCTTATAATGGCGTGGTAGGAGAAAGAAGCTATAGCGAAGGATTTGAAACGGCACACGTGTACGTGAATGGCGAAACTGTGGATGGTGTTGGTGGCGGAATATGTCAGGTTTCCTCCACGCTATTTAATGCCGTTGTTTATGCAAATCTTGAAATTGTGGAACGCGTAAATCATCAGCTCACCGTTTCTTATGTGCCTCTTGGACGTGATGCAACGGTGGACTACGGCAATATTGATTTTCGATTTAAAAACACAACGGGACATCCCGTTAAAGTCGTCTGCACGGCAGATAACGGCCTTATGTATGTTGGACTTTTCGGAAAGAAAGATGACAAGAGCCTTGATGTTTCTTTTGAAACAGCCGTTTTACGCGAGCTACCCCCACCGGAACGCCGCACGGATGATCCCACGCTGCCTAAAGGCGAGGAAAAAATTGAAAAGCCCGGCTCATCCGGTTATGTAGTCGACACATATAAAATTGTGAAACGAGACGGCAAGGATCCGGAACGGATTTATCTCTGCCGCAGTACCTATAATGGCACTTTTCGTGAAATTCTGGTAGGTACAGGGGAAGAAGTGCCCGAGCCGCAACCTGGCGAGGACCCGAGTGAGGGAACTGACACACCATCTCCGACACCTTCGGATAGTCCTAAACCTTCTGAAGAGCCTGATACACCAACGTCGACGCCCGTGCCGTCTGCTGATCCTACGGAAACAGCTGACCCGGACGATGAAAACACTTCTGATACCGGTCTTTAAGAAACAAACGATAAAGATAGGAGGTAGCTACCGTGAAAAAAATAGTATGCATTTTGCTAATCCTGTGCGGTCTTTTAACTGTGGCAAATGCGCAAATCATCGGTGCAGGCTATGCGACGGATATTAGCGCGTACATCGACGGCATACTAGTGCCCTCCTATAACATTGAAGGATATACGGCTGTTTTAGTCCGAGATTTAGAAAATTACGGCTTCCAGGTGATTTGGGATGAGGAGACGAAAAGTGTGCATTTTTACCGTGATTTTGCAAAACCGTCTACGCCCATCATTCCTATATACGAAACCCGACCTGTTGGCGAAAAAGTCTTTGACGTGTATCAAACGAATATTCGCACCTATTTCCGCGACCAGGAAATTCCTTCCTACAATATTGGCGGTAGAACAGCCGTTCGACTTCGGGATATTGCCATGGTAGGCTCCGCGGTTTATAACGATACCTATAAAAGCGCGGATGTGTTTTGCAAAGAAATTGAGCTGTTTGATAGTGAAATTAAGTATATCAAAACGATGTTTTACCCAAACATGATGCTTCTTTCCAAAGCCGATATGGCGCTTCAACCGATGATGGACATGCTTTCATCCGGTGTGTATAATGCGAAGACTGTGGCGGATTTTAAGGCTTTTTTTGAGGAAATGACCACCTCGTTTACATCGTTTCGGTCATACCAAGAGCCGTATGGGTTTGACCGCTCAGCCCAAGAACTTTGGTGGGCCCTTGTAAATATGCAGTTTGCCGGCGAAACGGCGATTTCTATGAGCGAAAACCTAAAACATGGTGCAGACTTTAGCGCCACCATGAAGGAATATGAGCAGTTCAGAATTGACTGCCTCGAACAGCGCCGGATTGCTTTGAAGATTTTAGATGAGGAAATTCAAATTTTAGCGTTTTTCTGGGAGTAAAGACTAGTAAAAAAATACCAACGACTTTTTGCCGTTGGTATTTTTTATAAAACGGATTTGCCATTTTCAATTTTATCAATCAATATCAGCATGCGCGGCAGGTGAAAAGGCCCTTTGAAGATGTTTCCTTTTAAGGTGTGGGAGGGTGTGCCGTCATAATGCAGATACCCGTACCACTCACCGTGCTCCTTATCCTCGAAATGTTCCTCGGTGTATTTTTTTATTTTTTCATAGGCATCCAGATAGTGCTGTTCGCCGAAAATGGAATAACAAAGGCGGTTGGCAACCATGGCTTCACACTGGGGCCACCAAAGCTTCATGTCCCATTCGAGTGCGGATACAGGCTTGCCGTCACAGTCACAAAAGGCAATGATGCCGCCGTCGCAAAGACCGAGCTTCATGGAAATATCAATAATATCTTTGCCCACCTTCATAAGGTCCTTATCGTTTTGATAAATACCCTCAGCCATTAAAAACCAGGCACATTCGAGGCTGTGTCCGGGATTTACAAGTCTCCCTGTGGGGGTGTCGATAAATTCTCCGTCTGGTCCCACGTTTTCCAAAAGACCCTTGCTTGTCAGGTGTGAAAGGATTTCGGGAATTGTTTCCAGCGCGATGCGGTTATATTTTTCTTTATCCAGTTTTCGCATGACCTGTGCAGTTGCAAGCATAATCATGGCAGGGGAAAGCGCTTTGTACGGTGCGTTTTCAGCCTTAAATTTCGGTGCGGTTTTTACTTCGCCGCTATAAAGTTTATAGGCCATGTCAAAATAAGCTTCTGCCTTTTGTTTTGCTTCTTCGTCTCCGGTTGCAAGATAGTATTCTGCACAGCCGATTGCAGCAAAGGTTTCGCTAAAATAGTACCGCCGTTTTTGAATTTCCTTACCCTCTTTTGTAACGGTAAAAAACATTCTGCCGTCCGCATCCGTACAACGGGGAAGGAATTCATAGATTTTTTTTGCGGCAGAAAGAAAACGAGCGTCTTTTTTTACGTCGTTATAGGCAAGGGAGAATATGTAAAGGGCTCTGCCTTGAAACCAAACACTTTTTTCTTCACCATAAATATTCCCTTTGCGGTCAAGCTGTGTAAAGATACCGCCGTTTTCTTCGTCCATGGCATGATCAAGCCAGAAGGGAAGTACATTTTCCAGTAAATACGTTCTCATATCCTTTCACCCCATTTAAATAAATTCTACGTCCGGCATCTGTGCCGTTTTGTGCATGATTTCTTCGAGACTGCGGCCGCTGTCCCAAAGCATCTGGGCGTATAACGCAACAGGGTAGCTGATAAATGCTTCAAAAGGGCCGTCCTCTGCCAATACAGTTACCATGGCATCTTCATTAAAGTCTTTTATAAGCTCGTGTGCATATTTTGCATTTTTGATCCAGTCCGCCTGAATTTTTTTATGCATGGATTTCTTTTCTGCAAGCTTTCTCTCCACCAGTTCCGGCTCGCACATGCCGAGAACAAACGGCCCTTCGTGGTGCTCAAAGGTGCTCCAATCAAGACGGTAATTGCTTTTAAGGACTGCACCAAAGCCGCCGCTACGAAGAGACTGCAGTCTGCGGTTTAATGAGACCGTCTCCTCGAAATTCTCAAGATAGTCGGGAGAATTATGGTAAGGCGTTGCACCAACATTTTCCCATATAATCGAAATGCGTGGATCAACACCTTTGAAAACGTCAATGTCATTGAAAACGGATGTTGCGTGCAGACCGAACAAAAGCTCAAGATTTGGTTTTGTTTTAAAGATTTCGTGGGCGGTATTGTTTACAAAATTCGTAACAGCTTCTGCAATATTTACGCCGTCAATATCGTCTCTGCAAAGTTCTGTAAAGGACTGAAAATAAATGCCATCACAAGGAAGCATATTATATTCCTTTTCGTATTTTTCTACAACTGCTTTCGTAAGTGCAGACGTGTCAGAAATATCATTCACTGCACAGTTTGTATCCCAGCCCCACGCAAAGCCAAGATAAAGCTTTACGCCGCAAGAGTGGGCATAGGTAATGACATCGCTAATATTGACAGGAACGAAATCGTTCCAGATAATTAGCGTGTTCAGTTTAAGTGTTACCATGTTGTCAATATACTTTTTGTAGTCGTAAATGGTGTAGCCCCAGGTCCAAAGTCCTCTTTGGGCAATTTTTGGTTTTGTGGCATAGTGAAAGGGAAGAAGTGGATTTTCAAAAGTCTTCTTCTCATAAAAGTCTACAACATTATCGCCGCTATTAAATTTTGCCGCCGGTAAATATAAATTTTTAAAATCAGAAGCGGCATACAAAAGGTTTGTTTCATCTTGTGCGATAATCTCAATGCGCTGTCTTTCGCCTATCGGTTCTTGCACATCAATTTTATAGCCTTCCATTTTTTGATCAAGGCCAACATAAATCGTGCTAAAAGACTCATCTTCTTTGGCGTCGCATACAAGCACATAGGGGAGCTTTGTCTGCATGGCGGCATAAACTTTTTCGACACCCTTACAATATGTTTGATAGACAATTTTCCATCTTTTCAAAATATATCACCTCACATTTTGTAGTATATTAAAAAGAATACCTCTAGTCAACTTTTATTTTGACTAATATTTTTAAATGTATTGACCTTTCCACCTTTTTGTAGTAAGATAAAAATAGAAAGGAGGGAGACGAGTGTTTGACAATCATTACGTGTCCCAATCGAAGGGGATACCACTTGTTTCGTATTTTAGGCACATTAAACCAATCATGAATCCGCATATCTTTACCACCATGCACTACCATAGCGATATGGAGCTCCTTTACATAACGGACGGCAAAGCCAAAATGATTGTAAACGGTACGGTGTTTTATGCGGAAGAGGGTAGTCTGATTTTGATAAACCCGTATGAAGTGCATTACGGTGAAATTGTAAGCGATGAGCTTACGTACTATTGTATAGATTTTGATATTAAAATGCTTTCCCTTCCTTTTGAAGAACAAATTTTGGCGGAGGAACTGAAATATACAAATCTGGTGCAAGACAGCAATTTTGAGCAATATGTCCATGGGATTTGCACTTCGTATGTGCAGGAACCTTTAGGTTGGCAACTTTGCGCAAAGGGAAATTTGATGATTTTGTTTTCGTTTTTGCAGGAAAGGCTTGTGACAACCGTGCCGACGAAAGAAACGGAATTTTCCAAGAGAATTATAAACTTTATCTGTGAAAACTATATGAAAAACGTAACCTCTCGTGATGTTGCCGAGGAGCTTTCCTATAACCACAGCTACTTTTGCAGGGTGTTTAAGAAAAGCTTTGCCCACACCTTTAGTGAGTATTTAAATTTATATCGCATCAATAAGGCAAAGGAATTCTTAATGACGGAAAATGTGTCAAATACAGCAATGAGCTGTGGATTTTCAAGCATAAGTTATTTTTCTGTTGAATTTAAAAGACGGTGTGGCATGTCGCCGATAGAATATAAAATGAGTTTACGAAATAAAGATGCAAGGGAGTAAAGCACCTGTGTTTAAAAACACAAAGAAGCTGACGAAACTTTCTGCCATATAAAAAAATTTAAAAAATACTTGACAATGAAGTGAAAATGTGGTATCTTATTAAGGAGCAAGCAGGGTAAAGCCCTCACCGTATCGTTTACTGTACGCATACGGTTGATATTCGCCGGTTTATAAAGCGGTATTGCTTGCGCGATGCCGTTTTTTATTTTTGGGAGGTGCTGTATATCAGTAAGGAAGTTATGATCAATGAGGAAATCCGTGACAAGGAGGTTCGTCTCATTGACAGCGACGGGTCGCAGCTTGGCATTGTGGATGCCAAAGAGGCACAAAGAATTGCATATGAGAAAAACATGGATTTAGTTAAAATTGCACCCCAGGCAAAACCGCCGGTCTGCAAAATTATGGACTATGGTAAGTATAAGTTTGAGGCTGCAAAGAAAGAAAAGGAAGCCAGAAAAAACCAGAAGGTTGTAGCACTGAAAGAAGTGCGGCTTTCCCCATCCATTGATGACCATGATTTTCAGACAAAAGCCAGAAACGCCGTCAAATTCTTATCGTCCGGCGATAAGGTCAAGGTCAGCGTTCGCTTCCGCGGCAGAGAACTCCATCACGCTTCTCTTGGTGAAGAGATTTTAAAGCGTTTTGCCGAAACTGTCAGCGAAGTGGGTACAGTAGATAAACTTCCCAAGCTGGAAGGTAGAAGTATGACAATGTTTATTTTGCCTAAAAACTGATTGAAAGCCAAAAAGGCTTTGAATATATCACTTAGAAAAGGAGAGAGTAACATGCCGAAGTTAAAGACGCACAGAGGTGCGGCGAAGCGTTTTAGCCTTACGAAATCCGGCAAGGTAAAGAGAGGAAAGGCATACAAAAGCCATATTTTGAACAAGAAGTCTACAAAGCGTAAGAGAAGACTTCGTAAGACGGCATACGCATCAATTCCCAATGCCGTAACAATCAAGAAGCTTATACCGTATAAATAAATAGGAGGAGTAGGAAATGGCACGCGTAAAAGGCGCTTTAAGCACAAGAAAAAGACGTAAAAAAATATTAAAGCTGGCGAAGGGCTACAGAGGACACAAGTCTAA
>JAZNHR010000007.1:0-43921 GCA_045577075.1 Clostridia bacterium | reverse complement strand
CTACTGAAAAGAAATAATAAAATTCAATATCTTAACAAAAACGAAGAAAAACTTCAAATTTTTGAAGTTTTTCTTTTTGTATGATGCCTTTTTGCTATGAAACAAACTTCGCCGCTCGGCGTACCCATGTACGCCGTCGGGTAATCCCTTCGGGCTCAGTTTGCCCATTCTGAACATTTTTTCCTATCCCCAAAAAGGGGGTGTAATTATTTTACACCCCCTTTTCTTTTTCATCAAACGCACTGCCGCGCGCGGCAAGTATCATAACGACTGCCCAGCCGATAACCGTCCAGGCGGAAAAAAGATTCCAGTAAAGCAGCTTCTTTCTTTGGGGATGCTCCCGTTTTGCCGCCACATATGCCGGCAGAAAATAAACGGGAAAGCCGAGAAAAATAGCGGCAACAATGATAAGTACTCTATACTGCTCCATGCCTACACCTCATTTTTCAGAATTTTCTTTACAATGTTATAAAGGGGAAGCCCCAGCCCATAGCAGGCAACCGCCTGCCCGAGACCGACTGTGACCATGCAAACCCACACCGGCATACCGGCATCGAGAAAGAGGCCGATATACCCTCCAACCACCACGGCGTTAATAAGCACGGGGAATGAAAGTGCGAGCCATTTATTTTTCCGAAAACGGTAGGTCAAAATAGCGGCTAAAAGCGTTGCAAGAGAGCCAAAGACCATATCGTACACCGAGCCAAGGAAAATATTGGCAAGGAGACACCCGACGAAAAGACCAGGAATTGCCACGGGGGTGATGAGGGGCAAAATGGTCATGGCCTCTGAAATACGGCACTGCACCGCACCCATACTGATGGGTGCGAGCACTAAAGTAAGTACTGCATAAACTGCCGCAATCACGGCACCAAAGGTTATTTTTTTAAGTTTCATTTTCTCACCTTACATCTCTTTTGCTTTTTTGGAAAGTCTGTATAGGGTATTGAGTGCCTCAATGGGCGAGAGGGTTTCCGCATCTATGGCGCGAAGCTCGTCTAGAAGGGCGCTGTCGGCAAGATTTGCAAAACCAATTTGCCCGCTTTGGGCAGCTTCCTTTTTCGATTTGCCCCGCACCTGCACGTCACCGCCTTCTTCAATTTCCCCTAAAATCTGCTTTGCGCGTTTCGTCACCGCATCGGGCACGCCGGCAAGGCGGGCAACCTCAATGCCGTAGCTATCATCCGTGCCGCCGGGGACGATTTTGCGAAGGAAAATAATGTCATCCCCCTGCTTTCTGGCGGCGATGTTATAATTGACAACGCCCTCCATTTTATCCTCCAGCTTTGTAAGCTCGTGGTAATGGGTGGCAAAAAGCGTCTTTGCGCCAATTTTAAGCGTGCAATGCTCCAGCACTGCCCAGGCGATGGAAAGCCCGTCATAGGTGCTTGTCCCTCTGCCGATTTCGTCGAGTATTAAAAGGCTTTTCTTTGTCGCATGCTTTAAAATATCGGAAACCTCGCTCATTTCCACCATAAAGGTACTTCTGCCGGTGGAAAGGTCATCGGACGCGCCGATTCTGGTAAACACCTTATCGATAATGCCAATTCTACAGTACTCTGCCGGCACAAAGCTCCCCATCTGCGCCATAATGGCAATGAGGGCATTTTGCCGCATATAAGTGGATTTCCCTGCCATGTTGGGGCCGGTGATAATGGCAAGGCGATTGTTTTCTGTGTCAAGGCGTGCGTCATTTGGCACAAACAGGCTGTCCTTTAAAACGGATTCCACAACCGGATGGCGGCCGCCGCGAATTTCAAGTGCTTCGGACATATCCACCTCGGGGCGCACATAGCGGTTTCGCACAGCCGTGACCGATAGAGCAGCAAGGGTATCTAAAATCCCGATTGCCTGGGCTGTACTTTGGAGTGCCACCGTTTCCGCCGCAATCTGCGCACGGACGTTTTGGAAAATTTCGTATTCCAGTGCCGTGATTTTTTCTGCCGCGCCGAGGATAACGCTCTCCACTTCCTTCAGTTTTGGCGTAATATACCGCTCACCGCCTGCAATGGTTTGCTTACGAATATAATCCTCGGGGACTTTATCTAAATTCGATTTGGAAACTTCAATATAATAGCCAAACACCTTGTTAAAGCGGACGCGCAGGTTTTTAATATCCGTCCGTTCTCTCTCCGCCGCTTCGATTTCGGCAATGACCTCGGCGCCGTTATCTCTGGCATTTCGAAGGGCATCCAGCTCCTCGGAAAAGCCCGTTCTTATAATATTGCCGTCGCGCATGGCAAGCGGCGGCTCGGGGTTTATGGCACGGAAAATCAGGTCACAAAGGGAAGAAAGAGGATTGATCCGCTTTTCCTGCTCCGCAATGAGGGTGCTTTTGGCGCCTCGCAGCGTTTCTTTGATTTTGGGCATGACAGAAAGGGAGGTTTGCAGCTTTATCAGGTCACGGGGGTTTGCCGTGCCCATAACGATGCGCCCCGTCAGCCTTTCCATATCGGAAACGGCATCCAGAAGTGCGCGGAAGTTTTCCGTCATTTTAGGAGAATTTACAAATTCCTCCACGGCGGTGTGGCGTGCAAGGATTGCCCCCACGGAGAGAAGGGGACGCATAATCCAGCTGCGCATCGTGCGCGAGCCCATGGTGGTGCGGCACGTGTCCAAAACGCCCCAGAGGGAATTTTTCTTTTTCTTGTCCCGCATGTTTTCGTAAAGCTCGAGGTTTGTAAGCGCCGTCATGTCAAGCTCCATAAACTGGGCGGTGGTATACACGTCAATGTCTGTGACGTGCAAAAGCTTTTGCTTTTGCGTCTGGGCAAGATAAGATAAAAGTGCACCGGCAGAAAGTAAACATTCCGGCGGCAATTTTTCTTTTTTTGCGCCAAACTGGTCTTCTACCGCTGCCTCTGCATATTCTTTTGAAAAATACACATCATTATATAAAACGCAGGCACAGCCCATGCGGCGAAGTGCATCCCGCAGGGACGAAGACTCCTGCGCTTCGAGATTGTAAATAATTTCTGCCGGGTGCATACGCTGCACCTCTTCTGCAAGAAGGGTGCCCTGTCCATCTTCGGCAAAATAGGTGGTGAGCATCTGGCCTGTGGAAACCTCACAGAACGTCACCGCCGTGCTCGTGCCGTTTTTATAGGCGGCGCAAATATAGTTTTGCCCGCGGGCAGAAAGAATAGATTCGTCAAAGGTGGTGCCGGGGGTGACAATACGAACAACCTCACGCCGCACAAGCCCTTTTGCCATCTTCGGGTCCTCTGCCTGCTCACAAATGGCAACCTTATAGCCGCGGGATACGAGGGTAGCAATATACCCGTCGGCAGAATGAAAGGGAACGCCGCACATGGGTGCCCGTTCCTCCTGGCCACAGCTTTTCCCCGTCAGCGTAATTTCCAGCTCACGGGAGGCGGTGATGGCATCGTCATAAAACATTTCGTAAAAGTCGCCCAAACGAAAAAACAGGATGGTATCTTTATACTGTTCTTTAATTTCAAAATATTGCTCCATCATGGGCGTGATTTTTCCCATAGCACTACCTCTTTCGTATGATTCCTTATATAATAGTATCATATTTTCAAATCTTCTTCAAGAATTTTTTCCCGAAATACAAAAAATTACCTACATATAAAATGCGGAAGTGATTAAACTAATTACTGCACCGACAAATACAATTTATTTATTTAAAGGAGAAGATTAAAATGGCAAACAGTAATAAGAGAAACCTTGTACCCGAAGCTCGTGCAGCTCTGGACAGATTCAAGATGGAAGCTGCAAACGAAGTTGGCGTAAACCTCAAAGACGGTTATAACGGCGACCTTACCTCTAAGCAGGCAGGCTCCGTTGGCGGTCAGATGGTTAAGAAGATGATTCAGTCTTACGAAAACGGCATGAAATAAGCCTTTTCGGCGTACAAAAAGAAGCTTTCCAAAAGCATGGAAAGCTTCTTTTATGTTGTCAATTATTTTACGATGTCTTTCAGTGCCTTACCGGCCTTGAATACCGGTACGTTTGCTGCCGGAATGGTGACTTCGGCGCCTGTCTGGGGATTCTTACCCTTGCGGGCTGCACGGTGACGGGTTTCGAATGTGCCGAAACCGATCAGCTGTACTTTGTTACCACCCTTCAGTGCATCGGTAATTGTTGCAAGTGTTGCGGCCAAAGCCTTGTCTGCGTCCTTTTTGGAGATTTCTGCCTTTGCAGCAATTGCAGCTACGAGTTCTGCTTTATTCATTCCATTTCACTCCTTCCAACCTTTAATAAATCCATTCTAGCACCTTTTTAGCATAATTTCAATACTTTTGTGAAAAATTGTTAAATTTTTGTGAAAAATACACGATTATTTTTTAGAATTTAGATAAGCTTGCCTGCCTTTTTCGTACAAATTGGTGCCTTCGCTGTCAATAATTACGACGAGGGGCATATCTTCCACATACAGTTTTCGGAGTGCTTCCGCACCTAAATCCTCATAGGCGATAAGTTCTGCGCTCTTGATACACCTAGCAAGAAGTGCACCTGCGCCGCCGATTGCACCAAAGTATACACCGCTATATTGTTTCATAGCGTCAATGACTTCGGGAAGACGTGCGCCCTTTCCAATCATGCCGCGCGCACCGACGCTCATCATCGTGGGGGCATAGGCGTCCATTCTGCCGCTGGTGGTAGGACCTGCCGAGCCGATAACCTGACCGGGCTTTGCCGGTGTGGGGCCGACATAATAAATGGTAGCGTCCGTAGGGTCAAAGGGAAGCTGTTCACCCTTTGCCAGGGCCTCACACATTCTCTTGTGCCCTGCATCACGGGACGTATAAATCGTACCGGTTAAAAGTACTTCGTCACCGGCCCGGAGGGTTCTTGCCAGTTCTTCGGTAAGGGGTAATGTAATCTTCTTTGCCATATTAAAGCACCTCCGATTTATGCCGTGTTACGTGGCAGTTAATGTTAATGGCGCAGGGCATGCCTGCAATATGGGTAGGCATGGTTTCGATGTTTAAACCGATTGCCGTGGTTTTGCCGCCAAAGCCCTGGGGGCCGATGCCGAGCTCGTTAATTTTTTCCAGCATTTCCTTTTCAAGGTCTGCATAATAGGGGTCGGGGTTTTCCGAGTCGATGGGGCGCATGAGTGCTTTTTTAGCAAGGAGTGCCGCCTTATCGAAGGTACCGCCAATCCCAACGCCTACAACCATGGGCGGACAGGGGTTCGGGCCTGCAAGTTCTACCGTTTCGAGAATGAAGTTTTTAATGCCTTCAATGCCGTGGGAAGGCTTGAACATACAGATGCGGCTCATATTTTCGCTGCCGAAACCTTTCGGGCCAACGGTAATTTTTACATTTTCGCCCCTAACGATTTCTGTGTAAATCATGGCAGGGGTATTGTCGCCTGTGTTACCGCGGCGAACGGGGTCTTTTACGACGGATTTGCGCAAATAGCCCTTGTCATAGCCACGGCGAACGCCTTCGTGAATGGCTTCGGAAAGGTCGCCACCCACAAAGTGGACGTCTTGTCCGATTTCGAGGAATACACAAGCCATGCCCGTATCCTGGCAAATTGGTACGTTTTCACTGTCGGCAATTTCAAAGTTTTCAATGATGTTATCAAGAACGCCCTTGGCAATTTCGCCGTCCTCACAGGCACGGCAGTTTTTGATTGCACACTTTACGTCCTCGGGGAGATGGTTGTTTGCGTCGATACAGAGTTTTTCTACGGTATCGGTTATGAGGCTTACATGGATTTCACGCATTGTTTTTCTCCTTTAGAATAAGATAATCAGGAACTGGGAAACCAGTACCACGGCAATAAGGGCAATGGGATAGGTTGCGGCGTATGCGGCGGCAACTTCCTCGGTGCCGGCGGTGCTTATAAGCGTGCCGAGGGCAGGGGTACTTGTCATGCCGCCTGTAATGGAGCCGAGGTTATTGAGAAGGCTGAGTTTTAAAACATACTTTGCAAACAGGAAGCCAAGTATCATGGGTACAATCGTCATGATAACGCCGTATACAAAATACATGGGGTCGAAGTTTGCCACAAAGTCAGCTCCGCCCGGGATACCTGCGCCAACGAGGAACAGGACAAGACCCAGCTCACGGAAGAGCTTTAAGGTGGACTGGGAGGGCATCATGTCCAGCTTCCCGATTCTGCCAAAATGGCCGAGAATTAGGGAAACCAGGAGACAGCCGCCTGTAGTCGTCAAAGAAAAACAGGTGCCGGAAAGGCCTTCCCCGGAAAGGGGAATCTTGATTTTGCCGACTACCATACCAAGAACTGCGGCAAGGCAAAATGCGGCAAAGCCGTGGCCGTCAAGCTTCAAAAGCTTTAAGGCATTCTTTTTCGTTTCGCCTTGTTCTGCGCCCGACAGGAGGGCGCGTTCTTTTTCCATGTCGGCACGCGTCAGCTTCGGGATAAGCTGTACGAAAAGTACAACACCGATAACGCCAAATATGTATGCAATACCGTGGCCTACGGAAACAAGGCTTGTAAATTCTTCCGCTACTGTGGCTTTTGCCGCAGAGAAAGCAGGGGTAGAGGTCAGTGAGCCGGAGAGAATACCGACAATCATCGCCGTAAAGCCTTCCGAACTTTCAATGGAAGCGCCAAAGCCGATGGCGCGGCCGAGGTAAATACAGCCTACTGCCGAAAGGCCACCTGCGAGGATAACCACAAACCCTAAAAGGACATAGGACTTAAAGTTTTTCTTCATGTTCCCGAAGAACTTCGGGCCCGCGATAAAGCCAACAGAGGTTACAAAAAGTACAAGACCGAGCTGCTCGATAATTTCCAGCGCCTTTTCTGCAAAGTGCACCGATTCTGCCTGTCCTTTGAGGACAAGCTGTGCCTCAAGGGGTGCATAAAAGAGAGCACCGAACAAGAGCGCGATAACGAATACGCCTGCATCCCCTAAGGAGACGCCTTTAATGGTGATGCGGCCGAGTGCGTACCCGCAAAATAAAATTGCAAAGACGCAAAACATCAAAAAGGTAATGCCCGTAACGGGAATTACGCCGCCAAACAGTGTCATGTGAATACAATCCTTTCTTTACCAATTACACACCATGGGGCGAAAGCGCATAAAAGCGCCTCCGCCCTTCCGGTTTTATATTTCATTTATCTTTCGTGACGGGCATAGTCAGGCAGAAGCATAGGCGATACGCCGTCAAATTCGGCGTCTGCCCTTTTAAGTTCTTCCGCATAAGCCTGTACATGGTCAAGATTCATCTTGCCAAGCTCTACGTCCTTCGACTTATCGGCTGCAGCCTTACCTGCATTTCTGCCGAATACAATAATATCGAGGAGAGAGTTACCCATCAGGCGGTTTCTGCCGTGGATACCGCCAACGGCTTCGCCGGCTACGAGAAGGTTGGGGATGGCTTTCGTAAAGCCGTCGCCCCCGATTTCGAGACCACCGTTCTGGTAGTGGAGTGTGGGGTACACGAGAATCGGTACTTTTCGCATATCAATGCCGTAATTGAGGTACATACGGAGCATTGCCGGGATTCTCTTTTCGATTGTGCCTTCGCCGCCCAAAATTTCAATCATGGGGGTGTCAAGCCATACGCCGCTGCCCAAAGGAGTATCTACGCCCTTACCATTGGCACATTCGCGGATAATGGCAGATGCAGAAACGTCACGGGTCTCGAGGGGGTGGGCATAGGCTTCGCCGTCGCGATTTACGAGCATAGCGCCGAGGGAACGCACCTTTTCCGTAACGAGTGCACCGAAAATCTGGGAAGGATAGGCAACACCCGTGGGGTGATACTGAATGGTATCCTGATAAAGAAGGGGTGCGCCTGCGCGGTAGCCGAGAATAAGCCCGTCAGCAGTTGCGCCGTAGTGATTGGAGGTCGGGAAGTTCTGGTAATGCAGTCTGCCTGCACCGCCTGTTGCGATAACGACGGTTTTTGCACGTGCTACCAGATAGTCGCCTGTTTCCATGTTCAGAAGAACAGCACCTGCGACCTGACCCTTATCGTCTTTGATGAGTTCCACCGCGGAAGTAAATTCTACCACGGGGATTTTACGGTTGATAACTTCGTCGCGCAGGGTACGCATGATTTCTGCACCGGAATAGTCCTTGCAGGCATGCATTCTCTTTCTGGAGGTACCGCCGCCATGGGTGGTGACCATGTTGCCGTCCGCGTCCTTATCAAACATAACGCCGAGTTCGTTAAGCCAACGAATCGCGTCGGGTGCTTCCATAACGAGACGGCGCAGAAGCTCGGGACGGGCTGCAAAGTGGCCGCCGCCGAACGCGTCAAGGTAATGCTGCACAGGAGAGTCATTCTCCTTATCTGCCGCCTGAATACCGCCTTCTGCCATCATGGTGTTGGCATCACCGATGCGAAGCTTTGTGACAATCATGACGTTTGCGCCCTTTTCATGGGCTTCGATGGCTGCAGAGGAGCCTGCGCCGCCACCGCCGATGACGAGCACGTCCACATCATAGTCTACCTTTGCAAGGTCAATATTTTCGTTTAAAATACGGCTGTTTGAGTGGAGAAGCTGGCCCAGCTCCTTCGGCACCTTCTGTCCCTTATTGGGACCGATGGCAATGGTAGAGAAGCCGTCCTCACGATAGTCCGGATGGTACGCCTTCAGAAGCTCGTCTTTTTCTTCCGCCGTCATTCTTCTGGGTTCCGTTTTCATTCTTTCCGCGCGGGTTGCCTCTACCTTTTTGATAGATTCAAGCATTTCTGCTGTAAACATGACCGTTCTCCCTCCTTATTTCTCAATATCTCTGGTGTTATAAAGTTCCTGCATTTCGGAAATGGGCTTTTGCATAACCTTTTCAATGAGGTCATCATACGCACCTTCGTTGATTTCCGCAACGCGGTTTTTAACATGCTCGGACTCGGGAGCAATATATTTACCCACAAGGCGGCGCGCCAGAAGCCCGACCATCGGGTGGGAGATGCCTGCAGGGCAGCGTACCGAGCAGCAGCCGCAGCTTACGCAGTCAAAGGATTCTTCGGCACACTTTTCAAATTCGCCACGCTGTGCGTATGCAATGTACTGCATAACGTTAAGGCTTTGGGTACATGCCTTTGTGCAGGCGTTACAGCCGATACAGCTGTAAATTTCGGGGTAGAGTTCCATCATGACGCGCTGGTCAGGACGAATCTCACCAATTTCATACGTTCTCTTATCTGTGGGGAAAAACGGAATGCTGGCAATGTACATGCCTTCCTGTACCTGGGTCTGGCAGGCGAGGCAGGTTTTCAGCTCGTTTTTACCCTTAATGCGGTAAATGGTAGCACAGGCGCCACAAAAACCGTGACGGCAGCCGCAACCTCTTTTTAAGGTGTAGCCGGCGTATTCCATGGCCGTCATAATCGTAAGGTCTCCGGGGACGCTGTATTTTTTACCGAAAAAATATACGTTTACCATATTTTCCATCGTCTGTTCGCTCCTCTCTTAATACTCGTTCGGCAGTTCATCAATCTCGTCGCAGCGGAATACCGGACCGTCCTTGCAGACGTATTTGGAACCGATATTGCATCTGCCGCACTTGCCGACGCCGCACTTCATGCGAAGTTCCAGCGTGGTATATACCTGTTCTTTGGAAAAGCCCATTTCCATAAGGGCGGCAAGTACGAATTTAATCATGATGGGGGGACCGCATACAAGCGCCGTCTTATCCGTGGAAAAGCCCACTTCTTTGAGATACGACGGTACAAAACCGACATGGCCGTCCCAGCCTTCCTGCTCACGGTCAATGGTGAGATACACGTTTACGCCTTCCGTCTTTTCCCACACTTCGCGGATTTCCTTCAGCTGTACAAGGTCGTCTGCACTTCTGGAGCCGTAGAGAATATCCACGGTACCGTAGTTTTCCCGATTATCCAGTACATAGTTGATAACGGAACGAAGAGGCGCAAGGCCGATACCGCCGGCAATGAACAGGAGATTTTTGCCCTTCAGCTCTGTTTCCACGGGGAAGTGGTTGCCGTAAGGCCCACGCACGGTGATTTCATCACCAACGGAGAGGCTATGGAGCATATCCGTAAGTACCCCGCACTTTTTAATACTGAATTCCTGAAATTCCTTATTTGTGGGGGAAGAGGTAATGGAAAACATACCTTCCGATACGCCCGGTACGCAAACCATGGCGCACTGGCCGGGCATATGCTCAAACAGCTTGCCGCCTTCCGGTGCGTTTACACGGAAGGTTTTAACATCCGGCGTTTCCTGGCGAATATCGGTAATCACGCCCACTTTGGGAATGAGTGTATCTTCCACATAGTTTTCATGACAGTTACATTCACACATCTTTATTTGTCCTCCTTTTTCGCAAATGCCTTGATGACTTTTACGATATTCAGTCCCGTCGGGCACTTTTCTACGCAGCGGCCACAGCCTACGCAGGAGAACATGCCGTCGTAATTGGCGGGATAATACACAAGCTTATGCATAAAGCGCTGACGATACCGCTGCATCTGACTGGTACGGTTATTGCCGTGCGCCATCATGGTAAAGTCAGAGTACATACAAGAGTCCCAGCAGCGATAGCGCTGCACGCCCTCGCCGGTACTATAGTCCTTAATGTCATAGCACTGGCAGGTGGGGCAAACAAAGGTGCACGTGCCGCATGCAAGACACGGCTTATACAGTTCCTCCCAAAGGGGAGAGTTGAATTTTTCTTTTTCGGCTTCTGCACCCCAGCCTTCCGTTGTAAGGTCAGCGTAAGGGAGCTTTGCCAAAGTAGCGCGGATATTCTCTTTTTCTGCTTCCACGGCGCAGTCGTCCGCGTCCTCAAAGAGTGCAGATAAGCGCGCAGTCAGCGCTTCGCCTTTTTCTGTGTTTGCCTTCCAGTAGAATGTGTCATCTACAATCCATGTGTCAACATCTGCCCCCGGCTGGGCGCTGTCAATCCCAAAAGTCTGGCAAAAACAGCTTTCCTCCGGTGCATGGCAAGCAAGGGCAACAACAGTGCCGTGCTCTCTTCTTGCTTTATAGAAGGAGTCCACAGGGTCGGAAAGGAATACGTTGTCAAGCACCTGAAAGCCTTTTGCATCACAGGCACGCACGCCGAACAGCACGAAATTTTCGTCCATCAGCTCTCCGGGGGTAATGGTAAGCTTGCCGTCTTTTCTGTGGCAGCTATACAGCGTTTCACTCTGGGGGAAGAACGCATCCTTTGCGGATTTGACGGTTTTTAAGGTGTCCAAATCCACATCTGCCTCCTCACTCCAAAGGGCAAAATTCGTCATGCCCCCATTTTTAACGGGCAGAATGAGGCTGGCTTCCTCGCTGATTGCCGCATAAAGCTTTGAAAGGTTTGCTTTGTTCATCTTTTTCATGTCTATCAGCCCCTTTCCCGAGCGTCGGAAGGCTCGATATCGTCCTGGGTGAATGCCGTTAAGGGTCCTACGGTTTCGGCATCGGCACCCGCCTGGTATTCGCCGTAAAATTCGTTCATATCGGAAATCAGCTTACGGTTAAAGAGGTGCAGGGGAATATTCTGGGGACAAACACGGCTGCACTCGCCGCAGTCGGTACATCTGCCGGCAACGTGAAAGGCGCGAATGACGTGGAACATCTTTTCTTCAAAGGAATCCACGTTTGCCTTCTGGGCGCTGTCAAACTTCGTGCTGTCAAAGACGCACTTGCGGCAGCTACAGGCAGGACATACGTTTCTGCAGGCATTGCAGCGAATACAACGGGAAAGCTCATTTTGGAAAAAGGCAAATTTTTCTTCCGGGGTCATTGCCTCGATTTCCCGGACCTTTGCCATACGGTCGCCAGAAAGGGTATCGCGGCTTTCGCCGATGATTTCGTCATAAATCATATGCTCCTTGCCCTTACAAACATGGCAGCGCTCGAGCATAACGTCCTTATAGGCAACTTCTTTTTCGCCGTAAAGGGTTTTTACTTTTAAGGTTTCGGCAGGACTAAACGCATCTGCACCCTCAACCTCGAGAATGCCGCGAATGCCGGCTTCCTTCATTTTTTCGCCGCTGATTTTCCCCGCACAGCCTACACCGATGATATATGCCTTTTCGCGGAGAATACGGTGTTCTTTTAAAAGCTGGTTAAAACTATAGGTGTCGCAGGGCTTTAAAAAGACCAGCGTTTTGCCTTCCTTTTTGGAGGCTTCAATCATATATTTACTGAGATTTGCGCCGCAAAAGCTATCGTACACAAAGTCCGCGAGGGCTTCTTCGTTTTCAAAGAAGGCAGGCTCGGGATTATATGCGAGGTCTCCCTTCTTCCAGCCGAGAACGCGCTCGACTGTGCCGTCGGAAAGCAGCGCTTTGGCGCGGTTTACTAATTCTTGCATCTTAAATCCCCCAATCTTACATTTTCGCCGAGGGAACGGATTTTATCGACAAATTCGTTCATAACTGTGGAGAACTTGACGCCTTCTGCCGCGGATACCCATTCCACGCGGGTTCTGCCTTCTTCTACACCGAGGTAGTCGAGAAGGGAGAACAGAAGGGTCATTCTTCTTCTTGCGTAGTAGTTCCCTGTAGAATAGTGGCAGTCACCGGGGTGGCAACCGCAAAGGATAACCCCGTCCGCACCCTTTTCAAAGGCGCGCAGAATAAACATGGGGTTGACTCTGCAGGAGCAGGGAACGCGGATAATTTTTACGTCTGCCGGATAGCCGAGACGGCTTGAGCCGGCAAGGTCTGCGCCTGCGTAGCTGCACCAGTTACAGCAAAACGCAACGATTTTAGGTCTGAATTCTTTTTCTACCGGCATATTGCATCCACCTCCGCAATAATTTGTCTGTTGGAGAAGCCCTGAAGGTCCATAGCACCTGACGGACAAGCAACCGTACATGCGCCACAGCCCTGACAAAGGGCACCGTTTACGACCGCAACGCGTCTTGTTTCGCGAATGCCGTGGTCGTTGACCTCTTTGTCCTCATAGCTGATTGCGCCGTAGGGACAAACGTTTTGGCAAACGCTGCAGCCGTTACAAAGGAGCACGTCACTTTGTGCGGTGCAGGGGTTCGTCATCAGCTTATCCTTTGCAAGCAGACCGATAACCTTGACTGCCGCCGCCCCTGCCTGGGAAACCGTTTCAGGAATATCCTTCGGGCCCTGGCAAACGCCGGAGAGGAACACGCCGGCTGTGGGAGATTCCACAGGGCGAAGCTTCGGGTGGGCTTCGGTTAAGAAGTTATTGGTGTCAATGCTTGCTGTCAGCATCGTTGCAATCTTGCGAACGCCGGCCTCGGGCTCGATGGCCGTTGCCAGCACAACCATGTCGGCGCGCATTTTAATCTGCTTGCCGTCAAGAAGGTCAGACCCTTGTACCATAAGGCTGCCATCGGGCTGGGGCACAACCTTGCCCACCTGGCCTTTAATATAGTTTACGCCGTATTCTTCCACGGCGCGGCGGTAGAACTCGTCAAAGTTCTTACCGGGGGTACGCACGTCAATATAAAATACGGTAACGTTTACATCCGGGTACTTATCGCGAATAAGCATCGCATGCTTTGCCGTGTACATACAGCAAATCTTCGAGCAGTAGGGCTTACCTCTGTGGTCATCACAGCGGCTGCCTACGCACTGGATAAATACGATTTCCTTCGGGGCTTTCCCGTCGGAAAGACGTTCGAGGTGTCCCTTTGTGGGGCCTGCGGCGTTCATAATACGCTCAAGCTCCAGAGAAGTAATAACGTCTGCACTTTCGTTATAGGCATATTCGCCGTACTTATCGAGGTTGATGGTATCAAAACCGGTGGCAACGACGATGGCGCCGTATTTTTCGGTTATAATTTCATCTTTCTGGGTATAATCAATAGCGCCTGCCTGACAAACCTTTTCGCAAAGACCGCACTTACCGGTTTTAAACTTTATGCAGCTTTCCCGGTCAATCACGGGGACATTGGGAATTGCCTGGGCGAAGGGCGTATAGATTGCACTTCTTGTATTCAGACCGCGGTTAAATTCGCTCTTTGCCTTCTTGGAAGGACATTTTTCCTGACAAAGACCGCAGCCTGTACATTTATTGATATCGACGCTTCTGGCTTTCTTGCGGATATCTACCGAGAAATCACCGACAAAGCCCGATACTTTTTCTACTTCGCTGTAGGTGTAAATATTGATTTTTTCGTGTGCCGCCGCTTCCACCATTTTCGGGGTGAGGATACAGGCGGAGCAGTCGAGGGTCGGGAACGTTTTGTCAAGCTGGCTCATTCTGCCGCCGATACTGGGCGTCTTCTCCACGATGTCAACTTCATACCCTGCCTCTGCAATGTCCAGTGCCGTCTGAATCCCTGCAATACCGCCGCCGATAACGAGCGCACGCTTTGTAACGAGGCTCTCGCCGGGCTTTAAGTGGGAATTTAAATGTACCTTTGCAATGGCGGCACGGGCGAGAATAACCGCTTTTTCCGTTGCCTCTTCCATGTCCTTGTGAATCCAGGAGCAATGCTCCCGGATATTTGCAATTTCAACCATGTAGGGGTTAAGCCCTGCACGTTCTGCAGCTTTGCGGAAGGTTGCTTCATGCATACGGGGCGAGCAGGAGCAAACGACGATACCGCCTAAATTCTTTTCCTTGATAGCGGCGGCAATCAGTGCCTGACCGGCTTCGGAGCACATATAGGGGTAATCCTCTGCGTGTACAACGCCCTGTTCCTTCTTTACTGCTTCTACAACACGTTTTACGTCTACCGTTGCCGCAATGTTACTGCCGCAATGACAAACAAATACGCCAATTCTCTGCACTTTTGTCACCTCCTGTATCTTCTGAACGCACTGACGAGTAACTGCTGGGGCGTCTTCTCATCGAGAAGTGCCGGAATTTCGTCGGGGGAAAGGTCCGCTTCGTTGCCGCGCTGACGCACAACGAGCTGCCTTGCCGCGTCAATCAGCTTTGCCGGCTCTACATTTCTGGGGCAACGCTCCACGCATGCAAAGCAGGAAAGACATTTCCACAGGGACTTAGAGTCTGCCAGTGCTTCTATATCACCACGCAGAACGTAGGAAACGAACTGGTGGGGTTTAATATCCATTTCATCAAAGGACGGACAGGTTGCACTGCATTTACCGCACTTCATGCATTTATAGGGATTTACACCGCTGATTTCCTGAATCATTTCTGCATTATACTTCTGCATGCTTATTCCGCCTCCTTTACGCCGAGTGCCTCGGCCAAAAGCTCGGTAAAGTAGTATACCGGTAATTTGTCACTCTTATTGAGATTATACATGCAAAGCGGACATGCCGTGAGGAGCATCTCGGCACCAAATCCGGCTGCATTTTCCATAATTGTATCGCACATCTGCCGTGCCTTATCCCCGTCACGCAGGGAAATGTAGCCGCCGCAGCATTCGTTACGATATGCATACGAAACGGGCTCAGCACCAATGGCGCGGATAAAGTCCTCGATAATCGTGGGGTTTTCCGGGTCGTCAAAGCCTAAAATCCGCCCCGGGCGAAGGAGCAGGCAACCGTAATAGGCACCGATTTTCTTGCCCGTCAGGGGATTTACGACCTTTTTCTTAAGTTCGTCCCAGCCGATGCGGTCACGAAGAACCTCGAGGAAATGGAGAACTTCCGTTTCCCCGTTGTACGGCTCCTCTGCACCCATATAAAGGTTTGCCGCATTCCGTACCTTCGGTACGTTTCTCATATCGTCATTGACACGCTTTAAAACATGGTGACATGCCGAGCAAAGCGTGACAAGCGGCTGTCCTTTTTCTTTGGCACTGGCCAAGGCGCGCACAGAAGAAAGCTTTGTTGCAATTTCGTCCGTTCCCAAGGGATACACGCCGCCACAGCACTGCCAGTCCTCGACTTCCTCGAGGGTAAAGCCTAAAGCCTCGGCCGACTTCCTTGCATACGTATCCAGCTCCTTTGCCTTGGTACGCAAGGTGCAGCCCGGGTAATAGCTGTATTTCATTTTTTTCGCCCCTTCCTAAATTACGCAAGGTCTAACTGCTTAATAATATCCTTTAAGGTGTTTGCACTGTGATGCAGTTTCTTGTATTCTTCCGGAGAAAGCTCTACGGGGAATCTGCCAATAACGCCGCTCGGCCCGATGCGCGTCAGGGTAGAAAGGCATACATCTTCTAAATCATATTCGCCATGCATCATGGAAGAAACCGTTACGATAGAGGTCTTGGGTGCCAAGAGAACGCTGCAAAGACGGCAAACGCTTGTGGCAACAGCATAGAATGTTGCACCCTTGCCTTCGATAATCATGCCGCCGCTTTTTCGGACGCGGTCTTCAATCATAGCCGTATCCATGGGCGGAATGTCGTCACCGAGGGATCTCGCAATTCGTGTGTATTCTTCAACGCCAACCGCGGAAATGCGGGCGATGGACCAGGGAACAAAGGAAGTGTCGCCGTGTTCACCGAAGATATAAGCATGAATACTCTTCTGCGCTACGCCGAAATGCTCAGAAAGGGCATGGCGGAGGCGAGAAGTATCAAGAAGAGTACCGGAGCCAAGAATCTGTTTTTCCGGCAGACCCGATTTCTGCATAAATACATAGGTAATAATATCTACGGGATTACTTACAATAATATACAAAGCATTTGGCGCGGCCTTTGCAATCTTCGGTGCAATATCTTTAATAATATTGACATTGGTTTGCGTAAGGTCCAGACGCGTCTGTCCCGGCTTTCTTGCCATGCCGGAAGTAATAATAACAATATCAGAGTCTTTTGCATCTGCATAGTCGCCGCTTGTAATGGAAATGGCATCACGGAAGCTTGTGCCCTGCATAATGTCCATAACCTCGCCGCCGGCCTTCTTTTTGTTGATGTCGATAAGTACAATCTCCGTAGCCAGACTTTCTTGCGAAAGCGTGTACGCAATTGTGGAGCCGACGCTACCGGCACCGATAATAGTGATTTTGCTCATATCCTTCGCCCTTTCTTTTTATCGGCTTACGCCGTATTATTTCTTTTAGCCCATATAATTTATATCACATTGACAAAAATTTATCAAGCCTTTTTTCAAAGATTCCAAAAAAAGACAGATTGTCAAAAAAAAGCGCCGAAATTCGGGCTGTTTTTGTCGATTTCTCACCCGATTTCGGTGAGAAAAACGGCACTCTTTTTTATATCCGATTTATTATATCATTTTTCAACATATTTTGCAAGAGAAAAGAAAGAAAAAGCCGTAATAAATACAATATGCATATTACGGCTTTCTTGTTATATTTTAATAATACCGAATGCACCGAGTACGGACGAAATTAAAATCAGCAAAATGCAGACCGGCGCAATATATTTAATCACTACGGTATATAGGGTTTTACCCTTAAACGGGCCTGTCAGCTCTACTTCCTCAATAATGCTCTTCGGCTTTAAAACATAGCCGACGAAAATAGCCGTCAAAAGGGCTACCACGGGCATCATTACGCTGTTGGAAATAAAGTCAAAGAAGTCAAGCAGTCCCATGCCGAGGGGGGTAATATGGCTCCAAAGACCGTTGCCGAGGGACGAGGGCACACCCAAAAGGATTGCCCCCAAAAATACGGCGATACAGCTTGTAGCCCGTTTCCAGTGGAGCTTGTCCTGGAGAATGGATACAATGGTTTCCATAAGGGAAATCGAGCTTGTCAGCGCCGCAAACAATACCAAAAGGAAGAAGAGGGCGCCGATAAACTGTCCGCCAAGCATGCCTTGGAACACCTGGGGAAGGGTACCGAACATAAGCCCCGGGCCGTGATTGAGATTGCCGCCGCCGGAAAAGACGAAGGTTGCCGGCACAATCATAAGGCCGGCAAGGAATGCAATGCCGGTATCGAAAATTTCAATCTGGTGCACCGCACTTTCAATATGTACGTCCTTTTTCATGTAGGAGCCGTAGGTAATCATAATACCCATGGCGAGGGACATGGAGTAGAAAAGCTGTCCCATAGCCCCCAAAAGAAGCTCGACGGAGAACTTTGAAAAGTCCGGCGTGATATAAAAGAGCACACCTTCCATTGCGCCGGGGAGGCACATGGAATATATAGTAATCACAATGGAAATGCCAACTAAAACAGGCATCATAATTTTGCTTACCTTTTCTACACCCTTCTCAACGCCGAGGAATACAACCGCCGCCGTAATGCCGAGGAAAATGCAGAACCACAAAAGCGGCTCTGCCGGCTGGGAAACAAACGTATCAAAAAACAGTTTTCCTCCTGCCATCGCATTTTCGGGTCCTGTGATGAAGGTATACAAATACTTCGTGACCCAGCCGCCGATAACAGAATAGTACGGCAGAATAATCATGGGAATAATGGCACCGAGCCACCCCACAAAGGAAAACTTTTTATTAAGCTTGCGGTATGCGCCGATAGCGCTCAGCCCCGTCTTTCTGCCGATGGCAATTTCCGTCACCATCAGACCAAAGCCGAATGTCACGGCTAAAATCAAATAGACAAAGAGAAAAATCCCGCCGCCGTACTTTGCGGCAAGATACGGGAAACGCCAGATGTTTCCAAGCCCTACCGCCGACCCTGCAGCCGCCAAAACAAAACCGATTTTCCCGGTAAAGCTGCTTCTTTCGCTTTTCATAAAAGTACCTCCATATGTAAACTGTCTATTATTATGCCATAAAACCCCTTCCATTGCAAGCCTAAAATTTTTATTCCATAGAATAAGAAAACATCTCGTACCGAAGGCGCGTCCCTTCATCTACCCCTTCCGGCAAAAGCGCCAGGGCAATGAAGACTTCTGCCCCCGTTTCGTCTTCCTTTAAAATAGCATAGTCCCCCTCGATTTTCAAAACGGTGTAGTTTTTCGGTTCCATATGCGTCCTCCCTTAAAAACAATTAAAGCAAGTATACCATATTTACGAAAGAAAAGCAAATAAAAGAGACACCATTGTCCCTATTTTTATAAATGAGATACGGCAACAAGAAACGCCTACATTAGATATATACCCTTATAAAGAAGGTAAAGCGGTAAAAAGAAAAACTTTAAGAGACCCAAATAATATGTACGCTCTGCCACAATCACCCCCGATACTTATTTTTAGGTTAATTTGACCCTATTTTCAATAGGGTATTTTGCCATAATAAAGTTTAGGTGATGAAAATGCGCAGATTAAAAGAGCTTCGCAAAGAAAAAGGATATACGCAAATTAAAATGCAAATGCTGACGGGTATCGACCAAAGTGATTACTCCAAGAAAGAAAACGGCAAACGGTATTACACGTTTGAGCAATGTCGAAAGATTGCTATCGCCCTAGACACCAGTATGGACTATCTTGCAGGTCTTACGGACGAAAAAAAGCCGTATCCAAGAAACACAGCTAAATAAAAGCACATGTAAAAAGCACTTCTTCCGAAGTGCTTTTTGCTGTTTAAAATTATAAAAGATTTTTGCCGCTATCTGCATCGCAATAGAGAATTGCATTATCATGCTTGCGAAGAATAGTAGCCGGGCACTGGTCGGTGATAGGGCCGGTCATAGTAGCAGTAACTGCCGCCGCCTTTGTGGGAGCAGGTACAACGCAGAACATATATTTACCGGCGCAAAGGGCAGGAATCGTCAGGGTAAGTGCTGTTTCGGGCACTTCGTCAAGTGCCGCAAAGCAACCATCATTGACCTGCTGCTGGCGGCAAACGAGGTCAAGCTCTGCCGGCTTTATAAGTGCCGTATCGTTAAAGTCTGCAACGCCCGGGTCGTTGAAAGCAATATGCCCGTTTTCGCCGATGCCGAGGCATACGATGTCAACAGGGTTTTCCTGAAGAAGTTTTGTGTATCTTGCACATTCAGCCGCAACGTCCTTAGCGCTGCAGTCAATGAGGTTTACGCTCTTAAAGGGTACCTTATCGAAAATGGCAGCCTTCAAAAAGTTACCAAAGCCCTGGGGTGCAGATTTATCGAGACCAATATATTCATCCATATGGAATGCATTGATTCTGTTCCAGGGAATATCCTTCTTTTCAAGAAGAGATGCGAGCACATCATTCTGGGAAGGTGCTGCAGCAAAAATCATGTTTAAAGTTTCTTTCGTTTCCAAAAGCTTTAAGATCGTTTCGTAAATATCCTTTGCCGCTGCTTCGCCCATTTCTTTTCTTGTCGCATAAATGCGGCAGGCGAGATTATCTTTTTTCAGTTCTTTTAACATCATAACGCCAACTTTCTTTGTGGATTTCACGGAAAATGCACTTTTCCCGCGTTTCTCTCTATATTATAGCGGAATTTTCCAAATAAAGCAAGGGTTTTTGCTTTTAATCTTTGAAAATTTATGATACGGCAAATATAACTGAAAAAAGACATCCGATGCATGTCTTTTTTGGCCTCCTCATTCAAAACAAAAAAACCTATCTTTCGATAGGATTTTTTGTTTTGGAAGAGCCGAACGGTTTAGATGCCATATATAATAATAAGCTTTGCGTAAGCAAAGCTACCTTAACTTCTTCCTTCTTCACTATTACTTATTACTTCCCAAAAATCCTCGTTCGTATTTAGAGAAAAGTGAATAGTGAATAGGTAATAAGTAAAAATCCTCGTTCTTACGAACGAGAATTTTTGGAGGCACCACCCGGATTTGAACCGGGGAATCAGGGTGATGCAGACCCACGCCTTACCGCTTGGCTATGGTGCCATATATTTTATTTATATGTTGCAAAGAGACGCAATATGCGTCTCTTTAGCTGGAGCGAATGACGAGGCTCGAACTCGCTACCTCCACCTTGGCAAGGTGGCGCTCTACCAGATGAGCTACATTCGCATAAGTGGTGCCTCCGGACGGAATCGAACCATCGACACGAGGATTTTCAGTCCTCTGCTCTACCGACTGAGCTACAGAGGCAAATTTGGCGACCCGGATGGGGCTCGAACCCACGACCTCCAGCGTGACAGGCTGGCGTTCTAACCAACTGAACTACCGGGCCAAATTGGTGGGCACAACAGGGCTCGAACCTGTGACCCCCTGCTTGTAAGGCAGGTGCTCTCCCAGCTGAGCTATGCGCCCAATTTGGTGCCGCTCGTTGCGACAAATGATATTATAGCAAAAACCCTCTATAATGTCAATACTTTTTTAAATTTTTTTTATTTTTTTTATTGGCAACATAAAAACGTCCCGAAATTACGGGGTTTTTTTGTTTTTATTCTTCTTGAAAAATTACAAAACATACGAATAAAACACCATATGAAAAAATAAAAATAAAAAATGCTTGACAAACCCACAGAAAAAGAGTATAATAGCAGAGTAATAAAAATCTGGGTGTGGCGCAGTTTGGTAGCGTGCTTGAATGGGGTTCAAGAGGCCGGGAGTTCAAGTCTCCCCACTCAGACCAAAAAAGCGACTTGTTGAAACAAGTCGCTTTTTTAATGCATTGCCTACGGCGTGAATTGAAATCTAATGTTTTATGAATGGAATCTATGGTTCATGCATTGCACCTATCGGTGCATAAAAGGCAATGCGATTCATGGCGCGACGGTGGTAATGCATAGCGTAGTCAATTTATGACAACGAAGTTGTTAAATTATTCGCTGCAGTTCGCGCTTTTTTCTGATTAAAAAATCCAAATTCAGCTATTTATTTTATCGAATTACGCACAAAACAGCCGATACCCGAAGGTATCGGCTGTTTGTATTGTTCTAAAATTCTTATTTAATAAGTGCTTTTGCAAGACCGAGAATCTTAGCAAGCTGTGCGCGGGTAATGGTTGCCTTGGGAGCAAGTGTGCCATCGCCCATGCCGTTTACGATGCCTGCCTTTGTAAGAGCGGTAATCGCTTCTACGCAAGCTGCATCAATGCTGGAAGCATCTGTGTATTCGATTGCATCTGCTACTTCCGGAATTTCAACTCCGGCAGCCTTCAGCGCGTTGTAGAGAAGTGCAAAGGCAACTTCGCGTGTGGTTGCGCCTTCTGCGTCAATCTTGTCACCGAATACGCCGAGAATATCGTTTGCAGCTGCAACAGCAACTTCAGCATATGCCCAGTGTGCTTCGTCAATGAGGCCAGTCTTTGCATTGTCTGCCTTAAGGCCTGCGATACGTACTGCCAGAGCGATAACCTGTGTATTTGTGGTTTCAAGCTCAGGACCGAAGGTAGTGGGGGTTATACCCTTGAATACGCCGGCCTTTGCAAGTACGTCAATGCTGTCATATGCCCATGCATAAGTAGTCTTGTCAACATCCGTAAATGCGGCTGCACCATTTGCAACGGGATCACCGGATACCGGATCATCATCAACAGGCTTGTCAGGCGTTACAGGTGTGCTGGGCTTTTCAGCACCAGGAAGTGTTGTACCGCCGACAGTGCCGCCGACAGACTTCTTGGATACTACCATTGCATCATATGCTTCAATCGTACCAAAATCTTTGCCTGCAATGGAATAGGTAACTGCTGCTTTTACAACAGCATAGCTGCCTGCTTTAGCGTACTTAGCGTCTTCCTTCGCTTCCATGCCAGCTTTTACTTTTGCGATTGCAGCTTCTTCGCTGTCTGCGTCAGCAGCAAGAACTTCGTAATAGGTGTATACCGGCTCGCCTACAGTATAACCGGGAGCGTCCGCATACGTTTCATCAAGCGTTGCAACTGCAGCTGCAGTACCGCCTGCTGTGAGTTTCGTACCTTTGAATGCTACGGTCGGTGCGGGAACATATGTTGCATCCAAAACAATGGTTACTGTAGCGGAAACCGCGTCGCCCTTAAATTCGCCTGCGGGTGTTGCAGTTACAGTAATGGTCTTGGAAATGTCTGCTTTCGTAGGTGCATAGGTGGCTTCTGTAGAAACAGTTGTTTCACCGATTGCCCATACATACGTGGCCTGTACGCCTTCTGTGCCTACAGCTTTTGCTGTGAGAGCAAGTGCATCAGCATAGGTAACTTCTGTACCTGCAACGTTTGCTTCGCCCTTAAGAATTTCAACGGAAGAAATATCACCAAACGCAGAAGAACCAAGCTTTTTGATTGTAATAGCATCATATACTTTTTCTACAGCTTTATATCCATCCTTTGTTACAGCTGCTTTAAGCGTATATGTCTTATCAGCACTTGCATCACGTGTTAAGTCAAATTTGCCTGCAGTAATGTAGGAGTCAGCATCAACAAATTCGCCTGCATCCACCTTTACATACCACTTGAGAACGGTATCATAAGCAGGTGTGATTGTAGGAAGAACAACATGGTATGCACCGGTTAATGCATTTTCTTCGCCAGTCGGAAGGGGTTCACCAAGCGTTGTTCCTTCCAAGGCCTTCCCATCCAGTGTTGTGGGTGCTACAAGCTTAACACTTGCAGTGGTGTCAACATAGCCGCCAACTGCAATTTTTAATGTACCGGTAGCTTCAGCTACATCATTTGCTATTGTGAGCGTGAGCACGAGTGCCTTACTTGTTGCATCATAAGTATAGTCTGCAACTGCATTACCATCAAATGTAACCGTTGCTGTTTTCGCTGTCAGTGCTGCTTCCCAAGCCTCACCATGTGCGCCCGTGTTTTCGGCCTTAATGCCAGTTGTCAACGATGTGCCTGCTACAAAGTAATCGGTGCTTGTCGGATATGTAACCGTGATTGCACCGGCAGTCTTATCTGTCTTGACAACATTAATGGTACCTGTGTTGACTGCAGCATATACATCGTCAGCATCTGTAATAACAACGCTTGTGATCGGTGCTGCAACGCCTTCAACTTCTTCAATTACGATTTCTGTGTAGCCTTCGTTGGGTGTGCGCTTATCCGCAGGGATTTCTACACCGTTAATTGTAAAGGAATCAATTGCTGTATACCAAGCTGCGGCAGCTTCACCCGTGACATTTGCCAACATAAGCGTAAGCTTTTCGCCTTCGCCGTTATACCAAACAGGTGTAATGGCCGGTGCAGGGTCTTTCACGGAGAAAGGAAGCTTTGCAAGTGTGCTGACGCCCTTGCCGCCGACAAAGACAGTCATAGTATTACCTGCAACGTCTGCCTTTGGTACGAAACTAAACGAGAAAGCACCTTGGCTTGCAGCCTGTTGACCTGCATAAACAACTTTCGCTAATACATCCGCCGTATTGAGATTGGCTTCTGCTACTTCGCCCGTTCCGCGTACTGCAAGAATAGTTACGGTTTCGGCAGTAGTAGTGCCTGCAATCGTTACGCTGCCGTTTGCGCTGTAGCTAGCGGCTGCATCATCGGCGCTGGTGGTAATTGTGACAGTCGATGCACTTGCAAATGCAGCCATGGGGAGCATGCAAAGCACGAGTGCCAATGCTACGACTTTCCACATTTTGTTTGTTCCTTTGAACATAGTTTTTACCCCTTTCCTTCATTTTGGAAATTTATTTTTCGCGAATACTCGCAGATTTTTCGGTAAAATCTGCGCCCTCCTTTCGCATACACAGCTATGCAGAGAAATCACCTGTATAACTATGCCTTTATATTATACATTTAAAATTACTAAATTGCAAGCTTTTTGTAAAACATTTTAAAAATACGCTTGTTTTTTGTGCAAAATATATAATCTTTTGCTTGTCAAATGTTATTTTTTCGTTTTTCAAATCTTTTTGTTTTGTGCAATATGTGGACAAGCCGTTTTTTCTGTCGAAAAAAGCCCCCGAAATTTTCGGGGGCTCGTAATTTAGAACTTAAAGAAATTTTTGGCGTTATGGTAGCTGATGCCGGTAACAATCTCACCAAGGGCTTCAAAGTCTGCGGGATATTCACCATCTTCCACCCAGGTGCCAATAAGATTGCACATAATGCGGCGGAAGTATTCATGACGGGTATATGAAAGGAAGCTTCTTGAATCCGTCAGCATGCCGACAAATCTGCCGAGCAGGCCTAAATTGGCAAGCGCGCGCATTTGCTGTTCCATACCGTCACGCTGGTCATTGAACCACCAGCCGGAGCCGAACTGGATTTTTGACGGTGCTTCCGTGCCCTGGAAGTTGCCGAGCATAGTGGCAAGCACATAGTTGTCCTTGGGATTTAACGTATACAAAATAGTCTTCGGCAGTCTGCCGCTTTCGTTGCAGGCATTGAGGAGTGCGGAAAGGGGCGCGGCGATATTTTTATCATCAATGGAGTCAAAGCCGGTGTCGGGCCCGAGCTTTTTATACATACTTGTATTGTTATTGCGAAGAGCACCGATATGGAGCTGCATGGTCCAGTCCCGCTTATGGTATTCTGCGGCGAAGAAGAGGAGCATGTGGGTTTTATAGGCATTGATTTCATCCTCGGAAAGTGCGTCCCCTGCCATTGCCTTTTTAAAGGTAGCGTTTGCCATAGCCTTGTCGGGCGTGCGGAAGGGCACACCGGCGAGGGCATGGTCGGAAAGACGGCAGCCTACGCTGTCAAAGAAGTTGATTCTGTCCAAAAGGGCAGCGCACAGGCTGTCAATGTCGCTGATTTTTGTACTGCATACCTTTTCCAGCTCTGCGATATAGGGAATAAAGGTTTCCTGGTCGCAGTTTACCGCCTTGTCGGGACGGAAGGTGGGCAGAACTGTTACGGCATCCTGCTTTTTCAGTTCCAAATGGTATTCCAGCGAGTCTACGGGGTCATCCGTAGTGCAAATGGTTTCTACATTGGACTTCTTAATAAAGTCCATGGCAGAAAAGCCGCCCTCTGCAATCATCTTGTTTGCCTTATCAAAAATATCCTTCGCAGTCTTTTCGTTTAAAATTTCGTCAATCCCGAAATAACGGCGAAGCTCCAGATGCGTCCAATGATACATCGGATTGCCAATGGCATACTTTAAAGACTTGGCAAAGGCCTCGAACTTCTCAAAGTCACTCTTATCCCCGGTCATATACGCTTCGTCAATACCGTTGGAGCTCATGACGCGCCACTTATAATGGTCGCCGCCGAGCATAATCTCGGTGATATTTTTAAATTGCCGATTTTCACAGATTTCTTTCGGCTGCAGATGGCAGTGATAATCGATAATCGGCATTTTTGCCGCATAGTCATGGTACAGCGTTTTTGCCGTTGCCGACTGGAGCATAAAATCCTGATCCATAAATGCTTTCATAGTTTTCTCTCCTCTTCCTTGGAATTTTCTATATTATACCACTGCACAGGGAAAAAGGCAAGAAATTTTTAGCCGAATGTGGGGCGTCCCTTCCTAATATTATATAAAGCATTGACAAACGCCCAGTTTTGGCGGAAGGGACGCATAATCGTCCAGTAACCCGTGCCAAGAAGGCCGAACTCGTCCATCAGTGCGTACTTTGCCTCAATGGAGCGAATATCCTCAAACCAAACGATATGCCGTCTGCCCGTTTCGTCCCTATAATTAAAGTAGGGGGAGGCAGAGCGGGCGTCAAACTGAATTTCCGCGCCGCGCCGGGCGGCAAGGCGCACAGCCTCTTCATTTCCGATATTCCGTGCCCTGTCGCCCTTTTCGTAGGGAAGGGTCCAGTCATAGCCGTAATTGGGGATGCCCATGAGAATTTTATCCCGCGGGATTTCCGTCACGGCATATTCTACAACGCGGCGCACCTCATTTAACGGTGCTACCGCAAGAGGCGGTCCGTAGGAATAGCCCCACTCATACGTCATGAGGAGTACCGTATCCACAATCCGCCCGATTTCTCCATAGTTATGCGCCTCGTATAAAAGCCCCGGCTGGTCGGCATACGTTTTGGGGGCGAGGTCGGCGTGGGTGGGGTATCCGGCAGCATGCAGCCGATTCGTGGCATTTTCCAAAAAGCGGAGAAAGCCCTGGCTATCCTCGGGGGGAATGTACTCAAAATCAATGTCCAGCCCCTGATAGCCCTTCCTTTGCATCGTTTCAATAATAGCATCAATCACACGGTTTTGCAGCTCCCGATTCCGGAACAACAGGGACGCACGTTCGCCGCTAAAGTTGCCGTCCTCGGTAATGGAGGAAAGGAGCATGTACGGTGCTGCATTTTCGGAAAGTGCCGCCTCGATAAGGGGCAGGTCATTGATAGAGATAAGGTTGCCGCTTTCTGTAAAACCGTAGCCGAAAGGGGTAAGGCGTGAAAGGTACGGCACGGTGGTCGAAAGCGTGTTTCGGTTTATGTTGGGATAGGCATAGCCGCTGACTACAAGTGTGCGACGCTTATCGTCGGAAAAAGAAATCGTCAGCTGCTGGCCGGGGAACAGAGTGGGATTTAAAATCAGTTCGGGATTATTCCGCCGAAGCTGTGCGGTGGTGGTGCCAAATCTTTGGGCAATGGAGAAAAGAGAGTCCCCCGGGCGCACCGTATAAATTTCTTCGGGAAACAAAATGAGAAGTGCCTGCCCGACCACTAGGGTCTGCTGTGGAGACAGCCCGTTGTCGGACAAAATCCGGCTTTGGGAAACCCCGTAGCGGTTTGCAATGGCGCGAATGGTATCACCGCGCTGTACTACATAAATTTCCAAAAAAATACACCTGCCTTTTTCTTTTAGTCTATGCAAAAAGGCGGTGATGCGTTCCTCTCGGCAGAGGTTTATACCGATGAAAAAAGACAGTAATCATTGAATTACTGTCTTTTTTGGCACCCTCTACGTGAGTCGAACACGTGACTAGCCCTTAGGAGGGGCTTGTTATATCCACTTAACTAAGAGGGCATATGGTAAACTTTTGATTGAAGAGCCGCTCTCTTCCGAACAAGCCCCTCCTAATCCATTCAAAGGCTTGTTATTATGAGCAAAGCGAATAACAAGGTTCGCACAGCCGTCAAAATCTTTGATTTTGCAAACGGCGCGCGGTTCTTATATCCACTTAACTAATTATACCGCGCGCGCCCTCTTTTGTCAATCCCCATTTATGTATTTTAAATCAGGCTGCACGGCTTGGGGGACGTACCTTCTTCCCTTTGTACGCCCCGTCCTTCTCGTGCCTTTACAAACTGTTAGCGATTCTGTTCCTGATTGTTGCGGTTGTTGTTCTGATTGTTCTTGTTGTTGTTATTGTTGTTCTGGTTATTCTTGTTATTCTTGTTGTTGTTATTGTTGTTGTTGTTATTGTTGTTCTGGTTGTTCATGCTGTCACCTCCTCTCTGGTGTTTACGCGTATAGTTTGCCACAGACGAGGGAAACTATACATACCAAACACTTGTAAAAGGAGAATGCTTTTCATGTTGCTTATCCAAAATGGTCTTTTATATACAATGGGGGAAATGCGCCCTTTTTATGGGGACGTTCTCATAAAAAACGGAAAAATTACCAAAATTGGTGAGAAAATCAACTGCGACGAAAGCGTGCCGCGCATAGACGCCTCGGGAAAGCTTGTGTTCCCCGGCTTTATCGACGCCCACAGCCACATTGGCATTGCGGAGGAAAAAACAACCGTGCAGGGGGACATCAGTAATGAAGGCACAAATCCCTTGACACCCACGATGCGCGCCATTGACGCGGTAAACCCCATGGACAGTGCCTTTCATAACGCCGTTGCCTCCGGCATTACAGGTGTGATGGTGGGGCCGGGCAGTGCCAACCCCATCGGCGGGCAGTTTGCCTTTATCAAAACGGACGGACGGTGCGTAGACGACATGGTTGTCCTCGCCCCTGCGGCGATAAAAATTGCCTTCGGGGAAAACCCCATGACGAATTACGGTACAAACGGCAATATGCCCTCCACCCGTATGGGTATAGCATCTCTCATTCGGGAAGCTTTATTCGAGGCAAGGGCATACTTTCACGGCGGTGACGGGCAAGATTTTGAAACGGAATGTTACCGTCCCCTTTTCGAGGGAAAAATTCCTTTAAAAGCCCACGTACACCGGGCGGACGATATTCTCACCGCCATTCGTATAGCCCGGGAATTCGGCCTTTCTCTTACCCTCGACCACTGCACCGAGGGGCATCTCGTCGCGGAAGAAATCGCAAAAAGCGGCTTTCCTGCCATCGTCGGGCCGTCCCTTGCATCGCGGACGAAAAAAGAGGTAAGCGCCTCCGACTTTAAAACCCCGGGGATTCTCAAAAAAGCAGGGGTACAGGTTGCCCTTACGACCGACCACCCTGTTTCCCGTATCCAGTATCTGCCCCTTTGCGCGGCACTGGCAGCAAAGGAGGGACTGGGAGAAGAAAACGCGCTTCGCGCCATTACCATTGACGCGGCACGGATTTGCCGGGTAGACCACAGACTGGGCAGTCTTGCCGAAGGGAAGGATGCCGATATTGTCATTTTTGACGGCAGTCCCCTTGAGATTGCGTCGAACGTCTGTTATACGATTATAAACGGAAAACTTGTTTGGCCCAATTCCTAAATAGGGGCTTTTAAAAATCGTGCAGAATGGACAAACGGAAGCATAACAGGGCTTTCCCTGCTATGCAAACCCGAAGGCGTACATTGGTACGGCGAGCGGTGACGTTTGTTCATAGCAAAAAGGCATAAAAAAAGAAAATCGCAGTTTCTGCGATTTTTCTTCTTTTTAAAACTTTGTCTGGGGAACATGCTGTTTATAATTATTTATTTGCCTTTTTGCGGTCTGTGCATTTTTTAAAGCCCCAGTTACATAACGTCTGCTAAATCTATATACTGCGCGCCATACTGTGCGATATGCTCTTTTCTGCCTTGGAGATTGTCCCCGAGTAGAAGTTCGAACACCTCTGCCGTTTTTTCCACGTCCTCGGGCAGCACGCGGATGAGGCGGCGGGACTCGGGGTTCATGGTGGTTTTGCTCATCATGTCGGGGTTGTTTTCGCCAAGACCCTTTGACCGCTGAATAGTATATTTTGTATTTCCCAGTTTTGCGAGAATCTGTGCCTTTTCCTGCTCGGTATAGGCAAAGAACGTGTCGCTTTTCGTGGTGATTTCAAAAAGGGGCGATTCGGCAATATACACCTTGCCCTCTCTTATGAGGGTAGGCGTCAGGCGGAAAATCATGGCGAGAATCTGGGTGCGAATATGGTAGCCGTCCACGTCCGCGTCGGTACAGATAATAATTTTGTCCCACCGTAAATTTTCCAAATCAAAGCTGTTAAATTCTTTTGTTTTGACCTCGATGCCACAGCCTAAAACGCGCATCAAATCCATAATGATGTCGCTTTTAAAAATACGAGGCAAATCGCACTTTAACACGTTTAAGATTTTACCGCGAACGGGCATAATCGCCTGAAATTCCGCATTTCGGGCAAGCTTTACAGAGCCGAGAGCAGAGTCACCTTCCACGATGTAAAGTTCGCGCCGCTCCGTATCTCTTGTGCGGCAGTCTACAAATTTTTGCACGCGGTTGGTAACATCAATATTCTTCGCCAGCTTTTTCTTTAGGTTTACCCTCGTTTTCTCCGCCGTTTCACGGCTTCGCTTGTTAAGAAGCACCTGCTCGGCAATTTTTTCTGCCTCAATGCGGTTTTCAATAAAGTAGATTTCAAGATTTTTCCGCAGAAAATCCGTCATCGCCTCGGCGATAAAGGGGTTGGTGATTGCCTTTTTCGTCTGGTTTTCATAGCTTGTCATGGTGGAAAAAGAGTTCATGACGAGGCACAGGCTGTCCTGCACGTCCTGGAACGTAATTTTCGATTCCCCTTTTGTATACTTGTTCGCGCCCCTGATATAAGCGTCCAGCGCGGAAACAAACGCGCTTTTCACCGCCTTTTCCGGCGAGCCGCCATGCTCGAGAAAGCTGGAATTATGATAATACTCCAATATTGTATCGGTGTTATTAAAGCAAAAGACAACCTGCATACGAAGCTTATAGTCCGGCATATCGGCACGGTCTCGCCCCGTGCATTCCGCCTCATACCTGGCAATGCCCGTAAAAGCCCCCTCGCCGCTGACTTCCATAAGGTAGTCAGAAATGCCGTTTTCGTAGCAGTAAACGTATTCCTCCATGCCCTCTTTCGTTTCGTTTTTCAGCTTAAAGGTAATGCCGGCGTTGACGACCGCCTGTTTTTTTAAGGTCGTCTGAAAAAACTCGAGAGGAATATCAATATCGGTAAAAACGTCCAAATCAGGCCGCCATTTAATGGTGGTACCCGTATGGCGGTATCTTACCTGCTCTTTATAAAGACCGCCCTGGTTTTCGCCCTTTTCAAAGAAAAGCTGGTAGCGGTAGCCGTCACGCTGGACGGTGACTTCCATATATTCCGAGGCGTACTGGGTGGCACAGCTGCCGAGGCCGTTGAGCCCCAGGCTATATTCATAATTTTTACCGGAATTATTATCGTACTTACCGCCGGCGTACATTTCGCAGAATACCAGTTCCCAGTTGTACCGTTCTTCCTTGGGGTTATATTCCATAGGCACGCCGCGGCCCATATCCTTTACTTCTATGGATTTGTCCAGAAAGCGGGTAACCTCAATGACCTTGCCGAAGCCTTCTCTAGCTTCGTCAATGGAGTTTGACAATATTTCAAATACAGCGTGCTGACACCCCTCCAGCCCGTCCGAGCCGAAAATAACGCCGGGACGCTTGCGGACACGGTCTGCACCCTTGAGCGACGATATACTGTCATTGCCGTAATTTGTCATACATACCACCTTCCTTCTTCCTATTATACAATATATTGTATGAAATGTCAAAAGAATTTTTTTCGCAGCAAAAGCCTTGCGTTTCGGGACTTTCTATGATACAATACCCCGTGAAAATGAACGCTTGGGAGGGAGAATCATGTCTCGCAGACGCCACGATATAACCCTTTTGGAAGGGCCGCTTCTAAAGAACATACTTTTATTTGCAATTCCCATGATTTTCAGCGGTATTCTGCAACTTTTATTTAATGCCGCTGATATTATTGTTGTCGGGCAATTTGCAGGGGAAACAGAGCTTGCGGCCGTAGGCTCCACCACCTCGACGGTAAACCTTGTCGTCAACATTTGTATCGGGCTGAGTATCGGTGCAAATGTTTTGGTAGCAAAAAACATTGGGGCAGGCGACGCAAAGGGAATCTCCCGCACAGTACACGCATCTGTTTTGGTGGGTATCCTTGGTGGTCTTTTATCGGGCGTGGTGCTTTTCGTTTTCTCAGGGAGTCTCCTCCGCCTTCTCGGTACACCGCTTGATATTCTCCCCAGCGCCACCGCCTATTTAAAGGCATACGCCATCGGGGTGCCGGCAAGCGTTCTCTATAATTTTGGTGCCGCCATCCTCCGTGCCAAGGGCGATACGACCCGTCCTCTCTATTTTCTCATGGTTGCCGGGGTTGTCAACGTTATTTTAAATTTAATTTTTGTCCTTGTTTTCCATATGGGTGCCGTAGGCGTCGGTATTGCCACGGCCGTTTCCCAGTTTGTTGCCTGCGCTCTGATTCTTGTGTGTCTTATGAAAGAAGAAAGTGCCGTGCACCTTGACTTCCGCAAGTTGAAAATGAAAAAAGCGGAGGTTCTTGCCATTTTAAGCATCGGTCTGCCGGCGGGGATACAAAGCTCCCTGTTTTCCATTTCGAATATGCTCATTCAGGCATCGCTGAATTCCTTCCAGTCCACAGCGCTCATTGCAGGAAATACCGCAGCGGCAAATATTGAAGGCTTTGTTTATGCTGCCATGCACCCAATTTACCAGACCATGCTGACGCTTGCCGGGCAGAACATGGGGGCCAAAAACCCGGACCGGATTGATAAAGGTCTTAAAGTATGCTGCGGCTGTGTTACGGTTATCGGCATTATTTTAGGTGTTCTCGTTGTGTTTTTTGACGAGCCGCTTTTGTCTATTTACTCGTCCGACCCCCTCGTCATTGCCCACGGTTGTCGGCGCTTCCTCTTTTTAGCATTGCCGTATTTTCTGTGCGGTCTTATGGAAACGGTTATGGGTGCTGTGCGTGGTCTCGGATATTCCTTCCTTACCATGTGCGTTTCCCTAATCGGCGCCTGCGGCCTTCGTATTCTGTGGATTTTTACGGTTTTTGCCAAATTTCACACCATTGAGGTACTATTTATTTCTTACGCCATTACATGGACGATTACAGGCATTACGCATTTTATTTGTTACCTGATTGTACGGAAAAAAATCAGAGAAAAATTGGCTTTGTGATTAAAATTTAATTCTTATATCCTCGCAAAAACGGGAAAAACTAATTTGCGAGGTGAAACGAATGCGAAAATTAAAAATTTGGCTGCGCGGCGGTGCGGCAATATTGCTTGCCGCGGCCGTTTTTGCCGTGCAGCAGTTTTCTCTTGTGCCCGCACAGTTTACCATGCTTTGCGGCGAGGCGCATTCTTTTCCGGCCTTTGTTGCGGTTCACGCTTCGAAGGACGGTTTTTTAATGAAAAAAAATGGGGACGCCGCCTCTCTTACACCCCAAAAAACCGGCTCCTTTGCCGTGGACGTTTCTCTTTTGGGACTTCTTCGAAAAACGGCAACGATTCATGTCATGGAGCCAAAAAATGTTATTTTGGGCGGACAGACGGTGGGAATTAAGCTTTACATGCAAGGGGTCATGGTAGTGGCACTTTCGGAAATTCCCGGCACGGGAAGAAGAGCACCGGCAAAGGAAGCCGGGATCGAGGTGGGCGACCGAGTGCTGGCAGTGGACGGCGTGTCCCTTTCGGGAAGTGACGAACTGGAGGCGGCGGTAGAGAAAAGCGAAGGCAAAGGTCTTACCCTCACCGTTTCCCGAGGCGGTAAAACTTGGGACACGGTGGCCACGCCGCTCTATTACAAGGACGGCGAAAGCTATAAGCTGGGGCTTTGGGTTAGGGAAAGTGCGGCAGGCGTCGGCACGCTTACGTTTCAAGACCCCGTACATGGGACCTACGGGGCATTGGGGCACGCCATCGAGGATTTTGAAACAGGTTCTGCAATAGAGCCTGCACGGGGAAATATTACGGCGTGTAATGTTGCCTACATTACAAAAAGCGAAGCCGGCGCGCCAGGGGAAATTTGCGGCGTATTTGGTGCAGAAAACATTGGCAGTATTGAGAAAAATACAAACGTGGGCCTTTATGGCAAAATGGCGTCTCCCCCAAACGGTGCCCAGATTCCCATTGCCGTCAGCACCCAGGTCCACACGGGCGATGCCACGATTTACACGGACGTCGTCACAGGCACAGCAGTGGGGTACGCTGCCGAAATACAAGAGGTGTTTCCGCAGAAGGACGGAGAGAATAAATGTATGGTCATTCGCATCACGGACGAACGCCTGCTCCGTGCTACGGGGGGCATTGTACAAGGCATGAGCGGAAGCCCAATCGTGCAGAATGGAAAATTAGTTGGGGCGGTGACCCACGTTTTTGTAAATGACCCCACAAGGGGGTATGGGGTGTATGTTGAGAATATGCTCTCAGAAGCGGCAAAGTAAAATTGCCGCTTCTTTTTGTTTGCCGTTTTTTCCATGTTTTTTGCCAAAAAGACTATTCATATTTCTAAAAAATTTGATATAATACAACTAAAGAACGAAAACGGAGGGGCTATTATGCTGAAAAAGATTGTTATCGGTCGATTTCTTCACGAAACCAATTCTTTTTGTTCCGCCCCGGCGGATGAGACGCGATATAAAAATTTACGCTTTGATGTGGGCGAAGAAATTATCCCGAATCAGCGAGGCATCGGCAGCGAAATCGGTGCGTTTATCGATGTTTTTGAAGGCAGAACGGACACGGTGCTTCTCCCCACGGTGGATATGGACGCCGCGCCGTCCGGCTCTGTGACAAAATCAGTTTATGACTTTGTGACAGACAAAATTCTTTCCATTATCCGGGAAAACGCGCCCATAGACGGCGTTCTCCTTTCGCTCCACGGCGCCATGGTGGCAGAAGGGCACCCGGACGGGGAAGGGGACTTGCTCGAAACTATCCGCGCCGCGGTGGGCGAAGCTGTGCCCATTATCGCTTCCCTGGATTTACACGCCAATGTGACGGAAAAAATGGCAAAGAATGCCACCGCCCTTGTGCCCTACGAGTGCTACCCCCACACCGATACATACGAAACGGGTTTTCTTGCAGCAGAACTTATGCGAGATGCCGTAGACGGGAAAATGAATCCCGTTATGGCGTATCGTCTTGTCCCTTATTTATTGCCCCTTTTCCCCAGCGACTTCCCCGAAATGAAATGTATTTATGACAAGACGGGAGAACTGGCGACACGAAAAGGCGTTTTAAGCGCAAGATTTTCCCACGGCTTTTTCGCCGCAGATATAGAAGAGATGGGCATGGGCGTGACCGTTGTAACAGACGGCGACAGCTCCCTTGCCGAAAAGGCGGCAGACGAACTGGCTGTCTTTATTTCTGAGAGAACGCCTACTTTAAAAAGAACCTTCCCCACACTGGACGAAGTTTTCGAGATGGCTCTTTCGGAAAGCGACAAGCCCTTCGTCATTGCCGATGCCTCCGACAACCCGGGAGCAGGCGCATTTAGTGATTCCACCCACATTTTAAGAGAAATCCTGAAAAGAGGAATAAAAGGGTGCGCCCTTGCCACCATTGTGGACGCGGAAAGCGTTAAAAAATGCGAGGCGGCAGGCGTGGGAAGTACCGTTTCCTTATCCCTTGGCGGCTGGAGTGACCCTCGCTTTTCCGGCGGGCCACTGGAGGTCACCGCTTATGTAAAAATGATTTCTGACGGCAAATACGTTGCCCGGGCAAAGCTTGCCCCCGGCGAGATTATAAAACACGGTAAAACGGCGGTGTTGGAAATCCAAGGCAACACGGTGCTTGTATCTTCCATTCCCCGGCAGCCTTGGGACATTGAGGTTTTCAAAAGCCACGGCATACGGCCCGAAGAGCAAAAGATTATTATTACGAAATCGGCCGTCCATTACCGTGCATCCTACGGCGAAATTACGGACAGAACAGAAGCTGTTTGCCTGCCGGGACTTGCCACGCCTGTGCCTGACGGCCTGCAGTTTAAAAATTGGAAAAAAGAAGGAGTACTGTCATGAAAACAATGGATTTAAACCTTTCTACGCAAATTAACGACGGACTTAGGCAGACCTGTGCCGACGGCGCGTCCCTCGCCTTTGACAAAAAATACGGCATTATGTTTTGCGCCTATATGCCCGGCTATCACGGAGATTACGGCGAATCGAGAGGCAAAATTGCCCTTTCCTATTTCCCTGCTTCCCAGCCCACCAACATTAAATTTCTGGACATCGTAGAGGGAAACGATGTATATGTTCCGAACATTTTAAGCCTTGGCGACGGAAAGGTACGTGTCTTTTACGAAAAGGACAGCCGGGAGGACTGCGACCACAGCATTTGCTTTAAGGATTTTGATTGCATTACGGAAACGATGTCCGAGGAAAAGCGTGTTTCCATCCGCAAAGAGGACGGCAGTCTCGTGCCCCTTTGTCTTTCGGCTTGCGTTTCGTATCTGGAGGCGCGTGGGTATCACGACCACGTTTACAGATGCTCCGAACAGATAATTTTCGGCGGGTTTACCCCCTTTAGAGATGCGGAAGGCTATACCTACGGTGCGCTTCCGGGAGAGCTTTCCGAGGTTATTTTGTTCCGTTCAAAGGATGATATGGAAACCATTGAATTCTTTGCCGTATACCCCCGTCCCGTTCAGTATGAATTTGACTATAAGCTTCTGGACGGCAAGGTTTACGCCTTATACAGAACAAACCAAAAGGAAAACGGCAACACCTTCGCCTTTTCCGAGGATGGGGGGAAAACATGGTCCGACCCCGTGGATATGGAGAACAGCATTCAGTGCCGCCCCCGGGTTATCATAAGCGGCGGAAAACCGGTTCTTTGCTATAATTATTTTGATGATAACAGCGGAAACCGCCCGAAAGTGATTATGGGCAGAACGGCAATCCGCCTCTGTACGGTGGAAAACGATGCAGTCAAACCCCTTATGGACCTTCACTCGAAATACGGCATTGTAAACGTGGCGCTAGAGGATGTGCTCGGCGAGGTGTACCTTGCTTACTCGACGAGCCACTCCGCCCTTGAATACCAAAACGGCACGCCTTATGTAAGAGGCAAAGATGCGGTAAGATATATCTGTCTTGGCGATTTATTTGAGAAGGAATAAACTAAAATGAACAATTTACGAGAAAAGCTTTCAGAAAAGAAAACGATTTTAGGCTGCCTTGTGTGCCTTACGGATCCGTGCCTTTGCGAAATTATGGGGTATATAGGATATGACTGCGTGTGGATTGACACGGAGCATACCTACACGAGCTATAAAGAGGTGCTGTGTCATCTTAACGCAGCAAAGGCGGCGGACATTCCTGCCGTTATCCGCCTGCCGCAAAATGATTTGACGGCAACGAAAAAAATACTGGAAATGGGGCCCGACGGCATCATTTTCCCTATGGCAAAAACGGCCGCGGAAATCAATTCTCTTATTGAAATGACCCTGTATCCACCCCTCGGCACTCGCGGGTTTGGCCCCATGCGCGCCATCCGCTATGGCGCGGACAATGCTAAAACGTACACGGAAAAAGATAGCCTTTCCCTTTGTCGCTTCGTACAGATTGAGCACATTGATATGATAGCGGAGCTTGACGAAATCCTGAAAAACCCTTATATTGACGGCTTTATTTTCGGCCCCAACGATTTATCAGGCTCTTTAGGTGATTTCCTGAACGTTTACGGTGACGCCACCTTCTCCCAAATTGAAAAAGCAACGGAAAAAGTGAAAAAGAGCGGCAAGATTATCGGTCTTGCAGGCGGCATGGGCGAAAGCGATATCGCCAAATGGTCAGCGCTTGGTCTTGACATGCTTTTTTGCGGGGGAGACTGGAATTTCGTATACGCAAAGGGAAAAGACGTTCTGGAAACGATGAAAAAATATAACAAATAAGAAAAAGCGCACCTTATGCGAAAACGCCTTTGGGTGCGCTTATTTTTCTTCTGAAGGGGATTTCCCCCAAAAACGTGTGTAAGCCTTGTAGAAAGCAGAATAGTCCAAAAATCCAGCCTCTCCGTATATTTTGGTGGGACGGCCGCCGTCAAATATAAGCTTTCTCGCATAAAGGAGCCGCTTTTGTAGGATATATCTGTGAAGAGAAATGCCGCACTCCTTTTTGAATGTGTGGGTAAGGGACGAGGGTGAAACATGCAACAAGCTTGCAAGGTGATTTACCGTTAAATCCTTCGAAAGATTCTCTCCGATGTATTCGATAAGGCTCTGCACCATACGGCTCGTTTCAATAAAGCGATGGTCCCCATCCGTATCCTCTGCCATATCCAGTTCGGAAATGAGCATGAGAAAAGCGGCATAGGCATAAAACCCCTGGTCCGCAGTTTCTTCTCGAAGAACACGGCAAAGCGTCTGCAACGCGTGGCGGACGCCTTCACCCACTGCCTCCAATATCCGCAGTTTCTTCAGGGTGCGTGCAAAAACCTCCTCCTCCATATCGGGCGGAATACTGATTTTAAGCCTTAAGAATTTTTCTTCGGGCTTTATCCGAAAAAAGTGATACGTCTCTTCGGGGATCACGAAAAGCGTTTGTTTTTCCACTTTTTTCGAGCCGCTTGCAAGAAAAAGCTCAGCATTGTCGTCCAAAACATACAGAATTTCATGATAGGGGTGCATTTCCCGTTCTAGAAAAGCGGGGCGGTCGCTGTAATAAAATGTAATTTTCTTGTAAGTGATTTCCGTTTCAAAGAAAGTATTCATATGAATAGTATAACATTTATTTGCTGATTTTTCAATGTTTTTTGCTAAAAAGGAACTTTTTATTTCCTAAAAGTTATGCTATACTGTGAAAAAGAAAGGGGAGTATTTTTATGTACTTACAAAATGAAGACTGTTCAGCGATTTTACAGCACGCTGTCCAGATTAACAACGGTCTTACGGAAACGAGTGCGGACGGCGCCGGCCTTGCCTTTGACAAAAAGTATGGCATTATGTTCTGTGCCTATATGCCTGGCCCCCAGGGGCATTACGGAGAGTCGAGGGGCAAAATTGCCCTATCTTATTTCCCCGCATCCCAGCCGACGAATATTCGCTTTGTCACCATTGCTACGGGCGAGGACGTGTACTGCCAGAATATTTTTGGTCTTGGCGAAGGAAGGGTGCGTGTTCTTTACGAAAAGAACAGCCGTGCCGAAGGCGACCATGTTACCTGCTTTAGGGACTATGATTATTTAACCGACACCCTCAGCGAGGAAGAGGTGGTGCAGCTTTTAAAAGAGGACGGCGAATTGGTGCCGCTTTGTGAGTCGGAACAGTATGCATACCTTGCCAAAAACGGCCACTTTAACCATACATACCGCTGTACGGAGCAAATCTCCTTTGGTAGTCACACGATTTTTAAAGGCAATGACGGCTATATCTACGGCACCGTTACAAGCTATGTAGCAGAGCCAATTCTCTACCGTTCCAAGGATGATCTCAAAACCCTTGAATTTTTTGCCGTTTGCCCCTTTGCCGCACAGTATGAAATGGACTATAAATTTGTAGGCGATACCATTCACGCCGTTTTTCGTACTGAAAAGGATTTGGGTAGTATCCATTATACATATTCAACCGATATGGGCAAAACATGGGCCGAGCCCTTGTCTTTTGAAAACAGCATACAGTGCCGTCCGAGAATCATAAATTACAAGGACAGCTTTCTCATTTCCTACAACTATTTTAATGATGATACGAAAAACCGCCCCGAAATCCAGCAGGGCAGAACAAGTATAAAGCTCGTTTACGGCGAAACACTCGAGGAAGTGATGGATTTATACTCAAAATGCGGCATTGTAAATGTGTGTTTACTTGATATTTTAAACGATGTGTATTTGGCGTACAGCACAAGCGAGCTTGCTCTCGAATACCAAAACGGCAACCCGAAGGTTAGAGGGAAGGACGCCATTCGATACGTAAAACTCGGCAATTTAATGCCGGAAAACAGAAAGGAAGGGTAAAGAAATATGCAATATCCAAAAGGACTTTTATTGGACGAAACCCTGCAAAAAAAGTTAAAAGAACAGTTTTGTTATGCGGATGAAGACCCCCAGTACGGCAAGCGGTTGTTTTTTGAAAATTCGGGTGGCAGTCTGCGTCTTAAAAAGTGCGTAGAGGCAAAGGCAGAACACGAATATTTTCCGGATTGCCCCGAAAGAATTCACGCCCGCTCCGTATATTTAAAAGGGCTTGTGGACACGGGCACAAAAGAAATTTTGGAAATTATATTCGGGGCAAAGAGTGGCGCACTGATTACGGAGCTTACCGCTTCCCAGACCATGTTTCATATGGTGGGCCTTATCATGGAAAACATTCCCGGCACAAATGCCGTTGTATCCTCCATCGAGCACCCCTCCGCCTTCGATGCGGTAGAATTTTACTGCAAAAAAACAGGGAAGGAACTGCGCGTGGTCCCTGCAAATCCCGAAACAGGTCGCATTGATGCGGATGAGGCAGTCAAATATGTGGACGAGAACACCTGTCTTTTAAGCATTATGTCCGCCTCCAACATTTCGGGAACCATTATGGATATGGAAGATATTGTAAAGAAGGCAAGAGCTATAAAGCCTGATCTGTACATTATTTCCGATGCCGTACAGCATGCGCCCCACAGCTGTCTGGATGTGGAAAAATTGCAAATTGACGGCATGAATTTTGCGCCGTACAAATTTTTCGGTATCCGCGGCTGCGGCTTTGCCTATGTTTCCGATAGGGTAGCAGCACTACCCCACCACAAGCTGATTGCAAAAGACCAATCTGTTTTTGAGCTGGGAACAAGTGCACCGGGCAATTTTGCAGCAGCCATGGAAATTATAAACTACGTGTGCGAAATCGGCAAGCATTTTATTCCCGACGCCGACCGAAAGGCGCTGTACACAGAAGGAATGCGGCGTATTCACCTGCACGAGAGGGCGCTTTTGCACCACATGCTGGAAGGCACCGCAGAAACGCCGGGGCTTCGCCACATTCCGGGTGTTACGGTGTTTATGGATACGGACGACTTAACTATCCGCGACCTTATTTGTGCCATTAAAATTAAAGATATGGATTATACAGAATGTGTGGCAGAATACCAAAGACGCGGCGTTACGGTTTACGAAAGAGTCGTTTCCAGTATTTATTCCAAGAGAATATTGGAAGCGCTCGGACTCGAAGGCGCCATCCGCGTCTCCCCCCTCCATTGCCACGGCATAGAGGATATTGATGCGTTTCTTGCCATCACGGCCTCCATTGCAAAGGACGCCCTGCGCTAGTACTTTTAAAGCATAAAAAAAGCCCCCGGAAACAAATGTTTTCGGGGGCAATTTTTTATTATCAGTTGATGATTGTGAGCTCTGTTTCCTTGTCGAAGAGATGAATCTTGTTTGCATCAATTGCAACCGAGAGATCGTCATCAATTGCTGCGGTGGAGCGACGGTTAACTCTTGCAACGAGCTGTGTGCCTTCCATCAGGAGGTACAGATAGGTTTCGGCACCCATCATTTCTGTATTGTCAACGTGTACCTTTACGAGGCTGTCACCCATTGCGGAGATGTGTGCTTCATCATCGTAAATGCTTTCGGGACGAATACCGACGGAAACTTCCTTGCCAAAGTATTCTTCCTTGCCTTCCAGCGCTTTTGCCTTGCCTTCCGGCAGAACAACCTTATTACTGCCAAATTCGAGGGCCACGGTATTGCCTTCCTTTATGAGCTTTGCATCAAAGAAGTTCATCTGGGGGCTACCGATAAAGCCTGCAACGAACATATTAGCAGGTGTATCGTACAGTTCCTGGGGCGTTGCAACCTGCTGTATAAAACCGTCCTTCATAACAACGATACGGGTACCCATTGTCATAGCTTCTGTCTGGTCATGGGTTACGTAAATAAAGGTGGTTTCCAATTTTCTGTGCAGCTTGCCGATTTCGGAACGCATCTGTACACGAAGCTTTGCATCCAGGTTCGAAAGCGGTTCGTCCATAAGGAAGACCTTCGGCTCACGAACAATTGCACGACCGAGCGCAACTCTCTGACGCTGACCGCCGGAAAGAGCCTTCGGCTTTCTGTCGAGAAGATGTTCGATATCGAGAATACGTGCGGCTTCCTCTACACGTCTTTTAATTTCATCCTTCGGGGTCTTGCGAAGGCGCAGACCGAATGCCATGTTTTCAAAAACAGTCATATGCGGATAGAGAGCGTAGTTCTGGAAAACCATCGCAATGTCTCTGTCCTTCGGAACAACCTCATTTACGAGGGTGTCGCCTATGTAAACTTCACCTTCAGAAATTTCTTCCAGACCTGCAATCATACGAAGCGTAGTAGATTTACCACAACCGGAAGGACCAACGAGAATCAAAAACTCTTTATCAGCAATTTCCAAATTAACATCGCTTACCGCCGTAACGCCGCCTGCATAACGTTTGTAAACGCCTTTTAAACTTAAACTTGCCATTTTGCACATTCCTTTCTTTTTTGAGAGGGCATAGCGCACCCTTTTGTTTTTCATTATTAAGTAGTATACCACATTTTTTAGGGATTGTGAAGTGGTAAGTCATACAAATTAAAGGAAGAAATTTTGTTAGATTTGCATAATTCTCCGTCTGGATTTGTTAGAAACTGGAAAGCCGCAGTCCATGCATAAAACCCCGCAAGGCAGGGCTCATAATATCGCCGCCAATGACACGTCCATCCGCATAGTACACCGTGGCGTATACGTCATCCCCGAAGGGGTGATTTGTTACCGCGAACACAAGCTTTAATACTTCCTTTTCCCCATAAGGGTACATGTCAAAGCCGTTCTCCCGCTGCATGGCGAGATACTGTGCCCAAGTCGCGTCCTCCGTCTTCGGAAGCGTAACGAGCTCCTCCCGTACCTCGCCTGCCGTTTCCCAGCCCAAGTTTAAAAGAAACTCTCGGCATACTTCTTCCGTGCTTGTTTTTGGAACAAACATGGCAAGCAGCAAAAATACAGATGCCCACAGGCCCAAAAACAGATATTTCCGCGCCATTATTCCGTTCCTTTCCTTAAAACTTTGTCCGTACTACTCTATGCAAACGAAAAGAAACATAGTACCGGGTAGGGCAAAAAACGCATGTTTTCTGCGTTTTTTCTTGGTTTAAAAATTTATTTCCAGAATTTGGAAGGTTTCTCTTGCATTTATTTCCAAATTCTGGTATACTGTATGTAAATTGGAAGATATTTCCATTTCAGTTGCATAAACTAATTAAAAAGGAGAGATACGATTTGGAAGGAGAAATGATGATGGAAACAAACACAGCACTCATCGCAGGGCTGATTGAGGACGAGGCGGTTTTTAGCCACAGTGTATACGGCGAGGGGTTTTACACCTTTCACGTCTGTGTACCACGGCTCAGCGAGGCAAAGGACAGCATCCCCGTCACAGTGTCAGAGCGTCTTTGCGACCCAAAGGCACTAAAGGTAGGGGACAGAGTGGAAATCTCGGGGCAGTTCCGCTCCTATAATAATTACAGCGACGAAGGCAGCCGACTCATGCTGACTCTTTTCGCACGAGATATTCGCTTCCCCGAAGAAGAAACTGACGCACCGCCCAATGAAATTGTACTTGTTGGCTTTATCTGCAAGCCGCCCGTATACCGGCATACACCCTTTGGTCGAGAAATTTCCGATATGCTTCTCGCTGTAAACCGTTCCTATAACAAGTCCGACTATATTCCCTGCATCGCCTGGGGACGAAACGCCCGTTTTTCACGCAATCTTGCCGTTGGCGATAAGGTGCGGCTTTCGGGGAGAATACAGTCGAGAGAGTACCGGAAGCGCACCGCGGAGGATTCCTTTGTTTCCAAAACGGCGTATGAAATTTCCGTGGTGAAAATTGAAGCATGCGGCGAATAATAAGAAAAAACCTCTTGACATTTCGCGAAATTTCTATATAATAGAAGGTAAGAAAATTAAAGGAGGTAACAAGCATGAAAGCATTTGATGTTGCATTAAAGTCCATTACCGATGTTAAGAATTTTGTAAACATCGTAAACAAGTATGATTTTGAGGTTGATTTAACCTCCGGTCGTTACGTTGTTGACGCCAAGTCCATTATGGGTATCTTCAGCCTGGATTTAGGCAAGCCCATTCGTGTGGAAGTTCACACCGATGCCCCTGAAGCAATCTGCAAGGAGCTCACGCCCTTTATGGCATAAAAACGGCAGATAAACCTGCCTAAAAGAAGAGAGAGTAGTGAATATATAAGAAATAATAAATTGCTGTACCATCGTGCCGCGTTTGTTTTATTCACTATTCTTTTTATTTATTCTTTTATTTGTGGGGTGTGGCGCGACACCCCACGCCCCCGCGGGCGCGACTCGCTAAAAGGCTTTGCCTTTTACACGCTTTCCGCTCGGCAAGCCCCTTCGGG
>JAZNHR010000006.1:0-33586 GCA_045577075.1 Clostridia bacterium | reverse complement strand
AAAATTATCGGCAAAGAGGTTGTTTTCTATCGAAATACGGACGGCAAAGTGAAAAACGACCTCGGGTATTATAACCATGAGGACGGAAAAATTTACATCAATGTCAATGCGAAAAATCCCGTTGCCGTCATTCTCGGCCATGAAATGATTCACGCTATACAACTTACGGACGGGTACATAAGCTTCTTCAAAACAGTGCTGCGGAAAATGCAGCAGGATGGTATAAATATTTCAAAAGCCCGTGCAGAGCTAAAGGCGCGCTATGCACGCCACGGGGTAGACCTCGATACAACGGCCAAAATAGACCAGGATCTTGTGGCAGAATATGCCCAGGAGCATCTTTTCGCAGATGAGGCAAGCATCACTTCTATTGTGAATGCAGATAAGGAAAGCGGCAGAAAGATTGTAAACTTCCTCGACCGCATCCTTGCAAAGCTCGGCGACAAGGATGCACAGGAGAGAGTATTCGTCGCAAAGGCAAGAGCACTTTATGCGAAGGCACTTCGGGAAAACAAAGGGGCGCAAAGTGTTCAAGCGCGGCAAAATGAGGTGCGGGACGCCAAAAGGCAGGCGGACGCGCAATACGCGAGGGGAGCGGAAGGTAACGCCGCCACGCAAAATCCTCTTGGAGAGAACGCGCGCGCTACGACCATGGACACCATGACGGACAAAGAATATGACGCACAAATGGATGTTCTGGATGCAGAAGCAAGTATGGCGGGAGAGAGCATGCTGTACGAAGACGGGCGGCAGTTTATGATTGAAAAAAAGAAAGGTGTTGCAAACAAGAGAGATAAACGTTATAATAAAAGAAAACCATTGCGAATGCAAGCGCAGGAATATCGACTTGTTAAAAAGGCAATTATGGAAAAAGAGTCCGCAAGACAAGGCGAAGTGCAAAGGGTTGACTCGGTATATGCGGCAGACAAATATTATTTGTATGAACCAGCGGCTGACTATGACGGCATAGCATTTGCAAGATTTGATCCTGTAAACAGCAAAGAACTAATAGATATATTGGAGGAGGAGCTTCTTAATGGCAGTATCAGAAATCAAGAGAGTTTTAGTCGAAGGGTTAGCGGCCTTCGAAATAGAGCGAGACACCATTCTTTGCGTGCTGTCTATGATGAAAACGGACGAACAAGCGATGCAGCTGATAGAGTTTCTGGAACAGAACTGGGGGGCAACGGCGTCGGAGATTCTAGAGGCGGCATACGAAATCAATCCGGTGTCAGACTAGAGGCGAGGAAAAGCGAAAAGAATACGGGACGCCAATACGCAATAGCAAAACAGGTAAACGACGAGGGTGCCCGCCAATACGCCATTGCAAAAGACGACGCCGACATGGCGGACACAGAAGCAAAGAAGAATAATTCTATGCAGAATACCGCAGAAAATGCACAAGAGGGTAAAAAAAGCATTGCAGGGAAAAGACTTTCTGAACTTGTTGAGAAATACGGTGCTATTCCTGCTGTGGAAAACCCCGCAAGGGATGTGTCGGTTCCCAAGAAAACAAGTGACGGAAGAAAGGTATCGCAAACAGTCCGTACCATTCTCGAAGCAAAGGTGACGCCGGAGGAGGCAATCCCCACTATTGAACAGCTGGTGCTGGACGGAGATTTTTCCTATACCGTCTACACGGACAAGCAGGCAATTCGAGATGCTGCGTCAAAAATACAAACGCGCGGTTATGCATCGGCGTTTTGAGCATGGGTGCAGGACGTGGAAAAAGGAAAGGTCTCCAAAGAAAATACAGCACTGGGGTGGGCACTCTACAATCAGGCGGCGACAAACGATAAAACCGTAAAAAAAGGTGGCTTTATAGCCACCTTTTTTATGGTCGGGGTTGTGGGACTTGAACCCACGGCCTCATGGTCCCAAACCATGCACGCTACCAAACTGCGCCAAACCCCGTTCTTTTGTATTATAGTTGATTTTCTTCTAAAAGTCAAGGCTTTTTCATTTTTTTATGCACAATCAGATTACATAAAGCATATTCTTTATACGAGATAGAATATAGTTATAGAAAGGGTGGGGGAAATATGCCTGACTTTAATGAGATGCTTAAAAAGGTAGACCCAAAAATTCTGGAAAAAGGAATCGAAAAAGCAAACGCTTTTGCTAAAACGGCGGAAGGAAAAGCCGTTATTGAAGATCTAAAAAAGAATAAACCCGATGACACGGAAGGCCTTTTAAAAATACTGAATCAAAATCCTGACATTATGCATACCATTGAAAGCTTTTTTAAAAAATAATCTCTACCGGAAGGAGGATGCGATATGGAAGAAATGCTAAAAGGTTTGTTAGAAAATCCAGCTGCAATGGAACAAATCATGGGTCTTATGAACTCTATGAAAAACAATGCTGCAGAAAAACAAGAAAAATCAGAAAATCAAAAATCTATATCGCTCCCTTTCGGGTTGGACAATCCTGAAACACTTTTAAAGCTTGGTAACGCCTTTGGTAAAATAGCGAATGATAATGACCCCAGAATCAATCTCTTAATGGCAATTAAGCCTTATTTAAGCGAGAAACGACTGCATGGTGCAGAACAGGCAATGCAAATATTAAAGCTTAGCAAAATGTCTTCCGTCTTTGAAGAATTAAAAATTTTATAAACAGGAGCAAAGTAAATGTATAAGCAGTACTTAAATGATTATGAAAAGCGAGCAGAACAAATTCGAAGAGCTGCTAAGGCAGTAGAGACAGGAAAAGGGGAGATGCATCCTGTTGTTGCAGAAAATAAAAAAACAGAATTAAAAGGAGGATTTTCTAATAACGAAAAAACAATCGAAAGAAAAAAATTATTTGAACGGTTTTCTACAGATGATATTTTACTGCTGGGACTTCTGTTTTTACTGATTAGTAGCGAAGAAAAGGACATTACGTTAATTATTATTTTAGGCTATCTTTTTTTAACCGGACTATAAAAATAAAAAAATAGTTGATTCTTTATCAAAAATGTGGTATAATGACTGAAGACGATAAAACAAACCATTCTTTAAATACGCACCCGTGGCGGAATTGGCAGACGCGCCAGATTTAGGTTCTGGTGTCCATGACGTGGGAGTTCAAGTCTCCCCGGGTGCACCAAGTAAGGCGAGAGGATTCTCGTCTTTTTTAAAATAATGAAGCATTTTTAGCGTAGGGGACGAAAATACCGGATTTAAATTTATGTGTAAGAATCGATTGCCAATTAGACAAAATAAAAATTTTGTCTAATTGGGAGGAGGAGTAAATGCAAAGCTTTGAAGGGATTCCAAGCGTTTTAAAGGATTTTCTTGTGTATCTGGAAGTTATTCTCGGTAAATCCGAAAGAACCACAAAAGAATACTATTATGATTTACGCACATTCTTCCGTTATTTACAATGTAAAAATGGCCGTGCTTCCTTTGATGACTTTGATTCTGTTTCTATTGTAGATGTCTCGTTGGACGATTTAAAGAATGTAACCAGAAATGATTTGTACGAATACATGTACTATATTTCTTCTGCAAGAAAAAATGCCCAGAGCGCCAGAGCGCGCAAAGTTTCAAGTCTTCGTACATATTTTAAATATTTATCTGCTAAAATGGGACTTTTGGACGATAATCCTGCAAAAGAACTGGATGCACCGAAAATCCCAGGCCTTTTACCTAAATATTTAACGTTGGATGAAAGCAAACGTCTTTTAGAAAATGTGGAAAGCCAATACCCTGAACGGGATTATGCAATTCTAACATTGTTTTTAAATTGTGGACTTCGCCTTTCTGAGTTAGTTGGAATTAACCTACGGGATTATGACGGTGAAAAGCTTCGCGTATTTGGTAAAGGTGCCAAAGAACGTATTATTTACTTAAATCATGCGTGCCAAACGGCTTTAAATCAGTATCTACAGGTGCGCCCGCATGAAAATGTTAAGGATAAGAACGCCATGTTTTTAAGCCGTAATCACTCCCGTTTAAGCGGAAAAATGGTACAGGTTATCGTAAAAAAAGCGCTTGAAACGGCAGGGCTTGATGCGACGCGCTATTCTGCACATAAACTGCGTCATACTGCTGCCACTTTAATGTATCGTCACGGGAACGTTGATATTAGGGCTTTGCAAGAAGTTTTGGGACATGAGCAGCTTAGCACAACGCAAATTTATACTCATGTTGATAATGAACGCTTACGAGAAGCCACTGCCAGTAACCCTTTATCGGCGGAAACAAATAAACCGAAGCAGTAAAAAATGCCGCAATTATGCGGCATTTTTTTATATCCCAAATCGAAGCTTATTTTCAATATATAAAAGACGATTATACTTTGCTGTACGCTCACTTCGGCATGGAGCTCCGGTTTTGATTTGTCCGGCACCTAGACCTACAGCAAGATCTGCAATAAATGAATCTTCTGTATCGCCAGAGCGATGTGAAATAATTGTTCCAAATCCCACAGATTTAGCAAGCTTTATGGCCTCTATCGTTTCTGTGACTGTTCCAACTTGATTAGGTTTGATGAGTATAGAGTTGGCTGATTTCTCTTGGATCCCTTTTTCTAGAAGATTTGTATGTGTAACAAATAAATCGTCACCTACAATCTGCGTTTTCAGCCGTTTGGTAATGCGTTTCCAGGTCTCCCAATCCGTTTCTGCTGCAGGGTCTTCTAAGGAAATAATCGGATAATTGGATACAAGGTCTTCCCAATACGCAATCAATTCATCAGCGGAAAACTGTGTTCCGGATTTTGGCATAACATAGTCGTTTCCGTTAAACCATTCTGAAGATGCGGCATCGAGTGCCAGCTTTACGTCTTCCCCACTTTTATAACCGCTTTTTTCGATTGCCTCGAGTATTTCTTCAAGCGCTTCTTCGTGACTCTTAAAATTCGGTGCAAAACCACCTTCGTCGCCAACGGCAATCGAAAGTCCTTTTCTTTGCAATTGTTTCCGAAGTGTTTGATATATTTCCGCACACATCCTAAGACCTTCAGAAAACATTTCAGCGCCAACTGGAACAATCATAAATTCTTGTATGTCCAAGTTGTTGGCGGCATGAACGCCCCCGTTTACAATATTCATCATGGGTAGAGGGAGTAAATCTGCCGACATGCCCCCTAAATATTGAAAAGGCTCCAGTTTATAGGCGTCTGCAGCCGCACGAACGCAAGCCATGGAGACGGCAAGCATTGCATTTGCGCCAAGATTTGTCTTGTTTTGTGTGCCGTCCAGTTGTATCATGCGCCTATCTATTTTATCTTGCTCGGCTATGTGCATACCCACAAGTTGCTTTTGAATATCTTCGTTTATATGGTTTACGGCCTTTTGCACACCTTTTCCATGAAATCTTTCATCTGCATCGCGAAGCTCTAATGCTTCTCCGACACCTGTAGAAGCACCGGATGGAACTTTCCCAAACCCATGAAAACCACTTTCTGTATAAACATGTGCTTCCACGGTTGGATTTCCCCTAGAATCTAAAATTTCAAATGCTGTAATTTTTTTAATTTTCATATTAAAAACCCCTTAAAAAAACCATCTTTAAGAGAAAGTTTCTCCAAAGATGGTTTTTTTATACATGCATCAGCATTTATTTTCTTTTATGCCAAAGTGTTCATAACACGGGCTTGTAACCATTCTGCCTCGTGGTGTGCGGTTTAGAAAACCAAGTTGCATAAGATAGGGCTCATATACATCTTCGATGGTTGCAGCATCTTCACCAATGGTGGCTGCAAGCGTATCAAGACCTACAGGGCCACCATTAAAATTTTGAATAATGGATAGTATCATGCGCCTGTCAACAGCATCCAGACCAATTTTATCAATTTCCAACATTCCAAGGCCAAAATCTGCAACTTCTCGGGTAATAATGCCGTCACCTTTTATTTGAGCAAAATCGCGTAGCCTTTTTAAAAGTCTGTTTGCAATACGGGGTGTCCCTCTGGAACGAGAGGCAATTTCGGCAGCACCGTCTTCTGATATTGCAATATTTAAAATGGAGGCAGAACGCTGGACAATCTGCATCAGTTCGTTGTTTGTATAAAGCTCAAGCCGAGATATAATGCCAAATCTATCACGAAGCGGTGCAGATAAAAGTCCTGCGCGCGTAGTTGCGCCAACAAGTGTAAATTTGGGTAAATCCAGACGTACACTTCTGGCACTTGGTCCTTTTCCAATCATAATGTCCAGAGCGTAGTCTTCCATTGCTGGATATAAAATTTCTTCTACTGTTTTGCTAAGGCGATGAATTTCATCAATGAATAACACATCATTAGGCGAAAGATTTGTTAAAATTGCCGCTAGATCCCCCGGCCTTTCAATAGAAGGACCACTTGTGATGCGAATGTTTACACCCAATTCATTTGCAATAATACCCGCAAACGTTGTTTTTCCAAGACCGGGCGGGCCATATAAAAGACAATGGTCTAATGCATCCTTACGGAGCTTTGCAGCTTCAATAAAAATTGCAAGATTATTCTTAAGTTTGCTTTGCCCGACGTATTCATCCATTCTGCGAGGTCTTAGCGCAAGTTCAAGGTCGTTTTCTTGCTCCAGTTGCATGGAAGTGATAATTCTGCTTTCTTCAAAATCCATACTCTCTCCCCTATCTTACCAAATGCAGTAATGCTTTTTTGATTGTATCTTCAAGCGTAAAGCCTTCTCCTACGGATGCAACTGCCCTTCTTGCCTCTTCCTCTCCATAACCAAGAACCAAAAGTGCATTTACAGCCTCCGAGGACCCTTGTGGCACAGAAGAAGGGCTTGCAATCACGGTTTCCACTTCGTCATCTTTTATCTTATCCTTTAGTTCTAAAATCATCCGCTGCGCAAGTTTAGGCCCAACGCCTGGTGTACGTGAGATTTTTTTTGCATCCGATGACAAAACTGCTATCATGAGTTCATGCGGAGAAAGGGTTGATAATATGGCAAGCGCAAGCCTGGGGCCGACACCGGAAACAGAAATCAATTTCTGAAAAAAAGCAAGTTCTTCTTTGGTTAAAAAGCCGAAGATATCAAAAACATCTTCCCGAATATATGTATAGGTGAAGACAGTGATTTCCGTGTTTAATTTTATCTGAGATAGCGTCGCTTGCGATGTAAATATTTTATACCCAACGCCGCCAATATCCAGAACAAGGAAGTTTTCGTCATGCAGGACGGCTTTCCCTTTTAAATAATAAAACATTATATCTCCCCTATTTTTTGATTCAGTTTAAATGATTGACCGTGACAGATTGCAACTGCCAAAGCATCTGCAGCATCATCAGGTTTTGGGACTGCAGCAAGTCCTAAAAGCATTTTCACCATCTGCTGCATCTGGATTTTATCTGCACGCCCGTATCCGGTAATTGCTTGCTTGATTTGAAGTGGGGTGTATTCAAAAACAGGTACTCCTGCGTTTTCAGCCGCTAAAATCAGCACACCCCTTGCGTGACCGACGGCAATAGCAGTAGTAACGTTTGTATTGAAAAACAAAGTTTCAATTGCTATTACATCCGGTTTTTTTTCCGCAATCAAAAGTGTAAGCATGTCATATAAACTTTTTAGTCTCTTTGGGAAAGGCATGTCCTGCGGTGTGGTCAACACACCACAGTCCAGCGGTGAAAAATGGCCGGAATGCTGCTTTACAAGACCATATCCCACAATGGCATATCCCGGATCAATTCCTAATATTTTCATACTGCCTACTTACTCCAAAACAAATTTTATGTATGCGCAATTTGTCCCTTCATGGTTTTTGAGTATTAAGTTCAAATTTTCTCCTTTTCTTTCAGAGTAAAGGGAGATTTTTTCGCCCAAAAAAACAGGATGTTTATAAAAAATTTCGATTTCTTTTATCGCCGCATCATCCGGCAATACTTCTTCTGCATATTCTAAATATTTTACGTTGTTCATATGCCCGTTTGAATCTAAATCCCGTTTTAAGATTTTAAAATCTGCAATATGATTATTTGCAACAAAATCCGGGGCACGACGTAAATAAGTGATATCAGGTGCATCACCGTTTCCAAAATAAGAAAGCATTTCCTGGGGAATTTCTTTTGGTCTGCCCGTTTGTGTATCTATATACGTCCACATTGCTGCGGCAGACGCGTAAATTTTCCCCGACTCTGTATCTTCAATTTGGTACGCACGTGGGCCACAGGCGCGTGCAAACTCATATGTCCACGTTTTTATTCTAATTTTGGCATATAAGGGAATCGGTGCACTAAAACGTACATGCATAGAAAGGAGAATCCACGCACGATTCAAATCTGCAAGTTTTTCCAAGGAATAACCGCTTTCTGTTGTGTGCGAAACCGCTATGTCCTGAAAAAACTGTACAATATTTGCTCTGGAAACCGATTTGTTCGGTGCCAGTTGACTATAATATATTGCTCGGTTTTGTTCAAAAATCATTTTGTTTCTCCGACAAAAAAGCACTGATATGCCCGATATGTCATATATACATCAGCCTTGCTGGATAGTTCAAAGGGAGAGTGCATAGATAAAAGTGCTGTTCCACAGTCAATAGTGTCGATATCTAAATTTGCCACATACTGCGCTATCGTTCCGCCACCACCTGCACCCACTCTTCCGAGTTCTGCCGTTTGCCAAATCACACCGTTTGCATTAAATAAACGACGAATTTCACCCATGAATTCAGCAGAAGCATCACTGGATTCGGATTTGCCGCCGTGACCGGTATATTTGCAAACTGTTACACCATGGCCCAGTAGTGCGGCGTTATTTTTTTCATAAACACTTGCAAAGTTTGGGTCAAAAGCTGCATTTACATCAGCAGAAAGACACTTGGAACGCCCTAAACAGCGTCGAACAGAAAGCTCGGTATAAGCGCCCATACGAGCACAAAATTCTGCAAGTGTATTTTCAAAGAAGCGGGACTGCATACCTGTATTCCCCATACTCCCAATTTCTTCTTTATCCACCAAAAGGCAAACTGTCGTATGCTTTGGTGTTTTTACATCAAAAAGCGCCTGCATCGCCGTATAGGCACAAACGCGGTCATCTTGTGCAGGTCCGCCAATCATACTGCGGTCAAACCCCACATCGCGGACTTTAACTGCGGGAACCATTTCAATTTCAGCACTTAAAAAGTCTTCTTCTACCATACCATATGTTTTATTCAAATGCTGTAATATAGCCTCTTTAATCGGTTTTTTGCTCTCGGTATCTCCAACAGGTATGCTGCCTATGATTACATTTAAGTTTTCACCGTCAAAGGCATCACGAAGGGGTTTTCCTGCCTGTTCTTTTGCGAGATGGGGTAAAAGGTCACTGACGGTAAAGGTAAAATCGTCGTTTTCATCGCCAATTGCAATATCAATTGTGTTGCCATTTTCCAGAACGACCTTACCATGCATAGCCAAAGGTGTTGCAAGCCACTGATACTTTCTAATACCGCCGTAGTAATGCGTCTTTAGAAGTGCCATTTCACCATCCTCATACAGCGGATTTTGTTTTAAATCAAGACGCGGTGAGTCAATGTGTGCGCCGACAATTCGCACGCCGTCTTCAAGGGGTGCAGTACCAACTACAGCTAAAATAATACCTTTCCCGCGGTTGATACGATACACCTTGTCTCCCGGTTTTAAACTTTGTAATGCCTCTAAAGGTAAAAAACCTTCCTTTTTTGCGGCTTTTACTGTTTCTGCAACAAATTCTCGTTCTGTTCGCGCGGTATTTAAAAACGCCTTATATCCTTCACAAAAGGAGAAAACAGCTTCTTTATCGACATTTTCTTCCTTCCAAACGTTTTTCCGTTCATATGTTAATTTGTTTTCCAAAGCAAGTATCCTCCTTCTTATACATCAGCATTTTCAGATACATCTGTAGCTGTAAACAATTTTTCAAATTCTGCGCCGTCAATTTTTTCTTTTTCAAGCAAGGTATTTGCTACAAGATGCAGCTTATCGCGGTTATCCGTTAAAAGCTTTTCGCATTTTACATAGCAATTATGGATAATTGCACTGATTTCAGCATCAATTTCGGATGCGGTTTTTTCAGAATAGTTTTTGGTTTGCTGTGCATAGTCACGGCCAATAAAAACTTCATCATGGGGAGAGCCAAAGGTCATGGGGCCGAGTTTTTCGCTCATGCCATACTTGGTAACCATATCTCTCGCAATTGCCGTGGCACGCTGCATGTCGTTCGAAGCTCCTGTGCTAATGTCATCCAGTTCGAGCTTTTCTGCGACACGGCCGCCAAGCAAACACACAATATCATCTAGCATATCTTGCCTGGATTCAAAAAACTTATCTTCTTTCGGGAGGGACATAGTAAAGCCGCCGGCGCGTCCGCGCGGAATAATGGAAATCTGATGGACTGGATCCTGGCTAGGTAAAAGTCTTGCAATCAGCGCATGACCAGCTTCGTGAAATGCTGTCAGTCGTTTTGCCTTTTCATTTCGGATGCGATTTGCTTTTTCAGGGCCTGCAATGACTTTAATCAGTGCTTCATCCAAATTTTCTTTTGTAATCTTAACCTGTTTCTTTCTGGCGGCAAGAATTGCACTTTCATTTAAAAGATTTTCTAGATCTGCGCCGGTAAAGCCTGTTGTGCCTTTTGCAACGTCCTTAAGGTCAACATTTTCCGCAAACGGTTTGCCTTTTGCATGGACTTTCAGGATTGCCTCTCTCTCCCCTGCGTCGGGAATGTCAACTGTAACCTGTCTGTCAAATCGGCCGGGACGGAGCAAGGCAGGATCTAAAATATCCGGGCGGTTGGTAGCTGCAATAATAATAATGCCTTCGTTTGCACTAAAGCCATCCATTTCAACAAGCAACTGATTTAATGTTTGCTCTCTTTCGTCATGTCCGCCACCAAGCCCGGCGCCTCTGTGGCGGCCGACGGCGTCTATTTCATCAATAAAAATAATACAAGGTAAATTTTTCTTTGCTTCTGCAAATAAATCACGCACGCGCGAAGCACCAACGCCGACAAACATTTCAACAAAATCACTACCGCTAATGCTAAAAAAGGCAACACCAGCTTCGCCTGCAACTGCTTTCGCAAGAAGTGTTTTACCTGTTCCCGGAGGGCCCACCAAAAGAACACCTTTCGGGATTCTGGCACCTAATTCCATAAATCGTTTTGGTGCCTTTAAAAAGTCTACAATTTCTTTCAGTTCATGCTTTTCTTCTTCCGCACCTGCTACATCTGCAAATGTTTTTTGTGTTGCACCATCCGGCATTTTACGTGCACGGTTTTTTCCGAAGGAAGAAATTTTTCCGCCCCCTCCACCGTGGGATTGTTGCATCATAATAAACCAGAACACTGCCACAACAACAACGATTAACAGGGTAGGCAAAATGGAAAGCCAAAATGGCATGGGCTCCGGCGGAGCATATTCGAGCTGTAAGCTTCCGTCAGAAATTTTACTTTGAAGTGTTTCGCCCGCATACATATAGATATCGTTTGCGGAAACGACTGGGACAATAACTTCTCGCTTGTCTTCACGCAGCGTTGCAATAATTTGCTGCTCTTCTATAACCATTTTTTCAATTTTATCCGATTCCAACAAGCTTACAAGCTCAGAAAAGCTACGGTTTTCTGTCACATCCGCGCCCAGAAAATTCCAAAGCAACAAAACAGCAATAATAAGTAAAATGTAAAAGCTGACGCTTTTCAGCACTTTAGGCATGATATCATCTCCTACTCTAAGGTTTAAGATTATAGTTTGGGAATTTACGTATTGTGGCTGTTATTCTGTTTCGTATACAGAACGTTTTAACACGCCGACAAACGGTAAATTTCTGTATTTTTCATCATAATCAAGACCGTAACCCACAACAAATTCATCGGGAATATCAAAACCGACATAGTCAGCAGTTATCGGTGCTTTTCTTCGGTCAGGCTTATTTAAAATCGTGCAAATTTTTAGACTTTTGGGGCCTCTTTGCATAAGATTTTGCGTTAAATAATTTAATGTTACGCCGCTGTCTAAAATATCCTCTACAATTAAAACATCCAGCCCCTCAATGGGGCGATCCAAGTCTTTTATGATTTTAACTACACCGCTAGATTGGCTGGAAGCGCCATAGCTTGAAACGGCCATAAAATCCACTTTGGCAGGAATAGTGATGCGACGAAACAAATCAGCCGCAAAAACAAAACTGCCTTTCAGCACCGTGACAAACAGTAGGTCACGGCCTGTATAGTCCACTGAGATTTGTTTTGCCAGTTCTGATACCTTTCGATTGAGTTCGTCTTCTGTTACTAATATTCTTTCAATTGCATTTATCATAAAGTATATCCTTCTTTCTGCTTTCTTACACATGCTTTGATAGGCTCGACTTTAATGCGAATAATTTTTTGATCGATAGGAAGAAAGCTGTTATCCCTTCGCCAATCTGCAACGGCTGCAATTTTATCATTGTGCGTAATAAGCGGTATCTCATCACGCAATCGGCGTGGAATTTTTTTCTCATTAAAAAAGTCCTTTATTTTTTTATGTCCGCGTACGCCTTCGGGAGAAAAGCAATCTCCATTTCTTCGAGTTCTTATCCAGTATTCTTTATCTGGAAGCGAAAGTCCATCGTTCCCAACTGTAATGCGATAATTTCCGAATTGTACTTCTCCGGTTTGCGGAAGCTTTACCGCGTTAGTGTATTGCGTTTTTGGCACATATATCGCAATTTCATTGTAATCTTTTTCAGCAATGCGGCCGCCGGAAAGTGAGATTTGCTTACCATTCTCTTTTTTTGCCAAATCTAAAATGGATTGTACCTCATCTGCGTTTTCCGAGATATCGGAAATTACTCTTTTTTGGAGTGCTATAGGCATTTCCATAAGGCGCATTAAGGAAATATAATAGACGCCATCCTTATTCGATATACAATTATATTGTTTTGCGCTTTCGCACATGAATACATTTTCCGCAGTTAAAATTGTGGTCATCCGTTCCGCAGTGTCCAAGAAAGCCGGGTTCATTTCCAGAATGCGTGGCATGACTTCGTTTCTAATTTTATTTCGTGTGTATGTTACATCCTGATTACTTTTGTCCTCACGCCATTTAATTTGATGGTTTGAAAGATATTCTTCAATTTGATCTCGAGAAAACTGGAGAATGGGACGATAAATGCCGTCGTCACGTTTTCTCGGAATACCGCATAATCCAGACAAACCGCAACCTCGCACCAAATGGAGTAATACTGTTTCTGCCGCATCATTTTTGGTATGTGCCGTCACAATAAGATTTGCATCTATAGACTTAAAGAAAGTGTATCGTGCTTCTCTCCCTGCAAGTTCCACAGAAATCTTTTGTTCTTTTGCCAATTTCCCAACATCAATTTTCTGCATTACAAATGGTATTTCCCATTTTTTGCAAAGACGCTCCACAAAAATAGCATCGTCATCTGCTTCCTCTCGAAGGCAGTGATTTACATGGGCACAAATAAGGTTTAAATTCCAAGGCGCACGAAGCCTGCACATAAGATGCAAAAGGCACACGGAGTCGGCACCTCCCGAAACTGCCACCAAAACAGTGTCGCCCTTTTTCAAAAAATCATCCAATTCAATTTCCTGTAGAAAGCAAGAAAAAAGCACGTTTTTCCTCCGTTAATGCACCTTGTCCGGCTCCATAAAGGTGGTATATTCGCCACGCCAAATAAGGTCTATTTTGCCAGTTGAACCGTTTCTGTGCTTCGCTATAATACATTCAGCCATATTCAGTTCTTCCGGCGAAACATCATCCCCTGTTTTGCGGTTTAAAAACATAACAATGTCAGCATCCTGTTCAATTGCACCGGATTCTCTTAGGTCACTCAAGATAGGCTGGTCACGGGTAACAGAGGCACGAGACAACTGTGAAAGTGTTAAAACAGGTACATCCAATTCTTTTGCCATAATTTTAAGTGAACGAGAAATTTCTGAAACTTCTTGTTGGCGGCTTTCTGTCTTTTTCCCTCCCTGCATAAGCTGCAAGTAGTCAATCACAATCATGCCAAGCCCTTTTTCGAGTTTTAGCCTACGACACTTTGCGCGCATTTCAGATACCGGAATATTGGGGGTATCGTCAATATAAATCGGCGCTTTTACAAGTCCACCGAGTGCATGGGCAATTTTCTTCATGTCTTCACCGGTTATATTGCCTGTGCGAAACTTTTCGCCTTCAATTTTTGCATCACTCCACAAAAGACGATTGGCAAGCTGTTCCTTTGACATTTCCAGCGTAAAAATCGCGACAGGTTCCTTCGTTGCTTTTGCCACATGTCCGGCAATATTTAATGCAAAACTACTTTTCCCGATACCGGGTCGTGCCGCAAGAATAATTAAGTCAGTTTTTTGCAGCCCCGAAGTGATAGCATCAAGCTGTTTAAATCCTGTGGGAAGTCCGCCCATTTTTCCGCCCGTTGCTCGAATGTCTTCTATGTTTTTTATGACATCAGGCATAACATCACGAATATGGGAAAACCCCTTTAAATCTCTACCTTGTAAAATACTGAAAATCTTCTGTTCAGCACTGTCTAATATTTTGGAAACGTCCTCATCGGCAGTATAGCACATGTCAGCAATATCATTTGCCGCTCCGATAAGTCTGCGTAAAACTGCCTTTTCCTTGATAATATCGATGTAATATTTAATATTTTCTGTTGTGTCAACACTATCAATAATTGAAGCAAGATAAGAAATGCCACCGACCTTTTCAAGTTTATCCTTGAGTTCACCGGATAACACAATCAAATCAAGTGGAACATTTTCCAAAAACAAGTGACTGATTGCATCGTAAATGACCTTGTGTTGTTCAAAATAGAAATCATTTGCATGTAACTGCAGCTCCATAACACGTGAAAGTGCTGCACTGCTTTTGATCATGCTTCCAAGAACAGCTTGTTCAGCCTCTAGGCTATATGGTACCTTGTTTACCTGCTCGTCCACAAAAGACACTCCTCTACTCTTCTTCTATGCGTACATTGATTTTTGCAGTAATTTCAGGATATACCTTGATTTCAACCGTTGATGTGCCGATGTTTTTAAGGCCATCTCCTACAACGACCTTACGTTTATCCACCACAACATGCAATTGCATTTTAATAGCATCTGCGACAGCCTGTCCGGTAATAGAACCAAAAAGCTTTCCGTTTTCACCGGCTTTGGCGTGTAAGATGATTGTCTTTCCTTCTAGTTTTTGCGCCGTTTCCTTGGCAGCCAGAACCTCTTGTTCCTTATGGAATCGTGCAGAGTCAACCTTCCCCGCATAATCATTCATTGCAGTTTTTGTAGCTTCCTGCGCCAATCCTTTGGGCAATAGATAGTTGCGAGCGTAGCCGTCACTCACCTCAACCATCTGTCCTTTTTTACCTTTCCCTTTTACATCGCTAAGCAATATAACTTTCATAACTTACTCTCTCCTTTTATTGATCAGACAAATACGATTCTATAATATCCATCAGTTGTTTTTCGACTTCGGACGGCGAGGCATCCTTTACTTGTGCGCCAGCAACAGAAAAATGTCCGCCTCCACCAAGCTGCTCCAAAATGATCTGCACGTTTATATTTCCGGTCGAACGTCCGCAAACAATACACAAATTTTCGTGCATTGCAATTACAAACGAGGTGTCAATCCCTGCGATGTTTAACAGTTCGTCTGCCGCCTGTGCGATGACAGAATGGGAGCGTACTTCATCAGCCACCGAAATTGCGATATGGTCTTTTACTACTTTTGCACCTTGAATTAGCGCCGCGCGTGTGGTAAACGTTTCCAAATTACTTTTAAAGTAGTGTTTTACCGTAATGGGATCAATACCAGCTCGCCTTAAATATGCGGCAGCCTCAAGGGTTCGGACCCCTGTTTTGAATGTAAAATATTTTGTATCTAAATAGATTCCGGCATAAAGTGCTTCGGCTTCCACTTTCGTCAGACAGTTCTTATCACTAAGATACTGCAGCATTTCTGTGATCATTTCACATGTGGAGGAAGCGTAAGGCTCATGATAAATTAAAGTTGGATTGTCAATAAAGTCCGCACTTCTTCTATGATGGTCGATAAGTACAATTTGATTCGTCAGCCCCAGCAGATCGCTGTGTTCCATATAAGAAGGCGAATTGGTGTCCACAATGATGAGAAGCGATTTAGGCATCAGAACATCTTCAAGAGAAGATCGTCTTAAAAAGACGGTTTTATAAACCGGCTCCTCAATTGCTTTCTTTACAACCTCTTTCGCAGTATCGTCACACTCGTTGTGCACAATATATGCTTTTTTCCCAAGGGTTCTTGCAATAGAAACAATGCCCATGGCTGCGCCAATACAATCGATATCGGCATTTTTGTGCCCTGTAATTATAACATTATCACTCTGCCCTAGCAGTTCCCGAAGGGCAAATGCAACCACACGGGCTTTAACCTTTGTTCGCTTTTCAACTTCGCGCGTTTTTCCACCAAAGTATTGAATCTGATTTTTATCTTTAATTACAACCTGATCGCCGCCGCGTCCGAGTGCCATATCCAGTGCAGCTCTGGAATACATATCATTTTCAATGAAAGACTCCCCATCCAAGCCTATGCCAATGCTAAGTGTTGGAGCAATTGTATTTCCGTTTTGAATCTCTCGTGCTACATCCAAAATCGGAAATTTTTTATTTATTAGGGTTTGTAAGGCCTTGCCAGTTATATAAATGGCGTATCTGTCACGTTCGGTTTTTTTCATGATACCGCCGATTTCCGTCACCATACTTTGCAGGCTTCGGTCTAAGGAAGATTGTACATCATTTAAAATTTCATCGCTTAACCCTTGCATAACTTCTTCATAATTATCAAATGCGACTGTCATAGATACAAAACGCATGTCATGATAGTTTTTTTGCAAAATCTCATGTTCGGTTATGTTTATAAAGTATGCAAGAATCAAATCGTTTTCTACAGTCGGCATAGAAATTTTGTGAGCATATACAGCATAAAATTCGCTTTTAATTTCCGTTTTCCAAACCGGAAATTTTCCGTCATTTTCAGCACATGATGCATCAAAGGATTTAACCAAATCCGTTATGTCCTTTTGAAAAAGAAGTTCACCATCCATCAGCTTATCCATGGAACTGTTATACCAAGTGATTTTTCCGGCTGTATTGACAGACACCGCAGGAAAAGGGAATCCGGACATCGTCTCTGAGGTTCCAACGTGCGCTTTAGCATTTTCAAGATACTGTTGCATATGTCGTACGCTACGGTGGTAAGAAAACGCACTAAAAATAACAGATAATAAAAGTGCACATGTCATGAAAATTGCAAAAGACCATAGCTTTAAAAGCGTTGCGAAGACAATACAAATTATAATAATAATTTTCGAGTATATATCGCCGACATAAAATCTCGGTAAGCCTTCTCTATGTTTCATAAGTCACCTACTTTCGTACTGCACGCATTCCATCATTCATTCCCATACAGCATAGGATTGTTGACGTAAGTCCTCCAAATACGGTTGAAAAGGTAAGTATTATTCCTAAAATAACAATCCGAAGTACTTTTGGCGTTTTGTGCCTTACCAGATAAAAATCTATCATGGACAATCCGCACACTACATGAATGGTAAACATCACAAATACAACATTCATCAGAACGGGAGAATTCGTAAACAATACAAATAGGAATAGTATTACAAAAATCACACTCATGCTTTTCGGCAGCCAAAGCTCATAAAAATGTGGCATGCCCTCCAAATGCATGTTTACTTTATCTAAAAGGAAGCGAACAATATTAAACAAAAGAAACATAAGAAACGCCGCAAACAAAATATAAAAACATGGCAACATTGTTTGCATTATATTGGACGCTTGTCTTAGCATTATTTCCATTTCAGTAGCCATGGAGGTGTCCAACGGCGCAGAAGAAACAAGCATACGCCGCATCTCTTCTATCGAATCGTGGAACAACCACTGTGCCGGCTCTGCTCCGAGTGCTTTAGAGACCGCCTTGGAATGTAAAACCAACACAAAAAGCGTTGCACCTGTCGATGAAATTAAAAGCGTTGAAAACCTTGCTTTTTTAAACAAAAGTGTTCCCATCAAAAATGCAGGCACACAGTACAAAGAGATCAATAGTGTCGTTTGGGTACCCCGCAAAAGTGTTGCGATTATAAAAAAGAACAACAATCCTACGACAGAAAACGATAAGCCGTATTTCGCGGAATAAAATGAAAATACAATTGAAGCTAAAATAATGGCAAGTGCTGTTATTCCCCAAAAAAGTGGCAATACTGCAACCAATACAAACGGAAAAAACAGCCATTTAATATGCTTTTCCATGTAAACCTCACATGATATCAACGTTTTATATGCAATCAATTCAATAAATTATAACATATATTTTTTGTGCTGTCAAACAACGCTTTTTACAGGCTGTAATAATTTCCGGGATGTTCCTTGACTTTCCCCTTGATTTGTAACATCGTAATAAACGTTTGTACTTTAGATATATCCAGATTGGATATTCTTGCGAGTTCGTTGATGTGAAGCGGCTCTTTTTTTAAAACAGAATAAAGTTGCTTTTCCTCGCCTGTAACCGCCGGAGACTGCAAGATTTCTGTTTGAATTTGAATTTGAATTGCAGCATTTGGTTCCTCAATATTTTTCTCTTGAAAATCAAAAAACTGTGGATATCTTAAAATGTATTCTGCCAAAATTTCATCCGCGCCACAAAGAAGCGATGCACCATCCCTGATAAGCGCATTTGTTCCCGAGGACATGGGGCTTGAAATATTACCCGGCAAAGCAAAAACGTCTCTTCCTTGTTCGGCTGCATATTTTGCAGTAATAAGCGCCCCACTTCTCTCTCCCGCTTCCATAACGGCAACGCCCAGAGAAAATGCGCTCAGCAATCGATTCCGCATAGGAAAATTGCTTCCCAGTGGCGGCGTTCCAAGCGAAAATTCGCTGATGAGTGCACCATTTTCTATAATCGCTTTTCTAATTTCTTCATTTCCTGCCGGATACTCTATGTCCAGCCCACACCCCATAATACCAATCGTTTTCCCACCGCCGCGGACAGCACCTCTATGTGCCCCGGAATCTATCCCGAGTGCCACACCGCTGACAATAACCATGCCGCACCGCGCCAGCTGTTCTGCAATGCCCAGAGATGCGCTCATACCATAAGCTGTGCATTTTCTTGTGCCTACAATGCAAAAAGTGTTTCTTTGATGCAAAACGGACGCATCGCCTTTAACATACAAAATCAATGGCGGATCCGGAATTTCATATAATATCGACGGATAATTTTCAGTACCAAATCCCAGAAGTTGTATACCAAGGGCGTTTGCTTTTTCTATTTCTGTCGTAGCTACTTTTAGACTTTTATCGGCGAGTTCTCGTAATAGAAACTTATTGGACAGCCCATATTCACAATATGCTTCATGTGTGGCAAGGTATACTGCTTTTGGTGAACCAAAGAAAGCAAGAAGTTTTGCAGCTTCCAGTGGAAGGGTTTTAATTTTTAAATGTAACCACATTAAATAAAGCAACGTTTCCATATAAACACCCCATTTTTATTATGTTACCATGTTTTGGCTAAAAAGTAAAGTGTTTTTATTTAAAAAAAAGAAGAATTTCATTTGTAAAAAACTATGAAAACACTTTACATTTTTTGTGATATGGTGTAAAATTGGAGTAGAATATATCAAGAGGAGTATTACCATGAAAAAAATTCTTGTTACAGGCGGTGCAGGGTATATTGGCAGCCATACTGCTGTGGAACTTTTAAACGCCGGGAGAGAGATTGTTATAATTGATAACTTCAGTAATTCAAAACAGGATGCAATTCAAAATATAAAGACAATTACTGGGAAAGACTTTCCATTTTATAAAGCAGATGTTCGCGATAAAACTGCGCTGTCTCGTATTTTTGAAGAAAATGAAATTGAATGTGCCATCCATTTTGCAGGTCTTAAGGCAGTCGGAGAGTCTGTTGCAAAACCCATGGAATATTATGATAATAATTTAATCAGCACATTGGTTTTGTGTGAGGTTATGGCAGAGCATAATGTAAAAAAATTAGTTTTCAGTTCTTCAGCTACTGTATATGGCGATCCCAAATCTGTGCCTATATCCGAAGATTTTCCGCTTCATACTACGAATCCATATGGCACAACAAAGCTTATGATAGAGCAAATTTTACGTGACATTCATACCTCTGATCCTTCTTGGGGTATTGTGATTTTACGCTATTTCAACCCTATCGGTGCAAACCAAAGTGGGATAATCGGTGAAGACCCAAATGGTATTCCAAACAATCTTCTTCCCTATATCGCCAAAGTGGCGGCAGGTGAACTGCCCTATTTAAACGTTTTTGGAAATGATTATTCAACCATTGACGGGACCGGTGTGCGTGATTACATTCATGTTGTAGATTTGAGCATAGGTCATATTTGTGCTGTGGATAAACTTTCGGATAACACAGGTGTATTTACATATAATTTAGGTACAGGAAATGGCTACAGCGTACTGCAAATCGTACATGCATTCGAAAAAGCATCCGGCCGAAAGGTTCCGTATAAAATTGTCCCTCGACGCCCTGGAGATATTGCAGAATGTTTTGCAGACTCCCAAAAAGCAAAGAAAGAGCTTGGCTGGGAAGCGAAATACGAAATTGATGATATGTGTAAGGACGCTTGGCGATATGTCGCTAAAAAGATGAATTTAGAATAATTATGATTACATTTAATGAAATTAAAAACAATCCGCAAATCAAAGATTATATATCACAGGCAGATGTTGCCCTGCAGGCACTCGGGTATACAGAACATAGCTTCGCGCACGTTGGAAAAGTGGCAGAAGGAACAAAATACATTTTGAAAACGCTGGGATACAGCGAAAGAGAGATTGAGCTTGGGCAAATCGCCGCATATCTGCATGATATTGGTAATCTCATAAACAGAATTGACCACGCACAAAGTGGTGCAATTATGGCATTTCGTATTTTGGATAAACTGGGAATGCCGTCAAAGGAAATTGCACTTATCATTTCTGCGATTGGGAATCATGATGAATCCACTGCATTTCCTGTGAATCCCATGGCGGCAGCACTGATTTTAGCAGATAAAACAGATGTTCGACGGACCAGGGTCCGCAACCAGAAAATTTCCTCTTTTGATATTCATGACCGCGTTAATTTTTCTGTACAAAAGTCCGAATTCTGTCTGGATGCAGAAGAGAAAACCGTTACACTTTGTCTTGCCATTGATACCCAATACAGTTCTGTTATGAACTACTTTGAAATCTTTTTGGAACGAATGATTTTGTGCCGGAAAGCGGCGGAAAAACTCGGTCTTGTGTTTCGTCTGGTAATCAACGAGCAGCAGCTTTTGTAAAACTCAAAAAACAAATCATGATTTAAATATTCGAAAGGGATTCATGATGTTATGAAACCTGCAGTATTGATATTGATTTTAGCTTTCATCTTATTTATCGGCATTTTCCCTGCTATTGCTGCATCAGAAGAACTCTGCATAGAAAACGGGACGTTTGAATCTGAACACATGCTGTGGAGTTACGGGGCAATTTCTGCTTCTTTTCCCTATGCCGAGAAAAATTGCATGGAGGTCGCTTCCGCCGGAGAGAAGGTAAATGGTCTGTTCTGTTTTTACACAGAATACCAAAAATCGGTGTTGCTTTCAAAAGATTCCATTTATGAAATCAGCTTTTATGTTCGTACAGATTCAACCGAAAATGCATATGTCCCCAAATTTCATGTTGATATCCCAGCGGAAAAGAAACAAGTTCAGTTAAAGCTTACTAGCATCTCTTCCGCATGGCAAAAAATTTCGGCCGCATTCATGGTAGATCAAACGGATTATTATACATTTTCGATTGAAACATTCTTGGCAGAATCTGACGTAAAGTTGTTTATAGATGACGTAACGCTATCTAAGGTTGATTTTGATCCTGTGGGGATTGACTTGGCAGGCAACCGAACTGTTACTATACCGGATGCAGGTACTGCCACTTATTCATATGTTCCAATTGTCCTGGATCGTGATTTCTCTTCATATCCCATTCACAGTTGCGCTCTTGCGGCACAGCGTTCACTTCCTTTGGGCGTTTCCTTTGACAGTACTACAGGTGTGCTTTCTGTAGAGCATACTGCACTTCCAGATCAATATATAACCCTTTCCTGTTCCATTTTTGAAGGTGCATCCGTTTCCTCTGTTTTTGTCCAAATTTCCCTTTCTAAAAATGTTTTACAAAATGGTAATTTTGATGATTTTCCAAAGCACAATGGTTGGAATATGGATGAAACGCCTTTTTCGTTGAATTCGGACACGGATTTTTTTGCACAAATTCCAATTTATATGCTTCAAGAAAACGTCTATACAGGTTCTCTCTCGCCTTCGCATGCAACCGTGTTATACGCTTCACATTTGTATGTATTTAGAGCAAAGGTTCGCTCGGACGTACCATATACAGCGCGAAACATGCGTGCCGATGTCTTAGGACCAAATAATGACAACTTGATTCGTTTTCAAATTTCAAATATAAGCGGCAAACAATGGAATGAAGTAGCGGTCGCTTTTCGTGTTCCAAAAGACGGCATCTATTCCCTGATACTGGATTTTATTTCATCATACGATTATCCCGTTTATGTGGATGATATTGTAATACAGCCGGAAGAAGTAGCTCCAATGTCTATCTATTATGACACACCCATGCAGATTACACGTCCCATGGAAGGAGATATTCAAACTCCGTTAGTAGCTACGGTACTAAATCAAATGGGCATTCCCCAAGAAAAGGCCGTTTCTTTTGCGGTTACACCAGAGAACCCTGCAGTCCGGATTGTTGAAGGAAACCTGGTGGTATCTGCAACAGCACCTTGTCAAGAGTATACGATTGTCGCTTTTCTAAAAGACAATCCAAATGTGCAAAGCCAACGTACAATGCAAATTTCAAACGAATCTGTATGTGACGGAAGTTTTGAAAAAACCGAGCCGGGGCAGGCATGGGTCACTGCGCTGCCGTCCGCCTTACATTATGTATCAACATATAAAGATATCTATCCTGCTGATGGCAAACAGCTTGCAAGACTTACTATGAATGGTGCAGTATCTATGGTTATTTCCGATTCCCTGAATCGTTACGACCAGAAAAACAGTTATGTTTTCGAGGCTGATATGTCTATGTTGGTGCCTGATATAGATACTGTGGTTACGGTTCTTGTAGACAACGCACACAGCGAATCGTTTAATGATAATCTTGTAATCGGTCAATTTAGTCTATCAAAACAAGAAAAACATATCCAACATCTTTTTTCACCGACAGAATCCGTAACAGGTAGGCTGATGATTGCTTTTAATACTGCTGAAACGCACGATCAACAGGTTATCTTTATGGACAAAATTTCGGTTATCCCGGCAGCCGTGTACGCCTATAGCGTATTGATTAGCGGCTCACCTTACTTGGATAAAAATATTATTGGAAACTACAGGTTTTCATCAAACTTTAACGCAGCAGATGCTAGCACGTACAGATGGTTGATCTCCGACACGCCAAATGGAATCTTTATGCCAATTGCAGGCGAAAATGACAGTGTACTGTCTATTACCTCCTCAATGCTACATAAATATGTCAAGTTTGAAGTTACGCCCATCTCCCTTTCGGGCCCTGTTGTTGGGGATAGTGTGGCTTCTGGAGCGATTCTAATCGGAGAACCTATTTCCTCTGGCTCGAAAAACGAAATAACACAACCTGAAGTATCTTCCCCACAACCCACTCCTCAAAATCCCGAGGAAATCATTGAAACCCAAAAAGCACAGCTTCATGCAATAGATATCAAAAGGTTTTCTGCAAGTGAAAATGATTTGTTCTTTGATTTAGAAAACCACTGGGCAAAAACAGACGTTGAACTTCTTACATCTGCAGGCCTTTTACAAGGACGAGGAAATGGCCTTTTCGAACCCGAAGAACAAATCACCCGTGCTGAATTTTCTGCTGTACTGGCAAGAGCGTTTCAACTGGCACCAATCTACTATGACAATCTTTTCTCGGATGTAAAAGGCTCGCACTGGTATGCCGGAGCTGTGGCGGTAGTTACAAAATATGGCGTTGCACAAGGAACAAGTCAAAATACGTTTTCACCTGATTTGCCAATTTCTCGCGAAGAAATGGCCGTAATGATTATGCGTGCATATCGCAAAACAGCTGCGACGGAGAAAGTTGCCTCTTTGTCTTATGTTGACCAAGCACAGATCAGTTCTTGGGCCATAAAAGACATCTTGGACGCCGGTGCACTTGGTATAATAAATGGTTTTCCGGACGGAAGTTTTTTGCCAAAAGAGAATGCCACACGCGCTGAAGCCGCTGTCGTAATTCGGCGAATGCTATTTTGCATCACCGAAAACACAAATTAACCCTTTCATCGTGAATGTATGTGTTATATTTTGCGATTTGTCGTGCCGGAAAAACCGGCACGATTTTATTTTTGATTTTTTTTAAAAAAGGGTTGCAAAATAAGAAAAATATGGTATAATTAAATAATTGTAAATGTAAAAATTTATTTGGAGGTAAACAAATGAACGTAAAGGTTGAGAAAACGGACAAAAACATCGTCACGCTCGAAATCGAGGTGGAAAAGGAAAAATTTGAAGAAGGTTTGGAGAAAGCATACCGTAAGAATGTAAAAAGCATTGCGTTACCCGGCTTCAGAAAAGGACATGCTCCTCGAAAATTTATTGAAAAATACTACGGGGAAGCTGTTTTTTATGAAGATGCAATAAACTTTGTTTGCCCGGATGCATATGATAAAGCGATTACTGATAATCAAATCTCCCCTGTTGCGCAGCCTGAAATTGATATTGTGCAAATTGGTGAAGGTCAGAATCTGATTTTTAAAGCAGTCGTTACTGTTAAGCCTGAATTTGAACTCGGTGAATACAAGGGAATTAAAGTGGATAAAATTGAATATATTCCCACGGCAGAAGATATTAACGGCGAAATTGCACGCATGCAGGAGCAAAACGCTCGATTGGTGACCATTGAAGACCGTGCTGTTGAAAACGGCGACATTGTCACCATTGATTATGAAGGCTTTGTAGACGGCGTTGCATTTGCAGGCGGTGCAGACAAAAACCACGATTTAACCATTGGTTCCGGTCAGTTTATTCCCGGGTTTGAAGACCAACTGATTGGCAAGGAAAAAGGAACGGAATGTGAAATTAACGTTACTTTCCCCGAAGAATATCATGCCGAAGATTTAAAGGGAAAGGCCGCAACCTTTAAAGTAACTATTCATTCTATTAAGAAAAAAGAGCTTCCCGCACTTGATGATGAATTTGCAAAAGATATAAGTGAATTTGATACGTTAGAAGCATTGAAAGCGGACATTACAGAAAAGCTGACGAAAGCCGGCGAAACCCGTGCACTTCGTGAAACAGAAGACAAAGTCATGGAAGCTATTGCCGCAAAAACCGAAATTGACATTCCTCGTCCCATGATCGAAACACAGATTGATAGAATGTTGGATGATTTGCGTTACCGCCTTTCTTCTCAAGGGCTTACGCTGGAACAGTATGTACAGTATACAGGTATGAAGCTTGAGGACATGCGTGCACAGTATGAAGAAAACGCAACACGTGCCGTTAAAGGTAGCTTAATTCTGGAGAAGATTGCCCAAACAGAAAACATTCAGGCTACAGATGAAGAAATTGATGCGGAATTCCAGAAAATGGCAGACGCCTACAAGATGGATGTTGATAAGATTAAAAAAATCATGGGCGAGAATATTGATGGTATCGCAGCAGATTTAACAACAAACAAAACGCTTGAATTCCTCGTTGCAAATGCCGAAATTAAGAAGCCGCGTAAGAAAGCTGCACCGAAGGTAGCGGATGCAGAAACTGCAGAAGAAGCTCCGGCAAAAAAGACAACAAAGTCTACCTCTTCCAAGACAACAACGGCAAAGAAAACTACTGCAAAAAAAGAAACTGCACCGAAGAGTGACGCCGAAGCGTAATTTATCATTTGAATTTAAACAAGGGGGTTTTACGATGAGTTTGGTTCCTGTTGTCGTAGAACAAGATAATCGTGGAGAACGTTCTTACGATATTTATTCTCGCCTTTTAAAAGACAGAATTATTTTCTTAGGCGAAGAAATCAATGATGTTACGGCCAGTCTGGTTGTTGCACAGCTTTTATTTCTTGAGAGCGAGGATCCGGACAAAGACATCAATTTGTACATCAATAGTCCCGGTGGCTCTATCTCTGCCGGCATGGCTATTTACGACACGATGAATTACATCAAATGTGATGTCTCAACGATTTGTATTGGTATGGCAGCCAGCATGGGTGCATTCCTTTTGGCTGCAGGCACGAAAGGCAAGCGTCTCGCCTTGCCGAATAGTGAAATTATGATTCACCAGCCGCTTGGCGGTATGCAAGGGCAGGCAACAGATATCAAGATTCATACAGACCATATCTTGGCTATTAAAGATCGTATGAATAGGATTCTAAGCCAAAACACAGGTCAGCCTCTGGAGAAAATTCAGGTAGATACAGAACGAGATAATTTCATGACTGCACCTATGGCTCAAGCATATGGGCTCATTGATAAAGTGATTGAAAAACGCTAAATCCTTTTAGAAAGCGTAGGTTAATTTATGTCAAAATATGATGAACCCAAAATGTTGCGTTGCTCGTTTTGCGACAAACCACAAGACCAGGTGGGTCGTTTAGTTGCAGGCCCCGGTGTGTACATTTGTGATGAATGTATTGAGCTTTGTTTTGAAATTATAGACGAGGAAGGTTCGCTTAAATCTTCTTCGTCTATACCTGAAAAAAAGGCAAACGGAACTGTGCCTAAACCAAAGGAAATTAAAGAGGCACTTGATAACTATATTATTGGCCAAGAAATGGCAAAAAAGAGTCTTTCCGTTGCGGTCTATAATCACTACAAAAGAATTGGCAACGAAACAATTTTAAACGAAGATGTAGAACTTCAAAAAAGCAATATTCTTCTTTTAGGACCTACAGGCTCCGGGAAAACGCTCTTGGCGCAAACGCTTGCAAAAATTCTTGATGTGCCATTCGCAATTGCCGATGCCACATCACTTACAGAAGCTGGATACGTCGGCGAAGATGTTGAGAATATTCTTCTAAAACTTATACAGGCTGCTGATTATGATGTGGAACGTGCATCACGAGGCATTATATACATTGATGAAATTGATAAAATTTCTAAAAAAAGTGAAAATCCTTCTATTACAAGAGACGTCAGCGGTGAAGGGGTTCAGCAGGCTTTGTTAAAAATCTTGGAAGGAACGGTTGCCTCTGTTCCCCCACAGGGTGGACGGAAACATCCGCACCAGGAATTCATCCCTATTGACACCTCTAACATTCTTTTTATTGTTGGCGGTGCGTTTGAAGGTTTGGAAAAAGTCATTCAAAAACGAATCGGGAAAAAGACAATGGGATTTGGTTCAGATATTACGCGTACAAACACCGATGATATGGACGAGGTGCTTGCGCAGGTGGAGCCGCAAGATCTTATTAAATACGGTTTGATTCCGGAATTTATTGGCAGATTACCTGTTTTGGTTACCCTGCATTCCTTAGATGAAGCAGCCCTAAAAAGAATTATTAAAGAACCGAAAAACGCAATCCTTAAACAATATCAAGAGCTTTTTGCTTATGACGATGTTTTGTTAGATGTAGAAGAAGAAGCGTTAGATGAAATTGCGAAAAAAGCGTGTGCTCGAAAGACAGGTGCACGTGGTTTGCGCGCCATTTTTGAGGAGACGCTAACGGATATTATGTATACAATTCCGTCTGATACCACAGTTGAGCGCGTAACAATTACTGCTGAGACCGTGAAAACAGGCGAACCCAAAATCTCCCACTCCCCAAACCGTCCAACGCTTCGCAAGCCTTCTAAGAAGCCGTCCGCAAAACGCGAATCTGTCTCATAAATTTAAGGAATGATATCTTAATGGCATTTATTACATGCACCTTCTCCTCCAGTGTTTTACAGAAATCTACACAGTTTAATGCAATTATTCCACAAGGCAAAGAAATAGGTGCGCCGGTTTTATATTTATTACACGGACTTACAGACGACTATACCGCATGGGCTCGATATACTTCGATTGAAAGATATGCCAATGAAGCCGGTATAGTCGTTATTATGCCAGACGGCGCCCGTAGCTTTTATACGGACATGGCATACGGAAATGCCTATTATTCTTTTTTTACGAAGGAATTTTTTAATTATATTCCTACACTTTTTCCAGTCAGTAAAAAAAGAGAGGACACGTTTATTGCAGGACTATCCATGGGTGGTTATGGTGCACTCAAATTCGCACTTCGTAACCCGGATAAGTTTTCGGCGGCGGCCAGCCTTTCCGGAGCTGTTGATGTTTCCAGCAGACTCTTGCATGACCCCCGTTGGTCGGAAATTCAAAGGGATGTTTTTGGAGTCAATAACACAGTTGCCGGTACACAAGATGATTTGTTCTATCTGGTTAAGCATTATACATATCCGCAGACCGTTCGATTATATTTAACTTGTGGAGAAGAAGATTTCTTATACCAAAACAATCTTCGCTTTTCAGAGGCAGTTTCAAAGTCTCCACTCCCCTATTATTTCCGTTCTGCCCATGGTGTGCATGATTGGAAGTTTTGGGATATGCAAATTCAAGAGGCTATTCGCTTTTTCTTGAATAGAAATATTGTTAGTAATTCATAAAACTTCTTGACAAAACAAGGATGCCATGTTATAATATTTTAAGACATAATTTCACAAGGAAGGATGAATCAAATGGAAAAAACAGGCGTAAAGAGCTCTAAATTCCGCACAATTTTAGCACTCATCATTGCAGTTCTTATGTTGGGTTACATAGGAGCAATGACAATGCCCTTTGTCACGTACACACAGCTGGACAGCAAAAAATTAAGTGATGCAAATGCGCAACTGGAAAAAGGGAAAACAATAAAAGCAGACTGGACAATTGAAAATGAAAAATTCGTTCTTTCGCCCACTGAATTTGCAGCTGGTGAAAAAACAGTTTCACTTATGCAGTATTTATGGCTTCCCTATAAGTTTGGTGATTTAACTCGTGATGTATTGCCAAATATTTTCACTGATGCAGGCCTTGGGAGATATACCATTTCAAAAACAATAGGTTTTCCTTTGTTTTCCTTCTTAGCGGGTATCATTGGTGCAGTTGTTATTGCATTGCTTAGAAAAAAGAATTGGAGCGTATTTTTCCCCATTGTATGGAGCATCGGTACTTTGATTGGATATGTCATATTCCCTGTTTTCGGGATTATGCATCAGACATCAATGATTGTACAGATTGTTATTGCTGCGTTAGTTTTAATTTTATCTCTTATCTTTTTCTTCTTGTATGCACTTCCCTCCATGCGTTATAACATGGCACATAGAGAAAAATATTAATTCGTTAAACCGCAAAAGAGTTCGGCGCGTAGGCCGAACTCTTTTTTATTCCATTTGTCTTCCTAGAAAACCCGCCGCAGACTGCGCCAGTTTTTCTTCCACTTCACCCATTTGTGTGTCTCCCTCGCTGGACATCATGACAACACTACCGATAGGATCACCCTCTGAAATTATAGGTACTACTACGCCTGCAAGGTAACGTTCTGTCCCATCTGCAACATTGATTGTATTGCTATTTCCTTTGCTTAGAAAAGTTGTCTTTTCATTCATTATTTTTTCAAGTTCCGGACTGACTCTTTTGTCATGAAATTCTTTTTTAGGTGCTCCGGAAACAGCAATCACATTATCTTTATCCGTTATGCAGACCGGTCTACCCGCTGTTTTTGCAAGCGTTTCCGCATATTGTGATGCAAAGTCACCAAGCTCGCCAATTGGGGAATATTTCTTAAAAATGACTTCCCCATCACGATTTGTAAATATTTCTAAAGGGTCACCCTCCCTGACAATGTTGACAGAAATAGAAAGAAATCAAAGCTTTATATCAAACATTATGTCATTTTCTAATAGAATAGACATCCGAAAAAAGGGGCTGTAACTTTAGTGTTACAGCCTCGCATTTTGCTTTAGCAAAGAAGATGTCAAGTCAAGCATGTTTGATTGCCCTGTTGTATATATTACTTTTCTAAACTTTTTATCCACTGTGTTCTCATCAGAGAAATCTCTTATAAATGATAAGATCTCCTTGCTCTCTTTTTCTTCTTTGGTTATCCAAAATTGATACACTTTTAAATGGTCGTTTATACAGATTCTAATAACAATCACTCCTTGGATTTTGTCTCTATCTATATATTCTCCAATTTTAAGGCAAAATAATTATTTTTATGCAACCACAAATAATCAGCAAATATATTCCAATTCATTTTACCTGTTCATACACATCTGTCTTTATAAAATGAAAATTTCATCGTGATTTGAATACTACTACCATACTTGGGAACGGAGCAGGATTCTTGCCATCTCCAAATTTCAATCTACCCTTAATAAATCTGATTTCAGCTTTGCCGTATATGTACTCGTGAAATGATATTCTATCAGTTCTTGCCGGAATTAGAAGTACCACTGTGGTGTTAGGTTTAAGTGATTCTTCGTAGCATTTTTTTGTCCAAATACCAGTCTCTTTATTACCATAAGGTGGATTGCAGAATACTACTTCACCACCCCAATCCTGAAGGAGACCGTTTTGTTCTTCCGTATAATATTTTTCACATTTATGATTAAATTCATCAGCACAAGGATCTAATGTAAAATGAAACTCCTTGTCCAATTCATCAAAAAACCATTGTGGTGTTGCCCACTTATCTGTCTTGCTTGAAAACATTAACTCTGTATTTATACTATTTTCACTCCTTTATCTGTGTGCGTGTGTTCCAAAGGTCAACTAATTGTTGAATGATTGTTGTCATTTCTTTAAAATCAATAATTGAACCATCTCCGAGTCCTGCATCGTCAAACGATAATCTCATCTCGGCGACACAATCACAATCAGGACTTGCACAATATATTCTAAATTCCTTTGTGGCATAGGACACTTCTGCATATATCTCAGTTCCGCCACAAAAAGGACAAGCCTTTAATTCATCCATTATCGTTTACCTCCCTTTTGAATTGCGATTTTATTGGGATTTTTGATTATCATAATGCACACACTTTCCATTTTTAATTTGAACCTGTAATTTGCAACATTGATAATCGTTCCAATAAAAACATTCTTTGCAATCACATTTAATCACATTCTTCAAGTTCATCACCATCGCTTTCATCAATAGCTATTGCGTGTAGTTCTTCGTTAAGAGCATCACTCGAAGCATAGTTGTATTCGGTTATTGGCTTCACTGTGCAATCGCTATTATCACAATAAACACACATTCCACCCTTTTTAACAAGATAATCGTATTTTAATTTAGAACCACAATACTTACATCTTAAATGTGTTTCGTTGCTCATATCAAATCTCCTTAAAATCGTTCTTTTATTGGGTTATTCTTTGTCGTGCAATATTGTAATACTCCTCATCTAACTCAATTCCTATAAAGTTCCTATTGAGTTTTTGACAACTTACACCACATCCACCAATTCCCATGAATGGGTCAAATACTGTGTCACCCTCATTAGATGAATTGCTGACAAGAATATTTGTCAATTCAACAGGTTTTTCTGTGTCATGAATAGTTTTCTTGTTTTCATCCTTCATCTTTTTATTGGCAATCTGAAGAACATCTGATGTGCCACAATTATTTATTCTCTTATGAACACCCTTTCGTAGCATAATTATGTATTCAAACTGACTCATATAAGTCTGTCCCATAATCTTATTGTCCTTGACCCATATCAAACATTTGACATAATGGAAATCTGATTTATCAATCACATCAAGATAATGAGTAATATTTTTGTTGTTTGTCATTATGTAACAATGAGAATCTTCTTTGAGTACCTCATAGAATTTTGGCAACCAGTCTTCAATCTCTAAATCATTTACTTCAAAGACCTTGCCATTATTTACTTCTTTCTTTTGAAACATTCCACCCGAGTTACCACCGTTACCTCTTGCAGTAATTTTGTATGGTGGGTCAGTGAAAATCATATCGACCCTTTTACCTTTAGCAATCATTGCATCCAATACATCCATTGCATTCTCGTTAAAGATAAGATGTTTGTTATCATTCAATTTTTCAAATTTCAATTACTTCACCAGAAAGTCCATATGGTTTACAGTAGCTACACTTTATTCCTTTCTGATTTATTCTTATATTTAATTATTCTCCGTCTATTTTAAGATTTAGCGTAATAATTCAATGTTGATTTCTCCACCAAAAACATCTATATTCTCAATCTTTAATGAACCTAACGAAGAATCTTCTACCGTAATATTTGTTGTGTTCCCCAATATTGCTTCAATCTTTTGAAGTCTATCAATTAATGTGTGCAAATCATAAGGATGACTTTCAATTATTTTTGTACTATCAGCAAATATATAATCTTGCTTTTCTGCAAAAAGACAGATATATGGAATCCACTCTCGAATATACTTTAAATCGCATGTAGCCAAGTCAATGGTGGCTGCCGATAGTTTATATCCTCGTGCATTTTCAGATGGTCTTATCCATTTATATACTGTACCATCTTCCATAGCCACATAACTTTCATTTATACTTCTTATCCTTTTTATGACTTTACTTTTGGGATTATTTTGAATATAAACATCAAACATATATTCAGCAAATTCTCTATCTGTCGTAAATACTCCGTATTTAGGTTTAACACCTTGCGGTAAATTCATTGTTTTCCTCCTGTTAAAATCTCAGTTTTATCGTTATCGTGGTCTAATTAATATGGGCGTTCTTCCATCTTTGTACCACAATTGGGGCAATATTCAGGTTCCCAATCAGCGAGTACAGATAATGGATTCCCGTCTTCATCTTCCGCCGGATATGATTTACATACGGAACAATACAAATTACCTCTACCAAAACCGTCATCAACCCAATACCCGTGCTTCACTTCTTTTATCTCAACAATATCCCCATTATCGTCTCTCCACTCTCCGTTAAGAAAACGAAGATGTCCACCTGCAAAATATTCAGCCATTAGTTATCCTCCTTGTTTGAAATCGGTAATTTGATTATCTTTTTGATTTATTATTTGCGAATCTCATTTTTAATGCTTTCTTTTGTGCTTTAGTTAATTTTGAATATACCCCGTCTTTATTCTTTGTCATATCTTCAAAAATTTTATTTGTCATTTTGTCAGCATCGTCAATATTATCATTGAACCACTGTAATTCAGAGTTTGACATCTTTGCCATTTTCTTTATTTGCTCTCTACTTCTTATACTACGAATTGCCATTTCTTCGGGAGTTAGTATTGCTTTAATCTCAGAGCCGTTTTTAAACTTTAGTTCAATCAATTACTCATCCCACACTCCCATTCTTTTTAACTCTGCCGTGCCTAACACACAAAATTTATTCAACGCTTCTCCCATTTCTTTAGCCGTACATCTCGTCCTTTCCAATGCTCTCGAAAGCTCTCTTAATGCTTTGCTTGCTAAGAAACCATTCAACCCAAGAATTTTAAAATAAAAATATGTATCAAGATATACCAGTTTATAACTGATACCAAGCTCTTTCATGTTTTTATCTAAGAGTTGTTGACACTCTTTCTTCAAATGATTCTCGGCTATAATTTTGCATCTA
>JAZNHR010000005.1:0-37536 GCA_045577075.1 Clostridia bacterium | reverse complement strand
TTCTACCACAGCAATTCGGATTTGTCAAGAACTTTTTTAAAAAACTTTTAAAATTTTTCTTGCCGCATTCCGCCTCGCCGCGACAGCTTTAATATATTACCACGCCCGAAAAGAAATGTCAAGGGTTTTTTAAAATTTTTTGCAAAAACTTTTTTATCAGAACAAAAAACCCCGAAATTTCGGGGTTTTTGTCATTTAGCTTGCACCGCGAATATAGTCTCCGACTGCGGAAAACACGCCGCCGGTATACATTTTTTTAACCACCAGAGCGAGCACGGGACCTAAAATCATACCAAACAGACCCATCACCCGCAGTCCTGTATACATAACCATTAGAATAAGCAGGGGGTGAATGCCAATTTGATGCGCCACAAGTCTCGGCTCGGTAATTTGCCGCACAGCAAGACAAATGAGATAGAGTACAACCATCATAATCCCCAGTCTTGTGTCCCCCACAATGAGAGCATACACACCCCAGGGGATCAGCACCGTGCCGGTGCCTAAAATCGGAATGGCATCAATAATACTAATCACAAACGCCAAAAGCAGGGCATAATCCGCCAAAGACCCACCAATAATGAGAAAGCCGATTGTCAGCTCGAAGAAGGTGATGCAAATGAGAATCAGCTGTGCCTTAACATAAGCGCCAAGGGCTGAAAAAACATTCTCCATAAGCCCGTCAAAGAAGGAAACCACCTTTTTGGGCATATGCAGCCTGCACCCTTCCCGAATTTTATCCCGGTCACTACTCATAAAATATGTGCCGAGAATAAAAACAACGGTGAAAATAATGACGGAGGGCACACTCATCACAACGCTGACGGCACCGCGAAGTGCAGGTGCTGTGTAATTTGCCGCAAATTCAGAAAATTTTGTGCCAAAAGATGCAAACAGCCTGTCCAAATCATCCTCCAAGCCAAAACGGGAGGCGAAGGAGTTCCGGAATATGCCGTATTTTTCTGTAATTTTAGAAAGAATGACATCGCTTTGGGCAACAATGTCATTGATTTCGTGCCAGATACGACCCACCAAAAGAGAAATGATACCGCCGATAAGGGCAAGAGCGAGCACAATGCCAACGCCTGCGCCAATTTTTCTGGAAATTTTGAGTTTATTCTTTAAGAAAGAAACAAGGGGCTCAATAATTTTCGAAAGCACATAGGCAAGTACAAAGGGCAAAAACCACACCAGAAGGCGCGGCAAAAGTAAAAATACAAATAAAATGCAAAGAATTGCGCCAACGCTGACAACTGCGACGCGCGCCGCTTTTCCTTTATCCATCTCGTTTCATCCCTTTCAAAAGGTCCGGCCGTTTTGCCATGGTGCGTTCCAGCGATTTTTCCTTGCGCCACGCTGCAATTTTCGCCTGGTGACCGCTTAATAAAATTTCAGGTACTTTGCGCCCCATAAATTCGGGCGGCCTTGTGTACTGGGGGTATTCGAGAAGCCCGTCCGAATGGGATTCGCTTTCACTATTGCCGTGCTGGACGGTGCCGGGTATCATACGTGCAACGGCATCTATGACCGCCATCGCCGGAATTTCACCGCCGGTGAGGACGTAATCCCCGATGGAAATTTCCTCGTCCACGATTTCCTCCAAAATACGCTCGTCCACCCCTTCATAGTGGCCGCAAAGCAAAATCAGGTGTTCATAGTCGTTTGCCAGGCTTTTCGCCTTTTCTTGCGAAAAGACCTGCCCCTGGGGCGACATATAAATCACATGGGGACGGTAGGAAAGGGGCTCGGTAATATACCGCCACGCATTATAAATGGGCTGAGGCGCCATGACCATACCGCCGCCTGCGCCGTAAGGATAATCGTCCACACGTTTATGTTTATCTTCGGAAAAATCCCGTATGTTTATGTATCGTAAATGCAAAAGACCCTTTTCTGCCGCACGGCCGATGACGCTGTCACCAAGGACCGCTTCAAACATGGCAGGAAATAGGGTCAATACATCAATCTTCATCATCTAAAAGTCCCTTCAAAGGTTTAATGGTAAGGAGCCGGCCTTCCACATTTGTGGAGAGAATCACCTCGTCAATGACGGGAATTAGGTATTCCTTGTCACCGCGCACGGTGTACACGTCGTTACTGCCGGTTTTAAACACGTCCACAACCTTCCCCAGTTCTCTGCCTTCATCGGTAATGACGTTCATGCCTAAGATGTCGGCAATATAGTATCTGCCTTCGGGAAGGGGCGGCAAATCCGCACGGCGTACAGAAAGCTCACTTCCTACGAGTTTCTCGGCTTCCTCCACCGTGTCAATGCCGCGAAGCTTTAATAAAACTGCGCCTTTGCTGACACGCCAAGCGCAAAGCTCCAACGCTTTCCCTGAGGAAAGATGGAGCGTTTTGACTGTATCAAAAAATTCCGGCCCGTCGGCATAGCAAAGTGCTTTAACTTCGCCACGAAGCCCGTGTGTATTTACAATTTTGCCGCATACCAGCAAAACAATTCCTCCATTCTGCGCCGCAATGCTGAGGGGCTGCACGAAAGGCACAGTCCCTCTGCCACAGCGTTTGCCGCAAATTTAGATAATATCTACGTTTACTTTTACGTTTTTCTTTGCGGCCGCCGCCTTCATCAGCGAACGGATTGCTTTTGCAATCTTACCCTGCTTGCCGATTACCTTACCCATGTCGCATTCGTTTACATGGACTTCCAGCGTAATAATATCCCCTTCTGTCTTTTCTTCGATTACAACATCGTCCGGGCAAGTCACCAGCGATTTCACAATAAATTCCAGCAGCTGTTTCATAGCTTATCTCCTCAAAATTAGTCTACAATGCCGCTTCTCTTCAAGAGTGCCTTAACACTGTCTGTCGGCTGTGCACCGGTGGCAATCCACTTCTTTGCCTTTTCGCCGTCGATTTTAATTTCGGAGGGCTCAGTCATCGGATTGTAAGTACCGATTTCTTCGATAAATCTGCCGTCACGGGGATATCTGGAGTCTGCAACAACAACTCTGTAAAACGGAGCCTTCTTTGCACCCATCCTTCTCAGTCTGATTTTTACTGCCATGTCTATTCACCTCCTTCTCTACATTCCAAAAGGAAAGCGTTTCCGCTTTTTCCCTTTGCCCATAAACTGCTTCATCAGCTTTTGCATATCGTCAAACTGCTTTAAAAGGCGGTTTACGTCCTGTACCTGTGTGCCGCTGCCCAAAGCGACGCGGCGTTTTCGGGAAGCGTCCATAATTCCCGGGTTTTCTCTTTCCTTCGGCGTCATGGACTTTATAATGGCTTCCGTTCTTGCCATCTGCTTTTCATCGACCTGTGCGCCGGCGAGTGCCTTGGCGTTGACCCCCGGCAGCATCCCTGCAAGGTTTGCAATGGGGCCCATATTTTTGATTTGCTCCATCTGGTCGAGGAAATCCTGTAAGTCAAACCGCTGCTGGCGAATTTTTTCTTCCAGCTGCGCGGCCTTTTTTTCATCAAATGCTTCCTGTGCTTTATCAATCAACGTCAGCATATCCCCCATGCCGAGGATACGGGACGCGAGTCTGTCGGGATAAAACGGCTCAATGTCCTGGAGTTTTTCTCCCGTACAGGAGAATTTCACAGGTTTCCCCGTTACGGCTTTGACGCTGAGTGCCGCACCGCCGCGGGTATCGCCGTCCATTTTTGTGAGAATCACACCGTCAATCCCCACCGTGCCATGAAAGCCTTCCGCAATATTGACGGCATCCTGCCCCGTCATCGCATCAACCACAAGGAGAATTTCCGTCGGACGCACCGCCTCTTTCATACGGACAAGCTCGTCCATCAGTTCTTCGTCTACCTGCAGGCGTCCTGCGGTATCCAAAATCACGGTGTCAAACCGAGAAAGGTCACATTTTGTGACGGCTTCCCTTGCAATCTCCACAGGGTCGGTGCACCCATCCTTTGTAAAGACCGGCACGCCTACCTGCTCGCCTACGACCATAAGCTGACGGACTGCCGCCGGGCGATAAACGTCACACGCCGCAAGCATCGGCCGCTTGCCCTGCTTTTTCAGCAGCCCTGCAAGCTTTGCACTTGTGGTTGTTTTACCGGCACCGTTTAGACCTACCATCATGAGGACTGTCGGCGGTTTTGAGGAAACGGCAAGCTTTGCCTGGGTGCCCCCTAAAAGCTCTACCAGCTCATCTCGAACAATTTTTATAATCTGCTGCGCAGGCGTCAGACTCTCTAAAACATCCGTCCCCACAGCTTTCTCGCTTACAGTTTTAATAAAGTCCCTTGCAACCTGAAAGTTTACGTCTGCCTCAAGTAGGGCAAGACGCACCTCTCGCATGGCATCTTTAATGTCTTTTTCGCTCACGCGACCTTTGCCGCGAAGCTTTTTAAATACGTTTTGCAGTTTATCGCCTAAACTTTCAAATGCCATCTGTTTCCCTTTCCATAAGTGTGGCCAAAGCGTCCGCCGCCTCTTTAAGACGCGCCTTCTCCGCCTCGCCGCCTTCTGCATTTTGTATGGCGCGGAGCACTTCCTCCGCCGCGCTGTATAGCGCCGCATGCCCAAGCACGCTCTCCATTTCCTCCACGCGCTTCTCACCCTGCAGGATAAACCGGTGGACGCATTGGCGCGTGACCCCGAATTCTGCCGCGATTTCCGCAAGAGAATAATCCATATTATAATACATATCCAGCGCTTCCCGCTGCTTCTCCGTCAAAAGTGCGCCGTAGAAATCCAGAAGGTAGCCTGTACTGAAATTCTTTTTCATGTTGCACCCGGCTTTCAAACTGGTGTAAACCAAAAAACGTTTACAGCTCTGTTAGTATACATGGTTTAGCCCTGTTTGTCAAGTCTTTTTTTGATTTTTGTAAAATTATTTTGTTTCAAATGTATAATAGACGTCCACCACATCGTCTGTGACCACGATTTTTTCTACACAGCTTCGCACAATCTTCTTTTTCTCTCGCATGGACAGATACGGCCAGCTTTCCTGAATTTCTCCGATTTCCCGTCTGGTGCGCCGGATTTCTTCCGCTTTTTCCTGCACCTTCTCCTCATCCCGAATTTGCGCCGAGAGGGCAGAAATGGTTTTCTTTTGGGCCGCAATGGCGTCTCGAAGCATCTCATCGCCGCTGTCCCCGTATAAATCGTATAGCCGACGCAGCTTGGCCTTGGCTGCCCCCTCCTGATGTTTTAAAAGTTCCAACACCGTTTCTTTTTCTTCCTTTGTTTCATTCTGCTTTTTTACGGAAAGGGAAAATAAATCGTTTAGAACAATATCCTCAATCTCCCATGCGCTGTGGCGTTTATTTTGGCAGTTGGGGTCGCGGATAAGGTGCCGTTTGGATTTATCTGCAGAGTAGCAAACGATTTTACAATCTGTTTTCCCCCATTTTTGATACCGCATCTTTGCGCCGCACTTGCCGCAAATGAGGAGCCCTGTCAAAAGATAGCCGCCGCCACTTGTGGGTTTTCGCGCGCGCTCACGCATACATGCCATGGTTTTTTCATAGGTTTCAAGGCTGATAATCGGCGTATGCCGCCCTTTGTACTCTTCGCCGTTATACACGATGTATCCCGCGTTCGTTTTTCGCTTTAAAATTTGAAGTGCCAAATGTTCATAACGAAGACCCAGCATTTGGGCAATCTTATCGGTGGAATACCCGGCAAGATATAATTCATACGCCCTTCTGACCGTTTCCGCATCCTCATTCGGTACCAAAATTCCTTTTGCCCGGTCATAGTCATAGCCGAAGGGAATTTTACCGCCGCCGGGCCAATAGCCGTTTTTCACTCTTTCCTGCATGCCCATGCGCGTGCGCTCCCGAATCGTTTCCCGCTCCAGCTGTGCAAAGGCGGACATAATGCCAAGCATGGCACGGCCGATGGGTGTAGACGTATCCATATTTTCGTTCATGGAAATAAACGTAACCCCTGCTGGATTAAAAACGTCTTCTATTAAATACAAGGTGTCTTTCTGGCTACGGGAGAGACGGTCGAGCTTATAAACAAGGACGTGGGAAATTTCCCCACGCCGCACATCTTCGATAAGCTTTGTCATGGCCGGGCGGTCAATGTTACTGCCCGTATAACCGCCGTCAATATAAAGCTCCCTGTCTTTGATTTCACGGGCAGTACAAAAAGCCTCCAGTAGCTCCGTCTGTGCGTCAATGGAGTACCCCTCATCCCGCTGCCCCTCCGTGGAAACACGGATATAAATTGCCGCACGCTTCATCTTACGCCTTCTCCTCCGCCGCACGGATTCTGCGTTGCACGGCGGCGATGACATCCTGAATGTCCTTGTTTTCCACTACAATGGGCAAAAACCCTTTTGTCTTTTCTCCGTTTATATATCGGTTAATCTGCATAAAACCACTCCTTTCTTTTCCAGTATGCCCGAAAAAAGGAATGTACATGCGCTCTCCTGTATTTTTTGGCACTTTACCACTTGACAGGCACTGTATAAATATGGTATAATTTAGGCAAATAATTCCCGAAAGGATGAATGAACATGAAAAAAGCAGACATCGGTCTTGTAGGTCTTGCGGTTATGGGCGAAAACCTTGTTATGAACATGGAAAGCAAGGGCTTTACTGTTGCAGTATATAATCGTACGGCTGACAAGGTCAAAAATTTTGTGGAAGGCCGTGCCGCAGGTAAAAACATCATCGGCACATACTCCCTTCAGGAGCTTGCAGATAATCTCGCAAAGCCCCGTAAAGTTATGCTCATGGTAAAGGCAGGACAGGCTGTTGACAATATTATCGAGCAGCTCATTCCCTACCTTGAAGAAGGCGATATTATTATCGACGGTGGTAACTCCCACTTCCCGGATACCATTCGCCGTGTTGAATATGTAGAAAGCAAAGGTCTTCTCTATGTCGGTACTGGCGTATCCGGCGGCGAAGAAGGTGCCTTAAACGGCCCCAGCATGATGCCCGGCGGCTCCCCTGCTGCATGGGAATATGTAAAGCCCATTTTCCAGGGCATCTGTGCCAAAGTGGAAGACGGCACCCCCTGCTGTGACTGGGTTGGTGAAGGCGGCGCAGGCCACTTCGTAAAAATGGTACATAACGGCATCGAATACGGCGACATGCAGCTCATTTGCGAAGCCTACCAGCTCATGCGTGACTACCTCGGTATGACTGCTGACGAAATGCACGAAGTTTTCGCAGAATGGAACGAAGCAGAACTCGATAGCTACCTCATCGAAATCACCCGTGACATTCTCGCATTTAAAGATACGGACGGCGCTCCCATCGTGGACAAAATTCTCGACACCGCCGGTCAGAAGGGTACCGGCAAATGGACCGGTATTGCCGCTCTTGACGAAGGTGTACCCCTTACCTTAATCGGCGAAGCTGTTTTCTCCCGTTGCCTCTCTGCAATTAAGGAAGAACGTGTTGCCGCTTCCAAGGTACTGGAAGGTCCCGCGCCGAAGTTTGAAGGCGACAAGAAGGCATTTATTAACGATATCAGAAAGGCACTCTTTGCCGCAAAGATTGTTTCCTATGCACAAGGCTACACCCTTATGCGTGCCGCAGCTAAGACCTACGGCTGGAACCTCAACTACGGCGGCATCGCGCTGATGTGGCGCGGCGGCTGCATTATCCGCTCTGTTTTCCTCGGTAAAATTAAGGATGCATTCGATAATAATCCCGAGCTTACCAACCTGCTCCTCGACCCGTACTTCAAGGGCATTATCGACGAAGCACAATCCGGCTGGCGTCGCGTTTGTGCAGCTGCTATGACAAACGGTATCCCCGTACCTGCCATGAGCACAGCCCTTTCTTACTATGACGGTTACCGCTGCGAAAAATTGCCGGCAAACCTTCTCCAGGCACAGCGTGACTATTTTGGTGCTCACACCTATGAACGTCTCGACCATCCGAGAGGCGAGTTCTTCCACACCAACTGGACAGGACACGGCGGCAGCACTTCCGCTTCTACTTACACCGCATAATTTAAAGTTTATCATAGCGAAAAATCCGCAGGTTCTGCGGATTTTTCGTTAAAAGGAATTTTTGTATGAGCTATCAAACGCTAAAGGGACAACTGAAAACGGGAAACCTTTTACCTGCCTATCACTTTTTCGGCGAGGAACAGTATTTAAAAGCCCACTATATCGGGCTTCTTCGGAAACAGCTTGTAGACGAGGCGATGGAAACGTTTAACCTGACCATTTTGGAAGGCGCAACCTCGGCAGAGAAAATCATCACAGCGCTCGAAACGCCGCCGATGATGGCTGAGAAAAAGCTGATTCTCCTAAAGGACACAGGCGTTTTTATGCCTTCCTTTTCCGGAAAAGACCAGCTTTCCAAAGCGTTTGAGGATTTTCCACCCTATGCACATTTGGTTTGTGTAGAAGAAAAGTTTGATAAGCGCAGTGCCGCGTATAAAGCGTTTTCTAAAATTGGGCTTTCCGTAGAGTTTTCCTATCGCAGCCGCGCCGATATCAAAGCGTGGGTTGTAAAGCTTTTAAAGCAAAACGGAAAAACCATGAAGCCGGACACGATGGAGTTGTTTCTGGACGCCGCCGGCGTAGATATGCACGGCGTTCTCGGCTGTCTTGAAAAACTGATTGCATTTTCTGCAAGCCGTCCCGAAATTAAAAAGGAGGACGTGGAAAGCCAGCTTGTCCGCACTGTCATGACGAAGGAATACGTTTTAACGGACGCACTCCTCGCCAAAAACGGGCCTGCTGCCTTTGCGGCACTATCGGATTTATGGGAAAATCAGACGGACCCGATTCGTATTTTAAGCGTCATCGCGTCAAACTTTATGTCTTGTGCCCATGCACGGGCGCTTCTCGACGATAAAATTCCCTACCCAGCCATTGTGGACGCCCTGCACCTGCCTGCCGCCTTCCTTGCAAAGAAAACGGTGGAAGCTGCCAGCAAAACCGATAGCGCGCGCCTTGCCCACGCCATCGGCGCCATACGCAACGCAGACTATAAAATGAAGCTTGGCATGGTGGAGCCGAAAACAGGCATTACGCTCCTTTGTGCGGCGCTACTAAAATAAGAGTACGCAAAAAAACAGGATGGTGTGAACCATCCTATTTTTTATAGCCGAATCGCCGCAAGTGCGTGTTCTTCCAGTAGCCGCGGCACGAGAAGCTCCATGGGCACGCCTTCCCGTACCGGCACGCCAGAGTCTTTCGCCGTTTTAATAGCGGTAAACACAAAGTCCGCCGCCTTCCCTGCCGCCTCGGGGAGCGCTTTTCCGGAAAGGAGTGCGCCCGTTAGAACGGACGTAAATAAATCCCCTGTTCCCGGGTAGTGGCTATGTAAATATGGATTTTCAATTTTATAGAGGGCATCATCTTTTCTGTCGTACACAAGCACCAAAACTGACTGTCCTCCCGGCACACCGGTAATGACTACCGACCCCTTCGTCTGCCCCTTCAATTTGTCCATGCATCGAAGGGCACAGGACATATCGTTTGTTTGCATCTGCCCCGTCAAAAAGCACGCCTCCGTCAGATTCGGGGTAACGACATCCGCAATTTCCACCAGCGCCGCCATCTCCCGTGCCATCGCCTTGTCAAAACAGTCATAGCACTTGCCGTCGTCAGCAAACACAGGGTCTACCACCACAAGGGGTGCTTTTGTTTCCTCAATAAACGTTTTCGTGACCTGCACGCCCTCTGCCGAGCCGATAAAGCCGGTATAAATGCAGTCAAATTCGCAGTTTTCTTTTTTCCAATGGGCAAAGCAACGGGATAGAAAGTCTTTCATGTCCACAAGGGCATACCCTGTGTAAAACCCCGTAATAGAGGACAAAACGGCTGTTGGGGCAGGGCAGGTTTGATGCCCCATGACGCTTAATGTGGGCATCACCACCGTCAGTGAGCTTCTGCCAAAGCCGGCAATATCATGAATCGCCGCTACTTTTTTCGGTGTTTTGTTTTGCATTCCCAGTCCCCCTTTCCTCGTTTTACAGGCGTAAGGTTTCGCCTGCCTTTATGCAGTATGTTTCACCGCCGATTTCCGCCCAAACGTCAATGGCGGACGGATTATGTACGATTTTTTTATCAAAGCTTGTCTGTAAGCCTTCGTATGCTTTCACATAGTCATAAATCTCAATGTTGGTGGCGTACCAGATCTGTTCGCGACCGCCTGCATATGCGGCAAATTTTTCAATCACGTCCCAGTTATCGTTATCGTCAAATTCGTAGCTGTGTCCCCACAGGTAGAACATTTCGGCATATCCCCACCGGCTTGGCGTTTCAACAAACTTTGTAATCAGCTCTTCCAGATTTTCGTAATTGTGGTGACAAGTCGGATGCAGAAGGAGCCAATTTTCGGGGAATTTAAAAGTATAGGTGGCCTGCACCGTTCGGGCGTAGGCAATCTGGCAGTTTTCCAGTACATCTAGTACCGTGTTGTTATAGGTACCATAGGGGTATGCCATGCCTCTCGCAATTTCGCCGTATTCTTCTTCGATATGCTTTCTGTCCTCTGTGATTTCATATATCATCTCAGCAGAATCTAATTTTTCAAGGAAAGGATGCGTAAACCCATGCACCGCAACCTCGTGGCCGGAGCCAATATATAGCTTTTTGGCTTCCGAAAGTTTCAGTCTTCCACGATTGTTTTCGCGGACAGCTTCTTCGGGGAAATATCTTCCTGTGTTTATATTAAACGTCCCTTTTAGTCCGTATTGATTCAAAATTTCGATAAGACGGATATCCTGCACCACGCCGTCATCATAGCTTAAGGTCAGGACTTTTGTTTTTCCATCCTTTAATTTCATTTTCATTTTGAAACACCTCGCCCGTATCGTCTTATTTACGTTCTAAAACATTGTATCATACTTTTCCTCCAAATGCAACAGACTGCCCGAAAAATCGAGCAGCCTGTTTTTAAGATTCTCTGTTTTTCGAAAGTACGGGCTCCACCGTCCTTCGCACAAGCATAGGCTGCACTTGGCGTCCGAGGAGCGCGGCACCTGCCGCAGGCACGATGCTTTTCATATCCGCTACAAGGCTTGTGGGCTTTCGGTCGGGGTCATCCTGCCCAAATGGCACAAAAAAGATGTTTTTGGCATTTAGCAGGAGGCCTATATTTTTCGCTGCACCGGAAAGCCCGTCATTGGTAGAGACGGCAAGAAGAACGGGTCTTGCATTTCGAAGGTGTGCCTTAACTGCCATCGTGACCGCCGTGTCCGTAATGCCGTTTGCAATTTTTCCCAAGGTGTTGCCGGTGCACGGCGCCACAATGAGAATATCCAAAAGCTTGCCCGGACCTATGGGCTCAGCTTTTTCAACGGTCGTAATAATTTCCGATTCGCAAATCGCTTCGATGCGCCGCCGAAAGGACGCTGCCGTTCCAAAGCGTGTATCCGTTTCTGCCGCGGTGCGGCTCATAATCGGCACAATTTTTGCGCCTGCAAGTTTGAGATTTTCAATTTCGGGCAAAACCGCACTGAAGGTACAAAAAGAGCCGGTCAGTGCGAAACCGGCTGTGATGCCGGATAAATCCATGTTATAAATTCCTTTCAATGAGTATGTTTCGAACTGTATCGCACAGAATCTCGCCTGCAGTCGCGGGCGCAACCCTGCCCGGAAGAGACAATGCCCATATGCATTTTATACCGAAGCTTTCGGCCGCTTCCCGGTCTACGCCGCCGGGCTTGGAGGCAAGGTCGACGAGCAACGCGTCCCCCCGCATGCCCGATAAAACCGCCGCATCCAGCACTTTTTGCGGAACCGTATTAAAGATGACATCAAACGCGCCTGCAAATTTTGCAATTTCCGCCGTTTCCACGCTTTTGAGCCCCTGCGTACGGCACGCCGCATGGTCACGAGGTTTTCGAACGGAAACGGTGACGTCCGCCCCGAGGGCGCGAAGGGAATTCGCCAAATATTTTCCAATGCGGCCAAAGCCTGTTACAAGGCACTTCGAGCCCCAAATTGTCGTCGGCAATTCTCGCATGGCAATTTCGATGGCACCCTCGGCAGTGGGAACTGCGTTTAAAACTGCCAGCTCTTCCCGCGCAAAATAATCAATTAGCGGCACATCTGCCGCCGCAAACCGCCGATGCATTTCGCCACTTGCCATGCCGCAAAGCACAGGCTTTTTAGGAGATGCACATTGCCGCACAAGTTCCAGCGGTAAAAGTCCATTATAAAAAGGGGCAAACACGGTCTGCCCGTCCCGGGTGCACGGCACGCCCAAAATGACGGCTTCCGCTTCCTTTATACCTTCCTCCGGCTCCTTTATGGGAATTCCTTCCCTTGCAAGTCCAAGTCCTGCAACCTGATAACCATGCTTTTGCAAGCCTTCTGCCATAAAACCGATTCGTGCGTCGCCGCCAAGTATATAAAGCTTCATTTTATTTCCGCCTTTCCAAAGCATTCTCTTCCCTTCCATACTATGACAGGCTTCCATAAACGGTGAAAGCAAAAAGACGTTTTCCAAAGAAAACGCCTTACATGTTTATCCTTTCACTTTTTCCAGCCCTTTTATAAGCAAAAGTCCCAGTACCAGACCTATGACACCTTGTACCGCATTTGCCGGTATATTGATGATGCTTGCTCCAAAGCCGTATAAAAAGCCTTCGAACACATAATACCCCAAGACCATAAAAAGCTCTGCAAAGAGTCCGCCCGAAATTCTTTTTTTGCCCATACCGGAAACGAAAATTGCCATAAGACCTTTAATGCAAAACGTAGCCGGTGCATATAGCGCATACCCGAGAAAAATATCTGCAAGTGCCGAGCCGATGCCTGCCGCCAGAAAGCCGTACAGGGGCGAAAGCATCCACCCGGCGAGCAGCACCATACAGTCCCCAAGGTTTACATATCCCCCAATCGGTGACGGGAGCTTTATCACAGCCGTTGCCACACAGCAAAGCGCGCTCAGCATCGCGGCAGAAACTAATTTTTTTGTTTGCATCTCTATACCCCTTTACAAATCTTTTGTTTTATTGTATACTAAAACTGAACTTATAAAAACTACCAGAAAAGGAGTTTTTTATATAACCAGATGAAATACTATATTGATAAAACTAACCCTCAAAGCGCATACATGCAGCTGTATACGCAAATCCGTGCCGACATTACCGGTGGCATCTATTCTTATGGCGATAGACTGCCTTCTAAGCGACTTTTAGCAGAGGAAACAGGTACGAGCGTCATCACCGCCGAGCACGCCTACGGTCTTTTATGCGACGAAGGGTACGCCGAGGCACGGGAGCGGCGCGGCTATTTTGTCATCTACCGCAAAACGGACTTTGCTTCTCCCGCGGTGGAAGCAGTGCCCGCCCCTGCATTTACCGATACCGCCTTTGTGCAGGACGCCTTTCCCTTTTCCGTATTTGCCAAGACCATGCGTGCCGTCCTTTCCCGATATGGCGAGCACATCTTTTTAAAAGCCCCTGCAAAGGGTCTGCCCCAGCTTCGGCGGGCAATTTCTCTCTATCTTGCCAAAGCCAAGGGCATCTTTGCCCAGTCTTCTCAAATTGTGATAGGCTCCGGCGCAGAATATCTGTATGGCCTGATTGTGCAGCTTCTGGGGAGAGACAAGCTTTACGGCATGGAAAATCCGTCCTATGAGAAAATCCGTGCCGTATATGCGGCACACGATGTACGATGCACGCTCCTACCTTTGGGGCGCGATGGCATTCCCTCCCTTGCCCTTCAGGAAACCGTGGCCAACGTACTGCACGTCACGCCCTTCCGCAGCTTCCCCAGCGGCGTTTCCGCAAGTGCCTCTAAGCGTGCCGAATATATTGAATGGGCAAAGGCACGAGGAGGCGTACTGATTGAGGACGATTTTGCCTCAGAATTTACGGTTTCCACCAAGCACGTGGACACGCTTTTTTCCTTATGTCCTGAGCACGTCATCTATGTAAACAGCTTTACAAAAACGATTGCGCCGTCTATGCGGATTGGCTACATGGTCCTGCCCCCTGCGCTTGTGGGCGCCTTTGATGAAAAAATCGGCTTTTATTCCTGTACAGTACCTACCCTAGAGCAGTATGTGCTTTTGGAAATTCTCCAAAGCGGCGACTTTGAACGGCACATAAACCGCATCCGCAGAAAACAGCGGCAAGCCTTAAAAGAAAAATCTGGCTTATAAAATATCGATATACTCGCCACTGAGTGCCTTGTTCATACTCCTAACGGCGCAGAATTTTCCGCACATCGAACAGCTTTCTTCCATCTCCGGCTTTCTTTCGGCGCGGATGCGCTTTGCCGTTTCCGGGTCGATGGCACACGCCCATTGCCCTTCCCAATCAAAGGTGCGGCGCGCCTCTGCCATTTTGTCGTCGATCTCCCGGGCATGGGGAATATGCTTTGCAATATCGGCAGCATGGGCGGCTATGCGAGAGGCAATAATGCCTTGTCTAACGTCCTCCAGATTCGGAAGTGCCAAATGCTCCGCCGGTGTTACATAGCAAAGAAACGCCGCCCCTGCCGCTGCGGCTACGGCGCCGCCGATGGCAGCGGTAATATGGTCATACCCCGGGGCAATATCCGTCACAAGCGGCCCGAGCACATAAAACGGTGCACCCATGCATACTGACTGTTGCAGCTTCATATTGGCGGCAATTTCGTCCAGCGCCATGTGACCCGGTCCTTCCACCATGACCTGTACGTCTTTTGCCCATGCGCGCTTTGTCAGCTCCCCAAGCCGTACCAGCTCGTCAATCTGGCACACATCCCCTGCATCCGCAAGACAGCCCGGTCTACACGCATCCCCCAAGGAAATCGTGACGTCATATTCTCTGCAAATTTCCAGAATCTCGTCAAAATATTCGTAAAACGGATTTTCCTGCCCCGTCATGCGCATCCAGGCAAATACCAAGGAGCCGCCGCGTGACACAATGTTCATTTTCCGCTTGTGATTGCAAATTTGGTCAATGGTTTTGCGTGTAATACCGGCATGAATGGTCATAAAATCCACGCCGTCCTCGGCATGCAGACGTACCACATCCAGAAAGTCCTGCGCCGAAAGGGTAGATAAATCCCGCTGATAATGAATCACGCTGTCATAAATGGGCACCGTGCCAATCATGGCAGGACATTCCTTGATAAGCTTTCTTCGAAAGGGCTGTGTGTTGCCGTGGGAAGAAAGGTCCATAATCGCTTCTGCTCCCATTTCCACAGCCTGCATAACCTTTTGCATTTCCACGTCGTAATCCTTACAGTCCCGTGAAACGCCTAAGTTTACATTGATTTTCGTTCGCAGCATCGCCCCTACACCGTTAGGCGAAAGGGAGGTGTGCAGGCGGTTTGCACAGATAGCCACCTGTCCCCTTTTGACAAGGTCGAGAATTTCTGCCTCCGTGCGATGCTCCTTCCTCGCCACCTCGCGCATTTCGTTCGTGACGATGCCTTTCTTCGCCGCTTCCATTTGTGTTTTGTACGCTTTCATATTGTTCCTTCCTTTCAAAATAAAATAAAAAACGGATATTCCTGATGGAATATCCGAGTAAAGCAAACTATGACTTCCTACGGCGGCATTATCCGCATCAGGTTTAAGGGTCGAAGTTCGAGTACTTCCTCTCAGCCTGCTTACACAAGCTCCCCTACACAATTTAGATTCAGTTTTATACCGGCCTCTAGATTGCCGGGAAAATCTGCAAAAACAGCATCACCATTAGCGGAATGGTAACAATGCTTGCAAGATTCGATACAAGCACCAAGCTTGCACCGGTTTTCGCGTGAATGCCGTGGGCTTCGGGGAACACAATGGTGTTCATGCCGATGGGCATGGCGTAAAGCACCAGCATAATCACAAGAAGTTCGGGCCCCGCGCCTAAGATGGCAAGCACCAAAACCAGTGCGGCCGGCAAAAGCACCAGACGCAAAAATGCGGCAATATATACGCGCACGTCCCCGAATAGTTCGGGAAGGTTTAATCGGGAAATCACAAGCCCTGTAATCAGCATTGCCACAGGAGACATACACGCTGCGGCTGAAGACAAAAACCCGTCCACAATGGGCGGTAGCGCCAAACCGCTAATGCCTATCAAAATACCTGTAAAGGTGCCTATAAAGACGGGATTGATAAGGGAGCGAAGACTCACCTTCCCCTTTGTCATCATCGCCATACCGAGGGTGTAAATATAAATACTCATAGGCAAGCCCGTAATCATCATTTTAAAAAGCATTGCATCGCCAAACATGGCCTGCATCATTGGGTATCCCATATACCCCATGTTGGATACGGTGAGAGCATACGTATAAATTCCCACATCGCTGTCCTGCCGGGCAAACCTGCCTGCCAAAACCCGTGCCAAAGCAAAAAGCACCAAAAGTGCCACCAAAGAAATGCCGATATACGTTATGTATTGCATAACATTTTCAATTTTGCAGTTGTTGGCACAGGAGCGCATTGTCAATGCCGGCATGAAAAGCCACGTTTCCAGCTTCGAAAGGGTGCCCGCCGCCGCATGCGGGATAATACTCTTTTTTCCGAATATAAAGCCTACGGCAATAAATGCAAATAAAAGAACTAACTGTGTTATAGTGTTCCCAAAAACTTGTGCCATCCTAAGGACCCGCCTTTCAAACATACATATTCTATCGTAGATTCCTTTTTTTGTCAAGAGAAATACCCTTTTATATGGAAAAAGTTTTGACAAAATCGTCCAAATATGATATGATATACGGAAAAGAATTCTAGGAGGATAAAAATGGCTGAAGTTACAAATAACCAAAACCAGGTTGAAGCAGAAGATTTAAATGAAATTCTGCGCGTGCGCCGGGAAAAGCTCCGTGAACTCCAGGAAAACGGGCAGGACCCCTTTGAAATTGTACGCTTTGATGCGGACAGCACAGCAGAAGGCATTAAATCCGATTTTGAAAATATGGAAGGCAAGCCGGTCATCATCGCCGGCCGTTTGATGACAAAACGCGTCATGGGTAAAGCCTCGTTTTGTGATTTAATGGATAAAACGGGCAGAATCCAGATGTATGTCCGCCGTGACGAAATTGGCGAAGATCCCTATGCCGCATTTAAGAAGTTTGACATTGGCGACATCGTAGGTGCGGAAGGCGAAGTGTTCCAGACGAAAACCGGCGAAATCTCCGTCAAGGTTTCCAAAATTACGCTTCTTGCCAAATCTCTCCGTCCCCTGCCGGAAAAATTCCACGGCCTTACGGATACGGACACCCGTTATCGCCAGCGGTATGTGGACCTCATTGTAAACAGCGAAGTGCGTGATACGTTTGTAAAGCGTTCCAAAATCATTGCCAGCATCCGTAGTTATTTAAACGGCCAAGGCTTTTTAGAAGTGGAAACGCCCATGCTGGTTGCCAATGCAGGCGGTGCGGCGGCACGCCCCTTTATCACCCATTCCAACGCCCTCGGCGAGGACTTTAAGCTTCGCATTTCCTTGGAACTTTATTTAAAGCGCCTTATTGTCGGCGGTCTTGACAGGGTGTATGAAATCGGCCGCGTATTCCGTAATGAAGGCGTTGATACACGTCACAATCCGGAATTTACCTTAATGGAGCTGTACCAGGCTTATACTGACTACCACGGCATGATGGATTTAACGGAAAATCTCTACCGCCACGTCGCGCAGGAAGTACTGGGGACTACAAAAATTACGTATAACGGCATCGAAATGGACCTTGGAAAGCCCTTTGAAAGAATTACCATGCTGGATGCGGTGAAAAAGTATTCCGGCGTTGACTTTAATGAAATTCACTCCCTTGACGAGGCACGTGCCGCCGCAAAAGAACACCATGTAGAATACGAAGAACGGCATGGCAAGGGCGACATTTTAAACCTCTTCTTCGAAGCCTTCGTAGAAGAGCATCTCGTCCAGCCCACCTTCGTTATGGACCATCCGGTAGAGATTTCACCTCTTACAAAGAAAAAGCCGGGTAACCCCGATTATGTAGAACGCTTTGAGTTCTTCATGAATGGCTGGGAAATGGCAAATGCCTACTCGGAGCTGAATGACCCCATTGACCAGCGTGAACGCTTTAAGGCACAGGAAGCACTTTTGGCCCAAGGCGACGAGGAAGCAAATACCACCGATGAGGACTTTATGAACGCCCTTGAAATTGGTATGCCCCCCACAGGCGGCATCGGCTTTGGTATCGACAGAATGTGCATGCTCCTGACGGACTCCGCCGCCATTCGTGACGTGCTCCTCTTTCCAACCATGAAAACATTGGATAAATAAAAACTTTAGCGCCGGAAAAATTGCCGGCGCTTTTGTTTATAAAAAAACGGTACAGCTTTCGCTGTACCGTTTTGCGTTTTAACCAAAGACTGCCAAGAGGAACCCAGCTGCCACGGCAGAACCGATAACACCTGCAACGTTCGGACCCATAGCATGCATGAGCAAGAAGTTGGAGGGGTTTGCTTTCTGGCCAACCATCTGGGATACACGTGCCGCCATCGGAACGGCAGAAACGCCGGCGGAGCCGATAAGCGGGTTTATCTTACCGCCGGACAGCTTGCACATAATCTTACCGACCAGAAGGCCGCCAAAGGTTGCAAAGGCAAATGCTATAAGACCGAGAACAACAATCAGCAGTGTATTCGGGTTTAAGAATGTGTCATATCGTGCGGTAGCGCCAACAGAGATACTGAGGAAAATCGTAACGATATTCATGAGGTTATTCTGTGCAGTATCGGAAAGGCGGTCAGTAACACCGCATTCCTTTAAAAGGTTCCCCAGCATCAGGCAGCCAAGGAGGGGTGCTACGGACGGCAGAATTAAACACGTTACAATCGTAACCATAATCGGGAATACAATTTTTTCCGTTTTGGAAACGGGACGAAGCTGTTCCATCTTGATTTCCCGTTCCTTCTTGGTGGTCATCAGCTTCATAATGGGCGGCTGAATCAGCGGAATCAGTGCCATGTAAGAATACGCAGCAATGGCAATGGGCGCAAGCATTTCAGGCTTTAAGGTTTTTGTAAGCCAGATTGCCGTCGGGCCGTCCGCACCGCCGATGATAGCGATGGAAGCTGCTGCCTGGGGGTCGAAGAAAGGCATTGCCATAACGAGAGCAAAGTAAATACCAAACTGTGCGCCTGCACCCATGAGCATGGACTTCGGGTTTGCAATCATGGGGCCAAAGTCCGTCATGGCACCTACGCCGAGAAAAATCAGCGAAGGATAAAGACCGGTTTTAACGCCAATATAGAGAAGGTCCAAAAGGCCGCCATGGCGAAGGACTTCTGCATAATCAATATCCCCTGCCGTATTCCAGTAATCGGGGTGGAATACGCCGGAAAGGGGCAGGTTCGTAAGCAGCATACCGAATGCAATACCAACCAGCAAAAGGGGCTCAAACTTCTTGACAATCCCGAGGTACAGAAGGACACAGGACAGAACAATCATGATAAGCTGGGAATAGCCACCTTCCAAAAAGCCTGTTGCAATCTGCGCAATACCGGAGGTTTCCCACAGTTTTACGAGTGTATCTAAAATATTCATTCGCAGTATCCCCCTTATGCGATAACAAGCAGGGGTGCGCCGCTTTCAACGGTTGCGCCCTTGGAGGCAACAATCTGGGATACGGTGCCGTCCTTCGGAGCAAGAATTTCGTTTTCCATTTTCATGGCTTCAATAACGGCTACGAGCTGACCCTTCTTTACAGCAGTACCGGCACTTACCTTAATGTCAAGAACAGTGCCCGGAAGCGGGGAAGAAACAACTTCACCGGCGCCTGTAACCTGAGGTGCTGCGGCAGGGGCAGCAGCAGGCGCAGATGCTGCGGGAGCTACAGGAGCAGGTGCAGGTGCGGCAGAAGGTGCGGCAGCTTCGTATTCTGCTTCGACGATTGCTTCGCCCTCTTTTACTTCAATTTCATAGGTTTTGCCGTTTAAAGTAATCTTATATTTACTCATTTTCGTTTCGTCCTTTCTGTTATTTCACTTCTTTAATAGAAATAAAGCGCAGTGTATTGAGAGGTGTGCCCAGCTTGTCTGCAGTAATGGCCATAAGCTGTGCGGCCGTTTTATCCGGCACGTCAAACAGTTTTACTTCGCCACAGCTGCCACGTGCAGCCTTCGGTGCTACGTTTGCAGCAGGTGCTACGGGTGCATTTGCCGCCTGTTCTACCTTTTTGCCGCTCTTCATGATTTTGGACATGATGGAGATAATCAGCATCAGAAGAATCAATACGGCAAAAACAACGCATATGCCGATCAAGGCACTGATAAGGGTTGACATAATATCCATATTCGATTTCCTTTCTACACTTTGCGATTACAGCTCTTCAATCGTGTATTTCGCACGGTTTTCAAGCTTTGCTTCGCGCTTTTCAAAGAACTTTTCGGCCACCTGGGGGAATGCAATGTAAGAAAGCACGTCTTCATCGCTTTTTGCCTTGTCACCAAGCTCTGCCTTCGTCTTTTCAAACGCATCCTCCAAAGTATCTGCAAAGCGGCAAGTAACAGGAGCTTCGTCGCCCAATGCCTTCTTCGTAAGCTCTGCATCAACTTCGCCGGGAGCCTGTCCGTATTCGCCGCGGAGATATGCCTTTACTTCTTTACTGATATTCTTATAGCGTTCGCCAATGAGAACATTGGTAGCGGCCTGTACGCCAACCATCTGGCTCATGGGTGTTACCAGCGGCGGATAGCCGAGGTCTTTACGTACTTTCGGGGTTTCAATAAGAACTTCATCCAGACGGTCCATTGCGTTTTGTGCCTTCAACTGGGAAATCAGGTTAGAGAGCATACCGCCGGGAATCTGATAATTGAGTGCATTTGTATCGGTTGCGAGTACTGTAGGATCGAGGAGACCGCTTTCGAGATACTCATTACGAATAGGCTTAAAGAAATCGTTGATTTCTTTAAGGCACTTATCGTTTACATCTACTTCGTAGCCCTGCTGACGCATAGCATATACAAGGGTTTCCGTAGCAGGCTGGCTGGTGCCGCCGGAGAAACAGGAAATGGCAGTATCTACAACATCAGCACCTGCTTCAATGGCCTTCATATAGGTCATAAAGGCAAGGCCTGTGGTGCAGTGTGTATGCACAACAACGGGAACTTTAACTGCGCTCTTAATTGCCTTTACAAGGTCATAGGCTTCCTGGGGACTCATAACGCCGGCCATGTCCTTTACACAAATAGAGCCTACGCCCATTTCCTCCATTTCTTTTGCAAGCTTTGCGTAGTTTTCCAGGGTGTGTACAGGGCTTGTAGTATAAGAAATGGCACCGGATGCAAGTGCGCCGCAGCGGTTGGTTTCTTCTACTGCAACGCGGATATTGCGAAGGTCATTGAGGGCATCAAAAATACGAATGATATCAATACCGTTGGAAACGGAATGCTGAATGAACTTTCTAACAACATCATCGGGATAGTGCTTGTAACCAAGCAGGTTCTGTCCGCGCAGAAGCATCTGGAGCTTCGTGTTTGGCATTTTTGCTTTGATTTTACGAAGACGTTCCCAGGGGTCTTCATCTAAAAAGCGCAAGCAGGAATCAAATGTTGCGCCGCCCCAACATTCTACCGAATAAAAGCCTGCCTTGTCCATCGTTTCCAAGATGGGGGCGTACTTGTCAAACGGCAGACGGGTTGCGATGAGAGACTGGTTTGCGTCACGCAGTACGGTTTCTGTAAATTGTACTTTCATGAAATTACCTCCTGTGTACTCTAATTTTTGCTTATCGCAAAAAATAATTGCATTTGATTTCGATTATACTATATTTTCCCATAAAAGTCAAGCATACACAAAGAAAAAAGCAAAAAAGGGCTGTGACAAAATTTGAAGGTTTTGTCACAGCCTTTCCCGCGTTTATCTTATCCTTGTCCCGTCATGATGTACCGAATAACTTCCTTTGACTTTTCGTGCTGTAAAGGCACAAGCTTTTCGTGCTTTTCCGTGTCTATCATGCGTTTAATGCCTACATAAAGCTCGGGTCTTGCAAAATCCATTTTTTCTGCCACCGCGCTTTCCAAAAGAGGTATTGCGCAGACCTCCCCTGCATCATTTTTTAAGCCCCCTTCCAGTAGTTCATCAGGCACAATGCCTTTAAGGGGTTCAAAATAATCTTTCTTCTGTTCGAAAAATTTATCTTCAATAATAAACAGACGTGCATTTTTATCCAGAAATGAATAGTTGAAATGCTGTGTTTTATCTACGTCATAGCTAGTAAAGTCCTCACGGATCACGATAAGGCGGTAATTGAGCTGCTTACGCCCGTCCCCGTTTACATCTCCGATGACTTGTTTTAGTTCCTCCTCCACGCGCAGAAACTGCGTCTGGTCGCCATATGTTTCGCTCACATACGCAAGCACCATATCGGGTTCCTTTTTTCGCAGATAATCTACCGCCAGATACGTGGCGCTAAAGACAAAAAAAGCAACAATTAAAACAGCTGCTTTATAATGATACCAGAAATTTTCCAGTTTCTTCTTAAAGCCTTTCGGCTTTTCAAATGTTTCCGCCATTGTTTTTCTCCTTATGCTGTTCCTTTAATGAGTATATCACATTTTGTGCGTACTTGCAAGTATTTTTCCATAAATTATCCCACTGAAAACTGCAATAAATTGTTGACAATGCCTTTTTGTTATGATAAAATTAAAAAGGTTATTTATCCATTTTAATAAGGAGCTGAGTACATGAACGAACAGACGAAAGACCTGGCTGTTACTGACATTTTACGGATATTATGGGCGAGTAAATTTCTAATTATCACGCTTGCCTGCCTTATGGCTACCGTATTTTTGGTGCAAACGGTCTACTTTTCCGAACCCCAGTATGTAGCTGACGGCATGCTATACGTCCGAAACCGTACGGAAGGCAGTATAGAAGGCGTTATCCAAGGTAGTGACATTTCCACCTCCCGTTCCCTCAGTAATACATATATAGAAATTTTAAAGTCCCGTTCTTTTCTAACAGATGTAAGCGAGGCGACCGGCAATAAATATACATGGAAGCAAATCAAATCCATGCTATCTGTTGCTTCCGTAAATGAAACGGAGCTACTCACGATTTCCGTAAAGACCAACAATTCCGAGGATGCATGCGCTGTTGCCGGTGCCATTATGGATAAAGCGCCGGATAAACTGCAAAGCGTTCTAAACGGCGGCAGCGTTGAGATTATAGACGCGGTAGATTCTAAGGGAACACTTGTTGACCCAGGTGCTGCACAAAAAACCGTGCTGGGCTTTGCCATAGGCGCGTTTCTTGGTGCTCTCATTGCTTTTCTCCGTAATCTTTTCGATAAAAAAGTACACAAAAGTGAAGACGTTGCCAAACGGTATGACGTATCTATTTTAGGCAACATCAGCCAGTAAAGGAGGGAAAGCATCATGCGTAAAGAAAAAATTGAAAATTTTGAAGGTAATCGGGTACTAACCGACCAGACGGATTTTAATACGATTGAAACCTATAAATCCATTCGTACCAGCATCATGTTTTCCATTCCGAAATCCGATAAAGGAAAGGTTATTGTCGTTACCAGTTCTTCTCCAAACGAAGGAAAAACAACAACAACCATAAATCTTGCCATTACCTTTGCCCAGATGGGTGCAAAAGTCATTTTGATTGACGGCGACCTTCGCAAAGCAAGAGTGCATAAGTATATGGGGCTGGAACGCACGGATGGTCTCTCCAACGTGCTGTGCGGTTTTATAGACCTTGAAAAAGCGATTAAGCGCAGCGTTCGGGAAAATTTGGACTGCCTGACCGCCGGTGCTATTCCGCCCAATCCCGCAGAGCTTTTGGAAACAGAAGAATTCGGTTCGCTTTTACAGACGCTCCAAGAAAGCTATGACTATATTTTTGTGGATACCCCACCCGTCACGGTAGTTACGGATGCGATTATCACTACAAAGCACAGCACAGGCGCGGTAGTAATTGTTCGGGAAAACTACACCAATTACGATTTTCTCGACGAAACGATGGAAAACCTCAGGCTTGCAAATGCAAAGGTTCTCGGCGTTATCATGGTGGACTGCAACGAACGAAGCAGCCGCTATGGCTACTATAAGCGCGGCAAATACGGATATAAATATAAATACGGCTATCGCTATGGCTATAAATACGGTTATAACTATCAATACGGCGACGAAGTTGAAGAAAATAAGAAAAAGAAGTGATTGCGAATGGTTGATTTGCACACACATGTTCTCCCGGCCATCGATGATGGGGCAAAAACCGTAACAGAAAGCATCAAAATGCTATCCGACGCATACAGACAGGGTGTTCGGGTTTGTGCTGCTACGCCCCACGCTGTTCTGCACAAACCCGATGCAGTTGCCCGGTTTTTAAAACGTCGCCGGGAAAGCGCGGAAAAACTTTCGGAAGCCATACAAAAATCAGGTCTCCCGTTGCCGAAACTCCTTCTGGGTGCGGAAGTCTATTTAGACCATGACATTGCAGCCACCCCTTCCCTTGACGCACTCTGTCTTGGGGATTCGCCCTATCTTCTGGTGGAATTGCCTTTTGAAACGTATAATCCCTACTGGAGCGAATGGCTACATTCCTTGATTCTGCGCGGCTTTAGGCCCATTGTGGCACATCTTGACCGGTATACGCAGGCAGAAACTATGCTTTCCGACTTTGCAGGTCTGGACCTTATATACCAGATTAACGCTTCTCGTCTTTTATCCTTTTCCGGACGGCACTTCCTTTCACGTCTTTTAAAAATTGGTGTGCCCTGCATTGTTGCAAGCGACATGCACAACACCACTATGCGAAGTTGTACGCTGGGAAACGCATATACGAAATTAAGAAAAAAACGCCCGGAACAAGCTGACGCGCTTTTTTCTGCACGTGCGAAACAAATGCTAAAACCTTATTTTGGCGGTGAAAAAAATGATAAAACTACATATTAAAAACCGACATCTTTGTTTCGCTGATATTTTGCTCTCTTTTTTATCCTTTGCCATGGTTCTTGCACTGATTGTTACGAACTTAACGGCCTTTAACATTGTGTTTGTAAAGGCATTGCCTTTTATCGCTGTCACCACGCTTATTTTTGTTTTTTCCTTACTTTTTGCGCATCTGTATCAGGTGGATTGGCTGTATGCAGGCGTTAAAGAACACTTTCATCTTCTGATTGCCTGTTTCCTTTCCAGCGCCTTATCTTTGCTTTTAAATCTGCTTGTTTTTAAAGTGCTGCATTTCAAAATTGCCCTGGCGTCTGTCTTCAGCATCTCGGCACTCATCTGTTTCCTGCGCTATTTGGTTCGCCTTGTCTGCAAGCTGCAAAACACCTCTTTTGTAGGAAACGGAAAACGGGTTTTGATTATCGGTGCCGGTAATCTTGCCGTTACGCTCCTGCGTGACATTGCGGAAAACGACCGTTTAAACTACACCATAGTCGGTCTTATCGATGACAATGCCCAGAAAGCGCGGCAGCGTATCTACGGCGCACACGTCCTTGGCACTCGAAATGATATTGTCCGCATCTGTGCAGAGAAAAATGTGGAGGAAATCATTTTTGCCATTTATAATCTTTCCGCTAAAGGGAGAACGGAAATTCTTGATATTTGCAGCTCTACAGGCAAAAAAGTTATGATTGTGCCCGGTATAGAAGAAGTGCTTCGCGGAGCAAATCCCCTGCGGCAAATCCGCGAGCTGGATATCGAAGATTTGCTCGAGCGCGAACCGATTATCTTAGACAACCAACTGATTCAACAGGATATCTTCGGGAAAGTCGTCCTCGTAACGGGCGGCGGCGGTTCCATAGGCTCTGAGCTTTGCCGGCAAATTATTAAATACCGTCCTTCCCACCTCATTATTCTTGATATCTATGAAAACACCACCTACGAGCTGCAAAACGATTTAGAAGAACGATTCCCCCACCAGAAAATCAGCGTTCTGATTGCCTCCGTACGGGATAAGGAACGTCTGGAACAGATTTTTGAAACCTACCGGCCGGAAATCGTATTCCATGCCGCCGCCCATAAGCATGTGCCGCTGATGGAATACAGCCCCGGCGAAGCCATAAAAAACAATGTATTCGGTACATATAACACGGCACTCTGTGCGCAAAAATACGGCACACGCCGATTTGTTATGATTTCTACCGACAAGGCTGTAAACCCTACCAACGTGATGGGTGCAACGAAGCGTATGTGCGAAATGATTATTGAGTCCATGCAGGAGGAAAACGGCGAGACCGATTTTGTTGCGGTGCGGTTTGGAAACGTACTCGGCTCCAACGGGTCCGTCATTCCCCGATTTAAAAAGCAAATCGCCGCCGGTGGCCCTGTGACAGTAACAGACCCGGAAATCACACGCTTCTTCATGACTATTCCCGAAGCTGCCCAGCTCGTTCTGCAAGCGGCAGCATACGCAAAGGGCGGCGAAATTTTCGTGCTGGATATGGGTAAACCCGTTCGCATTTATGACCTTGCCAAGAAAATGATAAACCTTTCCGGTTTAAGACCCGGCGTAGACGTGGAAATTCAGTTTACAGGGCTGCGTCCCGGCGAAAAGCTGTATGAAGAGCTTCTAATGCAGGAGGAGGGTCTGCAAAAAACGGCGCACAGCAAAATCTTTGTCGGACAGCAGGTAAAAATCAGCGCCGCGGAACTTAAGAAAAAGCTGGATGCGCTTTCCGGCATTTCTTCCGAGAATGCAGAGGAGATTAAAAAGATTTTAGCGTCGGTTGTACCTACATACCAATACAAAGCATAAAACAAAGGGGATGTAAAAAAAGTCCAGACCGCAAAAAGGCTGCATATTCTACTGAAAAGAAATAATAAAATGCAATATCTTAACAAAAACGAAGAAAAACTTCAAATTTTTGAAGTTTTTCTTTTTGTATGATGCCTTTTTGCTATGAAACAAACTTCGCCGCTCGGCGTACCCATGTACGCCATCGGGTAACCCCTTCGGGCGCAGTTTGTCCATTCCGAACATTTTTTCCTATCCCCAAAAAGGGGGGTGTAATTATTTTACACCCCCCTTTGTTTTAAGATAATTTTACTTTTTCTTCGCAATAAATACAGCGATAAATCTGTTTTTCTTTGTTTACTAAACGGAATGCGTGCCCGAGCTCCTGTTCCTTTGCCGTAATACATGCCGGGTTTTTACACTTTAGCCCCTCTATTATACTCGATTCTTCCGGTAAAACATCTGTGTTTGCACTTTCCAAAAGCTTGAGAATAAGCGCCATACGCATATATTTGCCGCAAAGCACCTGGAGAAAATAGCACGCGCGGTCATCCTGATCCACCGCTACGCTAATTTCATTAACGCGTGGAAGCGGGTGCATCACAATTAAATCCGCGCTCGCTTTTTGGAGCTTTTCTGCCGTTAAAATATAGCTGTCCTTAAGGCGTTCATATTCGTAAGGGTCCGGGAAGCGTTCACGCTGCACACGGGTCATATAGAGAATATCTAAATCCGGGAGCACGGCCTCGAGGTCCGTCGTTTCCGTATAGGGAATCTCTTTCGCGTCCAGAATTTCGCGCTGGACATAGCTTGGAAGTGCCAGCTCCTTCGGGGAAATCAGCACAACCTTTGTCCCCGTATATCTTGCAAGTGCCGCAATCAGCGAATGCACCGTTCTACCGTATTTTAAATCACCGCAAAACCCGATAGTGAGATTTTCAAGGCTACCCTTTCGCCGTTTAATGGTCAAAAGGTCCGCAAGGGTCTGGGTAGGATGGGAGTGACCGCCGTCCCCGGCGTTTATAACGGGGACGGAAGCATTTTGCGCCGCCACAAGGGGCGCACCTGCCATAGGGTGGCGAATGGCCATAATATCCGCATAACAGCTTAAGACTTTTGCCGTGTCTGCCATGCTCTCCCCTTTAGAGGCGGAAGAACTGCTGGCTTCGGAAAACCCTAACACACTGCCCCCCAGCTCATACATTGCCGCTTCAAAACTCAGGCGTGTACGGGTGGACGGCTCAAAAAAGAGGGTTGCTAATTTTTTGCCGTGACATTTTTCTGCATATTTTTTAGGATTATCCATGATGTCTTCGGCGGTGGAGAGGAGTGCATCGATTTCCGCCGTAGATAGGTCCAGTATATCAATAACACTTCTTTTCATTTTATTTGCCTCCGCCAATCCAGGATTCGTCGGAAGGATTGTTGCGGAATGCGATAAGGCGCGATACATCCTCCGGGCGAATATAGCCTTCCTCTGCTGCAATCTCTGCAATCACATCAAAGTTTGTCAGAGAAATGTTCTTTACGTTTGCTTCTTCCAAGCGTTTGACTCCCTTTGCCATGCCATAGGTGAAGATGCTGACAACGCCCAGCACCTCTGCCCCTGCCTCACGGAGTACGTCCACGACCTCCAAAACGCTGCCGCCGGTAGAAATGAGGTCTTCTACCACAACGACCTTCTGGCCTTTTTCAAGGCGTCCTTCAATCTGGTTTTGTCTGCCGTGGTCCTTCTTGCCTGCGCGGACATATCCCATGGGCATACCGAGCATATGTGCCGTGATTGCGGCATGGGCAATGCCGGCGGTGGAAGTACCCATAAGCACTTCTGCCTCGGGGTAGTGGGTGCGTATAAGCTCCGCAAGGCCTGTTTCCACATCCGTACGCACCTCGGGTGCCGTCAGCGTCAAGCGGTTGTCGCAGTATACGGGGCTCTTAATGCCGCTTGCCCAGGTGAAGGGCTCATCGGGTCTAAAGAAAACCGCCTTTATCGAAAGTAAATCTTTTGCAATTCTTTTTTCCATTGTTCTCTCTCCTTTTATCCAACAAATTCTGCCATACACCGGCGATATGCTGCTACAGGGTCCTCTGCCGCGGTAATGGGTCTACCCACAACAATATAGTCAGAACCTAATTTCTTTGCGCCCTCGGGGGTGGTGATCCGCTTTTGGTCGCCCACATCACCGTCCGCAAAACGGACACCGGGGGTAACCGTCAGGAAGCCTGCGCCACATCTATCGTGCACTTTGCCGGCTTCCAGCGGCGAGCAAACTACGCCGTCAAGGCCTGCTTTTTTCGCATTTTCTGCATAGTGCATCACGACTTTATCAATGGGCTCGTTTATCAGAAGGTCACTTTGCATATGGGCTTCGTCCGTGCTTGTCAGCTGGGTAACGGCAATGAGAATGGGGCGCGTGCCGTCAGGTCTTGTCAGCCCTTCGATTGCCGCTTCCATCATCGGGATAGTGCCGAAGGCGTGGAGATTTGTCATATCCACGTCCAGGCGGGACAAAACTGCCATGGATTTTTTTACTGTATTGGGAATATCGCAAAGCTTTAAATCAAGGAAAATTTTGTGGCCTCTCTCTTTAATCTGGCGCACAATGTCAGGCCCGGCGCCATAGAAAAGCTCCATGCCGATTTTTACGAAGGGCTTCTCCCCTTCAAACTTGTCCAAAAATGCAAGGCATTTTTCCGCGCTGTCAAAGTCACAGGCGATAATTACGTCTTTTCCCATGTTCTCGCTTCCTTTCTATTTTGCACAGCCAATTATATCGCGCAGTGCACTTATTTTATATTTTTCCATCACAAGGGGTAATTCCTCTATAATATCCCGGCAAGCGTAAGGATTTACAAGATTTGCCGCCCCTACTTCTACTGCCACGGCCCCTGCCATCATCATTTCGATCACGTCCTCCGCCTTTTCCACGCCGCCCATGCCTACAACGGGGATACTGACTGCATTTGCCACCTGATATACCATGCGAAGTGCTACGGGGAAAATCGCCGCACCGGAAAAGCCGCCCATTTTGTTGGCAATGACGGGTTTGCCGGTTTTCAGGTTTATTCGCATCCCCAAAAGGGTATTGATAAGACTAATTCCGTCCGCCCCGGCTTCTTCACATGCGCGGGCAATGGATACAATGTCCGTTACGTTCGGCGAAAGCTTGATAATAACGGGCTTTTTTGTTTTTTCTTTTACTGCCGCAGTCACTTCCGCCGCCGCGCGCGGCTCTGTGCCAAAGCTCATGCCGCCGCCATGGACGTTGGGGCAACTGACGTTAATTTCAAGCCAGCCTACCGCCGGATGGGCGTCCAGCTTTTCGGCGCAGTGCACGTATTCCTCTACGGCAAAGCCACTGATGTTTGCCATTACTTTTTTATGGAAGCACTTCTCCATTTTGGGTAGTTCTTCGTTTATTACCTTATCTACACCCGGATTTTGCAGTCCCACCGCGTTAATCATGCCCGCGGTACACTCTGCAATTCTGGGGGTGGGGTTGCCAAAGCGGGGCTCCTTTGTAGTACCTTTAAAGGAGAAGGTGCCCAAAACATTGATATCATAAATCTCCGCAAATTCGTACCCATAGCCGAAGGTGCCACTGGCAGGAATGACGGGATTATCCAGGTCTATGCCGCAAAGGGTTACCTTTGTATCTACCACAAAATCTCCTCCTTCCGAAGTACGGGGCCTTCCTTGCAGATGCGGCGGTTTCCGTAAATGGTCTTACAGGAGCAGCCCATGCAGGCACCAAAGCCACAGCCCATGCGTTCTTCAAAGCTGAGCTGGCCTTCCGTACTGGTTGCCCGAAAGACCGCCTTTAGCATCGGCTCGGGGCCGCAGGTGTAAAAATAAGTGTAGCCTTCTCCGAGGGCGTCCGTAACAAAGCCCTTTTGGCCGTAGGAGCCATCCACCGTGGTGACAATAACGTCCGCACCAAGCGTGCGAAATTCTGCTTCATAGAACACTTCGTCCTTTGTGTTAAAGCCAAGGACTACCCGCACCTTTTTCCCTTCTGCGATAAGCTTTTTGCAAAGCCCGTACATAGGCGGCACGCCAACACCGCCACCGAGGAGAAGAGGTGCTTCCCCCGAAACGGAAGTGTCATACCCGTTTCCAAGACCGGTTAAAACGTCCAGCGTTCCGCTTTGCATCGACGCCATCTTTTCTGTGCCCTTCCCTACCACTTTATACAAAATGGTGAGTTCGCCTTCTTTAGCATCGCAAACGGAAATGGGGCGACGGAGAAAAAGCCCGTCAAGCTTGATATTTACAAATTGCCCCGGTGCCGTAATAGCCGAGGTGTCGCCCGAAAGACGCATTTTGTATACGTCCTTCGTCAGCGGTTTATTTTCCAGTATTGCAAAAAATCCCTGTTTCATACTTTCTCCTTACGCATCAATGGTCGAGATGCTGAGGGTGGTTTCTTCTAAAACATCAAGCAATACACGCACCGTATCAAGGGCTGTGAAAATGGTGATATTATTTTCCGTAGCATACCGACGGATATAATAGCCGTCCGTTTCCTGATTGGTGGAACCGATGTCGCGGGTGTTTATGATGTAGGCAATGTGACCCTGACGGAGTGCCTCGATAATTTCGTCACTGCCTTCCCCGAGTTTGCGGAGAACATGGGTACGGATGCCGTTTTCCTTCAGGAACTTTGCCGTGCCTGCCGTTGCCTCAATGTTAAAGCCAAGATTGTAGAAGCGCTGCATTAAGGGGAGAGCTTCTTCCTTGTCTTTATCCGCAATGGTGGCAAACACGGTGCCGTAGTTTTGCAGATGCATACCCGATGCCTGCAGTGCTTTATAAAGGGCGCGGTTTAATTTATCGTCATAGCCAATCGCTTCGCCTGTGGACTTCATTTCCGGCGAGAGATAGGCGTCAAGCCCGCGAATTTTATTCGACGAGAATACGGGTACCTTTACATAATACCGATTCTTTTCTTCTGGGTACAGGTCAAAGATACCCTGTTCCTTTAGGCTCTTGCCCAAAATGACCTCGGTGGCAATATCGGCAAGGCTGTAGCCCGTTGCCTTCGACAGGAAGGGGACGGTGCGGGAGGAACGGGGATTGACTTCGATGATGTACACATCATCCTTCTCATCTACGATAAACTGAATGTTATAAAGCCCCACAATACCGATACCGAGCCCCAGCTTTTTCGCGTAGCCCAAGATTGTGCCTTTTACCTTGTCGGAAATGCTGAAGGTGGGATAGACACTTATGGAGTCACCGCTATGTACGCCTGTACGCTCAACAAGCTCCATAATGCCGGGGACGAATACGTCCCGTCCGTCGCAAATGGCGTCAACCTCCACTTCCTTACCCTGAATGTACTTGTCAACCAAAACGGGCTTGTCCTCGTCAATGGCAACAGCGGTTTTGAGATAGTGGCGAAGCTGTTCCTCGCCGCCTACAATCTGCATGGCGCGGCCGCCCAGTACAAAGCTGGGACGTACCAAAACGGGGTAGCCGATTTCTGCCGCCGCAGCGACGCCGTCCTCAATTTTCGTAACGGCTCTGCCCTTCGGTTGAGGAATTGCAAGCGCTTCGAGAATTTTTTCAAAGCTGTCACGGTTTTCAGCACGCTCAATGGCGTCGCAGTCCGTGCCGATAATTTGAATCCCTCTGTCGCGAAGGGGTGCAGCAAGGTTTATAGCCGTTTGTCCACCAAGGGATGCAATAACGCCTTCCGGTTTTTCAAATTCCAGAATGTTCATAACATCCTCTGTGCAAAGGGGCTCAAAGTACAGCTTGTCCGCCGTGGTATAGTCAGTGGAAACGGTTTCCGGGTTATTATTGATAATAATGGCTTCATAGCCGGAGTTTTTAATGGTTGTAACGGCGTGAACGGTGGAATAGTCAAACTCAACGCCCTGGCCTATGCGGATGGGGCCTGCGCCAAGTACTACAATTTTCTTTCTGTCTGTCAGCCGCGAAGCATTCTCGCCCGTGTAGGAAGAATAGAAGTAAGGGATATACGCATCTGTATGGAACGTATCTACCATTTTATAAACGGGGAAAATATTTTCCTGTTTACGAAGATTAAAAACTTCTATTTCTGTGGTGTTCCAAAGCTTTGCAATGTATTTATCGCCAAAGCCCATTTTCTTTGCGGCTTTGAGGGTTTCCGTGCAGCCGGGTTTTGCCGCAATTTCGCTTTCCATGTCCACAATGCGCTTGACCGCTTCGAGGAAATAGGGCGTAATTTTCGTTACATCATACAGTTCTTCGATAGTAGCCCCGAGGCGCATAAGCTCGGCCACGGCAAAGATATTATCGTCCTTAAATTCGGAAATATAATCAAAAAGCTCCGCCCTCGTCTTGCCGTCAAACTTCGGCAGGTGAAAGTGGTATGCACCGGTTTCAAGAGAACGGACAGACTTGAGGAAGCATTCCTCAAGGCAAGACCCGATGCCCATAACTTCACCCGTTGCCTTCATCTGGGTGCCGAGGGTGTTGGGAGCGGAGGCAAACTTATCGAAGGGGAAACGGGGGAACTTTGCAATCACATAGTCAAGGCTCGGTTCTTTTGCCGCGGTAGTGTTGGCAATTTGAATGTCGGAAAGGCGCATGCCGACTGCAATTTTCGCCGTAACGCGGGCGATGGGATAGCCGCTTGCCTTGGAGGCGAGGGCAGAAGAACGGGAAACGCGGGGGTTTACCTCGATAAGATAATACTCGCTGGAGGTGGGGTTTAAGGCAAACTGTACGTTACAGCCGCCTTCAATCTTAAGGGCGCGGATAATTTTAATCGCGCTATCGTTGAGCATTTTCTCGTCTTCTTTAGAAAGGGTCATAATCGGGGCAACAACGATAGAGTCACCCGTGTGCACGCCGACAGGGTCCACATTTTCCATACCGCAAATGGTGATAGCGTGATCGTCCGCATCGCGCATAACCTCAAATTCAATTTCCTTGTAGCCCTTTACGCTCTTTTCAATCAGTACCTGATGCACCGGAGAAAGCTTAAAGGCGTTTTTACCGATTTCTACAAGCTCTTCTTCATCGTTTGCAAAGCCGCCGCCTGTGCCACCTAAGGTAAAGGCAGGACGAAGGACTACGGGGTAGCCGATGGAGGCTGCCGCTTTCTTAGCTTCTTCCAAATCATACGTAATTTCGGAAGGAATGGTGGGCTCACCAATGGACGCACAAAGCTCTTTAAACAGCTCTCTGTCCTCAGCTCTTTCAATACTTTCGCTCGTGGTGCCCAAAAGCTCCACGCCGCATTCCTTTAAAATTCCCTTCTTTTCAAGCTGCATGGCAAGGTTTAAACCTGTCTGCCCGCCAATGCCCGGTACGATGGCATCCGGCCGTTCGTAGCGGAGAATTTTTGCAACGTATTCAAGGGTCAGCGGCTCCATATACACCTTGTCCGCAATGGTGGTATCCGTCATAATGGTGGCAGGGTTGGAGTTACAAAGGACAACCTCGTACCCTTCTTCTTTGAGCGCCAGGCATGCCTGTGTGCCGGCATAGTCAAACTCGGCGGCTTGCCCGATTACAATGGGCCCCGAGCCGATAATTAAGATTTTTTTCAGGTCTGTTCTTTTTGGCATTTTCTTTTCCTCCTATTTTTTATATACAACCTTGCCGCCTGAGACGGTAAGATAATTGACTGCATCAAGGGTTTCGCCTAAAAACGGCGTCGCTTTTCCCATGGACAGGAAGCTTCCTTCCGTGATAACCTGTTTTTCAGAAAGATTCCAGAGGGAGAATTCTTCTCCAAAGGGAATGCCGAACCGTTTTCTCGGGTTTATGCACATCAGCTCCAAAAGCTTTTCCATGCTGAGAATTCCGGGCTTTACAAAGTGGGTGTACATCGCCGGGAAGGACGTTTCAATCCCCACCACCCCGAAGGCGCTTTTTTCAAGTCCCTTTGATTTTTCTTCCTTAGAATGGGGTGCATGGTCGGTGGCAATCATGTCAATTGTGCCGTCGAGTATTCCTTCTATAAGGGCTTCCCTATCTTCCTTCCCACGAAGGGGCGGATTCATTTTAAAGCGGCCGTCTTCTTGAAGACAGCTATCGTCATAAATGAGATAATGGGGTGCCGTTTCGCAGGTAATGTCTACCCCTTCCTGCTTTGCGCGGCGAATGATTTCCACGCTTTCCTTTGTAGAAATGTGGCACACATGGTAGGCACAGCCAGTTTCCTTTAAAAGCTTTACATCCCGCATGATGGGCCCGTATTCGCTTTCCGAGCAAATGCCGCGGTGCCCGTGTGCCTTTGCATATGCCCCGTCATGAATATAGCCGCCATGCAGAAGACTGTTATCCTCGCAATGGGCAACTATGATTTTGCCGCATTTCTTTGCCTTTTCCATCGCCGCGCGCATCATGCTTTCGCTTTGCACGCCCCGACCGTCATCGGAAAAGCCAAGAACGTCCATGTCCTCCATATCGGAAAGTGCCTCCCCTTTTTGCCCCTTTGTAATAGAGCCTAGCGGATAGACGGAAATGACAGCGCCCTTTTCGATAGCTTCTTTTTGCACCGAAAGGGTCGCTGCGCTATCCGGCACGGGGGAGAGATTTGGCATGGTGCACACTGCCGTGACGCCGCCCCTTGCAGCCGCCGCGGAGCCTGAGCGCATCGTTTCTTTATACGAAAAACCCGGCTCACGAAAATGCACATGCACATCGCAAAAGCCGGGTATAATAGTTACATCGTCAAAATGAGAAAAATGGGGTGCAAAGCGGCGGATAAGCGAAGCTTTTCTGTCGCTGTCGGCGTTCATCTTAAACATGTTCAGTATCTCTTGCATTGCCGTTCCTTTCCGGGCAACAAAAAAGTGCCCCATAGCAAGACGCACCAAAAACACAGCCGCGTGGCTGCCCTTTATTACAATCTTGCCGATATCTCTGTATCGTCCTTAAAGATTTATCTTATATATTGTACCACGCTCTTCTCTGTTTGTCAAGCAAAACATTGCTTGTTTTGTGTTTTTTTGCAAAACCATGGCGAAAGCCCTTTAAAGCCACTTGACGGGGGCAAAAAAGTATGGTATCATAATTTAATAGGAATAAAATGGGAGGTTTTAAAATGCAAAAAATGTCCGGTACTTGGTGGCGCGCGCTGTTTTTCGCCCTTCTTTTTGTCATCGGCTATAAGATTATTGACAATTTCTCCGGTATCATGCGCTACATTCGCATGATTATCAATATTTTAACGCCGTTTATCATCGGCGGCGTGATTGCCTTTTTCCTGCATAAACCTGTTGAAAAACTTGAACGGCTCATCAAAAAAGTGCGCGTGCCACTGATTCAAAAACATTCTCTGTTTTTATCTCTTTTGGTTGTTTACGTCGCATTTTTGTTCTCCATCTTTTTCCTGCTGGGGCATCTTGTGGAGGCAATTTACAAAAACATTGCGGACATTATTGCCAACTGGGATGTGATTTCTGCCCGGTTTATGGATATTTTCAATTCCGTCAACATTCCCCAGAAGCAGGAATGGCTTGATAAGGCAAACCTCTTTTTAACAAATCTTCTGGAAACAGAAGTCCTTCTTAAAGCCGGCAATATCGTGGGCGGCGTTGCAAGCTCCCTTGTTTCCGTTTTTACGGGGCTTATTATCTCCGTCTATACTATACTGGAAAAAGAGTCCCTCAAAACCATTGCCCGTACAGGTCTTTCCCTTGTTGTGCGTTCCTCCCGAATTCAAACGATTAACCGCTACGCCCGTCGCCTGATTGATATGTTCTACTCCTATTTTACCGGCCTTGCCATTGACGCTTTGGTTGTAGGCATTATCTCGGCTGTATTTTATATCATTATTAAAGCGCCTTACCCGTGGCTTTTAGGGCTTGTCGTAGCAGTCGGGAATATGATTCCCTTCTTCGGCCCCATTGTAGCGGCCGTAGTGGTCACCCTTATTTCTGCCATTGCTTTAGGGCCTATGGACGCCCTTTGGATTCTTGTATTTCAGCTGGTTCTCGGGCAGATTGACGGCAACGTTATTCAGCCTCGTATTGTTGGAAATTCCGTGGGCATCAGCCCCTTCTGGGTCATCTTCGCCGTACTTTTATTTGGCGGCATTTGGGGGCCTGTGGGCATGCTTCTCGGGGTGCCGATTGTAGCGGCACTTCGCATGATGATTCTCTCATCCTCGGACGCAGCAACTGCTTCCCCTGAAAAAGAGTAAAAGCATAAAGAAAGCTTCTCAAGGCATCCTATCCGCTTTGAGAAGCTTTTTTATTGTCTTTATATCACAAATCCGCCGTTTGGCGCAATGACCTGTCCCGTTAAAAATTCGGCGTTTGCCGCGTAGAAAACAGCCTCTGCCACATCTTGTGGCGTGCCGAGCCGCCCCAAGGGGGTTTCCTCGGCAAGGCTTTGTTTATCCGCCTCGGAAAAGGTTGCCATCATATCCGTTTCAATCACACCCGGAGAAACACAGTTTACCCGAATGCCGGACGGCCCTACTTCCTTCGCCAGGGCACGGGTCATGCCGATAAGGGCCGCCTTCGCCGCAGAATAATGTACTTCGCAAGACGCGCCAACCTGACCCCACATCGAGGCAATGTTTACAACGCTGCCGCTTTTCTCCCGAATCATTTGCGGCAGGAATGCACGGCATAAAAGGTACGCACCTTTGACGTGCACGGCAAACATTTCGTCCCATTCTGCTTCCGTAATATCAGTAAAAAGCTTTTGCTGCGCAATGCCGGCATTGTGGACGAGGACATCGACTCTGCCTGCTTTTTCTGCAAACTTTTCCACGGATTCGGCACTTCGCACGTCCACTTCCAAAGCCGTACCGCCCAGTTCACGGCTGAGCGTCTCGGCCTTTTCTCGACTTGTTCGGTACCCAATAATCACCCGATAGCCGTCTTGTTGAAAACGGCGGCAAATCGCAGCGCCAATGCCGCCCGCGCCACCGGTAATCGCAACTGTTTTCACGCTTTCACCTCGCAGTGTTTCTAAATCCGAATACAACAAATCAACCATAGGCCTACGGCCATGGCTGATTGAAATGCTGTTTGTTTCAGAAAATTAGGCAGCGATTGCTTTGAGCTTC
>JAZNHR010000004.1:0-5365 GCA_045577075.1 Clostridia bacterium | reverse complement strand
GGGACGAGAGAAGATGCAGAAAAAGCAGAAGAAAAACCCACCTATATTTATGAAGATATTGCGGCATTTTTAAAAGACCTATAATAAAAGCCCCGATTTTTTCGGGGCTTACATATTTTGTTGTATTTTTCGAAGTTTTGTGCCGATGGCAGAGGAAAGAAAGCATTTTAAAATATCACCGGGCAAAAAGGGAAGGGAAACGGTGAGAAATGCCGATAAAACATGAAAGCCGTTATAAAAACAGAAAAACAAAACGGCGAATAGATGCTGGACGGGCATCCCTACAAAAAGCGTAATAAGCAAATTACGGGAAAAGGTATTGTGCCTTCCTTTTAAGAGGCTAATGAGAAACGCGGCAAAGAGAAAACCAAAATAAAAACCGCCGGCGGGGCTAAATAGCTTATCCGCCCCGCCCGTGCCGCCTGAGAAGACGGGCAGGCCCAAAAGCCCCATGCAAAGATACAAAAGAATAGTATAAAAAGCTTCCGCGGGGGACAAAAGAAGCCCGATGACGTTTACCATCACCGTATGCAGGCTTAAAACGACGGGAGAAAGGGGCACAGGAATGACAAAAAACGAGGTGACGCTTAAAATAGCTACAAAGAGCGCAATACGCAAAAGTGCCGCCGTATTTGGTTTTCGGTTTGCATCCTGTCGCATTGCATTTTTCCTTTCGCAAGTTTTTTTCAATTATAGCATGACGGCCTTAAAATGTCAAGGCATGGACAGGGCGCGCAAACGTAAAAAAAGGAATAAAAAAGTAGAAAATCTATTGACATTTCTTTAAAAAACGGGTATGATTTAGTAAACGATTGTATTCGTTACCAACTATTTCTTTTTTTAGGAGGAAAACCATGAGTAGAGTACAGATTCCCTTGGAGGAATACAAGCAGAGAGTTAAAAATGCGGCAGCACTCATTGCGGAACGCGGTCTTGACGTTTTAGTTGTTAACGGGAGTGAAGCGGACTATGCAAACACACGTTACTTCAGTAACTTCTGGCCCGTATTTGAAAGATGTGGTGTTGCCATTTCCGCAACGGGTAATGTTGCGCTGATGGTAGGTCCGGAAAGCGAAATCTTTGCTTCCGACTTTGGCGTAATTGATGACATTTTCGTACTGCTCGAATACCGTGAATCTGCAAACCCTGCATATCCCGAGCTGAAGCCCCAGACCTATAATGATGTATTTAAGAAGCTGGGTGTTACGGGCGAAAACATCAAAATCGGTGTTGCAGCATGGCTGGACACAAACGTTGTTATGATGGAAGGCCTCAAGAACGCATACCCGAAGGCAGAAATCGTTCGTTCTGACGATATCATGGTAAAGCTTCGTTCTGTAAAGAGCGATAACGAAATCGCATGCCTCAGAGAAGCTGCTCGCATTACCCAAAAGGCAACAGATGCTGTTATCAAGGCAATTCGCCCGGGCATGACAGAGCTGCAGCTTGTCGGTATTGCACAGAAGACGATTTACGAAAACGGCGCAGAATACGAAGGTCTGCCGATGTACTGCTTCAGCCAGAAGAGCACAAAGCACGCCATCTCCCGTTCTTCCTACAAGGAAATCCAGATGGGCGATATTGTTCAGCTCAACCTTTCCGCAAAAATCTGTGGCTATTCTCCCAGTATCGGTATGCCCATTAGCATGGGTAAGCTGACAGGAGAGAAGAAGGAACTTGTTGAATTCGGTCTCCAGGCACATATGTGGACAGAAAAGCAGCTTCGCGCAGGCGTCCTTTCCGGCGACGTTGCAAAGAACTTCATTAAGTTCTTTGAAGAAAACGGTAAGCGTGATAATTACTTCTACGGCCCCTGCCACGGTCTCGGCCTTATCGAAGTAGAAGCACCCTGGATGGAAACCATTTCTGACTACATTCTCCAGAAGAACATGACCTTCCAGATTGACACCTTCGCCATGGGCAGTGACTTCGGTCTCCGTTGGGAAAAACCGATTGCCATTACCGAAAACGGTGTTGACTTACTTAGCGACCAGATTGGTACCATTTACGAACTGGAATTCTAAAGCATTGAAATCGGCAGTACGGCTTATTGCCGTACTGCCTGTTTTTTTAAGGAGGTTTATGATGAATAACGGTAAAAAACTCTGGGTTTATCCCGACCTTGAAATGCCGGAAAAGGGTAATTTCCCCGCAATCGGCCACGAATCCATTATCATTCTCAACATGAACGATGTGCCGGCAAACATTAAAATGACGCTGTATTTTGCTGACCGTGACCCCGTTCGGGACATTCCCCTCGTGGTAGATGCAAACCGCGTTCGTTGCCTGAGAACGTATAACCCCGATGATTTCGGCGGTTTTGAAATTCCGGCACTTACCCAGTATGCTATCCGCATTGAAAGTGACGTGGAAGTCGTGGCACAGTACGGCCGTCTTGATACGACCGACCAGCCCATGGCATTCTATACGGTAATGGGTTATTCCAATTAACGGAAAGGAAGCTTAAAATGGACAAGAACAAAATGTATGTCATTATCGGCGTTGACGTGGAAACAGACGTCGGTAGCTTTACTCCGTTTTACGAGGGCGTAAAAAACGGTGTACCGATTCTTCTCGATTTATTCAAAAAGCACGGTGTTGCCGGCACCTTCTTCTTTACGGGTGAAAGCGCAGAAATGAATCCCGAAATTGCAAAAATGGTTGCAGAAAGCACCAGCGAAGTCGGTTGCCACAGCCTCTACCACGAAACGGTGGGTGACGAGCTTTTTCCCCTTCCCGGTGTAAAGCCCCTTCTGCCTCACGAAGTATACCCCAGAATCGAAATGGCAACAAAGCTTGTAGAAGAAGCCTCGGGCGTACATCCCACATCCTTCCGCTGCCCTCGTCTTTGGGGCTCTACTGCAGTCGTCAATGCCCTTGAAAAGCTGGGCTACACTTCCGACTGTACCTACCCCATGTACTTCTACCGCGAGCAGTTTGCGCCCTATCACCCCTCCAGTGAGGACTGGACAAAGAAGGGCGACATGAAGATTGTGGAAGTCCCGAACTTTGCCGACATGGTGATGGAATCAGCAGATCCCGGACTTGAGCGTGACCGCGACCAGTGGCCCCAGTTCAGAACAGAAGGCGCCGATTTCGTCATGAACAAAATCCATGGCTTTGCAGATTTCTGCAAGGAAAAGGATTTGCCCACGGTAATTTGCCTCTACATCCACCCTTGGGAATTCTGGCCCATGGAAAAGAGCTATAACTTCGGGGAAGCAACCGTAATTCCGGATGACTTTATTACGAAAAACTGTGGCGAATACGCCACAAACGAGCTGGATAAGCTTATTAAAATGCTGCTTGAGGAAGGTGCAGAGTTTGGCACCGCCAGCGAAATTGCAGCACGCTTCTAAAAAAGTTTTTTCTGTTTCGTGTACACCCCCGTCTTTCGGGGGTGTACCGTTCACTTTGTTTTATCAAATTTTTTATTCTTTACCCAGTTAAAATCCCTATTATTTTTACATCGGGGTACCGCGCAGGACGCGTGGTGCAAATCATTGACAACTTCATTGTATATATTATGAGCCACGACTAACAATAATATAAAACAGGAAAGGAAGTTGCAACAATGAACTTGACAAAAAACCGTATTGAACAATTTAAAATTCACCTTATGGAAGAGGAAAAGTCTGCCGCCACGCAGGAAAAATATCTGCGTGATGTTTTAGCGTTTTTTCGGTGGACTGAAGGTGGCGAAGTGGACAAAATGACCGTGCTTGCCTATAAAGCACATCTCTCTGCCCAGTACGCGCCTGCCTCTGTCAATTCTGTTTTATCTTCTTTAAACAGTTTCTTTGCTTTTTGTGACTGGCACGGCATGACCGTAAAAATGCTGAAAATCCAAAAACAGATTTTTGCGGACCAAAACAAAGAGCTGACAAAGGCCGAATACGAGCGGCTTTTGGAAGCGGCACAGCAAAAAAGAAACAAACGGCTGTATCTCCTGATGCAAACGATTTGCGCAAGCGGCATAAGAGTGTCGGAGCTTTGCGCCATTACTGCCGAAGCTGTAAAATCGAGGAAGGCAACCATCCAGTGTAAAGGGAAAATGCGTGTCGTCTTTTTGCCGAAGGCCCTATGCAAAATGCTGGCAGACTATATAAAAGAAGAAAAAATAAAAGGCGGCCCCGTTTTCATAACAAAAACAGGCAAACCGCTTGATCGCAGTACAATATGGAAAATGATGAAAGCCCTTTGCGAAAGTGCAGGTGTGGCAAAGGAAAAAGTATTTCCCCATAATCTCCGCCATTTGTTCGCCCGTACCTATTATTCCATTCAAAAGGACATTGTGCGCCTGGCGGACATCTTGGGCCACAGCAGCATCAACACCACCCGTATTTATACAATGGAGACGGGAGATATCCACAGCCGTCAAATTCAACGGCTCGGACTTTTAAGGCTATAAAAAAATACCACATAATCGAAATTATGTTGCAGACAATTCATTGTATTTAAGTAAAACTACAGAAGATTTGAAAAAAGTGTATTTAAATTCAAAAAACGCAACGACAATAAGACCGGAATATGTTGGTTTTTTATCAGCCGGTCTGTTTTCTGTTACCTTTTTTAGTTGTAAATTGACAAAATTTAATAAAATGAACGCAAATCATTGACAAACACCCTTTCCCATGCTATAATGTTAGAAAATACATATGTAAGTTCATATGTTGTTCCCACATAATTTCGATTATGTGAGAATGCCTCTACACATAATTTCGATTATGGTGCAGGCTTTTTTTTTACAACTCGTGTGTAACGTTCATTACACAAAGCCCGAGGCATATATATAAAAAATGAGGAGGCCGAGCATGGACATGTATACGGTGTCCGACCGGAAACAAGCCATTACGCAAAAGACGTGGGAATATCTTTTGCAGACGGGTCTTGTGAATGCTTCCATAGGTGAACTTTGCCGAGAAATGAAGCTTTCACAAAGTAGCTTGTACCATTGGTTTGCGAACAAGGATGATATTTGGATAAGCGCAGGAAAGTATGGTCTTTCCAAAGTGGTGGACGCTTTGATGCAGTACACCTTGGACCACACCGATGAAATTCAGAAATACTTTGATACGCTTTTGGACGAGGTAGAAAAATATAAATATGAGCTGCGTCTTGCCCTTCAAATCACCACAAGCCCTGTTTACGGGGAACGCATGCGCGATAAATCGAAGGATTTTCGGCTCTTCTATGAGAAATATGCGCACAAAATCATGAACATTTTTGATTGCTCCTATTTAGAAGCGGAGGTTTTCATCTATTCCATTATTGCGTTTGTGGTCGACTACGCCATTTGGGATGACAGATTCAAAACACAAATGCTTTTGGATAATTTGCATGAGAGAATTGTAAAACGACTGCA
>JAZNHR010000003.1:0-73848 GCA_045577075.1 Clostridia bacterium | reverse complement strand
CATAAAGCGGATGCTTTACATGGTTTTCGATTGCAACAACAATGGTCTTATCCATCTTGTCGCTGACAACCATACCAATTCTGACCTTACGTGTGTTTCTTTCAGCCATTTCGCTTCCTCCTTTCATTAAACGGTTTCGCTCTTAATTTCGAGCTCTTTGATGACCGTCTTAATCCGTGCAATTGTCTTCTTTACTTCTGCAATACGCATCGGATTTTCCAGTTGGTTGGTAGCGTGCTGAAAACGTAAGTTAAAAAGCTCCTTTTTGAGGTCCTGCAGCTTTTCCTGCAGTTCATCTATCTTTAAATCACGGATTTCATTAACTTTCACTAGAATCACCCTCCGTTTCCTGGGACTCGCGGGTAATGAATTTGCACTTGATGGGAAGCTTGTGCATTGCAAGACGCATAGCTTCTCTGGCTGTTTCTTCACCTACGCCGCCGATTTCAAACAAAACTCTACCGGGCTTTACAACTGCTACCCAGTATTCAGGCGAACCTTTACCGCTACCCATACGAGTTTCAGCAGGCTTTTCAGTTACCGGCTTATCCGGGAAAATCTTAATCCAAACCTGACCGCCACGCTTGATGTAACGCGTCATCGCGATACGAGCAGCTTCAATCTGGTTAGATGTGATCCATGCCGGTTCCAGTGCCTGCAGGGCAAAATCGCCGTATGCAATCTTGTTACCGCGTGTTGCAGCACCCTTCAGTCTGCCGCGCATAACTCTTCTGTATTTTACTCTTTTAGGCATTAACATTTTTCTTGCCTCCCTCCGTTTTGGGCGCTTTCTTGGCGGCAGGAAGAACTTCACCTTTGTAAATCCAAACCTTTACGCCAATCTTTCCGTAGGTCGTGTCTGCTTCATAAAAGCCGTAGTCAATGTCTGCACGAAGTGTCTGCAGGGGAATTGTGCCTTCATGGTAGTGTTCTGTACGTGCAATTTCTGCACCGCCCAGACGACCGGAACAAGAAGTTTTGATACCCTTTACGCCAAGACGCATTGCACGCTGCATGGTAGACTTCATAGCACGTCTGAAAGATGTTCTCTTTTCGAGCTGTGCTGCAATGTTTTCTGCTACGAGCTGTGCATTTGCATCAGCGTTCTTTACTTCTACGATGTTGATATTTACGGATTTGCCCGTAAGTGCTTCCAGCTGGCCCTTGAGTTTATCAATGTCTGCACCGTTCTTACCGATAACGATACCCGGCTTTGCAGCATGGATAAATACTCTGATTTTATTTGCATCCTTTTCGATTTCGATGCGAGCGATGCCAGCTGCGAACAGCTTTTTCTTAATGAATTTTCTGATTTCCTGGTCCTCAATCAGATAATCGGCAAAGGAGCGGTCATCCGCGAACCAGCGCGAATCCCAATCCTTGATAACGCCAACTCTAAGACCATGGGGATTTACCTTCTGACCCATGCGCTCTCCTCCTTACTCTTTCTCCGAAACCACTAAGGTGATGTGGCTCGTTCTCTTATTGATTCTGAACGCTCTACCCTGTGCTCTCGGCTGGATACGCTTTAAGGTAGGCCCTTCGTTGGCATACCCTTCTGTTACGTACAGCTTGTCGGCACTAAGACCGAAATTGTTTTCGGCATTGGCAATAGCGGAACCCAGCAGTTTAATTAAAAGTTCGCTTGCTGCTTTGGGTGTGTTGTTCAGGATTCCCATCGCCGTACCGACAGGCTTATTTCTGATAAGATCTATAACAAGCTTTACCTTACGCGGCGAGATTCTTGCATGCCGCAGTGTGGCGCTTGCAGATGTTCTTGCATCCATAGATACCCTTTCCTTTCGCTTCTTTATTTGCCGGTTGTTTTAGAACCTGCATGACCCTTATACGTTCTTGTCGGTGCAAACTCACCGAGCTTGTGACCAACCATATCTTCTGTAACATAAACGGGTACATGCTTGCGACCGTCGTGTACAGCAATTGTATGGCCAACCATTTCAGGGAATATCGTCGAGCTTCTCGACCAGGTCTTTAAAACCTTTTTGTCGCCGCTTTCGTTCATTGCAACGATGCGTGCTAAAAGGCGTTCTTGCACAAACGGTCCTTTTTTTACCGATCTACCCATGTGTTAATCCTCCTCTCAATCAGACTATCTCTGATTCCGGCGTTTTACAATAAACTTGTTCGATTCCTTGTTTTTCTTTCTGGTCTTCAGACCCAGCGCCGGCTTGCCCCACGGTGTTACCGGACTCGGCATACCGATCGGAGACTTACCTTCACCACCGCCGTGGGGGTGGTCATTCGGGTTCATAACGACACCGCGGACGGTAGGTCTAATACCCATATGGCGCTTTCTGCCTGCTTTACCGATAGAAATGTTTTCATGGTCGATGTTACCAACCTGGCCGATTGTAGCCATGCAGTTGATACGAACCATTCTAACTTCGCCCGAGGGGAGACGTACCTGTGCGTACTTGCCTTCCTTTGCCATCAGCTGTGCGCTGTTGGCGGCGCTTCTTACGAGCTGACCGCCCTTACCGGGAGAAAGTTCAATGTTGTGAATCAGAGTACCAACCGGGATGGAGCTAATGGGCAGTGCATTACCGGGCTTAATATCAGCCGTTGCACTGGAGATAACTACGTCACCGTCGGTAAGACCCAAAGGTGCAATGATGTAGCGCTTTTCGCCATCTTCGTACTGAAGAAGAGCAATGTTTGCGCTTCTGTTCGGATCGTATTCGATACCGATAACCGTTGCCGGCATGTCCATCTTATTGCGCTTAAAGTCGATTACTCTGTATTTCTGTCTGTTTCCGCCGCCACGATGGCGAACAGTGATTCTGCCGTAGGCATTTCTGCCGGCATGCTTCTTTAAAGGTTCCAGCAAAGAACGTTCCGGTTCTTTTTTGGTAATCTCATCAAAGGTGGATACCGTCATAAATCTGCGCGCCGGAGAAGTTGGTTTAAATTTCTTAACTGCCATCTTAATCCCTCCTTAGCTTATATAAGACCTTCAAAGAACTCAATGGTCTTACTGCTTTCCGTGAGCTTTACGATGGCTTTCTTCCAGTTGGCTCTTCTGCCTTCGCTTCTGCCCATACGCTTTACTTTACCAAGCATATTCATGGTTGTAACCTTGTCAACCTCAACGCCCGGGAAAATTTCTTCAATCGCCTGCTTAATTTCTACCTTGTTTGCAGTCTTTGCTACTTCGAAGGTGTACTTTCTGTCCGCAAGCTGATCCATGCTGTTTTCCGTAATAATCGGACGAATGATAATATCATGTACGTTTTTCATATTATGCGTAAACCTCCTCCAATTTTTCTACGGCGTTTTTCGCAATAATAAGCTTGCCGTGATTGAGAATGTCATACACATTCAGCATACCGACATACGAAACGTCAACGCCATAAATGTTTCTTGCCGATAAATAGAGGTTGTCATTCTTGTCGCATGTTACGAAAAGTGCCTTGCCCTCTACGCCGAGAGCTTCAAGCATCTTTGTAACCTGCTTTGTCTTAATACCCTCCAGCTCCAGTGTTTCCATAACCATGATTTCGTTTTCTAAAACCTTAGAGCTCAGAGCAGAACGCATTGCAACGTCCTTAACCTTTTTATTGATAGAGAATCTATATTCTCTGGGCTTCGGTGCAAAAATAATGCCGCCCTTAATCCACTGTGCCGCTCTTGTAGAACCCTGTCTTGCACGGCCTGTACCCTTCTGTCTAAAGGGCTTTGCGCCGCCGCCGGAAACTTCAGAACGTGTCTTTGCACTCTGTGTGCCCTGTCTCTGGTTTGCGAGATAGTTCACAACAACGCTGTGCAGGACTGCTTTATTTACTTCCTGACCGAATACAGCATCGGACAATGTAATTTCGCCCGCGCGGCTTCCGTCCATCTTATATACATCTGTTCTAGGCATGTCAAATCCTCCTTCCCTGGTAATTCATTATTTTTTAACTGTATCTTTAACCGTTACGATGCTGCCGCGTGCGCCGGGTACTGCACCTTTAACAAGAAGAAGATTTCTTTCGGAATCTACCTTCACAACGTTGAGGTTCTGTACCGTTACACGGTCAACACCCATATGACCCGGGAGCTTCTTGCCCTTCATAACCTTACTCGGTGTGGAGCAAGCACCCATAGAACCGGGGCCACGATGATACTTAGAGCCGTGTGCCATGGGGCCTCTGTGTGTGCCGAAGCGCTTTACAGTACCTGCATACCCTTTACCTTTGGAAATACCGGTTACATCGACCTTATCGCCTTCTGCGAAGATTTCGACGCTAACTGTATCGCCGAGGTTCAGTTCTGCACAGTTTGCAAGACGGAATTCCTTCAGCACGCGGGTGGCTGCGACGCCAGCCTTGTCAAAATGTCCCTTTTCGGGCTTTGTGACTTTCTTTTCTTTCTTTTCGCCAAAGCCGAGCTGCACTGCTTCATAGCCGTCGGTTTCAACTGTCTTCTTCTGCACTACTTTGCAGGGACCTGCTTCGATAACCGTTACAGGTACGAGCCGACCTTCCGGTGTGAAGAACTGTGTCATGCCAAGCTTCTTACCAATAATTGCCTTGTTCATTGCTAATCCTCCTTATGGTTATTGGTTGACAACGTGTGCCAACATTTACCGTGCGTCCTTGCCGACAAGCTTAATTTCAATGCTTACGCCGGCGGGCACTTCCAGACGTCCCAGTGCTTCCACAGTTTTGTTTGTGGGATACAGAATGTCGATCAGTCTCTTATGCGTGCGCATTTCGAACTGTTCACGGGAGTCCTTGTACTTGTGGACCGCTCTGAGAATGGTGATGATTTCCTTCTCTGTGGGGAGCGGTACCGGACCGGATACTGTGGAACCTGTACGCTTTGCGGTTTCCACAATCTTCTCCGCCGCCTGATCGATGAGAGCATGCTCATACGCCTTCAGACGAATCCTGATTTTCTGTTTTGCTGCCATAATCTCGCCTCCTAATTTTTTATCGCTGCCGGTCTTTGACCGGGCGGCATTTTGCCGCAATTCCATGCCGACGAGAAGAACCGTACACTCTGCCGTGCGTGTCATGTTTTTACAAACATAAACCCGGACATACTTCTATCCGGGCACAAATAAGCATAGAAAGCCTTATCTTCCTGATGTTCTTTCTATTCTTAGTGTACAGTGACTGTCGCCCAATTTCATGAATCGGACATTCTCCACGGAAAAACCCGGATCGCGTCCGGCAACCTCCCGTTTCATCGTATGCCATGTCACAGCACATGATACTATATCATATTTTTTTACCAATTGCAAGCTTTTTTTGAAAATTTTTAAAAAAATTTTTCAAGGTTAAAACAACCTGTTTTTGGGCTTTTAAAAGGAGCAGAAATCCTCTGCTCCTTTTTCTTCATTATAGAATATAGACGTTTACGTTTCGTACGCCGAAGTTACGCACTTCCTGTCTTGTGTTAAAGAATAGGTCAACACGCTTGCCGTAAATGCCGCTGCCCGTATCTCCTGCCACGCAGTAGCCGTACGCCCAGGAGCCGTCCACCGCTTCTACATAGAGCCGCGTACCGAGGGGAATGACTGAAGGGTCAACTGCGATAACGCCGTAGCCCGCCTTCATGCCACTTGCGGTAATGCCGTAATAAGGGTCTCCCGGATTTTTCCCGCAGCTTTCGTAAGAAAGGTCATAGGCAGTTGCCCTGCAAACAATTTTATCCCTGTAGGTAAAGTTTTCACCTTTTGCCGTACTCTTTGTCCCGCCGGAAGAAGCCGTGCCAGTACCTGTAGAAGCACTGCTCGTTTTGGCAGCCGTGCCTTTTTCAACAATCTTATTGATCGGCTTTTTGGTAATTTCCGAGGAAACCAATGTTTTGGAAACCTCTACCCCGTCATGAAAGGTAACTTCGTAAGTATCGGTTTGCACGCCGTTCTTGCCGTTTTGGGCAATGCGTGTCTTTCCCTTTACGAGGGAAGACGTTGTTCTTTCTTCGATTTTATAGCCGACGCTTACCTTGTCCGTCACATTCTTTTTCGTAACACGCACAAGGCGAACGGTCATGCCGTCGGCAATTGCCGCATCCATACTGGGCTCCGTAAAATCATTTTCCCCCACCGCAACGCCAAGCCCTGCCAGCATTTCGGAAACTGTATTTGCCTGGGTGTGTACCGAAAGGTTCCCGCCGTCCCCGAAATATTCCAGCTGCTTTGCGCGGCGCACCTCCACCGTCATGCCGGCAGTAATGGGTGAGGTGGGCATGGGGAGTACCCCGTCAAATTCGGTTAAGGTAATCCCTTCCACTTCGAGAAGGTCTGCAACCGTTTTTGCCTGGGTGTAAACTTCGCGGGTTTGTCCGCCGTCAGTCAATGTAAGAAGCGTGGCGCGGATAATATGAATTTCCATGCCGTCTTCTATGGGAGAATCCGGCGAGGGATATATGGCATCAAAAGCTCCGGGGATGATTTCCGCATCTTCAAGTGCTTCACCGACTGTTAGTTTACTCGTCTTAACATTCGTCACAACGTCACCGTCATGCACGTAAACTTCCTTTTTGGAAACCGCGGCACATACCACCAAGGTGATTGCCGCAAGAACTACCAAAGCAACTGCCGGTACAACATACCGTCTGAATTTGCGCTTCAGTAATTCTCCTGTTTTAAACATCAGAATCACTCCTTCGTTCCCTATTCTACTATAAATTTTGCCCTTTGTCAAACCATTTTATGTTATAGTTTCAAAATTATTACAAATTTTGGAATAATCTGGGAATTCAGGTTTTTCACGAATTCTGCGGAAAGCCTTTATTTATGGGGCTTTTCAAATGTTTAACACTTTTTAAAAAAATGTTACGATTTTTTGAAAAAATTTTTGAAAAAGACCGCAAAAATGGCAGTTTTTACACAAAAACTGCCATTTTAGTGCCCTGAAAGGCGATATTTTCATACTTAATTTGTGAACGTATCCGTGTAGTGGGCGTCCAGTTTGGAATACATAATTTTTTGGCTTTTATAGAGTCCAAAATTACCGGACATCATAAAGCTGACGGCACAAACCACAGCGAAAATGAGTACACCCTCCGCTCCAAATACTTCGAGTGCAAGTAGGAGCGATGCCACCGGGCAATTGACCACACTGCAAAATAGGGCAATAAATCCGATTGCCGCAGAGAGTCCCGGGTCAAGCCCTAAAAGACCGCTTATGGCACATCCAAATGTGGAGCCGATAAAGAATGCCGGTACAATTTCGCCGCCTTTAAAGCCTGCGGCAATGGTAATGGCGGTAAAGAGAATTTTTAGAAGAAACGCTTCCGGTCTTGCCTCCCCGCCAAGTGCTTTTGTAATAACATCCATACCCGCGCCGTTATAGTCCCGTGTGCCAAGAAGAAGGGTAAGAAGTACAAGGAGTACCGCGCCCGAAAGCGTGCGTATGTATTTATTAGGAAGAAACTTCTCAAAAGCATGCTCTGTCTTTTGAATTGCCGTACAAAACAGAATCCCCACTAAGGCGCATAAAAGCGCCAACATCGCTGCACGAAGGGCAATTTCTACAGACAAAGCCGGGAAGGCTACCATATCAAAATGCACGGGCGAAATGCCAAAGGCACCGGCAATGCCAAATGCCGTAAGGGAAGCCGTGATACACGGCACCAGTGCCGCATATTGCACAATCCCGACGCTTACAACCTCAATGGCAAAAAACGCCGCCGCGAGGGGTGTGCCAAACAGGGCGGAAAACACCGCGCTCATGCCTGTCATAACGATAATGTGCAAGTCTGCCTTATTAAGGCGAAGGAGTTTGCCCGTTCTGTACCCGATGCTGCCGCCAAGCTGCAGTGCTGCCCCTTCTCGCCCTGCCGAGCCGCCGAAAAGATGTGTTATGACCGTGCTTACAAAAATCAGCGGGCCCATGACAAACGGAACCTTTTCTTCTGTTCTGACCGCTTCTAAAACACGGTTTGTATCGACTCTCCCCTGCTTTTTAGAGAGTGCATACAGTCCCGTAATGACAAGACCGCCAAGGGGCAGACCATATAAAAGCCACGGTATTTCCGTTCGAAGTTCGGTTACATAGTCAATGCTGCAGTGAAAAAGGCTCCCGACCGTACCGCCGATAAGACCCACAAGACCTGCAATACAGAGCCACTTTAAAAAGGTTTTGCCATACGCCAGTACGTTTTTGAAATTTTCTTTCACCAAAATCATCTCCGAATACAAATCCGAATGCCCTGGGGCATTCGGATGTTTTTGTTTATTATTTTGCAACAGCTTGCTGTGCTTCTTCCAGTTTTTTCTGGCGACGCATTTTGACTTCCTCGCTCATGGGCTGAATATCGCCGGCCTTTGTCAGCGCCCAGCGTGTCATTACAGGCCCGAACAGCTCGTAAATCAAAACCGCAAAGAGCGTAATATTGCGAATAAGGTTGCCCTGTTCGCCAAGCTTCATGGCTGTAGCACACATACCAAGGGCAACCCCTGCCTGCGGCAAAAGTGTAATCCCAAGGTATTTGCAAATTGACGGCGCGCAGTCCGTCATCTTTGCACTTGCGTAGGCGCCGGAATATTTACCGATAGAACGGAAAATAATGTATATAAGACCAATAAAGACGATTGCCCAGTCCCCGAACACACGCAGTTCCAGTTCCGCACCGCTGATAACGAAGAAAAGTGCAAAGAGCGGCGACGTCCATTTATCCGTTCTTTCCATAACATCTTCAGAAAGCGGACAAATATTACAGAAGATTGTGCCCAGCATCATACAAACAAGCAAAGAGGAAAAGCCGATATGTACAGGCCCGATTTCAAATTTAAGCATGGAAAGTGCCACCGTGAGAAATACAAAGGCAATGGACATATTGAGGCGATTGGTGTTGGAGTTAAACAGCTTTTCAAGCTGCGTCAGCACCCAGCCCATGATAGCACCAAGACCCAAGGAACAGACAATTTCAACGAGGGGATTTACGATAATGGAAACCAAATCCACCGCGCCTTCGAGAAGGGAGCGTGCAATACCGAAGGAAACGGCAAATACAATAAGACCCACAGCATCGTCAAGGGCAACGATGGGCAACAGCAAATCCGTCAGAGGTCCTTTTGCCTTATACTGACGAACGACCATCAGCGTTGCCGCAGGCGCAGTTGCCGTAGCGATGGCACCTAACGTAATCAGCTGGGGCACCGTCAGTTTATCCGGCATGATAAGGTGAATGCCTAAAAGGGCAAGGTCTACCAAAATGGTTGCCACAATTGCCTGAAAAATACCGATAACAAATGCCTGCTTACCGATTTTTTTAAGGTCAGAAAGGCGGAACTCGTTACCGATAGAAAAAGCGATAAAGCCAAGGGCAACATCGGAGATGAGGGAAAGTGCCCCTACCGCTTCCGAAGATTTAAAGCCAAGCCCTTCAATGCCGAGTGCGCCCATGCAATACGGGCCAACCAGGACACCGGCGATGAGGTAGGCGGTAACTGCCGGGAGCTTTAAGGGTTTAAACACGCGGGTCATGAGTAGCCCTGCGAGCAGTGCAATGGAAACTGATAAAAGTGTGCTCATAACAATTCTCTTCCTTACTTCTAATTCTTGCATAGTAAAATCGAAAGACACTTGGCCTCTCGATTTTACATGACTTTCCTATTATAATTCTGTTATCCCTGTTTGTCAAGAACTTTCGACAATTTTTTAGGCTGCATTAAACATCATACTCGAGCTTAAACTTTTCGCCACAGCCGTATTTTTCATACACATAGTCAATATCCTTATCCCCTCTGCCGGAAAGACATGCAAGGATAGAGCCGGACTTGTGTTCTTTTGCATAGCGAATGGCATATGCCACCGCGTGGGCACTTTCAATTGCGGGAATAATGCCCTCGTATCTGGAAAGGAGGAAGAAGGCTTCCATGGCCTCTTCGTCGGAAACCGTTTCATAATGCACGCGCCCTAAATCACGAAGGTGTGCGTGCTCGGGGCCTACGCCAGGATAGTCCAGACCGCTTGCGATAGAGTACACGGGAAGTGGCTCGCCGTTTTCGTCCTGGAGAAGATAACTGTGGAAGCCGTGGAGACGACCGGGCGTGCCGTGCTTCATGGTAGCGGCATGATCCCCCACCGCATCGCCGCGGCCTAAAGGTTCTACGCCGTAAATTTCAACAGGGTCAGAAAGGAACGGCACAAACATACCGATGGAGTTGGAACCGCCGCCAACACAGGCACAAACGGCATCAGGCATAATCCCTGTCATTTCGAGGAACTGTTCTCTCGCCTCAATGCCGATAACAGATTGGAAGTCCCGTACCATTTTGGGGAACGGATGGGGACCGAGGACAGAACCGATGCAGTAAATCGCGCTGTCATATTCCTTTAAATACGCTTCAAACGCGGCATCTACCGCTTCCTTTAAGGTTTTCAGACCATGGGTTACGGGAACGACATTAGCGCCCAGCATCTTCATACGAATCACATTCGGGTGCTGCTTTTCAATGTCCACTTCGCCCATATAAACGTCACACTCCATGCCGAAATATGCCGCCGCCGTTGCAATCGCAACGCCGTGCTGCCCTGCGCCCGTTTCCGCAATAAGCTTTTTCTTGCCCATATATTTTGCAAGAAGGCCTTCTCCCATGCAATGGTTTAATTTATGCGCGCCGGTATGGTTTAAGTCCTCACGCTTTAAGTAAATCTGGCAATTGCCAAAAATCTTAGAAAGACGCTCGCAGTGATACACAGGCGTAGGTCTCCCCTGGAATTCCTTGCGAATGCGGCGCAGTTCGTTAATAAACTGGGCGGAATGGCAGATCGCTTCATACGCATCGTCCGCCTCTTTAAACGCCGGAATGAGTTCATCAGGGAGATAGGCACCCCCGTATTTTCCGAAATAGCCGTCGCTTGTCGGGAACTCCTTTAAGTAATTATCAAAATCTTTATACTTATTCATCTGAAACAGTCCTTTATTTCCGTATTGAGATTATTATAGCACGTCTTTATTGAAAAGTCCATACCTTTTCATCTAATTTTGTTTTTGTACCATTTTGTATTCATCATAAAAGTGATAATACGGGCAGGCGTTTTTTCGTCCTCCGTAAAAGGCAGAAATGTCATCCTCGTCAAATTGCATCGTGCATGCATATGTACCCGTTTCGTCGTCGTATGCATAATATGCACAGGTTTCGCACTGTGTTCCCATGTTCTCCACCTCACCAATTTGCAAAAAGTCCACGGCATGATGCCGTGGACTCACTTTTATTCTTCGTCTTCTTCCGGCAGTTCGCAGTTATGGTATACATTCTGCACGTCGTCATTATCCTCCAGCATTTCGATGAGCTTGTTCATATTTTTCAGGTCATCGTCGCTACTTAAGGTAACGGTTGTCTGCGGCAAGCGCATAATCTCTGCCGATGCAATCTTATAGCCGCCGTTTTCAATCGCTTCACGCACCTTGCCGAAATTTTCGGGTGCTGTGATAATTTCAAAGAAATCCTCTTCTGCGGAAAAATCGTCAGCCCCTGCGTCCAGTGCTTCCATCATAAGCGTTTCTTCGTCTGCACCTTCCCCTTCGACTACGATAACACCGCGGGTGTCAAACATAAAGGTTACACAGCCCGTCTGCCCGAGGTTGCCGCCGTACTTATCAAAGTAGTGGCGCATATCTGCGGCAGTGCGGTTTCGGTTATCCGTCAGCGTTTCTACGATAACGGCAACGCCACTGGGGCCGTAGCCTTCATAAATGATTTCTTCATAGTTATCCGCCATGTCTTCCCCGGCCGCTTTTTTAATGCAGCGCTGTACGTTATCATTGGGCATATTGTTTGCACGTGCCTTTGCAATAACGTCTTTCAGTTTGCCGTTGACCTCCGGGTCCGGGCCGCCTGCCTTTACGACAACGGCAATTTCTCTGCCGATTTTCGTAAAGATTTTTGCACGCTGTGCATCACTTTTTTCTTTTTTATGCTTTATGTTACTAAATTTAGAATGTCCGGACACGGTTTATTCCTCCATCTTAATCTTTAGTTTTGCAACGTACTTATCGTTTGTGGCAAAGCCCAGTTCGTCTGCCCAAACATCAACCTGATTTTCCATGTTTTCGGTCACCATGTCAGATGTAATGGCTGCAATCGTTTCGTCGTACTTCGTGCCCTCCTTAGGAAGGTCATAGCGTTTAATAATATGGTAGCCGTAAGCAGTTTCTACAGCTTCCGTAGTGTATGCACCGACTTCCAGTTTCATGGCCGCTTCTTCAAATTCCGGTACCATCTGGCCGTTATCCGTCATAATATAGCCGTCGCTGGAAAGCTTGCCATCTTCGCCGCGGCCGTCATCAGAATGTTCGTTCATAAGAGCAATGAAGTCGCCGCCTGCGGCAAGCTTTGCGAGAATGTCTTCCGCTTCCTTCTTTGCTTCCGCGACATAGTCCACGATGACATCACCGTTTCCGTCTGTCTTTAATACAGTTTCTTCCTCGGGCTGATTGGAAATCAGAATGTGACGAACATAGACATATTCATTATTGTACTTTTCTTTTGCTACATCTGCAGAAGGCTGAATAGACGTATCTTCCGATGCCAGCTTCTGCATGTAAGCGCTTGCATATACGCTTCTTTCAACCAAAGCATTAAACGCATCAATGGTGATGCCCATTTTATCTAGGGACTGTTCATATCCGTAGCGGCCGCCGAGCTGTTCAATAATTTGGCTCTTGGCATTTGTGACTTCCGTCAAATCCGCTTCCGTCATCACATATCCTGCCGCCTTTGCCTTTGCTTCCACCACAAGAATGGAACGGATGCTGTCCAGTGCCTTATCCTTTGCATACTGGGCTGCTGTTTTGCCTTCAATCATTACGGTGTTCCAGTCCGCATCCTTGGCGATAACGTTGCCTTGGCTTTGTGCCAGCTGATATGCTTCACTCTTAGCCATTTCAAGATAATACATAAATTCAGGCTTGTATACGGCCGCCTCCCCTACGGTGGCAACCTTCGTTACGTTTATGGCGTTGCAAGCGGAAAGAACCATTACGATTGCCGCAAGACATGCCAACACTTTGACTCGTTTCATACTGTTTACTCTCCTTTTTTGTGTAAATCATGTATATATTACTACATTTTGGCTAGTTTTTCAAGTCTTTTAACAATTTTTTTAATTTTTCCGTATCATTCTTATTTTTGAGGAAGCCTTCTCGAAGCTGGAGATACGGTCTTTCCCCTGCATTAAATAAAAGCTTGCCCCGATTTTCTTCCATGACGCGGCTTACCGTTTCCATATTCGGCTTCTTATCGAAATAGAGGAAAATCCGTCCGCCGCTTTGGCTCACCTCGCCTATGCCCGCCTCTTCCGCATACACACGCAGGAGTGCTACGTCAACAAGACGCAAAACTTTGGGGGGCGGGTCGCCGAAGCGGTCGATAAGCGCTTCGATTGCTACATCCGCATCCTCCTCGCTGCCGATATCGGCAATCAGGCGATACGCTTCCAGCCTTTGCCGCGGGTCTTCGATAAAGCTGTCGGTAATACCGGCGTCGATGACAAGGTCGATAACCGCCTCTGTTTTCCCTTCCTCGCCTCGCATTTCCGAAACGGCTTCTTCAAGTAAACGCACATACATGTCATACCCGACGCTTGCCATAAAGCCGTGCTGTTCAGGGCCGAGGAGATTTCCTGCACCGCGGATTTCAAGGTCACGCATAGCAATTTTAAAGCCGGAGCCAAGCTCCGTAAATTCTTTGATTGCAAGGAGCCGCTTTTCTGCAATTTCCGAAAGGGCTTTATCTCGTTTGAAGGTTAGATACGCATATGCTACCCTACCACTTCGTCCTACGCGCCCTCGTAGCTGATATAGCTGTGCAAGCCCCATGTGGTCTGCGTTTTCCACAATTAGAGTGTTGACATTTGGAATGTCAATCCCCGATTCGATAATGGTGGTGCTGACAAGAATATCGTATTCCTTTTCTATCATGCCGGTCATGACGTTTTCCAATTCTTCCTCGTTCATGCGCCCATGGGCTACGGCAATTCTTGCATTCGGCATCATTTTGCGAAGGTTTTCCGCTACGCGGTATATGCCTTGTACCCGATTATACACATAGTAGACCTGACCGCCTCGGGCAATTTCCCGTTCCAAGGCGTCCTGTACGACGCCGGCGTCGTACTCAAACACATAGGTTTGAATGGGTTGCCGGTCCTCAGGCGGATTTGCCAAAACGCTCATGTCCCGAATCCCCGTCATTGCCATATTCAGCGTTCGGGGAATGGGGGTTGCCGTCAGCGTCAGCACGTCCACGCCGTTTTTCATATCTTTAATTTTCTCTTTATGGCCTACGCCGAAGCGCTGTTCCTCGTCGATTATAAGAAGGCCGAGCCGTTTATAGGTAATATCGTTTCCGAGCAAGCGATGGGTACCGATGACAACATCTACTTCCCCCGTTTTAAGCCCTTCAATGATTTTCTTTTGCTGGGCTTCGGTGCGGAAACGGGACAGCATTTCTACCCTTACTGGGAAATTTTCCATACGGCGCGCAAAATGAGCATAATGCTGGGACGCCAAAATCGTAGTGGGTACAAGGTACACACATTGGAGTCCTTCCATAATACACTTAAACGCCGCGCGAATTGCCACTTCCGTTTTACCAAAACCTACGTCGCCGCAAAGAAGTCTGTCCATAGGCTTTGGACTTTCCATATCCTTTTTTACTTCTGCAATGCAGGCAAGCTGGTCGGGCGTTTCTGTATAAGGAAATTCACTTTCAAAGTCCATCTGCCATGGGGTGTCTTTCAGGAAGGCATGCCCCGTCATTTGGCTTCTTGCAGCATACAAATCAACAAGCTTTATCGCAAGCTCCCGAACGGACTGCTTGACGCCCGATTTTGTTTTTTGCCACTCTCCGCCGCCCAGACGGCTGACCCTGGGCTCCGGTGCATCGGCGCCGGCGTGGGAGTATTTATAAAGGAGATTGAGCTGGGTAACGGGCACGTACAAAAAGTCGTTGTTTTTATATAAAAGCTTTAAATAATCGCGCTCGATGCCGTCCGTTTCAATTTTCTCCATGGCAACGAATTTTCCGATGCCGTGGACGCGATGGACAACAAAGTCCCCAATAGCAAGCTCATCAAAGCTGCGAAGTGCCTTTGCGCCGCCGAGTGCCGTGCGCCGCTTCTTGTTTTGCTTTACGAAAATATCGCCGCCGCTGATAAAAACGGTTTTAATCGAGGAATAAATAAAGCCTTTTGAAAGGGGCAGGTCGTAAATACCCACGATGCCACGGTCTGTTTCTTCATTTGGCTTTTTAAGCAGAGCCAGTACCCCTGCTTCCTCCAGCGCTTCATAAATTCCTTTTGCTCTGGCGCTGCTGCCGGCAAGAATAAAAATGTGATAGCCGTTTTCCTTCCACCGTGCCACATCCTCGGCAAGTAGCTCCATTTTCCCGGCATAGGACGCAAGCACCACACCGCTTATACGAAGTGTAAGGCTTGGCTTATAGTCGGGGCAAATTTGGCTCATAGCAGAAAAGCCCACAATCTGTCCTTTTTTCATTTTCAGCAACGATGCGGCATAATCGTGCATATACGCGTCTTTGGTTTCTTTGACGCTTCCTTTAAGCACCAAAGCCTCTACCCTTTGCCGCACGCTTTCCCCATAGGACGCCGCCCCTTCAGAAATGCGCTGGGGCTCATCGAAAATAAAAAGCGTGTCACTATCAAAATAATCGAGAATGTCGCCGTCACCATTTCCTGCCTCTGCAGGGATAATGCTTACCGAATCCAGTGGCTCGGTAGAGGATTGGGACGATAAGTCAAAGGCGCGGATGCTGTCAATCTCCGTGTCAAAAAATTCTATTCTTATAGGGGATTCCTCCGTGGGCGGAAACACGTCCACAATGCCGCCGCGCACGCTAAACTGCCCCGGCCCCTCAATCATGGGGACGCGGCGATACCCGATTTCTGCCAAAAGGCCGGCAAGGTCGGAAAAGGTTTCCCCGGTTTTTAGCGTTACCGTCTTGTATTTTTTCGGGGGCAAAATAAAATCAAGAAGGCAGCCTACGCTTAAAACAGCCGTATCCCCTTCTAAAATTCGATAGAGTGCGGACGCTCTCGCGCGGGACAGGTCATACCCCGTGCTTTCGGCAAACCGTTCAATAAAATCCCCTTGTGCAAGATGGGTAACATTGTCCGAAAAAAAGGAAAGCTCCTCCGCGAGTAGACGCGCGGCGCTTTCGCTCCAGCTTATGACAACGCTCCGCTTTCCCGTTTCCCGAATCAGCGCCGCCATAAGATGTGCCTTCTGCGTTTCTGCCGCGCCGATGACGTGCACAGCCCCTTTTTTCTCCCGTACTGCCGCACATAGTGTATTTAGTTCTGAAAGTGCGCCAAGGGGCGCGAAAAACTGCTCCATTACGCCTCCGTTTTCCCAAAACTGTTAAATCGGTTCATGGCTTCATTACAGCCTTTTTCTACAATGGTTTCCAAAATATCGTCGGAAACCTTTATGCAATTTGTAACGGCAATGCCGTCTTCTTTTGAAAAGGTGCCTAGGACGTGGGAAACCATGTCATGTGCTGCACCGCCAACGCCGATTTTCAGCCGAATAAATCGGTCACTTTGCAAATGGTACAAAATGGATTTAATGCCGTTATGCCCCCCATCGCTGCCGCTCGGGCGAATGCGGAGTCTGCCAACGGGCAGTGCTACATCATCCTGCACCACAATCACGTTTTCGGGCGCGACATTAAAGTAGCGGACAATTTCCCCTACGCTTTCGCCGCTTGCGTTCATAAAGGTGGAGGGCTTAACTAAAAGCACCTTTTCTCTTCCCACCATGCCTTCGCCAATAAGCGCCCGAAAGCGGATTTTTTTGACAGGAATATTCCATCTTTCCGAAAGGTAGTCAATGGTTTTAAAACCCACGTTATGACGGGTATCTTCATATTGTTTGCCCGGATTGCCGAGCCCTACAATTACATACATACTTTCTCCTTACAGGTGTAACCTGACATATTCATCAATGAGTAAGGACTGCGCTTCGATAAACGCTTTCCCCTCTTTTGTTTTCACAATCGCACGCATAGCGCGCTCGACTTTTTCTATAAAATCGTCCGTAAGTGCCGCGGGCTCTAAGGGACACATGCTTGCCGCACGCGGGTCAAATATTATTTTCATCCTTTCCCCCCGTTTTTTATACGGCGCAAGGGGAAAAATTCGGCAAGCTAAGGGCCGTAATTCCCTTTGGCATCTGCCGGGACAGGATAAAAGCAGCGCTTCCCTCTCTCCGTAAAAAAAGCCGGACGGCTCGATTTGCGCCCACATAGGCCGCGGAGAATACATACATTCCTCAAAGGGATACAGATACATCCCCGTCCCCTCGTCGCTATCCTCACAGCACCTGCCGCCGCATATTTTTCCGCAGTCGGCATGTAAGGGCGTTACTGTTTCGAGCAGTGCATAGACATAGCCATAAATACTGCGCGGACTGATTCTCATTTTTGTGCATCCTCCGCATCCCAGTCATAAGGCGTAATCTGGTAAACGTAGTAGTTCAGCCAGTTGACAAACAAAAGATGAGAGTGGGAACGCCAACGTACAATGGGTGCATTTTCCGGATTATCATCCTTGTAATAATTCTTCGGCATAGCAATGGAAAGCCCCTTGTTTTTATCCCGCATATATTCATTATGAAGGGTTTCCGGGTCATATTCCGAGTGCCCCGTTACAAACACATTTTTGCCGTCCCGGGACGCGACGAGGTACACCCCTGCTTCTTCACTTGTCGCCATAATTTCAAGCTCGGGTACGTTTTTGATATCCGCTTCGCGGACTTCCGTATGTCTGGAATGGGGGGCATAGAAAATATCGTCAAAGCCGCGCATTAGGGGCGCACGAGGGGAAGTGACATCGTGGCGAAAAACGCCGAACATTTTTTCAGGGATAGGGTGTTTTTCGATGCCGTAGTGATAATACATCCCGGCCTGGGATGCCCAGCAGATATGGAGTGTGCTCGTCACGTTTGTTTTGGACCATTCCATCACGGCACAAAGTTCCTCCCAGTAATCTACATCCTCAAACGCCAAATGCTCTACGGGCGCGCCTGTGATAATCAGCCCGTCAAACTTCTTATGCCGAACATCGGAAAACGTCTTATAAAACGAGGAAAGATGTTCCTCGGGTGTGTTTTTCGACTGATGGGTTTCCGCATGCAAGAGTACCAAATCCACCTGCAGGGGCGAGTTACTAAGGGCGCGAATGAGCTGTGTCTCTGTGGCAATTTTCGTGGGCATTAAGTTGAAAACAGCAATTTTCAAAGGACGAATATCCTGGCTTTGCGCCCTCTTTTCCGTCATCACAAAAATATTTTCACCCTGCAAAATACCGGCTGCAGGCAAACTGTCAGGAATACGAATCGGCATATAAAATCCTCCACTTTTGTGTTATATAAAACATTATATTTATTATAGCATGGCCAAATTTGTTTGTAAAGCATAATTTGTAAAGCCTTGCCATTTTTCCGTGCAAAAATTGCAGAAATATATTGTTTTTTTTAGCGCGCTGTGTTAAAATAAAAGGAATGATAAATAATGAGGGTAAAATTTTGAACAAAAGATGGAATTTATTATATAAACAAGTCGATACAAGCACCGTTTCTGCCATAGAAAAAGTCGCTTCCGTATCACCCCTTTTGGCTCTTCTATTAGCTGTTCGGGGTGTACAGCCGAAACAGGTGGCGGATTATCTTGCCGGCGGTCTTTCCACACTCCATGACCCGTTTTTAATGCAGGATATGGACAAGGCGGTGGAGAGAATTCGCCGGGCACTTGCCATGGGCGAGCAGATTACCATATACGGCGATTATGACGTGGACGGCATTTCGTCTGTTGCCATGCTTCTGGACTATTTTCGGGCAAAAGGGGCAAACTGCTCCTTCTACATCCCTGACAGAGAGCAGGAAGGATATGGCGTAAATGAGGCTGCAGTCCGTAAAATTGCTGAAAGCGGCACGCGACTTTTAATCACGGTGGACACCGGCATTACAGCGTGCGCGGAAACCATGCTTGCCACCTCTTTAGGCATGGATGTGATTATCACGGACCACCATTCTGTAGGTACAGAATTACCTAAAGCACTTGCCGTAATCAATCCGAAACGCACGGATTGCCCCTATCCGTTTAAAGGCCTTGCAGGTGGCGGCGTTGCATTTAAGCTTCTCTGCGCCCTTTGCGGTGACACGAAAAAGGCCGTTACGGAATACTGTGATATTGCTGCCCTAGCCACCATCGCAGACGTTGTGCCCCTTACGGGCGAAAACAGAACGATTACGGCACTGGGACTTCGCAAAATACGAAAAATGCCGCGGGTAGGGCTGGCGGCCCTTCTGGAGGAAGCAGGCGTTTCGGCGGAAGACCTTACGTCTTACCATATCGGCTTTTCCATCGCACCAAGGCTCAATGCCGCAGGCAGAATGGGCAGCTGCATTCCGGCCGTACAGCTTCTTGTCACACAGTCGAAGGCCGAGGCCGCAGAGATTGCCGCCTGTCTTGACAGGCAAAACACCGCACGAAAAACAGCGGGCGATACAATCCTCTCGGAGGCACTTTCGCTCATTGCATCGGGTGATTATGCCGACAAAAAAGTGCTTGTCCTATCCTGCGAAGGCTGGCATCACGGCATCATCGGCATTATTGCTTCCAAGCTTACAGAACAGTTTTGGAAGCCGACCATTTTAATTTCGAGGGACGGAGCGGAAGGAAAAGGCTCCGGCCGTTCGATTCCGGGTTTAAATTTATTCGAAGCACTAAAGAGCGCCGCGCCTTATCTTTCCCGATACGGCGGTCATGCACTCGCGGCAGGGCTTACCCTTCCGGCAGAAAATATAGATGCTTTATCGGACGCACTTTGTGCGTATGCAGATACCGTCTTGACGGAAGAAGATATGATTCCCACCATTGACGTGGACGCACCCTTAGATATTTCTCTACCCCTTCTTACGGTAGCTCGGCAGCTCGCGGTTTTAGAACCCTTTGGCCAAGGCAATGTAAAACCCGTATTTTTACTTTCGAATGTGACAATTTCGTCCGTTCGTACTTCAAAAGATAATAAGCATCTCTTTTTGCGACTGTTTAAAAACGGAAGCAGCGTAGACTGTGTGGCATTTGGAAAAGGGAGGCTTACAGAAACCCTTAAAAGAGGCAACGCGGCAGACGTTGTCGGCACGCTGCACATCAACACATATGGCGGCGTACCCACACCCCAGATTATCCTGCAGGACATTCGCACAAAGCAGTAGGAAAAGAGGAAAGAATTATGCAAAACATGCATGCAAATTCCTATTTGGAAATTAAAGAAAAAATAGTAAAATATCAGCCGGACGCCGACTTTACGCTACTTGATAAAGCCTACACCCTTGCCGCTGATATGCACAAAAACCAAAAGCGTGAATCGGGCGAGCCGTATATTGTGCACCCCCTTGCGGTGGCGGGCATTTTGGCGGATATGGAGCTGGATACGGAAGCGATTGCAGCAGGACTTCTCCATGATGTTATTGAAGACACGCCCGTTTCCTTTGACGATATTAAGCGTGATTTCGGGGAAGATATTGCCCTTTTGGTGGAAGGTGTTACAAAGCTCGACAAAATTCAGTTTCACGATAAAGCCGAGCAGCAGATGGAAAGCCTTCGCAAAATGTTTCTTGCCATGGCAAAGGACATTCGCGTCATTCTCATAAAGCTTGCCGACCGTCTGCATAATATGCGTACGCTTAAAAACATGCCCCCCGAAAAACGGCTTTTAAAGGCACGGGAGACCATTGAGGTCTTTGCCCCCCTTGCCCATCGCCTTGGTATTTCCAAAATCAAATGGGAACTGGAGGATTTGGCACTTCGCCACCTCGATTCCGTTGCCTATTATGAAATTGTAGAAAGCATTAACAAAAAGAAAAACGAACGCGACGCATATATTGACGCGATTAAGGACACCCTTGCCGAGCGACTGACCGGCATGGGGATTCACTATAAGCTGGAAGGCAGAGCCAAAAGCTTTTACAGCATTTTCAAGAAAATGTATACACAAAATAAGTCCATCGATGAAATTTATGACTTATTTGCCGTCCGTATTATTGTAGATACGGTAAGCGACTGTTATACGGTACTCGGCATGGTGCATGAATTATATGTGCCCATTCCCGGCAGATTTAAAGACTATATTGCCATGCCAAAGCCCAATATGTACCAGTCCCTGCACACAACGGTTATGGGCCCGGAGGGAAGCCCCTGCGAAATTCAAATTCGTACATTCGAAATGCACCGCACCGCCGAGCATGGCATTGCGGCACATTGGAAATATAAAGAAGGTACTTCCGCGTCCGACTCTAAGGATTCTGCGGATGCGAAGTTTGCGTGGATTCGACAGCTTCTTGATATCCAGAAGGATTTGACGGACGAAGAGGAATTTATGCGCACCCTCAAGATTGACCTGTTTGCCGACGAGGTCTTTGCCTTTACGCCCCGTGGGGACGTTATTAACCTGCCGCAGGGCTCGACGCCCATTGACTTTGCCTTTGCCATTCACAGCGCCGTTGGCAGCAAGATGATGGGGGCAAAGGTCAACTCCAAAATCGTACCCCTTGATTATCAGCTCGTTACGGGCGATATCGTTGAAATTCTGACTTCCTCTTCCGTACACGGCCCCAGCCGAGACTGGCTGAAAATCTGTAAAACAAACCAGGCGCGAAGCAAAATTAACGCATGGCTGAAAAAGGAAATGCGTGAGGAAAATATTGTAAAGGGCAAGGAAGCCGTAGAACGGGAGCTGAAGCGGCAGGGCTTTACCCAGACGCAGCTGTTCCACAAAGAATACATGGACCAATGTCTCAGGCGTTACAGTTTTGCCAATACGGACGATATGTATGCCGCCATCGGCTACGGCAGCATTACGGCGGTCAAAATCGTCACACGTCTAAAAGAATACAGCCGCGACGCGGCGAAGGAAGAGGAAATCAAGACGGCTCTTGCGCCCTTAAAGCGTACAAGCGGCGGCTCGAGCATTACCGTGCACGGCATTGACAACTGCCTTGTCCGCATTTCCAAGTGCTGTATGCCGATTCCCGGTGATGATATTATAGGCTATATTACAAAAGGACGGGGTGTATCCGTGCACCGGACGGACTGCGTAAACGTCCGCCCTGAGGCAATCAGCGAAGAAGACAAATCCAGGCTTATTTCCTGCTACTGGACGGAAAATCAGAAGGGCTCGTACCTATCCGATATCCAAATTGAATCGACTGACCGAAAGGGTCTCCTTGCCGACATTACCAACGCCATCACCGACGGCAAAATCGGTATTGCCGCCCTCAATTCCCGTTGCCTGAAAACGAAAATGGCAATTATCAATCTTACAGTGGAAATCGAGAATGCCGAACAGCTGAACACACTTATCAAGCGGCTTTACACAGTACCGGGCGTATTTAACATTATTCGTCTGCACCAATAGGAGGAAAAAATGGAACTGACATGTTTACGGGTGCCGCCCTTAGGAACAAACTGCTATTTTGTGATAAGCGGCAAAAACGTTGCCATTGTAGACCCCGGCGGCGCGGCAGAAGCCCTGATACAAATTATCAAAGAAAAGGAACTTGTGCCGTGTGCGATACTGCTGACCCACGGTCACTTCGACCATGCCGGTGCGGCTGGAAAATTAAAGGAACAGTTTCAAATTCCTATTTATATGCATGCACTCGACGCGCCCATGCTGGAAAATGCGGAAACGAGCCATGCCGTCCGCTATGGTTTTTCCTATGACGGGTGCGAGGCGGACGTACTTCTTTCGGAAGGAGATACGGTGCAGGTGGGTGATGAGCGCTTTACCGTTTTGTATACGCCCGGCCATACAAAAGGGAGTATTTGTTTTCTTTCCGGGCACACCATGCTATCGGGTGACACTCTTTTCCGCGGCTCTATTGGTAAATTTGACAGAGAAAACAAAGAAACCATGCAACAAAGCATTGCGCGCCTTCTTTCTATGGACGAGGAAATCCGCGTGTACCCCGGTCACGAGGAAGAGACAACCATTGGCAAAGAACGCCGCACAAATCCGTTTGCAAATCTTGATTGGGAGTGGGCATAATTGAAACTAATCGCAGAAGGACATTCCTTGGACTATGAAGCAGAACAGATGGTTCTGCTTTTCTTTCCTGAACATGACAGCGTGACGCTTCGAAGCACCCTTACGACTTCGGACGAAAAGGTGTTCGTCAAAACAGAAGTTTCTGTCGGGGGAAAAACATCGTCCCATACGGAAAGTACAGAAAATACCTGTTTAACAAAGCGCGAAATGGGGAACCTTGTAAAACGAAGCGCATATTTTGCCCTTCGTCCCCTTTCCTCCATGCCTGCGCCCTGGGGCATTCTTACGGGCGTACGCCCGGCAAAGCTTGTCCGTATCCTACTTGACGAAGGCAATACCGAGGCGGAAGTGCGCCGCCTTTTAAAAGAAACATATCTTGCTGACGAAGATAAAATTGACCTTGCTATGAAGGTTGCCCTAGAGGAAGGCAAGCACCCCCGAAATTCGAAAAATGTTTGCGTCTACATCGGGATTCCCTACTGTCCCACGCGCTGTGCCTACTGCTCGTTTATTTCCGGCACGGGGGCGGTGGCGGCGAAGGAAGAATATATTCGGCTTTTGCTTTTGGAAATTGCGCGCACAGGGGAAATTATTCGGGATTTGGGGCTAACCCTAAAAGCCATATATATTGGCGGCGGCACGCCCACAAGTCTTGACGCGCCTCTACTCTCTGCCCTGCACGAAGGCATCCAACGGTTTTTGCCCGTTTATGACGGGCTGGAATTTACCACCGAAGCCGGCAGACCCGACACCATTACGAAAGAAAAACTGCAAATTTTAAAAGCCTACGGTACAAACCGCATCAGCATCAACCCCCAGACGATGCATGACGTAACGCTCCAGCGCATCGGCCGCCGCCATACTGCGGAGCAATTTTTGTCCGCCTTTTCCTTGGCGCGGGAAGCAGGATTTACGAACATAAATGCCGACCTTATTGCCGGCCTTCCGGGAGAAGACTTCTCCATGTACCGCCATTCCTTTGATACAGTACGGGCTTTGGAACCGGAAAGCATCACAGTGCATACCCTGTATATTAAAAGAGCCTCGGAGATAAAGCAAAGCGGCGAGGCAGTTTCCCAGCTTCCAGAGGTCGCCGATATGCTTGCCTATACATACCGGGAGGCTACCGCCGGCGGCTACCGTCCCCATTATATGTACCGCCAGAAGGCGACGGTGGGAAATCTCGAAAACGTAGGCTACGCCTTGCCGGGTGCTGATTCCTTTTATAATACCGTCACCATGACAGACTGCGCCCACATTTTCGCTCTTGGAGCGGGTGGCGTGAGCCGGCTGCTGCTTCCGGATAAAGTTGTTCGCGTATTTAACTTTAAACACGATGACGGATATACACGAGAATTTGACGAAGTTCTTCGCCGCAAAGAGGAATTTTATAAAATCAAAGCATAACGGAGACCCGGAATGCCGGAAGAAAAGTATCGCGCCTTGCGCCAAAGTCTTTTGTTCACTTTATTTGCCGCCTGTGAAAAAGTATTCCCCGGCAAAGCACCCGAGGTGCACCAATCCGTAAATCGCTCTACCTACTGCGAGTTGCCGGGCCATATCCCCACAGAGGAGGACCTCGGTGCCCTGACAGACTGCATGCGGCAGTTTATCCGAGAAAAGCTTCCCCTTACGCCTATGACGTACCCGAAGGAAGAGGCTATGCGCCTTCTTCGGGAAAGTGGCGACGGGGATTGTGCCGAAATTTGACTTTCAAACCGGAAAACGGGCAAAGGAAGGACGAACATTTTCCCTTCCCGAAGGCACCGTGCTTTTAGTGGAAGGCATTCACGCGCTAAACGAAAAGCTGACGCGCGGTATCCCCTCTGCGTTCCTCTATCGCATTTACTGCAGTGCCCTCACGGTGCTTTGTTTTGACCGCTACAACCCCATTTCTCCTACGGACACGCGCCTCCTTCGGCGCATGACCCGTGACAGCCAGTTTAGAAACACAGACGCTGCAGGTACGCTCTATATGTGGGGAGACGTGCAAAAAGGAGAAGTGAAAAATATTTTTCCTTATGAGGAAACAGCAGACGTAATTTTTAATTCTTCCCTTTCCTACGAATTTGCCGTATACCGCAAAAAAGCAGAGCCACTTTTACAATCTGCCCTCAAGCATCCGGAACATGCGGAAACGGCGGCGCGGCTTTTGGAATTTATCGGGGCATTTGAGCCTATCGCCCCCGATATAGTGCCGAGCACTTCGATTTTACGGGAATTTATTGGTGGCAGCACCCTTTTACACCCATAATATAACGCCGTTCCAAATATAGATTTGTGTTTGGAACGGCTTTGGTACATAAGAAAGGAATACATAATGGATACCAGACTTATCTTTGTCCGCCACGGGCAAAGCCTTGCAAACACAGACAATTTTTTTGCCGGGCATGTGGACGTGCCACTGACAAGCCTTGGACGCGAGCAAGCGAGGCTGATGGCAGATTTTTTAAAGGACTACCCCATTGCCGCAGTCTATGCAAGTGACCTGTGCCGCTGCACCGAAACTGCCCGTCCCATTGCCGCGCTTTTAGGTCTCCCTGTTTTTACGGATGCAAGGCTGCGGGAAATTCATGCCGGCGCATGGCAGAAAAAGGACTTTTTGTTCTTAAACGCAAACGAGGACTATAAAATATGGCGAACGGGGAAAACGTCCTTCCGGCCTCACGGCGGCGAAAATATGCAACAGTTATTTGACCGCACCCGCGCCGCCATAGAGGATATTGTGAAAAAACACGCCGGAGAGACGGTGGCGGTTATCACCCATGCCACACCCATCCGCGTTTTAAAGACTGCATGGGTCGGGGTACCCCTTTCATCCCTTACTGCCATTAGTTCCCCGCCAAACGCCTCCATAACGATTGTAAACTATAAAAAGGACGGTACGCAGGCAATCCTTCTGGACGGTGAAAACCGATTCCTCGGAGAATTAGCCGACGCACCGACAACACAGATGTAATGAAAATCAAAGAAGCTATTATTGTAGAAGGTATATACGATAAAATTACACTTGCTAGCGTTTGCGAAGCCCTTGTAGTCCCCACCTACGGGTTTTCTATTTTCACGGACGAGGCGCGGCTTTCGTATATTCGCAGCCTTGCCGAAAAAACAGGCATTATTATTTTAATGGACTCGGACGCCGCTGGCTTTAAAATTCGTTCTTTTTTAACAGAGCGCATACAGACAGGGGTTGTGCGCCACGCCTATATTCCTGCCCTGCCCGGCAAGGAAAAACGTAAAAACCGCCCTTCCGCGGAAGGCACCCTTGGCGTCGAGGGCATAGGGCGCGAAACGCTTTTAGAGGTACTCCGCGCCGTTGCCACCCCTGCGGACGCTTCCGCGCGGCAAATTACAAGTATGGATTTTTATCGGGATGGTCTTTCCGGTGGCGAAAAAAGTGCGTTTCTTCGCGCAGACCTTGCCCGGCATCTGCACCTTCCGCCCCGTCTTTCCGCAAAGGCGCTCCTCTCGGCGGCAAATTCGCTCATGACGTATGAAGAGTATAAACAGTTTATCCAAGATCGGTGTCGATAAGTACAATATCGTCACCGATTTTTTTAATACTCTCCCAGGGAATGGAATACTCGTTATCTTTTCCAAAAAGGCCCAGCATTTTACCCTGCCCCGGGATAATCAACGCCTTTACCCTTCCCGTTTCCTTATCGATTTCTGCATCAAACACATACCCCAGTCTTGTGCCATCCGCAAGGTTAATGACTTCCTTTTGTCGAAAATCATAAATTCGCATACTACTCCTCCCCACTACTAAAAAGCCGTGTGCATAAAACGTATGCACACGACTTTGTTTTTATGCTATTCCGAAAGGATTTCCCACATTGCTCCTGCTGCATATTCCACCTCGCGTTTGGTTGTAAACACCCCGGGCGAAAACCGCACACTGCCTTCCTTTAAAATACCAAACCTTGCCGCCGCAAGTGGCGCACAGTGTAGACCTGCCCGCACGGCAATGCCATATTTACGGTCGAGTATTTCCGCAAGGAACGAAGCGTCTTTCCCCTCTGCCACGAGAGAAACTACGCCCGTACGCCTGCCTGCCTCCTGCGGGCCTAGAATGCGGACGTTTCTAAGAGGTTTTATCTTTTGTATAAAAAGTTCGGCAAGGCGCCGTTCGTGGGTGCCTATAGTTTCTACCCCGTGCCGAAGCACAAACCGAACCCCTGCCCCAAGCCCTGCAATGCCGGGGAGATTGAGTGTGCCGCTTTCAAGCCTGTCCGGCAAAAAGTCAGGCATATGCGGACTTTCCGAGCCGCTGCCCGTACCGCCCTCGCGAAGCGTTTGTATCGGGATGCCTTCCCTTACATACAGCCCCCCTGTCCCCTGTGGGCCTAAGAGGCCTTTGTGCCCGGGGAACGCCAGAATATCAATGCAATCCCGCAAAACGTCAATATCTACATTACCTGCTGTTTGCGCCGCATCTACCATAAACAAAATACCCCTGTCTCGAAGGCCCCGGCCGATTTCCCGAATCGGGTTTATACCACCGGAAACATTGGAAGCATGCTGGATGCAAACAAGACGTGTTCGGGGCGTAATTTCCTTGAAAACAGCCTCGGGCGAAACATATCCGTCTTCATCCGACTTGGCAAAAAGCGTGCGGACGCCTTTTTCTGCCATTGCAACACAAGGTCTATAAACACTGTTATGCTCCATATCAGAAATCACAATGTCCTCCCCCGGTAATGCGATGCCCTTTAGGGCGAGATTGATGCCTTCCGTGCAGTTTTGCGTAAAAACGATTCTTTCTGCTGTCTCAATATGAAAGAGCGTGGCTAAAAGTCCACGGGTCTCCCATATTTTTTCTGCCGCCATAATGCTGAATTTGTGTGCACCCCTGCCTGCGTTTGCAGCATACCTTTGCATGCAGTCTGCATACGCTGCATGCACCGACCGGGGTTTCGGAAAGGAGGTTGCACCGTTATCAAGATAAATCATTCGCGCCTGCTCCTCTGTACGCTGAGAATCCGGATTTTTGCCTTTTCTGCTGCTTTTTCTGCTTCTTCCAGCGCCTGGGGCTGTAGCTGCAAGGAATACCCGCATCCGCCCTGCCGCATGGAGAGCGGCGTTTGTATTACCTTTGCAGGAATACCCTTTGCCGCCAGCATCTGCTTGATTCTGACCGCTTCCGTCATGGACCGTACTTGTACATTCATTGCCTCATCTCCCATCCAAGGCGTAAACTGAAAAACGCCTCACTTTACTATATGCACCGCCTTTCAAAATGTGTCGCTCTTTCGGCAAATTCTTTGTTTTTACATCAAAAAAGCACCCCGAAGGGTGCTCTTTTACCGCAGTTTAACGATTTAAGATGAGCTTTGTCAGTTCTACCGGTTCTACAATTTTGCCGTCCTTATATACGCGCATGTTGCCGGAAGCAATTTCGTCAATCAGGATAACTTCGTCATTGTTGTAGCCAAATTCAAACTTAATATCCCAAAGGTCAAGACCGATGGTTTTCAGGTCGTCAGCAACAATCTTTGTGATTTTCAAGGTCTGTTCCTTCATGCTTTCAAACATCGCCGGGGTCATAACGCCGAGGGCTGCAAGGCCTTCGCCGGTAACTAAGGGATCGCCCTTTTCGTCATTCTTAAAGGTACATTCTACATAGCCGCCGGGAAGGGGTGTGCCGTCTTCAATATATTCGCCGTATCTGCGAATAAAGCTGCCGGTTGCCACAAGACGGCAAATAACTTCCAGACCGTGACCGAACACTTTGCCGGGCAGAACTTCCATGGTGGCTTCTTCCACATCAGCACTCACGTAGTGGGTTTTAATGCCTGCTTTTTTCAGCAAGTCAAAATAATAAATGGACGTTCTCAGGTTTTCGCGGCCGATGCCTTCGATTTTAAGACCGACGGAATTTTCGCCGGGATCGAACACGCCGTCTTTACCCGTGCAGTCATCTTTAAACTTTAAGAGTACGTTGCCGTTTTCAAGACTAAATACATCTTTTGTTTTGCCTTCATAAATTTTCTTCATTTCGCATGCCCCTTTTCGCAAGATTTAGCTTTAATAAAAATACTATACCACATTTTGAAAGAAATTTCAATACAAAAATGGAATAAAATGTATTTTTTATGCACATACTTCCGCTTTTTCGACATTGCTTACTTTTTTCGCTTTTTTGAAGACAGCCAAAAACATCATAAAATGCAGGCAGGCCGTGCCAATCCAGGACAGCGGATAGCAGAAAAACAAAGATTCAAAAGAGCCGATTGCGCGAAATGCAGTCAAAATCCATAAAATACGAATACCGCAGACCCCAGCGATGGACATAAGCATGTTTATAAAAGAAGCTCCCATGCCCCGAAGTGCACCGTTCATGACATTTAACAGCCCCAGTAAACCATACGAATATCCCAAAATGATCATTTTACGAATCCCCATTTCCATCGCCGCCGGGTCATTCGGCGTATACAGGCCGATTAACATTTCTGCGCCGAAATATGTAACCATGGATTGGAATGCCCAAATTGCAGCAACATAAGCCGCGCAAATCAGCATTGTTTTTTGAATTCTTTTAAACTGCTTTGCGCCGAAATTCTGACTCACAAAGACGAGAGATGCTTGATAGACACTATTGTGCATATGGCTATAAATTTCCATTATGCTGGATGCCGCGCTACTGCCTGCAATGGCGGCAGACCCGAAGCTGTTTACGCTGGACTGCACCAAGATATTCGAAACCGAATACACGGAGCTTTGTATGCCCGAAGGCAGTCCCAGACGTATAATCTTGAAAAACGGCTTTTTATAAATCCGTATTTTCCCTATTTCAATTCTGGTTTCATCCGGTTCGTGGCACAAAATATGTAAAATTGCCACCGCGGAGAAAATCTGGGAAAGGACCGTTGCGATTGCAACACCGTCCGCGCGCATTTTAAAAACACAAACAAAGAAAAGATTTAAAAGCACATTGATAATGCCTGAAATCGTCACAATATAAAGTGCTTGTTTTGTATCGCCTTTTGCGCGAAGGATTGCGGCGCCGAAATTATAAATAAGTGACGGCACAAACCCAACCGCAATAATACGAAGATATACGGATGCCTGGCTCACAACATTTTCCGGCACATCAATCATGTTAAGTAGCGGCCTTGTAAAGAGGAGACAAATCGCCGTGGCCACACAGCCGCCGCAGATTGCAACTGCCATCGCCGTGTGGGAGGATTGTCCAATCCCCTTCCTGTCCTTTGCGCCGATGGCCTGGCCGAGCACAATTGTGGCTCCGGCTGAAAAGCCTAAAATAAAATTTAAAAACAGATTGACTAAAACCGTGCATGTGCCTACACCAGCTAAGGCTTCCTGCCCGGCAAACCTGCCAACTACGATAACGTCTGCCGCGCTATATAAATGCTGCAGAACTGCCGTCAGCATATACAGTACCGCAAATTTTAAGATTTTACCCCAAAGTGGGCCTGCAACCATATCAATGCTGTTTGCGCGTGCTCCCATTCTCTTCTCCCCTTTTTCTGCCCAATTGTTACAGGTTCAATTATAGCACAGGAAAAAGATATGTACATAGACTACACGAAACAATATGGATTTTTCGAAACAAAGTTTTTCGGTTTGATTTGCAATTAAAACAAAAACATGCTAGAATATAAGGGAACTTTCACTTTGGTGGAGGATTGCCATGTTTAAAAATATAGAAAACTTAAAAATCATACGAATTACAAAGGGGACTTCAAAAAACCGAGCGTCGGTTGTATGCCGAAAAAACCACGCCTTCGTGCTTCGCACCGCGGGCGTATCCCGGCATACCTTTTCTGCGCATTGCATAGATACCCATCCCGGCGAAATCCTTTTTCTGCCGCAAGGGGCAAGCTATGAAATGGCCACCCTTTCTAATACGCCATGTATGTATGTCTCCATCATTTTCGAGGCAGAAATAACGAACGCAGTCCCTGCCGTCTATGCATTGGACGGGTTTCAGGAGGCAGATACGTACGAAGGCATTTTAGCCGATTTATGGAAATTTGGCGGTACTGCCGAGCAGTATAAATGCTATTCCATTTTTTACGCCCTTTTAGCCTATATTGAAAACCTGGAAAGCTTAACCTATGCCGATAAAAAGAATTTCAGCGTCATTTCCCCTGCCGTTTCCTATTTGAAAAAGCATATTTTTGACGCTGACCTGAAAATCGAAACCTTACATAGGCTTTGCGGCATTTCCGGCACATATTTTCGTAAACTCTTTCAGGCCCATTATGCTATGAGTCCACAAAACTATATTTTAGGGAAACGTCTTTCTCATGCCAAAACAATTATGGATAGCGGTGAATTTGATACGATTACGGAAATTGCCACCTCCGTCGGATATAACGACTCCTTATATTTCAGCCGTGCCTTTAAAAAGAAATACGGTGTTTCACCGACTCAGTATGCGAGGAATTAGAAAAGCACCCCCGGGGGGGTGCTTTTTTCGTGAAAGATTAGAAGGGATAGATGCCTTTTTATAAAATATTAAAAATCATGCCGAGAGCCAAAGTCGATATTATAGTTTTCAAATATGCAAACTATTTTCTCCACAGCATCAAAATCGGAATATTCTTCGTCCTTTATTACTTTTTGTATCTCAGACAACATTTGAATAGCAGTAGTATCAGCAATTTGCGATGCATCAATGTCAAGCTCTTCTATTCTGTATTTTATTAAGTCAACTATGTAGTTTCTTAATAGTTCAAGCTTTATATTCATATTTTCTCTCCTAAAAAATATAATTAAGGTATCAAACGATACCATATTGTTAATATTATAATACCATATGGTAACATTAAAATCAAGAGGTGATTTTTAATGTTTTTTAAAAGATTATATGATTTGCGAACAGATCATGACTTAACGCAAAAGCAAGTTGCCGATTATCTTTTGTGTAACAGACAAGTTTATGCAAGATATGAAAGAGGATTGCGTGAAATACCGGTTTCCATGCTGATACAACTTGCAGATTTATATAAAACCTCAGTTGATTATATTTTAGGCAGGACAGATGAAATGAATCCAAGATAAAAAAGAAGATACATCGTATATATGATGCATATTCTTTTTAGGTAAGATATAGTTTTTTCGACCGCAAAGCGGTGCCCGAAATAGAATACGTACTCCCGACTCCGTGATCCGCAAGCTTCCCTTGCGGTCACTCCGACGTTCTTTCTCTCCGCCACAAAAAAAGCACCCTTTTGAGGTGCTCCTTTGTCGTAAAGGGATACGGTGCGCCTCTCCGTCTTGCCGACCGCCCTCGGCGGTGCCCGGCAGACGGCGGTGCTCCCGACTCCGCAGTCCAAATCGCTTCGCGCTTTGGCTGCTTCGACGAACCTTCGCCTTTGGCGAAAGTTCGCATCCTATTCTTTCTCTCCGCAAAGAAAAAAGCACCCTTTTGGGGTGCTTTTTTCGTGGCGGAGAGAAAGGGATTCGAACCCTTGATGGGGTATTAGCCCATACACGATTTCCAGTCGTGCGCCTTAGACCAGCTCAGCCATCTCTCCACGCGACCTTCATAGTATACTACAAACGCGGCATATTGTCAAGACTTTTTTGAAAAATTTTTCCGCATGGTGCACCAAAGCATAACCCCGAGAGAAAGAGAAATGCGTCTTTCTTTCGGGGCATTTTTAAAGTCCAAACAAGGTTGTTTGACTAATTTGGGGCAAATCGTCCAAAACGCCGCTTTTCGTCATAATCTCGATAACGGCTTTGTTTGCCCCACTTCTTTGTACAAGGTCATCTACAGAAAGGAACGCGCCGTCTTTTCTCGCCTCCGCAATGCTTCGCGCCGCCGCTGCGCCAAGCCCCTGCATGCTGGTAAGGGGGGGCAGTATTTTGCCGTCTACCTCGCGGAACTTTTCTGCATCCGACTCGTATAAATCAATGGGACAGAAGGTATAGCCGCGGGCATACATTTCGTCACATACTTCAAGAATGGATAAGACGTTTTTATCTTTCTGTGTTTTGGACTCCTGCTCGGAAAGCCGCTTCATGGTTTCCTTGACCACTTCATGACCGTTTGCCATTATTGCATAATCAAAATCATCTGCACGGACGCTGTAATATGCCATGTAAAATGCAAGTGGATAATGCACCTTACAATACGCAATACGAAACGCCATGGTAACATATGCCGCCGCATGGGCTTTGGGGAACATATACTGAATTTTGTTACAGGAATCAATATACCATTCGGGCACATTATGGGCACGCATTTCCTCTTCCCACTCCGGCTTTAGCCCCTTCCCTTTTCTGACAGCTTCCATGATGGTAAAGGAAAGCTTCGGGGGCACCTCTTTCGTAATCAAGTACAGCATAATATCGTCACGGGTACAAATACACCCTGAAAGGGTGGCCGTGCCGCTTTTTACGATATCCTGGGCGTTACCAAGCCAAACGTCCGTCCCGTGAGAAAGACCACTGATACGGATAAGGTCGGAAAACGTTTTCGGCTTTGTATCCACCAGCATCTGGCGCACAAAGCCCGTGCCGAATTCAGGAATGGCAAGGGTACCTACAGTACTTTTAATGTCTTCCTTTAGTTTGAGGGCCTCCTTGCCGGTAAAGAGGCTCATAGTTTCTTTATCATCGAGGGGAATTTTCTTCGCGTCCAGACCCGTTAAATCCTCCAGCATACGAATTACCGTCGGGTCGTCGTGACCAAGAATATCAAGCTTTAAAAGGTTTTCATCAATGGAATGGTAATCAAAATGGGTGGTTTTAACATCGCTATCGCTTTTATCTGCCGGGTGCTGTACGGGGCAAAATTCGTTGATATCACGCCCTTTTGGGAGAACTACGATGCCGCCCGGGTGCTGACCGGTGGTACGTTTCACGCCCGTGCAGCCGAGAGTCAGTCTGTCAAGCTCTGCTTTTCGAAGGGTTTTTCCTCGCTCCTCGAAATACTTTCGCACATAGCCATAGGCAGTTTTTTCCGCAAGGGTGCCGATTGTGCCTGCCTTATAGACGTTATCTGCACCAAACAGAACTTCCGTATATTTATGGGCAATCGCCTGATAGTCACCGGAGAAGTTAAGGTCTATATCCGGTGCCTTATCCCCGTCAAAGCCGAGGAATGTTTCAAAGGGAATATCATGCCCGTCTTTATAAAGGGGGGTACCGCAATTCGGGCAGTTTTTATCCGGTAGGTCACAGCCGGAAATGGCGGTGCCTTCAATAAACTCACTGTATTTACATTTTGGGCAAACATAATGGGGCGGCAGGGCGTTGATTTCGGTAATATCGGAAAGAAACGCCACAAAGGAAGAACCGACAGAACCACGGGAACCGACGAGATACCCGTCCTCATTGGACTTTTTTACAAGCTTATGGGCAATGAGGTACATAACGGCAAAGCCGTTTGAAATAATGCTGTCCAGTTCCTTATCCATGCGCTTTTGCACGATTTCCGGAAGGGGCGAGCCATAAATGCGCTCCGCCTTTTCCCGGCTCATATGCATAATGTCTGTATCCGAGCCCTCGATTTCCGGAGGACACTTTTCCTTCGGGACAGGGGGAATGTTTTCAATTTCGTCCGCTATCAGGCGCGTATTTTCGATTACAACCCGTCTTGCCACCTCGTCCCCAAGGTATCCAAATTCCTCCAGCATTTCATTGGTAGTGCGGAAATAAAGGGGTGCCTGATTATCTGCATCGTCAAACCCCTTGCCTGCCATAAGGATGCGGCGGTACACCTCATCCTCGCGATTTAAGAAATGGACGTCCCCTGTGGCAACCACGGGTTTGCCAAGCTTTTCACCCATCGCCACAATGCGGCGGTTATAGTCTTTTAGCTGTTCCTCGTCGCTCGCCGTCCCGTTTTGAATCATAAATTGGTTGTTGCCAAGGGGTTGGATTTCCAGATAATCATAAAAATCCGCAATTTTTAACAGGCTTGCTTCGCTTTCGTCTGCCACCATAGCGCGGAAAAGCTCACCTGCCTCGCACGCTGAGCCTACCAAAAGCCCTTCTCTGTATTTTACAAGCTCGCTTTTCGGGATTCTTGGTGTTTTATGAAAATAATCCATGTGGGATTTTGTAATCAAGGTATAGAGATTAAAAAGCCCCTGCCGATTTTTTGCAAGTAAAATCATATGGTAGGACGGCAGTGTTTTCATATCTACGTTGCCTGCCATCTTTTTATCAATATCCGCGAGATCCGAAACGCCCATGTCTTTCAGCTGCTCTGCAAGTGCCGCCCAAATCTGTGCACAAACCTGTGCATCGTTTACGGCGCGGTGGTGGGAAGGATTTTCTATGCCGAAATACTTCGCCATTTTGTCGAGAGAATGTTGCCGTTTACTAATAACCATGGCACGGCAAAAAACAAGGGTATCGATAATCGAGGGCGTATACTTTTCACCCATCCGCGTGCATGCCGCCCGGATAAAGCTTGTATCAAACGAGGCATTATGGGCGATAATGGGGGCTTCGCCGCAAAATGCCAGAAAATCGCGGACAGCCTGCGTCTCATCCGGTGCGTCTGCAACCATAGCGTCCGTAATGCCCGTAAGCTCCACAATTTTTGCCGGAATGGGTTTTCCGGGATTCACAAAGGTGGAGAAGGTGTCAATTACGGCACCGTCCCGAATTTTAACGGCACCGATTTCCGTAATCCGTTCCGTTTTGGGGCTAAGCCCCGTCGTTTCAATGTCAAATGCAACCATTTCGCCGTCTATGGGCCAAGATTTGCCTTTATAGAGGGAAGCACCTATGTCGTTGACAAAGTAGGCTTCTACGCCGAAAATGACTTTTATGTCCGACCCCTTTGCCGCCTTGTACGCTTCCGGAAACGCCTGGACGACGCCGTGGTCCGTAATGGCAATGGCACTATGGCCGTACTTTATTGCCTGTTTTACAAGGGCGGTGGCGCTGGATACGCCATCCATGCTGGACATCTGGGTGTGGACGTGCAATTCTACGCGCTTTTCCTCTGCCACGTCCGCCTTTTCATGTTTTTTCGCCTCTCCGATATCCTGCACTCTTATAACCACTTCCCCGGCAAAGGAATCAAAGGTGGCGTTGCCGCGCACCAGAACATAAGACCCCTTTTTGACTGCCGCGGACACCGTTTCATACTTATCTGATGCTAAGAAAAGTTTGCAGGTAATAGAATCGGTTTTATCCGTAATATTAAACGTAAATAATTTCTTTTCTTTAATGTCGCGCCCTTCGGCGGAAAAGACTTCGCCGCAAATGGTACATCTGCCGCTGCCTTCCTCAATATTTGCAATGGGCATCGTTTCCGTATCAATGGGCTTGCCGAGAATGACGCCGCCTACGATGGGTACGGATTCTTTCTCCTTGGTAATTGTCGGTCGCTGGGGCATGGGAATGGGCTTTGCCGCAAGCTCCATTTCCTCCAGTTCTTCCGTAAACTGTACTTTGACCGTCTCCCCTGCAAGCTTAAAAACGGTTTTCGCAATATCACGTGCGGCACCTTCTGCCTTTAAAAGCTCGCCGCCGCCATGGTGAAGGCAAATTTCCAAAATGCCGTCCTTTGCCTGCCAAACGCTGTCTTTCAGCACATACTCGAGTACCGGCTTTTCCTCTGCCAACAGCCCAATAATAAAGTCCCGCAAGGCTAAGGTGCGCTCACCTTCCGGCGGCAGTGTGCCAAATACAAAATCGCAGGATATACTGTGCAAGGCGTAATACGCCGTAAGCTCTTTTTTTAGCGCGAGAATATCCCCGTATATTGGAATTTTTGGAAGCCAAAGCTTTATTTTCATACTGCGTGAGGCAGGGTCTACCTTCAGTGCGGCAACACGAAAATCAGCGGCGCCCACAGGTATGGGTGCGCCGCCAAACGCTTCTTGTATGGATTTTGTGCCGTTTACTTCCACGCTTTTATAATCCTTTCCACTTCGCTTTTTAAGGTCGGCAAAATTGCATCTGCCGGAATGCTTTGTACAATTTCGCCGTGGCGAAACAACACGGCCTTGCCGTCACCGCCGGCAACACCAACGTCTGCCTCCTTCGCTTCCCCGGGGCCGTTTACTGCACATCCCATTACCGCCACGCGAATCGGTGTGTCAATTTTAGAAAGATATGCTTCCATCTCCCTCGCGACGGGCATAAGGTCTATCTTGCATCTGCCGCAGGTTGGACAGGAAATCAGCTGTGCCCCCTGTCTAAGCCCTAATGCGCGAAGCAAGGTAATCCCAGCTTTTACTTCCTCCTCAGGCGGTGCCGACAGCGATACCCGAATGGTATCCCCGATGCCGTCAAGCAGTAAGCTCCCAATACCGGCTGCGGATTTAATAAGCCCTGCATACGCCGTGCCTGCTTCCGTCACGCCTACATGTAAGGGGTACGGGCAGTCTTTTGCCATGAGGCGGTATGCCTCCACCGTTTTCTGCACATCCGATGCCTTAAGGCTAATTATAATATCGGAAAACCCCTCGTTTTCTAAAAGGGAGGCATGGTATTTTGCGCTTTCCACCATCGCTTTCGGGGTATTCCCGTATTTTTCGTATACTTCTTTTTCAAGAGAACCGCCGTTTACGCCGATACGAATGGGAATCCCGGCGTCTTTCGCCGCTTCCGCTACTTTTCGAACGCGCGACGCGTCCCCGATATTGCCGGGGTTTATACGGATTTTATCGGCGCCTGCCTTTATACAGGCAAGGGCAATGCGGTAATCAAAATGAATGTCACATACAAGGGGTACACGTACTGCTTTTTTGATACGGGCAAAGCTTTCTGCCGCCGCCATATCCGGTACGGCAAGGCGGACAATGTCCGCCCCTGCTTTTTCCAAAAGTTTAATTTGTGCAATTGTAGCCTCTGCATTTTTGGTATCGGTTGTGGTCATGGTTTGCACCGATACGGGTGCGCCGCCACCAATTGTGACATTTCCTACTTTAAACTTCATTTTTAAAATACTCCAATGCTCTGGCAAGCTGGTCATCCTGTTCCATAGGCTGATCATACTCTGCATCGTTTAATCGAAGTTGCGTATAGAAATCCGCCGTGCCGGAGGCTGTCAGCCCATTTTGTGCCTGAAAAAGGCGAAGAGCCTCTGTGGTTTTTCCATCCGCAGTATCGTCCGCTTCCTCTAAATAGCCCCAAAATTCCAGGCGCTGTTCCACCGCCAAAACGCCCTCTCCCGTGTCCCCCTCATGCCATTCATTTTGCAGCTGGAGGGGCACCATATAGGAAGTGTCAATGACTTTTTTCGTGTTCTTCACATAAATATCGGGCTCAATCCCTTTATGGTGGATGCTGCGGCCACCCGCGGTTTTATATTCTGCAATGGTAAGACGAATACCGCCGCCGGATATAATGGGCAAAAGGGTTTGTACTGTGCCTTTGCCGAAGGTTTTCGTCCCGATTATAACGCCGGAGGCGGTATCTTTAATCGCCCCTGCAAACAGCTCGGAGGCCGAGGCACTACCCGCATTGACCAAAACTGCAAGATTAAACTTGCCGGCGTTATTTTCCTCGTTATAATAAAGCTTATTTTGCCTACTGTCCGCGTATTCTACGCGCATAATAACGCCCTTCGGCGAAAACAGGCGGCAGACCGAAAGGGCGGCGTTCAGTTCTCCGCCGGGATTATTGCGAAGGTCAATAATCACATTTTCTATGCCGCGTTCGGTAAAGAAATCTGTCGCTTCCTTTACGCCTTTTTCGCTGTTTGCGTTAAAGCCGGTAAGGCGAATGTAGCCCACACCGTCCAGCACTTCGTATTCCACCGTCTCTGCTTCCAGCACGGCGCGCATTACCGTAAAGGATTCCAGCCGGTTTTCTCTTTTAACCGTAATTTTGACCGTGGTGCCTTCCTTCCCCGTGATGCGACTCTTTACATCCTCGAAATCGTTTTGCTCGATATTCACATCGTCTACCGCCACAAGGATGTCCCCCGCCATAAGTCCTGCCTTTTCCGCAGGAGAGCCGGGGATAGCAGAAATAACGACGTATGCGTTTGCCGTAATGGAAATGGTAACGCCGATGCCGGTAAATTCCCCTTCCACGCTTTCCTGCATAAAAGCGTTATAGGTGTTTTCATCCATGTAGCCACTGTGCTCGTCGAGCGAGGACATCACAGCCTTTACCATGCCGTTAAAGCCCGAGTCGGGGTTTACAAGTCTCTCCCGAAAGGCAATGTCCAAAAGCACATCTTTCTCCTCGGGAAATTTTGCATATTCTTGTATGTAGTCTACAAGGTCATGGATATAGATATATTGCAGTTCTCCCGGCATTTCCGTTGCCGAGACAGGTGCGACGCAAAGCACCAGACATAAAACGGTACAAACAAGTTTCAAAATCCAGTTTTTCAAAAGAAATCCCTTTCTTTCCTTACATTTTTTCCGGCGCGGAAACAGAAAGCATACGAAGGGCATTGCCAAGGACAACCCGCGTACATTCCACAAGGGAAAGGCGTGCCGCCGTAAGCTCTGCGTTTTCCGTTCTGACATGGCAAGCGTTATAGAAGCTATGGAAAAGTGCCGCTGTATCCATGGCGTAGCGTGTGATTCTGGAAGGCTCCAGAGATGCCGCCGCCACACGGATTTCTTCAGGGAATTCCGCAAGCTTTTTAATCAGTGCACGCTCATGCTCGTCCGCAAGAAGAGAAGGCGTAAGTGCCTTATAGGGGCGTACCGTGGTGCCCTCCTCCTTTAAAAGACGGAGAATACTGCAAATACGGGCATAGGCGTACTGCACATAAAATACAGGGTTGTCGTTAGACTGTTCTACCGCAAGCCCTAAATCAAATTCAAAGTGACTGCCTGCCTGGCGGAGATTAAAGAAGAAGCGCGCCGCGTCTACACCGATTTCGTCCAGAAGGTCGGAAAGGGTAATCATGCGGCCTGTACGCTTACTCATGCGAACAACCTCACCCTTTTCCACAAGGCGTACAAGCTGCATAGTAATGACATGGAGACGCTCCGGGTCAATACCAAGTGCCTCCATTGCCCCCTTCATACGGGCAATGTGGCCGTGGTGGTCAGCACCCCAAATGTTAATGGCTTTATCAAAGTTTCTGCCGGCAAGCTTATTTCTGTGATAGGCAATATCGGCGGCAAAATAGGTGGGAATTCCATTGGCACGTACCAAAACGTCATCCTTTTCAGCACCGAAACGGGTACTCTTAAACCAGACGGCGCCTTCTTTTTCATAGGTAAGGTCCTTTTCCCCTAAAAGGGCAATGGTTTCCTCCACTTCGCCGCTGGCGTAAAGTGCGCTTTCTCTGTACCAGTTATCGTACTCGATTCTATATTTCGCCAAATCCGCCTGCATCTTTGCAATGTTTTTCGGCAGGGCATATTCTACCAGCACACGGCGACGCTCTGCACTGTCCTTTTCCAAGAGCGCACTACCGTTTTCATCAATATAGCTTTGGGCAAGCTCCGTAATATCTGCGCCCTGATAGCCGTCCTCGGGAAAATCTTCTTTCCCTGTTAAAATTTGCAAAAATCTTGCCTCCAGGCTCATGCCAAACTTTTCAATCTGGGCGCCGGCATCGTTTAAGTAAAATTCACGGCAAACCTCCCAGCCTGCCATATCGAGAAGGGCTGAAAGGGAATCGCCGATGGCGCCGCCACGGGCATTTCCCATATGCATGGGGCCTGTGGGGTTGGCGCTGACAAATTCCACCATAACCTTTTTCCCTTTGCCGTCCTCGATTCTGCCATAGTCCGCTCCGCGCTCTTCAATATCCGCGAGGGTGCCGTAAATCCAAGCCGGGTCTAAATAAAAGTTAATAAAGCCCGGGCCTGCAATTTCGGTGCGCTCTACAAGGGCATCCTGCGGCATATTCTCTAAAATTGCCGCCGCAATGTCACGGGGCGCACGGCGCAGTGCTTTTGTAAGAAGCATGGCCGCATTCGTAGAAAAATCGCCGTGGGCTTCGGCTTTGGGTGCCTCGACTAAAAAGGCAGGCATTTCCACCTCGGGATATGCTTTTGAAATAGCCTCCTTGACAAGATTTTCTACTGTATGTAAAACTTTTTCCGCTGTATACATTCTTTTTCCTCCGCTTTCTTATTATGCTTCCCGCACATTTAAGGAGAGCTTATGCTCTGCCTTTGTATTATTATCAATTTCAAGGGAATAGCGAATATCAATCTGTCCGCTTTTCTGTCCAAATTCCACCTTCACCGCATCCGAAACAATGCCGACGGTAAAACTGCCGAAGGGCGTATCGTAATACCCGGTATGCTTTTCCCCTGGTGCAAACACCATATGGGTATTAAATTGCCCAAAGCGCGTCAAGGCCACACGGTCATTTTCAATTTTCAGCATTGTGGTGGTTTCTTCAAAGCCCGTGACCTCTGTTTCTTTATAGGAAATATAGTGCTTGTCCCCTTTTTTATAGTATTTGCCTTCCGTGACAAGCTCCGTTACATTTTCTTCACCCATTTCCGGAAATTTTTCTTCTCCGTTTATAGAAATGATAACTTCTTTATTCATGGCCGTGCTCCTCGTATGTATTTAAGCTTAGTATAGCACAAATACAGGTAAAATGCAAAAGTTAAGTTCTGACAGTTATGCAAGTTCTATCAGTGTATCGATTAAATCCCCGTAAGATATGCCGCTTGCCTGCCAGAGCTTGGGGTACATGCTGATTTCTGTAAACCCGGGAATAGTGTTAATTTCATTGATGACAATTTTTCCGGACTTTTTATCCATGAAAAAGTCGACTCTCGAAAACCCCTCGCCGCCAATTGCCTGAAATGCACGTACGGCATACTCCCGAATGGTGTTTGTTTCTTCCACCGAAAGGGGGGCAGGAATTAAAAGCTTTGAGGTGCCGTCTATGTATTTGGCATCATAGTCATAAAATTCCGCTTCCGGAACGATTTCCCCGAGCACGGACGCCTTGGCATCTGCGTTTCCGAGGACAGCACATTCAATTTCCCGCGCGTCAATATATTCTTCCACCAGCACCTTCGTATCAAACCGAAACGCTTCTTCCAGCGCCGCCGCAAGTTCGCTTTCTTTTGTCACCTTACAGGCGCCAAGGGACGAGCCGGCATTGGCAGGCTTCACGAAAATAGGATAGGAAAGCGTAGCGCCTACGCGTCGCATAGCGTCTTGTTCCTTGCCCTTTTCAACGACGATGCCCTCTGCCACCGGAATCCCCGCCGCAGAAAACATGGCCTTTGCTATATCCTTGTCCATACCCACTGCGGACGCACAAACACCGCACCCCACATAGGGAATACCGGAAAGCTCGCAAAGGCCCTGCACGCAGCCGTCCTCGCAAAAGTCCCCATGCATAACGGGGAAAATGACGTCCACGGGTAAGAGCGTAGCCTTCTCGTCTTCCAAAATCCAAAAGCCATGGTCGCGGGTGTCCGGGGATAAAATTGCCTTTTGCTTCGGCAAGTCTTCCCACCGGCCAGAGCGGATTTCTTCCGCCGAGGCTTCCGTTTTAAACCATTCGCCGGTTTTTGAAATCCCGATTTTTACTAGCGTGTATTTTTCAGCGTGAATGTTTTCCAGCACCGATGCCGCCGAAAGGCAGGACACGGCGTGTTCTCCGCTCTTTCCGCCAAACAAAATTGCTACCTGCATGCTCTAATCCTTTCATCGCATCACAATATCATAAATTTCCCGTTTCGGGACGCCTCGATCCTGTGCTGCCTTCTTCACCGCATCCATACGGGACATACCGCTTTCTTCATAGAGTGCCACGTGTTCCGCAACCGATAAGTCCTCCCAGGAAACAGGCTCTTCACTTGCCCCTTCCAAAATGAGTACAAACTCCCCTTTGGGTGGCTCCGCTTCATATTTTGCAAGTGCCTCTCCCACCGTGGTGCGAAGAATCTCTTCAAAAAATTTCGTCATTTCGCGGCACAGGCTGATTTTCCGTTCTTTGCCGAAGGTATCCGCAAAATCTTCCAGCGTTCTTTTCAGCTTATGCGGCGCTTCGTAAAATATGATGGTCCGCTTTTCATTTTTGAGCTCCGAAAGCCGGTCCATCCGTCCTTTTTTCTGCATGGGTAAAAAGCCCTCGAACACAAACCGCCCCGTAGAAAGCCCGGAAACAGATAGGGCGCTAATCGCAGCGCACGCGCCGGGCACAGGCACGGTAGGAATATTTTCCGCCGCGCACAGTTTAACAAGCTCTTCCCCAGGGTCACTGATTGCAGGGGTGCCGGCATCACTGACAAGTGCCACGTTTTTCCCTGCTAAAAGCTCTTTTATAATCACTTCGCCGTGCCCTTTTTGGTTATGGGTATAATAGCTGATACACGGCTTTGATATCCCCAGATGCCTGAGAAGATTGCCGGTGTGGCGTGTATCCTCTGCCGCTACAATATCCACTTCGGCAAGAGTCGTCCGAAGTCTTTCCGAAATATCCGCCAGGTTCCCTATGGGCGTTGCACAAACATAAAGCGTACCCGTCATTTTGTTTCCCTTCCATAGCAGGACAATGCATCTTCTGTGTATGTCCCATCCTCGTTATATAAAATAAGCGGCGGCATTACATGCAAAAAAGTACCGCCGCCATAAATGCCTTCCACCAAAACCAGCTTTGCCTCGCCGTGCAGTTTTGCATGCACAGTGCGAAGGCGTCTGGGTTCCAGTTTAAAAGCCCGCATTTCGTCCAAAATATCCGTCAATCTATCCGGCCGATGCACCATATAAAATCTGCCGCCAAACCGCAGTAGTGAAGCCGCACTCCGCAGTACATCGGACAGTGTGCATAAAACCTCATGCCGGGCAATCGCCTTATTGCGGCACGTGTTTTGAATGCGCCCGTCTTTGATATACGGCGGATTTACGGTAATGCAGTCAAACCGTCTGTCATCAAAAAGCGACGGTGCCAGGCGCACATCCCCCTCCACCATCTCTACATTCGCAAGCCCGTTTTCCAAAATGCTACGCCGAGCCAGAGCGACCTGCACGGGATTGATCTCCAGCCCCGTAATACTGCCTGCCTCCGTTTTACCAGCAAGAAGTATGGGCACTATGCCGTTTCCGGCGCAAAGGTCTAAAACGCGTTCTCCTTTTTTGACGTTAGCAAAAGCAGAAAGCAGTACCGCATCTACGCCAAAGCAAAATTCGCGCTTATCTTGCCATATATAAAGTCCCCCAAGTTCGAGGTCATCTTTTCTTTCAAATTCTTCCATAAGCCTTGTACATGTTCGGGGCCGCCCGAAGGGCGACCCCGAATACCCACCCTTTTTACTGCTGCTGGGGTGCGGAAACAGGACAAACGTTTGCACAGTTACCGCATTCGATGCAAGTATCTTCATCGATTACGAATGTAGTATCGCCTGCGGAAATGCAGGATACGGGACATTCAGCTTCGCAAGCGCCACAGCTGATGCAGTCTTCAGTAATTTTATATGCCATGTACAATACACCTCCTTTATATACTCTCGTATACTGTATCACTTTTTTGTACATTTGGCAAGTGTTTTTACATATTTTCGTCGAAATTATTTATTTTTTCTTTTCGCAGACGAGTTCATTTCCACGGCACTGCACCGAAAATGTATCCCCGGCAGAAAGATTTCCGGCAATGAGAAGCGTTGCCGCCTTGTCCTCGATGTGCTTCTGAATTGCACGACGAAGGGGTCTTGCCCCGTTTTTGGCGTCTAGCCCCTTTTCAAGTAACAATTCTTTGGCCTTCGGCGTTATGGAAAATCCGATTTCACGGTTTTCCAGCATTTCTGCAAACTCGTCCAGCATTTTGTCGAGAATTTCCATAAGCACCGGCTTTTCTAAAGGCTTAAAGCAAACAATTTCATCAATGCGGTTTAAAAATTCAGGCCGGAAGAAAGTGCGAAGTGCCTTCTCGGTTTTTTCTGCTGCCGCAGCTACGGGCGATGTTGTATATCCGGGGGCTGTGCCCTTATAATCGGAGCCGGCATTAGACGTCATAATAATGACGGTATTTTCAAAGCTGACAAGCTTGCCGTGGCTATCCGTAATTCTGCCGTCATCCAGAATTTGCAGGAAAACATTGAGGACATCGGCATGGGCCTTTTCAATTTCATCAAGCAAAATGACGCTGTAAGGGCGGCGACGAATTTTTTCCGTCAGCTGCCCGGCATCGTCATACCCCACGTACCCTGGGGGTGAGCCGATCAGCTTGGAAACGGCGTGCTTTTCCATGAATTCAGACATATCCACCCGAATCAGCGCATCCTCTGTGTCAAACATGGCCTCGGCGAGTGCGCGGGCAAGTTCTGTTTTTCCCACGCCCGTAGACCCTGTGAAAATAAAGGAAACCGGTCTTCTTACCTTAGATAATCCCGCTCTTCCGCGGCGCATGGCGCTTGCCACCGCTTCGATTGCCGCATCCTGCCCTTTAACACGTTTTTTCAGCGTTTCTTCCAGTTCCAAAAGGCGCGTTGTTTCCTCTTTTGTAATTTGCCCGACGGGAATTTTCGTCCAGCCTGCAATTACACGGGCAACGTCCTCTGTAAATAAATGGACGTCACAAAGTTTTCCTTCCGTTTCCCGGATTTTTTCTTCCAACTGACACTCACGCATTTTAAGGTCCGCAACCAGCTCGTAGGACTCCATGGAATCTGACCCGACCGCAGTTTCTTTTGAAAGCTGCACTTTGGCAAGTTCCGCGCGAAGACGTGCAAGCTGTGCAAGATATATATTTTTAAGATTGGCTCTCGACGCCGCTTCGTCAATGACGTCAATAGCCTTATCCGGCAGAAAACGGTCTGTAATATAGCGCTCACTTAAAACGGCGGCGGCACGAATGACGTCAGTGCCGATTTTTACCTGATGGTAGTCCTCGTAGTAGGATTTTATGCCGGAGATAATCGAAATCGTTTCCTCCACGCTCGGCTCTTCTACCAAAATGGGCTGAAAACGCCGTTCGAGAGCGGCGTCCTTTTCAATGTGCTTTCTGTATTCCGCCGTGGTGGTAGCACCGATGACCTGAATCTCGCCTCTTGCCAAAGAAGGCTTTAAAATATTGGCGGCACTCATGGCACCTTCTGCATCACCTGCCCCAACAATATTATGGAGCTCATCTATGACCAAAATCACGTTGCCGAGCTTTTTCACTTCCTCAACTATGCTTTTAAGCCGTGCCTCAAACTGCCCTCGAAACTGAGTCCCTGCCACAATCGCTGTAAAATCAAGAAGAAAAACCTCTTTATCCTGTAGCTTCGCCGGCACTGTGCCTTCTGCAATTCTGGTGGCAAGCCCTTCCGCAATCGCCGTTTTGCCGACGCCCGGCTCGCCGATTAGACACGGATTGTTTTTCGTGCGGCGGTTTAAAATTTCCATCACGCGCGTAATTTCCGCATCACGGCCTATCACGCGGTCCACCTCGCCGTTTCTTGCCTTTGCCGTCAAATTTGTACCGAAGGTATCCAAAATTCGTTTCTTTTTCTTTCCTTCTTTTTTATCCGTCTTCTTCTCTTTTTTCTCTTCCTTGTCGCCAGAAGGTGCTTCACCCTCTTTGCCGCCGAGAAAGCCGAGTAAATCCCGAAAAAGATTTCCGCCTTCGCCGTCTTCTTCGCCTTCGAAACCGCCATCCTCCATCATTTGCAAAACCTGCTCGTTGATATTTTCAAATTCCTCAGGCTCTATGCCGATATTCCCGGCAAGCTGGCCCATATCAAGACCAAGCTGTTTGGCGCAGGAAAGGCACAACCCTTCGGTCTTCTTTTCACCATTTTCAATTTTTGTCACAAACATCACTGCTACATTTTTGTTGCAGCGGGCGCACATAATCATCTGTGTTTTCCTTTCCGTTATAAAAATTGCTACTGTTTAAAATAAGCCGTTACAAACTGTAACGGCTTATTGAAAAGTTTTTTGAATTAGCCCTTAACTGCAGCCGAAGCCATACCTGCAACAAACTGCTTCTGTACAAACATGTAAATTACAACAGTCGGTACCATACCGATAACTGCAGCTGCCAAAAGAAGCGGAATATCACCCGTCGCCTCGTACTTCGTGCTAAAGTTTGCAAGTGCAAGAGAGATTGTTCTCTTAGAGTCGGAAGTAATATAAATCAGCGGACCGAAGAGGTCATTCCAGCAAGAGCGGAAACAGCCCAGCGACATGGTGAAAATAAAGGGGCGAGCCAAAGGAACATAAATACGCCACCAGATATAAAGGGGATGTGCGCCGTCAATCATAGCCGCCTCATAAAGTGCTCCCGGAATACCCAAAAAGCATTGCCGTATCAAAAAGACGGTATTGGCAGCACCAAAGAAGGAGCCAATGGTAAGCGGGATAAAGGTATCCAATGCCCCCACCGAGCTGAACATAACGAACAACGGAACCTGCATGATGGTACCCGGCAGAAACATGGTGCAAAGCATTGCAAAGAACAACGGCTGGTTCCCCTTGAAATTATACCGGGCAAAGCCAAACGCAATAAAGGTGTTCGAAAAAATTGTACCAACAATGTTAATGGCAGCAATGATAAGCGTGTTCCCGATGTATTTAATAAAATCGGCTTCAATCATAACACGAGCATAGTTGTTCCAGTTCCAGCCTTTAAACCATTCCATTTTGTAAATCTGCGTTGCATTATCGGCCAAAGAGCCGGAGATGGCAAATACAAAGGGGAAAATCATGACAACAGAACCGAGCAAAAGGAATAAAAGGCCCCAAAGACTAAAGTTTCTGCGCTTATGGAAGAAATTAGGCTTTTTAATTTTAATCTCAGCAGGAGCTGAATTGTTTGTCATCGTATTAGGCATCGTAGTGCACCCACTTTTTCTCAAATTTCTTCTGCGCATATGTAATAAGCGCGATGAAGATAAAGCTTACCCAGCCAAGGGCGGAGGCTCCACCAACTTCAGATGCCGACCCCCACATCATCTTATACACCAAAGAGTTTACAACGTGCAAGTCACTGCCCGTACCCTGCGTGAGCAGATAGAATACATCGAATGCCTGCAGTGCACCGGAGATACCGGTAATCATCAGATAGAAAATTGTAGGTGTTAAAAGGGGTAGCGTAATCTTAAAGAACTTTCTTGATGCGCTTGCGCCGTCAATATCCGCCGCTTCCAAAACGTCTTCACTGATAGCCTGCAAGGCACCAATCAGGTAAACCGTGCTGCCACCAACGCCTTTCCAGATACCCATGATAGCTACAGATATAACAACTTCCAGCCAATTCTGACTGTAGGTAAACATAAGGGGACCAAGGCCAAGGAAGCCGAGAATCACATTAAATGCACCATTCTTTGGATTATAAAGACGCGACCAAACAATGGTAACAGCGGTAGAGGGCGTTAAAATCGGTATGTAATAAATAACGCGGAACAGACCAAGCCCCTTTACTTTCTGGTTCAGAAGTACCGCAAGTACACATGCAAGTGAAATGCTAATTGACTCAAGAAAGAGTGCATATACCCATGTGTTGCGGAATGCCTTCCAATTGTCCAGGGATTTAACCGTTCTTTCAAAGTTTTGCAATCCAACCCATCTTGCGGGATTTACTAAGTCATAGCGCGTAAACGCAAGATAGAGAGAGACGAGAAGCGGTATCACCGAAAAAACCGTTAAACTAATGAGATACGGTGATACAAACATCCATCCCCAGCGCTGATGTCGTCTGGTCATTTTGTATCCTAGCCTTTCTGTCCGCTAATTTTCACAACAACGTATCGCCCCGGACGCAGGTCAATACTGCTTTCTTGTATGTTTTGCATGAAAAAAAATCAGCAAACCACACTATTGTATGTCATTTTTGATGATACGTTATGCACATTCACCATAAAATGTATTATTATTATAGCATAAGTATCCATATATTGCAATAGTTTTTTACATTTTTATTATAAAAAATTTCTGGATTTTCAAGCCTATTGCACAAAGTGCACAAAGCCATCTTAAAAAATTCCGTTTTTTGGGAATTTTTCAAGATTAGTCTTTTGCGCAAAACTATTTTTCCCGCTTTGGGAATCATTTTCTTGCTATAAAAAACACAAAAGGACGGATGCACTTGTGTTCCGTCCTTTTGGAAACCAAATTATTCTTCGTCTTCAAAATCTTCCCCGAAGCAATCGCATTCGAGCTCGATTTCATGACCACATGCGGGGCAGACGAGATTATCATCTTCTAAATCCAAGAGTTCACTGTCGAGGTAAATTTCTTCACCGCAGTTCGGGCATACGATATCCTCACAGTCAAAATCGCAGCAACCACAGTCGCAGTCTTCCTCGTCATCATCGTCGCCGTAAAGGTCTTCCTCTACATAGCCAAGGTCTTCATCAATTTCATCAACCTGTGCCTGCAGTTCTTCATAGTCTTCTCCTATAAGGGCAATTTCTTCCGTAATGTCGCCAAGCACTTCAATGATTTTTGCCAGCAGCTTGCCTTCTCCCTTGTCTGTATCGATGTCCATGCCTTCGCAAAGACCCTTCAGGTATGCTACTTTTTCTTCTAATGCTGCCATTTTCGTTCCTCCTTTAAATTTAAATATTATGCACGCTCCATGTATTCGCCTGTACGCGTGTCAACACGAATCATATCGCCCTGGTCAATAAACAACGGCACATTGATTTGCGCGCCGGTTTCCAAAATTGCAGGCTTTGTAGCACCGGTAGCCGTATCGCCTTTTACACCGGGCTCGGTTTCTGCAACCTGGAGTTCAACAAAGTTCGGGGGCTCAACGCCGAATACGTTGCCCTTAAAGGACAGAATTTTTACGAGCATATTTTCTTTTACAAAACGAAGTGCGTCACCCAGCTGGCTTGCATTCAGCGGCATCTGCTCGTAGGTTTCCTGATCCATGAAGTAGTAGAGTTCCCCATCATTGTAGAGATATTCCATATCTTTTCTTTCGATGTGTGCCTTGGGCATTTTGTCTGTGGGACGGAAGGTCTTTTCAACCACACCGCCGTTAATAACATTCTTCAGTTTCGTTCTTACGAAAGCTGCACCCTTACCGGGTTTTACATGCTGAAATTCAACAATCTGGAAAACGTTGCCTTCCATTTCGAAAGTAATACCGTTTCTAAAATCTCCTGCACTAATCATCCTATGTTTCCATTCCTTTCCGTTTTTATACTTCTATTGTACCTGATATTGCAAAATATTGCAAGAACTTTTTCTTTTCACGCAAAGTTTTTTTATCCGAAGGAAGCCACTAAATCCTGCATAGCATACATGCCGCAAGGCTTGTCCTTTAAAAATGCCGCCGCGCGGATTGCGCCTACAGCGAAAATATCTCGGCTTCCGGCGCTATGCTTGATTTCCACAACCTCGTCTTGTCCGGCAAAAAGCACAGTATGTTCGCCGACGATGGTGCCGCCGCGTACGGCATGAATGCCGACTTCCTGCTTGCCGCGGGGACGGCGCACGCTGTGGCGGTCATACACATATTCCTTTGTGCCTTCTGCCGCTTCGCTGATTGCCTCCGCAATCGCCATGGCGGTGCCACTGGGGGCATCAAGCTTGCGGTTATGGTGTTTTTCAATGATTTCAATGTCAAATCCGTCGCCCAAAACACTGACCGCTTTTTTGCAAAGCTCCGTCAAAAGGCTTATACCAAGGGACATATTGGCAGAGAAAAACACAGGGATTTCTCTTGCCGCCGCTTCCATAAGGCTTTTATGTTCGTTTCCAAGACCCGTGGTGCAGACTACCACCGGGATTTTATGTTCCATTGCGTAGGGCAACAGGTCAAGTAGCGCCGCGGGATTGGAAAAGTCAATAATGACATCGCCGCCCGGGGGCAAAAGACGGGGGTGTTCCACAATGGGAAACTCGCCGTAGGGCTTTGTATAAAGGTCCACGCCGGCACAAACGGTAAAATCAGGCATGGTCGAAAGCAATCCTGCCACCGTTTTACCCATTTTCCCGTTTGCACCGCTAATAATTATATTTATCATTGGCACTTCGTTCCTTTTTTATGCTTTAATTTCGAGACCCAGTTTTTCCATTTCGGCACGCAGTACCGCAATGTTTTTGTCTTCCATTTCACAAAGGGGCATGCGAAGCTCGCCCACGTCAAATCCGAGCATGTTCATCGCCGTCTTTACGGGAATGGGATTTACTTCAATAAAGAGTGCCTTAATAAAGTCATACAGCTTAAGCTGCAGCTCTCTTGCACCTTGGATGTCCCCTGCAAAGAAGCGTGCGGTAATATCATGGGTTTCCTTCGGCAAAATGTTTGCCACTACGGAAATTACCCCGACACCGCCGAGGGACATTACGGGCACAATCATATCGTCATCCCCGGAATACACAGCAATTTTATCACCGCAAAGTGCTGCAATTTTAGCAACCTGCGAAATGTTGCCACCGGCTTCCTTGACGCCTACGATGTTCTCAATCTCAGAAAGCTTCAAAAGCGTTTCAGGCTGAATATTGACGCCCGTACGGGAGGGAACATTATACAAAATAATCGGCAAATTGACTGCCTCGGCAATCGCCGTATAGTGCTTAATCAGCCCCTTCTGGGTCGCCTTATTATAATAGGGCGTTACGGAAAGCAAGGCATCTGCGCCTACTTTCTCCATCTCCTTGGAAAGCTGTACACCGTGATGGGTATCGTTGGAGCCGGCACCTGCAATAATGGGGATTCTGCCTGCTGCTTTCTGAACAGAATATTCTACAACAGAAATGTGCTCCGCATCCGGCATGGTTGCCGATTCGCCCGTAGTGCCGCAAACAATAATGGCATCCGTTTCATTTGCAATATGAAATTCAATCAGCTCTCCGAGCTTATCAAAATCAACCATTCCATTCTTAAACGGTGTTACAATAGCAACACCACTACCTGTAAAAGGCAGGTTCTTCATAACGCGCGCTCTCCTCTCTATCCTTATTCGTTGTCAAATTCAATAAACTTCTTCGCAATCTGCACGGCGTTTGCCGCAGCACCCTTGCGAATATTATCTGCAACAACCCAAAGGTTTACGCCGTTTTCCACACTTTCATCGCGGCGAATACGGCCGATAAATGTTTCGTCATGCCCTGTGGCATGCAACGGCATGGGGTATACGTTGTTCTTTACATCATCTTCCACCACAACGCCCGGTGCGTTCTTCAGAACGTCTACAAGTTCAGAGAGCTCAAACGGCTTTTCCAGTTCTACGTTGATGGATTCGCTGTGACCGTTAAATACAGGTACGCGTACCGTGGTTGCGGTGATGCGAAGAGAATCGTCCCCCAAAATCTTTCGGGTTTCGTTGACCATCTTCATTTCTTCTTTGGTGTAGCCGTTATCTAAAAATACATCGATATGCGGAATGCAGTTGCCGGCAATGGGATAGGTGAACTTCTTCGGGGCTTCCCCTTTGTAGCCGTTCTCCAAATCGTCCCAGCCGCCGCGGCCTGCGCCGGAAACAGCCTGGTATGTAGAATAGATAACGCGCTTTAAGCCGTATGCCTTCTGGAGCGGTCTTAAGGCAACCATTGCCTGAATGGTGGAGCAGTTGGGGTTTGCAATAATGCCCTTATGCTTCTTAATATCTTCCGGATTTACTTCCGGTACTACAAGGGGTACTTCGGGGTCCATGCGCCATGCGCTGGAGTTATCGATAACAAGGCATCCCTTCGCCGCGGCAATGGGAGCAAACTTTTCGCTTGTGGAGCCGCCTGCGGAAAAGAGGGCAATGTCGAAGCCTTCATCAAAGGAGGTTTCTGTAAGCTCCCGAACGGTGTGCTCCTCGCCCATAAAATTCAGCTTGCTTCCTGCAGATTTTGCGGACGAAAACAGGGTATAGCTTTCTGCCGGCAGTTTATACTCCTCTAAAACCTTCAAAAAAGTTCTGCCTACCATTCCGGTTGCGCCTACTACTGCAATTTTGTACTTTTTCATTGTCTTTCCTCCTAATATATCTTTGCTTTTTCTGTACCGTTATTGGAAAACTTATAAATGCCGCCTTCAGCATCCAGTGCATACACATAATCATCATATGTGACAGTACTTACGTATGTTCCGGCATCGAGTAAAATTGTGTATTTACCATCAAAGGCAATTTTGTATACGCGGCCGTCCAGCCCCAAGCCTATCAGGCAATCACGGGTAAAGTTATAGTGGGAAACCTGCTTTCTCGCGACGGCGCAGTAATTTGTACCGTTTAAGTCAATAGTGCAAATTACGCCATTTGTATTGAGAAAGTAAATCTTCTCGTCCTTTACGCAAAGGTTTTTGTTTTTGCCCGTAAACAGCAGCTGTGCGCTTCCGTCATCAGCAAGCTTATAAATCGCCTCGCCGTCAGAGAAGAAATTGCCGTTTTGGGATATCTCCAAAAGCTCTGCTGCCTTTTCTGTAATAGCTTCGGAAACGCCTGTTTCCAAACTGCATTTGTAAAGGCGCCCGCCATCGGAAAGATTTCGATAATAGATAAAACCATCGTAAGCGGAATAGCTGTCCGTCTTATCGTTTACGACTTTGCGCACAGCACCGTCTTCATAGGACAGCATATAAACGCCGTCATCCTCGCCAATATAATACACCGTTTCGTTAAATACGGCCAGGGTGTGGGCTTTGCCGCTTACCACGGGTTCTTCCTTCCCGACCTGATAAATACCATCTTGCCCGACATAAAACTGCTTTTTATCTGCCGTACAGCCCACAAACGCACCGCCGAGCATATTGTCATGGGTGTTGCTGTTTAGAGGCATCAGAAACTTCTCCACGTATTCCAGCGTAGTCATTGCCTGGGTCATAAGAAGTCTATAGGCGAGCAAAATTGCCTGCTCTCTCGTGGTGTTCCCCAGGGGATTTATGTTCCCGTTTTCATCACCGAGCATTACGGCAAAGAGATGCATGCACTGCACCGCTTCCATCGCCCAGTCCGCAATTTTGTCCCCGTCAGGAAACGTGTTGGGATACGTTTCGGGGAAGGCTACAGCGGGTTTGGAGACTGCAAGCGTATTTTTCAGCATGACGCTCATTTCCTGTCTTGTAACAGGATTGAAGGGCGCAAATTCGGTTTCGCTCACGCCCTTGACAATACCAAGGCTCTTTGCCGCGGCAACAGAAGGATTGGCAGTATCCGTAAACACAGATTCTGCCTCGGGCAGTTGGCCGCCCGTAAGCTTGCACCAAATCAGCATTGCCATCTCGCAGAATTCTTCCCGCGTTACTGCTTTTTGATACTCGCCCTGTATGCCTGCAGGCACAATGCCTTGCACGATTGCCGCATCCACTTCTGCCTTTGCCCATTCGCTGGGTGCCGCAGCTACAGGGACGGAAAACAAAAGAATCCCGGCAAGCAAAAGGGTGAAAACTCTTTTATACATAAGATGATTCCTCCTACGTTTTTGGAGCAATTACTCCATATCCAATATATTATAGCATATCTTTTCCGATTTGACAACCACTTTTTATGAATTTTGTGACCAGATAAAATCTACGGAAAACATCTCCCCGTGTTCGGGGTAAAGCATATTAAAATGTTCCTGCGCGCGTCTTAAGAATGCTTCGCTGTATCCGGCGTTTCGGCGGTAGATGTGCGCCGTAACTTCATCTGTGATTTTAATGCTATGGATGCGTTCCAAATTCTGGGTATAGGTGCCGTCCAGAATTTCACGGGCAAAAAAGTCCACCACCTGCTGGTTTTCTGTTCCCAGATGCACCTGCACAGGGTCCGCTACCACAATAAATTTACTTACAAGCAGGTGGTTCGGCATGCCGTCACGCCTGTCTACATGGTTTGTGCCGAGAAGCGCGGGAATCGCATTTTCTTGCATGGGAAGCCTGGAATTTTTCAGCATATCATCATTTAAAATTTCAGAGCTTGCCAAAATATAAACGTATCCGTTCTCCCCTTCTGCTTCCGAAAGCTGATTAAGTGTATCCCTTAGTTCCAGTACGCCTTCCGTTTCCATGGTTTTCGGTGCAAAGCGCACGCTGGAAAATACATTGCGGAGGCAATTGGTGGACGTCGGCACATAAATATATGTAAACGCCATCGCCAAAGCGACGCAAAGGGCAATCGGTGCCGCTTTTTTACATTTCGGTAAGGCAGAAACCCCAATCACCATCAGTAAAAAGATGCTCGGTGCAAATAAATACTGGTGATGGTAGCTGACCGTCTGAATCCTCGTAAACAGAAAAAACATGACGGGAATCTGGAAGAGCAAAAAGAGTGTAAACTGCCTGTACCAACGCCGGCGCAGTCCGAAAAGTCCAAGAGCGCAAAACGCCATGGGCAAAAATCCGTAATAGCGGATAAAATATTTAATATTCCACCAAAAATCACCGAACATATAAGCAGAATACGCATCTTGCATGGTATTGCCCAGAAGGCGTTTTAAATAAGGGAAAAAGAATAACACAACGATCCCCAGCGTAACACCACCGGAAATCGCCAAATTTTGCAGCAGTGTTTTTAAATCGTATTTCGGGTCATATGCGCGGCGTACTACGCCGGATAGCACGAGTGCCGCGTAGGTGCCCACGACAAAAAACAGATACCAACGTCTTGTGAAAATCAACAAAACAGATAAAATACCCAGCAGAATCGCTTCTTTTATTGCTGACTTTCGTAAGGTTTGCTTATAAATCACATACAACCAAATGGCGACATAAAAAAGCCCTGCGCCGTCCAGATAGCCTCGAAGTACCGGGCTTAAAAAGGGCGTAAACAAGAAAATAAGCGGCGTGCATTTCGGGCTGATTTCATACACCAAAAGCCCGAATACAATCAAAAACGGCACAATAAAAAGGTTGTAAATCAGCAATACATACGCCGTAAAGCTTCCGCCCAAAAGATTCAGAAACGGTGCGATAAACACAGTAGGCAAAAGCGTGTAATCCTGGGTAAGCATACTTTCATATACCTGCCGGAAAAACTGTGGCAAATCCGTTTGCATCAAGGTGCCGCTTCGAAGGGTTTCAATATAGTATCCGGCGTAATCCCAAAATGGAATAAATGCCTGAAACTGCAAATACACCAGTAAAAAAACATTACTGAGTAGCACGCCCCAGACTATCGTGCGCCAAAACCGTTTTCCCGGTTTTACTTTTTGCAAAAAAAGCCATGCTGCCAGAAAGAGTACATGCAGTGCGACAAAAGAAACGCCCAGGGGCGGTATTACAATCGTAAACAGCAAAAGGAGTACGGATGCAACCGCCATGTACCGTTTTGTGGGTGTATCGGGCCGAAATGTATTTGTATTCATAACAATAAATGCCTTTCTGTGTCTTAATTTCTATATATATTTCCCGTCGACACCAGGCTGTCTATATGAAAATTTCTCATTATTATATAAAAAGCGGGGTCGCTGCACACGTTGCAGCGCCCCGTCTTGCTTACCATTCCCCGCGATTGCCGTCCGGCAGTAAAATTTTAACCTGCTTTGCAGGTGGGCGACATATTCTTTGCTTACGGGTTACCCTCATACCGGTCTTACGAGCGGGGGGCCTACACACCACAAAGACGGTCTGTCTCCCTTACATTTTAGTGTTGGCTAAAATATATACCATACAAGACGTACACCGCAGGGATGCAGAGGGGTAAAAATAAGACCTGCCTATTTTATGCCTCCGTATCCTCGTCTTCAAACTCAAATTCGTCTTCCATGCGCGTTTTGAAAATCTCAAAAATTCTCTCCAGCTCCGCATTGTCCTCAATGGGTTCTAAAATATCTTCCTCGTCATTTGCAGGCACAATACGCATGATAAGTACGGTGCCTTCTTCCGCTTCCTCCGCTGCTTCCTCAGCCGGAATACCAACGGCATAGCGCTTGTCACTATCCTCGATAATGTCCAGCACCTCAAAAGGCATTTCCTTGCCTTCATCATCTATTAAAATAATCACGTTTTCTCTTTCTTCCATTTCTGTATTCTCCTTTCAATTTCGAAGGCTATCCAGATACCCCTGCAAAATAAAGACAGCAGAAAGCATATCTACCTTGCCCTTTTTCTTGACGCCGCGTACCTGCCCTTCTTGGAGTGCTCTATGTGCCGCAACCGAGGTTAGCCTCTCATCCCATTCCGTAACCGGAAGCCCAAATCGCGCCAACAGGGCAGCAGAGAATTTTCTCGTTACCTCGCCTCGCGGGCCAATACTGCCGTTCATGTTCTTCGGCATCCCGATTACAAAGCCTTCCGCCCCGTATTCCTCCACAATCGCCGCAAGTTTTTCCAGCTGTTGTGACCATGTTTTCTCGGAAAGGGCGCATACAGGCTGGGCTGTTAGCCCAAAACTGTCACTTACCGAAACACCGATTCGGCTGTCGCCATAGTCAAGACCTATTATACGCATTTTGCATCACCTTCCCTATTATACACAGATTTCGCCGTAAAATCAAGAGTTTTTCGAAAAAACAAACAGGCTTTTTTGAAAGGCTTGACATTTGCCATATTTTAGTATATATTTAGTATATAAAAGAAAGGAGTGACACGCGTGAAGGTTGCAGTTTTTAGTGACAGCCATGGCCGTATTCACAATTGCCTGCGTGCGTTGGAGCTTTTTGGCCCTGTGGACCATATTCTGCATCTTGGAGATTCCTCCCGGGATGCGGAGGATATCGGCATTGTGTATGCAAATGTACCCATCACCTATGTATGCGGCAATTCGGACTTTTGTGCCGGCGGTGCCTACGAAAAAATGATTGAACTGGGAAACAAACGCCTCTTCCTGTGTCACGGACACACCCGAGGGGTCAAAAATGGTCTTAGAGAGCTGGCAGACGCCGGAAAAAGTGCGGATCTTGTTTTGTTTGGCCACACCCACGAGGCCTTTGACGGCGTGGAAGAAGGCGTTCGTCTCTTTAATCCCGGCAGTATTTCCCTGCCTTATAGCGGTGCCCCGTCCTTTGGAATTCTCACGATAGAAAACGGCATGATTTATACAGAACATAAGCGTTTGCCATAAAAACAGAAAGGACTGTCAAAAATGAAAATTGTAATGCTGGACCGAATGGGAACGGATTTTTCCCAGGAGAAAAGCGTTTTTCGTGCAGAAGGCGCAACCTTTCTCGTTACATATTTTCGAAATGCCGAGGAACTTCATGGAATTGTACAAGATGCGGACATTTTAATGTTTAATGACGCACACATCACCGCCGATATTATTGCCGCCCTCGATAAGTGCAAAATGATAATTGGCTACGGCATCGGCTATGACAATGTGGACCTCGAAGCCGCAGGCAAAAAAGGCATTTACGTCTGCAACGCCCCCTCCTACGGTTCATATGACGTTGCGGAGCATGCAATGGCACTGCTCCTTTCTGCCTGCAAGCGCATCCCCCTTGCGGACAGGTGTGCACGAGGTGGCCAGTGGAATGCAGAGCGTATCGGCAAAGTGCGCAGACTGCGCGGCAAGATTTTAGGCGTTGTGGGCTTTGGACGCATTGGCCGTGCGGTTGCCTCTCGCGCCCGTGCGTTTGATATGGATATTTTAGTCTACGACCCCTACCAAAGTGAAGAACAAATTGCGGCAGGGGGCGGCAAAAGCGTGGATCTTGATACACTTTTAGAGCTTTCCGACTATGTGACCCTCCACGCGCCCCTCACCGAGGAAACGCGGCACATGATGGGGATGGCGCAGTTTAAGAAAATGAAGAAGGACGCTGTCTTGATTCACACAGGCCAGGGCGGTCTTGTCAATGAAAACGAATTGATTTTTGCCCTGTTATCCGGCGAAATTGCAGGTGCGGCACTAGACGTTTTTGAAACGGAACCCCTTCCGCGAGACAGCAAACTTTTGCAAATGGAAAACGTGGTGCTTACGCCTCACGTTGCCTGGAACTCCTTTGAAGGCGTAGACGATTTGCATGCAGAAGTCATTGCAAACGTTATTCGCGTTTTACACGGCGAAGTGCCCCAAAATATTGTAAACACGAAATTTCTCCAAAAACGCGGCTTTTAGTCCCTTACACGCAGTGGCACCTATCAACCGAAAAGATAGGTGCCTTTTTTTATGAAATATACAAAAATACTTTGCTTTTTTTATGGTTTTATGATATACTTATAAAAACGGTATATATTGTAGCGTTTTTTATACATAAAATTAAAAAACGAAAGGGGATTTCTCTATGAAGCTTATTCTAGCAATTGTACACAGTGAGGACGGCAACAAGGTTCTCAGCACATTAAATGAAGCAGGTTTCAGCGTTACAAAGCTTGCAACCACGGGCGGTTTTCTGCGTGCAGGAAATATCACACTGCTTGTCGGTACCGAAGAAGAGCGTGTAGAGGAAGCGATTTCTATTTTTAAGGAAAGGTGCCGCACCCGCAAGCACATTATGACAACGCCGATTTCCGCCAGCATGGCAGGAATGTACACGCCCCAACCCGTTGAAGTGGAGGTGGGCGGCGCAACCATCTTCGTTGTGGATGTGGACAGGTTTGAAAAAGTTTGAAGCTGTACGGTAAAGACGCACAAATTGCATATTTTAAAACAGCACGCCGAAAATCTGCAGTAAGGCACCTGTATATTTTCGAGGGTGCTGTTGGCATGGGTAAAAAAACGCTTTGCCGTTATCTTGCCTCTATGCTCCATTGCGATGCTGCGGATGCGCCCTGCGGCACATGCAGTACCTGTATTAAAACAGAAAGCGGCAACCACCCCGATATTATTTTCGTGGAGATGGATGAAAAAAACCCGCTAAACGCCGAACGTGCCCGTGCCCTTGTCGCAGACATGTATGTAAAGCCATTTCTGGCATCACGGAAAATATATATTATTCCAAACGGTGAGCAGCTTTCTCCTGTGGCGCAGAACACACTCCTGAAGGCCTTTGAAGAGCCGCCGCCCTATGTTACGATTTTTCTCACTACCACGAATCGGGATGCGCTACTGAAAACGGTTTTGTCCCGCGGCATTGTGCTGAGCATGACCGGCTGTCCAATCTTGCAGCTGGAAACCTATATTCGTGAAAACTACCCTGCGCGCGCTGCGGATGCGACTTTTTTGGCTGCCTCCGCCGGCGGCAGTATCGGCACGGCAAAAAAGCTTTCTGAGGACGAAGCGTACCTGACCATGCGTCACTCCCTCTACGCCCTTTTGCCGCGGCTGACCGGTCCCCGAAGCGGTATTTATGCCATCTTACGGTGCTTTGAAGAATATAAAACGGCACTCCCCGTTCTTTTATCCTTCTTTTCTTCCTGGATGCGGGATGTGATGTATGTACATTTATCGGACGGCGATTCCCTTTTAAACCGGGACTACAAAAGCGCGATTGCAGCGTTTGCGTTTTCCGTTTCGCCGAAAAGCGCACTTGCCTGCCACGAAGCCGCGCTCAGCCTTGCTGCAGAAATCGGGAAAGGGTCGAACTTTTCACTATGGATAACAGATTTTCTATCAGATTGTTGGAGGTATTGTCATGATACGGATTGTAGGCATTAAGTTTAAAGAAAACGGCAAGGTATATCACTTTGACCCGAACGAACTTCCCCTCGAAGAAGGCATGCACGTCGTTGTGGAAACGGCGCGGGGGCTGGAGTACGGCGAAGTAACTATGCCGATTCGCGATATAGAAGACAGTGAGCTTGTTTCTCCTCTTAAGAAGGTTGTACGCATTGCCACCCCCCAGGATACAAGACAGGTGGAAATAAACCGCCGCAAGGAGAAGGAAGCCTTTGATATTTGCCTTAAGAAAATTGAAAAGCATGGGCTCGAAATGAAGCTGATTCATGTAGAGTATTCCTTTGATGCCAATAAAATTCTGTTTTATTTTACTGCCAACGGCCGCGTGGATTTCCGCGAGCTTGTCAAGGACTTAGCCGGCGTATTCCGTACACGAATCGAACTTAGACAGGTCGGCGTTCGGGACGAATCGAAAATGATGGGCGGCCTCTGCGTTTGCGGCAGACCCCTTTGCTGCAGTACATTTTTAACAGATTTTCAGCCGGTTTCCATTAAAATGGCCAAGGAACAGGGGCTTTCTTTAAATCCCACGAAAATTTCCGGCACCTGTGGAAGACTGATGTGCTGTCTAAAATACGAACAGGAGGCCTATGAAGATTTAAACAAAATCACGCCCCCCGTCGGCTCCCTTGTGAAAACGCCACGCGGCACGGGCACAGTTGTACAGGTAGCCCTTCTCTCCGGCAGACTTCGCGTCCGGCTTGAGGGTGACGGCGATGGTGTAATTGCAGACTTTTCCCGCGATGAAGTCACATTTATTAAAAAGGGAAATCGGCAACACCGTGAAAAAATTGATGAAAAAGAATTAGAAGAGCTTAAAAAGCTGGAAAATTAAACGCAAAAAGGAGACTTTCCGAATGCAGAACATTATCTTTGCCATAGACAGTGCTTGTGATATCCCGAAGTCCTTTATAACCGACAACGCGGTTGTTGTTTTACCGTATCACATCAATTTCGGTGACGAGGAATTTGTGGACGGGGTCACGATTACAAGAGACGAGCTTTACAAAAAGGTGGAGGAAACCGGCACTATGCCGAAAACCTCGGCGATTCCCCCTGCCGCGTTTTCTGATTTTTTTGCATCGCTCCTGGAAAAAGGGGATGCCGTTGTATATTTTTCCCTTGGCTCCAAATTTTCCTCTGCTTGCCAGAATGCAAATCTTGCCGCATCGGAATTTGAAAACGTATATGTAGTAGATACAAATTCCCTGTCCTCCGGCGAAGCGTTGGTGCTGCTCCACGCCATTTCCCTTCGGGAAAGCGGCATGGATGCTTCTTCCATCGCGGCGGACTGCGCGTTATATGCAGAAAAATGTGATACAAGCTTTGTGCTTGACCAGCTTTCGTATATCCATAAAGGGGGCAGATGCAGCGGCATTGCGGCACTGGGGGCAAACCTTCTCGGAATAAAGCCGTGCCTTTCTATTACGGACGGCGCCCTCGGAATTGACAAGAAGTACCGCGGAAAGCTGAAGGTTGTCATTTCTAAATACATTCAGGAACGCCTGCAAGATGCTGACGTGGAAACGGACTACGTGTTCCTAACGGACGCCGGTGTTGACCCCGAGGTTTGGCAAGCGGCATACGATACGCTGAAAGGCTTAAACATCTTCAAAGAAATTTATCAAACAGACGCCGGATGCGTAATTTCTTCCCATTGCGGACCGGGTACGCTGGGCATCCTGTTTGCCAAAAAATAAAAACAAAAGAAAAAACAGAAAGGCGGTGTGAGCAATGTATTTAAAAAGACTGGATATGTATGGCTTTAAATCCTTTATGGATAGGCTTAGCGTGTCTTTTGACTATGCCATCACCGCCATTGTCGGTCCAAACGGCAGCGGCAAAAGTAATATTACGGACGCCATTCGCTGGGTGCTGGGGGAACAGAGCGTAAAATCTCTCCGCGGCAGCCGCATGGAGGACGTCATTTTTGCCGGTACCGCCAAGCATAAACCCGTAAGCTTTGCCGAGGTTTCTTTGATTCTCGACAATACTTCCGGGCTTTTTTCAAGTCCGTATACGGAAATCACCGTTACACGCCGCGTATACCGCAGCGGCGAAAGCGAATACTTTTTAAATAAAACGCCCTGCCGCCTTCGCGATATCCATGAGCTTTTCATGGATACGGGTCTTGGCAGGGACGGCTATTCCATTATCAGCCAGGGGCAGATTGATTCCGTCCTTTCCCAGAAATCCGAGGACAGACGCCAGATTTTTGAGGAAGCCGCCGGTATTTCCAAATATAAGTACAAGAAAAACGAGGCAGCAAGAAAGCTTGCTACCACAGAAGAAAACCTCGCGCGTGTCCGCGATATCGCTGGCGAGCTTGCATCCCGTCTCGGGCCGCTGGAAAATCAGGCAAAAAAGGCACGGGAATATTTGGACTTATACGAAAAACTAAAGGTTTTGGAAATTAACCTCTCTATTTTAGATATTGATAAGCTTCGAAAAACACAAGAAGAAGCCTCCGCTTTATTTTCACAAGTCTCCGAACAACTGGAAACAGAATCAGCGAAGCTTGAAACTATGCAAAAAGAGGAAGAATCCTTATACGGGACAATGAAAACCCGGGATGCGGAAATGGAAGCACTCCGCTCTCTTATGCACAGTACCGACCTTTCCGTAAAAGGCTGGGAAGGCGACAATGCCCTTCTCTCCCAGCGCATAGAAACAGAACTGAAAGCTGCAGAAAATTTTGAGGCGCAAAAGAAGGCGTTGGAAGAAGAAATCTCCGGCCTAATAAGCGCCGCAGAAGAAGCCGAGGCACACATTGCAAGCTGCCACGCCGCCCTTTCCGAGGCTGAAAAAGCCGTAGAAACGGGGAAAATCAAATTGGAAGATGCGGCAGATGCCATTCGTACCCAAACGGGGATTGCGGAAAACCTTGCCGCCGCCTCTATGCAGCTTCTCACCCAGGCGGACGAGACGGCAAAGCATATCGACGCCCTGTCCGGCTACGATTTAAACGCAAGAATTGCAGAGCTTTCTGCAGAAATTACAACGAGCGAGCAAAGAATTTCGGACATTGTGAAAGAAACGAAAGCCCTTCGGGAAAGACAGGAAACACTTTCTGCCGAGATTAAGGCGGCAGAAGAATCCTTCCGTACCCTTTTGGAAAAGCGGACGCAGTTGCAAACAGACCTGGCAAATGACAAAACCGGCTTTAACGAGCTTATGCGTGTATATAACCAGCGCCTGTCTAGAAAAAATGCCCTTTCCGATATGGAGCAAAACATGGAGGGCTACGGCAGGGGCGTTCGGGCAATCCTTTCGGCCCGTCTTTCGGCTGATATTCGGGGCGTGCTTTCCCAGCTTATTCAGGTGGACTCTCCTTATATTACCGCCATTGAAACGGCACTTGGCGCTTCCCTGCAGAATATCGTTGTGGGAAGCGAAGAGGACGCCAAGACGGCGATAGCCTTCCTAAAGCAAAACCACGCCGGCCGTGCTACTTTTCTGCCCATTTCGGCAGTAAAGGGCACGCGCCTGCAAAATGAGGGGAAGGTTTCTGCCTGTCCCGGCTTTATTGGTCTTGGATGTGACCTCGTAAAATGCGACAAGGCATACAAAGATATTATTCTACAGCTTCTGGGGCAAACGGTAGTCATGGACAACATTGACCATGCCATTGGTGCCGCCAGAAAATTTTCTCACCAGTTTAAAATTGTCACCACAGACGGCGAGGTGCTGCTGCGCGGCGGTTCCATGTCCGGCGGCAGCCGCGTCGGAAATGCAAATCTCCTCGGCAGAAGCGAAGAGATTGCGACCCTTGAGAAAGAATGCAAGGCACTTTCCGTCAAAATGGAGAAGGCGGAAACACAGATTGATAAAAAGACGGACGATGTTGCCTCCCTTACGGAACAGTTGGAATCACTCCGCAATGCACACATGCAGAAAAAAACGGAATTTATGCAGTGCAACGGCAATATGCAGCTGCAAAATTCCGCGCGCGAAAACGAAGAGGCACACCTTACCCGTCTGCAAGCTGACCTTGCAAGTGCTGAACTGCAACTGGAAAACGCGGATAAGGAACGGGAGCGCCTGCAAAATGCAGAGGCTGACCTTCGTGCGCGCCATCAGGAATCCACCCTTCGTACAGAGGAGGCGCGTGCACTTTTACATGCATATATGGAAGACCAAAGCCGCCAGCGCGACGCTTTGGCACAGCTACAGGTCGCGGTAAATTCTGCGGAAAAAGATTTGGATGCTGCCCGTGCAAGACGGGAACAAACGCTTCTCTCCATACAAAAGCTGGAGCTCGAAATTGCAAACCGAGAAGCACAGAAGGTACAAGCACTTCAAAGTGCCGAGGACCTTCGCCTGCGCCACGCAAACCGTCTTCTGGATATTGCGGAAGGGCAAAAGCGGGTACAGGAATTCCGGGAAATGCTGGAGAAAATGGGCCAAGAAAAAACGAGCGCAGATGCTGCCGCGTCCAAGATGCGTACGGATTTGCAGACCCAAAACGAAAAGCTTTACGCCCTGCAAGGAGAAAAGACGAGGCTTGAGGCTCGTCTTGAGAAAACGCAAAACGATTTGGATGCAACCGTAAACCATCTTTGGGACGCTTATGAGCTGACCTATTCCGGTGCCGCCGCATTTGTGGCGGATATCGGCCCCATCGGCACTGCCAAAGAGGAAGCGGTGCGACTTCGCCGTGCAATCCGCAGCCTTGGAAGCGTCAATGTGGATGCCGTAAATGAATATGCAGAGGTGAAGCAGCGGCATGCATTTTTGACAAAGCAAATCGAAGATTTGGAAAAGGCCATAGCAGAGCTAAACAAAATTATTACAGACATGACGAAGGTAATGACGGAAACCTTCGCCGAAAGATTTCAGGAAATTGCGGCGCACTTCGAAGGCACCTTCCGCGCCCTCTTTGGCGGCGGCACAGGTCGCCTTACACTCACAGACCCTGAAAATGTGCTGGAAAGCGGTATTGAAATTGATGTACAGCCTCCGGGCAAAAAGCTGCAAAATCTCTCTCTCTTATCCGGCGGTGAAAAAGCCCTTACCGCCATTGCAATTTTGTTCTCTGTGCTACGCGTGCGGCCGGCACCGTTTTGTATCCTGGACGAAATTGAATCCGCCCTTGATGACCATAACATTGACCGCTTTGCATCCTATCTGCGTGACTACGCAGATACACAGTTTATTATTGTTACCCACCGCCGCGGCACCATGGAAGCGGCAGACGTGCTTTACGGGGTAACCATGCAGGAAAAAGGCGTCTCAAAGCTGCTTACCATGCAGCTGAATGACATCCGGAATGAATACAAAGGTGATTCGGTTTGACGGTAATAGAATTTTTTGACTCCATCGCAATGCACAACGCCCTCTCTGCCCTACTGCTTTTGCCGGACCGGCTTGTGCTGTTTGGTACAGAGGGTGAAAAAATGCACCAAATGGCAAAACGTCTTGACGCTTTGCTCCGCGAACGAAAGCAGGCTACGAAAGTGGAAGTCCTTTGCATTCCCGACAAATCTTTCGAAACGATTTTAAAGGGGCTGGAATCTCTTCTCCTACAGTATGGAGACTGCGTGTTTGACCTTGTGGGGGGCGAGACGGAGCTTCTTGTTGCCATGGGCGCTCTTTCCCAAAAATACGGCACACCCATGCACACCCTGGACCACAGAAACGGCACGCTTTCCGTCTTTGCAAAGGGAGAGGCGTATCCCCCGATTACCCCTGTCCGCCTTTCTATACGGGAAATTATTTCCCTGTACGGCGGCAGGATAACGGAAAGTACTTCTCCTGCAAAAGAGCATAAAGGCTTTTGGCAGGACGTACTGGCGGTTTGGTCCGTGTGCCGACAAAACTGTGGTGACTTTAACACCGCCCTAAGTTTATTCCATTCTTTTTGCACGCCGGAGAATATAAGCCCGTATATTTCCATGCCGAAAATAAACCGCACTCTGTCGCCCCAAAAGGCAAAAAAGCTTTTTTCTGTGCTTCATGCGCTTGTAAATGCAGGCTGTCTTGTACAGTACACGGAAAATGATACTACGCTTTCTTTTCGGTATAAAAGCCGGGCAGTACAGTCTGCTCTTTCCAAAGAAGGCTCCGTCCTTGAGCTTTTCACCTACTATGCCGCCTATGTGTACCCCGGACAGAAAAACGCGCCCTTTTCCGATGCAAAAATCGGCGTTGTAATTGAGTGGGATGCTTCCCCGCCAAAGGGACAAGACGATGTGAAAAACGAGATGGACGTTATGCTTATGGATACACTGACCCCCATTTTCATCTCTTGTAAAAACGGGTTTGTGGATACCCACGAGCTGTATAAGCTATCGGTTGTAGCGGCACGGTTTGGCGGTCCATATGCAAAAAAAGCTATCATTTTAACACGCCAGAAGGCTGACATTTCTTTTCTCGGGAGGGCACGAGAGCTGGGTATTACGGTTTTTCAAGATGTACAAACTATGACGCCCGGCGGCTTTTCCAAGATGCTGCAAAGAAAACTTTTAAGCAAATAGGACGCAATTCAAAGCGAATTGCGTCCTTTTTAAATGCACTTTTTTGCAGGAAAACAGCACCTTCTTTTGAAACTCGAATACTATGGTAGGGAAAACAACTCATAAGGAGGAATTTTATGGCAACCTTTTCAAATCAGGCAACGCTGACCTACGCCGGTATGGAAACCAATTCCAATATTGTGACCGGGGAGCTTTTAGACGTTTTATCCATCACGAAAACTGCCCTCAGCCCCACCTATCGGCGAGATGGCAGAATTACCTATATTATCGGTGTTACAAATACGAGTGCGTCGCCCTTCGGTGCCCTGTCGATTGCGGACAACCTGGGGGCGTATACCTTTGAAGGGGTAGCTCTGGTGCCGCTAACCTATATTGCAGATTCCTTGCGTCTTTATATAAACGGCGCCTTGCAGCCTTCCCCTGCCGTTTCTGCCGATGAAAATCTCGTAATTCGTGACCTTACCATCCCGGCAAACGGCAATCTGCTGCTTATTTACGACGTTGTCGTCAACGACTTTGCGCCCCTCGCCACCGGCAGTACCATCACGAACACTGTCCGTTTTTCCGGCTGTGGCGTAACAACTGCGCTGACGGCTTACGAAACTGTTTCGGCGGAAGGCGGTGCGTTTCTAACCATTAGCAAAAGCCTGTTTCCTACCACCGTCACAGAAAACGGTAGCCTTACCTATACGTTTGTGATTCAAAACACAGGCAGCCGCGCCGCGGTAGCAACCGATAACGTGGTGATTACCGATACCTTCGACCCCATTTTGTCAGATATTACCGTGACGTACAACGGCACACCCTGGACTTCCCCTGCACAGTATACCTATAACACCCTCACGGGGCTCTTTACAACGGGCGAAGGGCAAATCACCGTTCCTGCCGCGACGTTTTCCAGAGACAGTATAACCGGAAGGTTTATTATGACCCCCGGTGTAGCCGTAGTACAGGTGACGGGTACCGTATAAAAAAGGGCCAAAGGCCCTTTTTTATTGATATAATATTTGCATAAATTCTTCGCCTGTAACGGTTTCGTTCTCGTAAAGATACTTTGCAATTTCGTCCAGCTTTCCCTTATGGCTTCGCAATAGGTCAATTGCCTTTTTATACTGGGTGTCGATAAGCTCTGCAATTTGCTTATCTATTTTCGTCTGGGTCTCGGGAGAGCAGGAAAGGCTTGTATCGCCGCCAAGATACTGATTTGTCACGTGTTCCATGGCAACCATACCAAACGCCTCGTTCATGCCAAAGCGGCAAATCATAGCACGGGCAAGCTTTGTTGCTTCCTCTATATCATTTGCGGCGCCCGTTGTAACGGAGTCGAATACAACTTCCTCTGCAGCCCTGCCTGCCACAAAGGTCAAAATTTTATTCGTCAGTTCTTCCTTCGACAAGAGGTAGTGCTCCCCTTCGTCCACCTGCATCGTATACCCAAGGGCACCGCTTGTGCGCGGTATAATCGTAATTTTCTGCACGGGGGCTGAATTGGACTGGAGTGCTGCCGCCAAGGCGTGCCCCACCTCATGGTAGGCAACAATCAGCTTTTCTTTGTTTGACAAAACCGCGTTCTTTTTCTGGTATCCGGCAATAACCACTTCAATACTTTCTTCCATATCCGTTTGCGTCACCTGCCGGCGGTTTTCACGAACTGCTCGAAGCGCGGCTTCATTCACAACATTTGCAAGATCTGCCCCCGAGGCACCCGACGCCATTCTTGCAACAGCGCCGTAGTCAATTTCCGGGCTTGCCTTCACTTTCTTTGCGTGTACCTTTAAAATTTCTTCTCGCCCTTTTAAATCGGGCAATTCTACCGGTACGCGGCGGTCAAATCTGCCGGGACGAAGGAGGGCAGGGTCTAAGGATTCGGGGCGGTTTGTCGCCGCCAAAATCATAACGCCCGTATTGTCTTCAAAGCCGTCCATTTCCGTAAGGAGCTGATTTAGCGTCTGTTCGCGCTCGTCATTGCCGCCAAAGTGTGCGTCTCGCTTTTTGCCGATGGCATCAATTTCGTCGATAAACACAATGCACGGTGCTTTTTCCTTCGCCTGCTTAAAGAGGTCTCTCACCTTAGAAGCACCCATACCCACAAACATCTCCACAAATTCCGAGCCGGAAATGGAGAAAAACGGCACGTTCGCCTCGCCTGCCACCGCTTTTGCAAGCATGGTTTTCCCTGTGCCCGGCGGGCCTACAAGGAGGATGCCTTTGGGCATGGATGCACCGATAGCGGTATATTTTTTCGGATTATGGAGATAATCCACCACCTCGGCTAGGTTTTCTTTTGCCTCGTCCTCGCCGGCAACATCCGAAAACTTAATGCCGGAAGAAGACTTTACATAAATTTTGGCGTTAGACTTGCCCATGCCAAACATCATGGCATCCGGTCCGCCGCCCATTTTTTTCATCATCTTTTTGGACAGAAACTGCCCTACGCCCACAAAGAGCACAATCGGAATAATCCAGGAAAGCAAAAGACTTATAATGGGCGATGTTTCTTCTACAATTTCCGCGCCGAATTTTGCCCCTGAGGCGTGGAGCCGCTCCACCATGCCGGCATCCTCGATTCTGCCGGTTTTGTAGGCATTATCTTCCGCCTTATCGGTAAATACAATCTGATTGTCCTCAATCTGCACACTGCCGACATTCCCCTCTTCCGTCATGGTGATGAATGTGCCGTAGTCTACTTCTTTGATTCTGGCGCCGAAAAGCCTGGGCGTTACCAGCATATTAAAAAGAAGCAATGCTATAATGGCAATGGCGTAATAGAAAAGTAAGGGTTTTTTCGGTGTTTTAACTTCGTTCATTTTTCTCTCCCTCTGTATCGTTTGCTTTGTATTATACAGCTCCTTTTAGGCGTTCCAATGAACAAAGTATGAACTTTCCGTAAACTTTACCCCATCGCCGCAAATTCCTTTTGCAGTCTTTGGATAATGCGCTTTTCAAGGCGAGATATGTAGGACTGGCTGATGCCCAGCATATCCGCTACCTCTTTTTGCGTTTTTTCAGGAATGCCGCCAAGCCCAAAGCGAAGGCGCATAATCGTTCTTTCCCGGTCGGAAAGGTGCGACAGGGCTTTGGAGAGCATTTCCCGCTCCGCCTCGTCCTCGAGGTGCCGGTGTACAAGGTCTGTGTCCGTTCCCAAAATGTCGGAGAGGAGCAGCTCATTGCCGTCCCAGTCCACATTCAGCGGTTCATCAATGGATACCTCCGTTCTTCTCGCCGCGTTTTTTCGAAGGTGCATTAGAATTTCGTTTTCTATGCAGCGAGACGCGTAGGTGGCAAGTTTAATATTTTTTTCCGGCTGGAAGGTGTTAATGGCTTTGATAAGTCCAATGGTGCCGATGGAAATTAAATCCTCCACACCTACCGCCGTGTTATCAAACTTCCTGGCAATGTACACCACAAGGCGCAAATTATGCTCAATGAGCGCCTGTCTTGCCCGTTCTCCGTCCGTTTGCAGCCCATTTATAAGATTTGCCTCTTCCTCGGGCGAAAGTGCCTTGGGGAGTACCTCCGCCCCACCGATATAGTGGACTTCTCTTCCGCAAATGCGCAGTAGGAGTGCGCGCAGCATTTCCTGCAAGTTCATTGTTTTCCCTTCCTTATAAAACTTTATAATCCCTATCGGGCAGCAAGCTGCGGCGGCAAGAGTGCACCAAAGCTTTTATCCCGCGCAAGCGTTCTTGTGTAAATGCCAATCACTACTTCCCCGGCATCCTTCAGTTTTTCATTTTCGAGAAGCTGTGCACCATCGGGTCGAAAGCCTACCAGCATTCCGTGCTCTTTCCCAAGGGACGAAAAGGGAATCATACGGATGCGTTCCCTGATTTTTTCGTCTTCTATGGCTTCAATTTTAGGCACGCCTCCCTCTCTGTATGCATTTTGCAACCCAATCGGCAAAATGGGCAAAAGACGGTCGTATTCCGCAACGATAACGGGCGCACCGGAAAACGGCTCACATAGGGCATTGCCGGTATCAAGAAGGGCGTCGAGCCATACCTCCTTCCCGTTCCAGAAAATTCCCACCTTCCGGTACATGCTCTCCTGGGAAAGTCGGCTTTGCAAAACGCCCCAAATCATGCGGATAATCCCGTAGCAAACGCCAACGGACAAGAGAAGAATCTCCCAAGGCAAATTCATATAGAGAATGCCGTTTTTGACGATGGCCCCCGTCCGTTGTCCCATACCCGTAAAATAGAAAAGCGCCATAACGCCGCCGCCGAGGCAAAACGTTACAAGATAAAAAATGCCTACACTTTTTATGTACAGTCTGATCCCACGAAGGTTAAACGTAAGTGCTACCACAAAAAGAGAAAATAAAACCTTTGCCGCCGCGGAATAGCCGAAGGAAAGTCTTGGAAAAAACATAAAAACAGCATACGCAGCCCCGGCCACCGCCCCGAGCGCTAGCCGCCAGAGGGGTGGCGAAAGACGGCCGATTTTACCCGTCAGATACAAAACGAGAAAATTGATGGCAAAGTTTACGCAAAATAAAACATCGGCGTATACCGTCATCTCCCCTCTCTCCTTTCCCCAAAATAAAAGCACCGCTTTTCCCGGTAGCTTTAGTATACAGGAAAAGCGGTGCAAAATATGTCACTATAAAGATAAGTTTTCTGACTTTCTTTGTCGCATCAGGTGGAAAGAATTTTCGTAAGCTGTAAATCCTTTTCGCTGATGCTCTTTTTCATGCTTAAGGCTTCTTCAATGGGAATGTCGGTCACAACGCCGTTTTTGAGAACGACGATGCGGCTGCCTGCGTCTTGCATTAAAATCTCGACTGCGTGTGCACCCATGCGGCTTGCCTCAATTCTGTCGCGCGCGGTGGGGCTGCCGCCGCGCTGAATGTACCCGAGCACGCTGATTCTAGCCTCAATGCCGGTTTTCTGGTGAATTTCGGCTTTAATTTCTTCCGCCTTTCCAACGCCTTCGGCAAGAATAATAATATAATGCTTTTTACCGCGGTTACGGCAAGCAAAAATTGGCTTTATAATATCTTCGTCCACAGAGTAATCCTTCTCCGGCACGATAACCGCCTCTGCGCCGTTTGCGATGGAAAGGGAAAGGGCAATATGCCCTGCACCTCTGCCCATAACCTCTACAATACTGCACCGCTGATGGCTGGAAATCGTATCACGAATTTTATCGATGGCTTCCATTGCCGTATTCATGGCCGTATCGTACCCGATGGTATATTCTGTGCAGTCAATATCATTATCAATGGTGCCAGGAATTCCCACCGCCGTCATGCCCATGCGGCTTAAATCCCGTGCGCCGCGGAAGGACCCGTCACCGCCGATAACCACAATGGCGTCCATGCCGAAAACCTTCGCCACTTCAATCGCACGCGCCACGCCTGCTTCTTCCTTGAAGGCTTCGCACCGTGCAGACTGGAGAAACGTACCGCCTCTTTGCAAGGTGTCGGATACACTTCTCGGGGTAAGCTCCTTCACTTCGCCGTCAATAAGCCCCTGGTAGCCGCGGTTTATACCCATGACGCGCAGCCCGTTTGCACAGCCCGTACGCACCACTGCGCGAATTGCCGCATTCATACCCGGGGCATCGCCGCCGCTTGTCAAAACACCGATTGTTTTAATCATGCTTCTCTTCTCCTTTCTTGGTAGGCACTATAAGTAGTATTGCCGTTTTTCCGTATTTTCTGTCTTTTAAAATTTCCAAGCCATCTGGCAAAGGCATTTCGGCATCTGCCCGTTTTTCCAGTACCAAAACGCCGCCCGGCTCGAGCATTTCTTTTTCCGCAATTTTGGAAAGTACAGGCTTATAAAAGCCGCCGTCATAGGGTGGGTCGAGAAAAATTAGGGAGAATTTCTCCTTCGTCCGTTCCAAAAATGATACAGCATCACCCAGAATGAGGGTGCCGGAAAGCCTTGTATTTTCCAAATTTTTTCGTACAATTTCTGCCGCCGCGGGACTATTTTCCACGAAGGTACAGCTTTGTGCGCCACGGGATAGTGCTTCTATGCCCAGTGCGCCGCTACCGGCAAATACATCCAGCACTTTCCCATCCCGCACATAGGGCATACAAAGATTAAACATAGATTCTTTTACCCTGTCGGTAGTGGGTCTTGTATCCGCACCTGCAAGGCTTAAAAGCTTTCGTCCGCGAGCGGAGCCGGAAATTACACGCATTTCTTTCTCCTTATATTAAAGTGCCATATAGTAGACATTTCTTGCATAATGTCCCTGGCGAATAATTGTTTTTTTGTATGTCATCCCTAATTTTCGGAGGGATGCATTGCTGGCAAGATTGTCCGGATGCGCCGTGGCGAGAAGATAATCAAAGCCCATTTCTTTCGCCGTTTTCTTTAAAGACGCATTGAGCCGAAACATCATATTTTGCCCGCGATAGGCAGGCAGTACCATGCTGATGCCAAGCTCCGCCCCTTTTTTCTCCAGATCTGCTCCTGCCGCCTCTGCCACTTCCAAAAATTCTGCCCGACACGTATCGAAAAGGGATACGCCTGCAAGGGTGCCGTCTACAAAACAGCCGTGGACCACGAAAGGACTGTCCGGTGCGAAAATCGTTTCCATCTGCTCGCCTGTCAGCGGCATAAACCAGTCCGGGTCAGGAATGGTAGATAAAACCTCGTTTGTAAGGGCGACATACGCCTTATGGTGCATTTGGGTAAGCCGCTTTATCCCGTTTTCTTTATAGCCATCCAGTGCGGCTTTTACATCGGAAAGCATATAGAGGGAGCCAAAGGCTAAAATGACGTCCGGATTTTCATCGTGTGCCATTTGGATTGCCGCAGCCATGGAGTCTGCCGCCTGTACCTTTTTGTGGAAAGGCTTTGCCGCCGTGGCGAGCTCCAAAGCGGGAAGAGCACGGGGCGAAGGGACTGTAACGGTAATCAGCGCCTCGAACACGCCGCCGATTTTCTCCATTGCTTTTTGATACTCTTTGTCGGCAAGCATACCGGTAATACCGACGATTTTCTTCCCCGGAAAAAGGGTTTTTGCAGCTTTCGTCAAAGCGGCAATGCCGTCATCGTTATGGGCGCCGTCCAGAATAAATAGCGGATTTTCGCTTATCGTTTCGAATCTCCCCCGGTGGCGGACACGGGCAAAGCCTTCGTA
>JAZNHR010000002.1:0-89077 GCA_045577075.1 Clostridia bacterium | reverse complement strand
GTTTGTTTCATAGCAAAAAGGCATCATACAAAAAGAAAAACTTCAAAAATTTGAAGTTTTTCTTCGTTTTTGTTAAGATATTGAATTTTATTATTTCTTTTCAGTAGAATATTCAGCCTTTTTGCGGTCTGGACTTTTTTTACATCCCCTTTTCTATACAATATACATTTTTTTCATTGCTTCTAAAACGGTATTTTCGCGTTCTTTTAGGGTATAGCGGTTTTCCATGTAATCGATGTAGCTTTTCACGCGCCATTCTTCAATGGGGAGCTTTAATTCTTCTTTCAGGAATGCATCCGCTTTCTCCGTGTCGTTTTTGTCAATACCGGCCAGTACATTCATTTCCACATAGTAAAAATCAATTACTTTTCTCGCCGCACGGCTACGCACATCACTAAAAGGATTTTTCGGTGCCGGGTTTTCCTCAATGCCGAGCTGTGCCATAACCGCTTTTTCCTCTGCCGTAATGGTGTCATCCCAAAGGGGAAGACGAAGGTCTTCAAAACCGAGATGCTTTAAAACATTCTGGGCAATCAGGGCGTGGCCGATGTTGCCGGGATGTACTCTGTCAGGCCCAATAATGGTCTTTACAAGCCTTTTGTCATTTGCCTCGATAAGGGGCGTGCGCAAATCGAGCACATTTTCAAAGGACTGCATTAAATTTTCAGAAGCTTTTGCAAGTGCCTTGTCATAGCCGCCGTATAGAGGCGACTCAATTTCGGGATATTCGTCGTGTGGTGTTGGCGTCATAAAAAAGTGGGGAATATCGCCGAGCCGGCGATGTATTTCGCCCATATTCACGTTGTATCTCGCAATGGCAGCTTCCCGTTTTTCGAGAAGCGCATCTGTGACGCGCGCACTGTCGGCATAAAGAACGCGGTTCATGTCATTCATGCCAAACATAACGATAGCGTGGGTGGGCTTTCTGGATGTTACCTGCTGTTCCCAGTTAGTAAGCGCAATCGGCGCGCTCGCCCCAGGAACGGCTACATTATGAAACGTAATCTGTTTTTCCGGATAGTTTAAAACAAAATAGTCCACCAAGATGCGTACATATTTTTCTGCCGCAGTAATACTGTCACCGATAAAACAGATGCTGCTGTTATTGGCAATGTTCATGCTTATAACTCCTTTACATTAAATGCTTTTCCGCCATACTAAAGAAGTGGCCTTCGCCAACAATAATATGGTCTATCACTTTTACGTTGAGTTCCCGAAATGCATTTTGAATGCGGCGCGTAAGCTGTAAGTCCGCTTCGGAAGGCTCTATTATGCCGTTGGGATGGTTATGTACTAAGATAATGCTGTGTGCATGATGGGAAAGAGCAGTTTCTACAATCAGCTGAATATCAATGTATGTCCTGTAGGCTGTTCCATCAGAAAGCTTTTTCATGGTCAGAACGTTTCGCGCCGCGTCGAGGCAAAGTACGTAAAAGCCTTCTGCAGTTTGGTCGCCAACCATGTCCAGCACATATGCCCCTGCCGCGAAGGTGTGTGGAAGATTCGGTTTTTCCTTCCACTTGCTTTTAGAGTAATAATTTATACAGTCTTTTAAAAGACATAAAAGAAATGCACTATTTTCTCCTACACCCTCCACATTGCAAAGGGACTCAAAATCTGCATCCAAAACACGGTCAAAAGAGCCGAAATGGTCCAAAAGGGTGTGGGCGGTGGGATTGGTGTTTACGCGAGGCTTTGAAAAGAATAAAAGCATTTCTAAGACCTCATGGGGCGCAAAACCTTCTATTCCGTTTTGCAGATACCGAGTGCGCATACGCTGGCGGTGTCCTTCATGCATGAAAACGCCTCCCTGAACTTATTTTGGATAAAAAAATAAAGAATACAGAATAAACAAAGGCCTATTCCAGTATTCTTTCTTTTTTAGTAGAGCAAAGTTTGTTTACTCTGACGTGGTGGTGACCCCAGAGGGAATCGAACCCTCGTTTTAGCCGTGAGAGGGCTACGTCCTAGGCCGCTAGACGATGGGGCCGGAAACAAAATATAGTTTAGCACGGTTTTGTAGAATTGTCAAGCACTTTTTGGAAAAAAGAAAGAAAATAGGGGGGAGCATACACTCCACCCTATTTCACCTTAAAAATGCATTTTAAGATGCCGCCCCAGAAACGAGGCGCCTTCCAGACGACAACCTTCAAAAGACGCACCTCCTATTTTAATCGCCGCTAAAAAAGCACCAGCCAATGATAATCAGCATTATGGCTTCGATAATGGCTAATATCCACAGAGGTAAGGCGGCTGCAAGCAATGCACCCGTGGAAAAAGATAAAATTATAACACCGATTGCCCTGCGTTTACCACACATTATGTACACCTCCGTCTACCTTTATTGTATTCGAAGGCGTAGGAAAGGGTTACATATTTTAAGCGTTATGTAAAAATTTCGTCCAGCGGCGGAGTGATACAAGACATAAAATCATGCCAAGTGCGGCGATAAGCAGCCAGGCATTTAAAGAGGCATGCCAACCAAAGGCATCGGAAAGTGCGCCGATACCAAAGGTAGAAAGGGATGTGCCTGCATATGCACACGCGTTTAATGCACCCGTTAAGGTTGCCGCTTTTCCGTATCTCGAGAAATAGCCCGGAATGGCTGTAATCAGCATAAGGTTTGCACCGTACATTGCGGAAGTAATCATTGTGCCAAACAGGAGGGACAGTATGGGGCTTGTACCCGGGAACAGGCGGATGCCGATACTGCCGAAGAGCGCAAAGGCAAAAAAAGCCACGCTGGTTTTTACTTCGTTTTTAAAAATCTTATCGTTTAAATAGGTTGCAATGTAAAGGCATAAAAGGCTGAAAACAGGCATCAAAAACGTAGATAAAATGGATGCGGCACTTTCCCAGTGGAACACTTCCATAATGAACGTAGGCATCCAGAAGGTTACGCTTTCTTTGAGTGCCCCGTGCAAAAGCGTGGCACCTGCAAGGGTAAAGATACCGGCACTAAGAAGCACTTTGTAGGAGAAGGGGGCAGAAGAAGAATCTTCTTCCTTTGTATCGCGTTCTTCCGGTACGCCAAAGGTCATGCGGTGTTGCTCTATGCGGCGCATCCCATACAGCCAAAAGAAAGAAATCAGAAAACCAAATAGGGATGAAATTATAAAAATCAACTTCCAGCTACCGAGATATACGCAGAAAAAGGCGAGCAGATATACGGCGAGTGTCCCAAATGTGTTGGACGTTGAAACGCGGACATACATTTTCGACAAATCCCTTGCTCTATAGTATTCCGTAAAAATACGGAGCATAGGCGGCCAGAGCATGGCTTGAGCAAGACCGTTTATACACCAGATGACAACCCAAAGCTGCATGGAGGGGACAAGAGGCATTAAAAAATTACATAGAGATGTAGTAAAAAGGCCGGCAAACATTACATATCGGGGCGAAAAACGGTCGCCTAAAATACCGCTTATAATCTGCCCGACTGCATATGCAATGGTAGCACCCGTGCTGATAAGTCCGGCACTTCCCTTGGGGATGCCGGTGGAACGAATAATTTCCGGCACCACTGCACCGTAATTCAGCCTTGCAAGATAGCCGGAAAAATAAACAAGCCAGGAGAGGGCAAGCAGAAAAAACATGTACTTTGGCTCGACAAGCTTTTTTGTTTCCACGCGCATTTCCTCCGTCATAAAAAAATCACCTTATTATACCATTTGCAAAAAGGCGTGTCAAGGGGATTTGCACCGCAAAATCTTGACAAAACAATACCTCTATGATATAATACTATACTAAATGAAAACAGAATGGAGAAACCGATGTTTGAAAAATTATCTTTTATAGAAACAAGACATGAGGAGCTGAGCGAAAAAATCAGTGACCCCGCGGTGATTGCTGACCAGGAGACCTGGCGTAAGCTGTGCAAGGAGCATTCTGACATTTCTCCCATTGTGGATAAATACAGAGCCTATAAAAAAGCAAAGGAAACAATAGAAGAGGCGCAGCTTCTTTTGGAAACGGAAACGGATAGGGATTTTAAAGAAATGCTGCAAGTGGAAATTGAAGATTCCAAGGCACAGATTGAAGTGCTTTCTGAGGAACTTAAGATTCTGCTCCTTCCCAAAGACCCGAATGACGATAAGAATGTTATCGTGGAAATTCGTGGCGGTGCGGGGGGAGATGAGGCGGCACTTTTTGCGGCAGATTTGTATCGTATGTATACGATGTACGCAGAATCTCGCCGTTGGAAAATTGAGGTGTTAAGCTCTAATATTACAGATATTGGCGGCGTTAAAGAAATTTCCTTTATGATAGAAGGGCAGGGCGCCTACAGCCGCTTGAAATTTGAAAGCGGTGTGCACCGTGTTCAGCGTGTGCCGGCAACGGAATCCGGCGGCAGAATTCATACCTCTACCGTTACGGTGGCGGTGTTGCCGGAAGTCGAAGAAGTGGAAGTTGAAATTAACCCCAATGATTTAAAAATCGACGTATTCCGCGCAGGGGGACCGGGTGGCCAGTGCGTTAACACCACGGACTCCGCTGTGCGCATTACCCACTTGCCTACAGGCATCGTCGTATCCTGCCAGGACGAAAAGAGTCAGCATAAAAACAAGGATAAGGGTATGAAAATTCTGCGTTCTCGCATTTATGACCTGATGCAGCAGCAGCAGCATGACTCTATTGCCCAGGAACGAAAGAGCCAGGTCGGCACAGGGGATAGAAGTGAACGAATCCGTACCTATAACTTCCCGCAAGGGCGAATCAGCGACCACCGCATCGGTCTGACAATTTATAAAATTGATGCGTTTTTGAACGGGGATATGGACGAAGTAATCGACGCCCTGATTACGAATGCACAGAGCGAAAAGCTAAAGGGCGAAGAAATGTAGTGTATACCCACACGAAGTGGTGTATATAGATTTTTTGTAGCATGGAAGGACGGAAGAAAAATGGTAGAGTTAGGGCATGTACAGGTAGTTACCGGTATTGCGCTTACGCTTTTTGCGGTCTTGATGGTGGCAATCGGCATTCATAGCGCAAAACGGGCGTCTTCAATGGAAGGTTTTCTTCTCGGAGGGCGTAAAATCGGGCCGTGGCTTACGGCATTTTCGTATGGCACAAGTTATTTTTCGGCAGTTATTTTTATAGGTTATGCAGGACAGCAGGGCTGGACAGTGGGCTTTGCAGGCATGTGGATTGGTGTATGTAATGCACTTCTCGGGTGCCTTCTTTCCTGGCTTCTTCTTGCAAAACGAACACGAAACATCACCCATCAGCTCGGGGCAAAAACCATGCCCGAGTTTTTTGAAAAACGGTTTGGAAGCACGGCGATGAAGGTGTATGCCGCCCTTGTCATCTTTATATTTCTCGTGCCCTATTCGGCGGCGGTGTATAAAGGGCTGGGCTCCATGTTTAACGTTATTTTTCCTGCAGCCCCGGTGTGGATGATTATGCTCGTGATTGCCGTTTTGTCCAGCATTTACTTGGTGCTTGGCGGTTATATTGCATCTTCCAGAACGGATTTCGTGCAGGGCATTATCATGATTTTCGGTGTCATCTGCATGGTTGTTCTTCTCTTAAACCATGATATGGTTGGCGGTATTTCGGGGGCGGTCGAGAAACTGCGTGTTTATGGGGCGGCAGACGGTATAGATCTTCTTGACCCCTTTGGCGGCAGTAAATGGAAACCGCTTCTCTTTAATATTCTGCTTACGAGCTTCGGCACCTTGGGGCTTCCCCAAATGGTCAGCAAATATTATGCCATCCGGGACGAAAAGTCCATCAAAACTGCCACGGTTGTGGCAACGGCATTCTGCCTTTTAATCGGCGTCGGTGCGTATTTTACCGGGGCTTTAGGAAGAATTTTCCTTGGAAATCAACTTCCAGATGTGGGCGGCTATGATGCAGTTGTGCCGAACACACTTCTCCTAGCCTTAGGGGACAGCAATCTCTTTTCAACGATTATCCTGGCAATTATTATGCTGCTTCTGTTGTCGGCGTCTATGTCTACACTGTCGGCAATTGTACTCAGCAGTTCTTCTGCCATTAGTGTTGACCTTCTTCCGGTTGTAAAACCAAATTACGATCAGAAAAAACAAATGATACTGACAAGAGGGCTTTGCCTGTTATTCATTTTGCTGTCGTTCCTCTTTGCCATCGGCAACATTTCCATTATTGTAAACATCATGTCGTTTTCCTGGGGCACGGTGGCAGGCTGCTTTATTGGACCCTTTATCTGGGGCGTGTGTACAAAGTGGATTACCAAGGCAGGCGCTTGGTGCGGTCTTTTATCCGGTACCGGTGTTGTCGGGGTGTTGACTTTGATTGAAACACTTACCACTAATTTTAAGGGGGCCATGAGCAATGCGCCGATTTACGGCGTAGTAGCAATGGCAGTATCCCTTGTTATCACCCCCGTTGTCAGTTTGATTACAAAAAAAGGAAGTATAAAAATACAAGGAGTGTAAAAAGCATGAAAGAGTTACTACTTGGAAATGCAGCGATTGCCCGAGGCGCGTATGAGGCCGGCGTAAAAGTCTTTTCTTCCTATCCCGGCACACCTAGCACGGAAATTACGGAAAACGCTGCAAAATATGAAGAAATCTATGCAGAATGGGCACCCAATGAAAAGGTTGCGCTGGAAGTTGCAATCGGCGCCAGTGTTGCAGGTGTCCGTAGCTGTGCCTGCATGAAGCATGTAGGCCTTAACGTGGCAGCTGACCCCCTTTTCACTGTGGGATACACTGGCGTTCGCGGCGGTCTTGTTGTGTGCGTTGCCGATGACCCCGGGATGCACAGTTCCCAAAACGAACAGGATAGCCGGCACTATGCGGAAGCCGCAAAGGTTTTAATGCTGGAGCCGTCTGACAGTAGTGAGTGTAAGGAGTATATGAAAAAGGCGTATGCCTTGAGCGAAGAATTCGATTCTCCCGTTCTCCTTCGTCTCTCCACCCGAATTGCCCATTCCCAGAGCCTTGTAGAGCTGGGTGAGAGGGAAGATGTACCGGATAAGCCTTACGAAAAGGACGCCATGAAGTATGTCATGATGCCGGCAATGGCACGCGGCAGACATGCGGCGGTGGAGGAAAGACTCAAAAAGGCAACCGCATTTGCCGAAACTTCGGACTTAAACACAGTAGAATATAATGATAAAAAAATTGGTATTATTACTGCGGGCACAGGATACTTCTACGCGAAAGAAGCCCTTCCAAATGCAAGCTTTTTAAAGCTTGGCATGGTGTATCCTCTCCCCGAAAAGCTGATTTGTGATTTTGCAAAAAACGTAGAAAAGCTTTATGTAATCGAAGAACTGGATCCCTTTATCGAAAACCATGTCAAACGCCTTGGGCTTAAGGTGGAAGGAAAATCCTTGATGCCCATAAAGGGCGAAATTACCGCGGCTATGATTCGGGAAAAGATTCTTGGTACAGAAAAACCGGAAATTAAGAAAGCAGATGAGCCTATTCCGGTACGTCCTCCCGTGCTTTGTCCGGGCTGTCCCCATCGTGGTATGCACTATGTGTTGAAAAAGCTGGGGCTTCGCGTAACGGGTGATATTGGCTGTTATACCCTCGGCGCACTGGCACCCTTAGAGAGCATTGACACCTGCGTCTGCATGGGCGCCGGCATTGGCATGGCACACGGTATGGAAATGGCGACGGGTCAAAGCCCCAAAACCGTAGCTATTATTGGCGACAGTACGTTTATGCATTCCGGCATTACGGGTCTTATCAACGTCGTGTATAATAAAGGTACCGCAACCACGATTATTCTGGATAACTCCATCACAGGCATGACCGGCCACCAGCAAAACCCCACTACGGGTCTTACCTTAAAAGGTGAGCCAACAAAGCAGGTGGATCTCGAGGCACTTTGCCATGCCATTGGCATTGACAGAGTGGTTATCTGTGATCCCTTTGATGTGGATGCCTTTGAAAAGGTTGTAAAAGAAGAAACAGCGGCAAACGAGCCTTCCGTAATCATCGCCCAGCGTCCCTGTGCACTTTTAAAGAGCGTGAAATTTACAGGGAAAGCAGCAGTAGACCCTGAAAAGTGTAAAAATTGCAAAATGTGCATGAAAATCGGATGTCCTGCCATCAGCTACAAAGATGGCATCGTGATTGACAAAACACTCTGTAATGGCTGCGGACTTTGCATGAACGTATGTAAATTCGGTGCCCTTTCAAAGGAGGAAACAAAATGAATATATTGATTGCCGGTGTCGGCGGACAAGGCACACTCCTGGCAAGCCGTATTTTAGGCCGCGTGGCGCAAGACGGCGGTTTTGATGTAAAAGTATCGGAAGTGCACGGCATGAGCCAACGTGGCGGTAGCGTTGTCACCTATGTAAAATATGGTGAAAAAGTGTACTCTCCCATTGTAGAAGAAGGGGAAGCGGATATTGTTTTAGCCTTTGAAGAGCTGGAAGCGTACCGCTATCTGCCATACCTTAAGAAAGGCGGCAAGCTCCTCTTAAACACCCAGTGTACAGACCCTATGCCCGTTATCACAGGGAAAATGGAATATCCCAAGGATATTACAGGGAAAATTGCCGCTATGGGAATTGATATGACGGCAGTGGATGCCTTATCTCTTGCCAGAGAAGCGGGGAGCGAAAAGGCGGTAAACGTTGTTTTAATCGGGGTACTCGCCGCCCATACGGACATTCCGGAGACGGAATGGATGTCCGCCATTGAGCGGACTGTGCCGCCGAAGTTTTTGGATATTAACAAAAAGGCATTTGCACTTGGATATAAGGAGTGATTGTCATGTCGAAGATGTGGAATGAAAAAGTAGAAAAAATGTCAAGGGACGAGATTTTCGCCGTACAGTCGGAAAACCTGCGTCGCACCGTGGAAAGAGTTTACAACAACGTTCCCTTCTACCGCGCGAAAATGGATAGGGAAGGCGTTTTGCCCGGGGACATTAAAACAGCCGCCGATATTGTAAAACTCCCTTTTACCTATAAGCAGGACCTTCGTGATACATACCCCTTCGGGCTTTTTGCTGTTCCTATGGACGAGGTGGTGCGTGTTCACGCGTCTTCCGGTACAACCGGCAAGCAGACGGTGGTAGGATATACCCAGAATGACCTTAACGCATGGTCGGAAATCGTGGCGCGGTGCCTGACCATGGCAGGGGCAGATAAAAGCTCCGTTGTGCAGGTTTCCTACGGCTACGGCCTTTTTACAGGCGGTCTTGGTGCCCACGGGGGCGCTGAGAGAATCGGCGCAACTGTCGTGCCTACGTCTACAGGTAATACCGCAAGACAGGTAACGGTCATGCAGGATTTTGGCACCACCGTGCTTTGCTGTACACCGTCCTACGCCCTTTATATTGCCGAGACGCTGGAGCAGATGGGTGTTGACAGGAGTTCTATGAAACTAAAGACCGGCATTTTTGGAGCAGAACCCTGGACAGAGCCCATGCGCGCAGAAATTGAACGCCGTCTCGGCATTGATGCTCGCGATATTTATGGACTTAGCGAGGTTATGGGCCCCGGTGTATCCATGGACTGCGAATATAAAAACGGCCTACACATTTGGGAAGACCATTTTCTGCCGGAAATTATTAACCCCGAAACAGGTGCGCAAATGGGCGACAACGAAAACGGCGAGCTCGTATTCTCCTGTATTACGAAGGAAGCTTTGCCGCTTCTTCGTTACCGCACCCACGATGTTTCGAGCCTTAACCGTGCTACATGCGCCTGTGGCAGAACCCACGCCAGAATGGCAAAGCCCTCGGGCAGAACAGACGATATGCTCATTATCCGTGGCGTAAACGTATTCCCGTCCCAGATTGAAAGCGTACTTCTGGATGTGGGTGATACATCGCCCCATTACATGATTTATGTAGACAGAAAAGATAATCTCGATATTATGGAAGTACAGATTGAAGTTTCCGATAGCGTATTTTCCGATAAAGTACGTACCCTTGAGGATCTCGGCGGTAAAATCCGTAGCCGTCTTGACAGCGTTCTCGGCATTAGTGCCAAGGTTCGTCTTGTTGAACCCGGCACCATTCCGAGAAGCGAAGGTAAGGCAAAGCGCGTGATTGATAGACGCGCCCTGTAAGAAAGGAGAAATACTATGTTTGTACAGCAAATTTCTGTTTTTGTAGAAAACAAACCCGGCAGAATGGCAAAGGTTGCCGGCTGTCTGGCAGAAAAAAATGTAAATCTGCAGGCTATGTCTATTGCAGACACTACGGACTTTGGCATTCTCCGCTTTATCGTTAATCGCCCCGAAGAAGCCGCGGCAGCACTAAAGGCAGCAGGCTTTGCCGTACGCGTGACGGACGTTATTGCCGTGCCGCTGACCCATTCACCCGGTAGCCTTGCCCGCGTGATGCATGTACTGGATACTGCAGGTATCGGTGTAGAGTATATGTACGCCTTTACAGCAAAGACAAGTGCGGAAGCGATTGCCATCCTTTGCACAGAAGACCCTGAAAAGACGCTGGATGCACTCGAAAAAGGCGGAATAGAAGTCCTTTCCAGAGAGGTTGTGTACGGCGCGTGAGTACTGCTTTAGAAACCTTTGATATTGACTCCAAAGTGCTTGCTGTGGCTTCGGAAATTGAGCCGGGGCTTGCACCGATTTTTAGTGACATAGAAAAAAAAGAAGCTGAAAACCAGGCAAAAGTGCTTGCGGCGTTCCGTAAGCATAAAATCAGTGCCGCCCATTTTACAGCTACAAGCGGCTATGGGTATGACGATTTGGGTAGAGATACCTTAGACCTTGTGTTTGCCGATACCTTTGGCACCGAGGCTGCCTTGGTGCGCCCACATTTTATTTCCGGTACCCATACGCTGACAGTCATGCTCTTTTCCGTCCTTCGTCCCGGTGACGTTTTGCTGTCTGTTACGGGCGACCCTTATGATACGCTGATAGATGTCATCTGCGGTGACGAAGGTGGCACACTGAAAGAGTTTGGCGTCGGCTACGGCAAGGTGGAACTGAAAGATGACACCTTTGATTATCCGGCGATTGAAAAAGCTCTGGAAAACGAAAAGGTGCGTGCGGTGTTTGTAACCCGTTCCAAAGGCTATGCTTGGCGAGAAAGCTTCTCTGTTTCGGAAATGGAAAAACTTGCCGCTTTTGTCCGCGAAAAGCGGCGTGACGTACTGGTTTTGGTAGATAACTGCTACGGTGAATTTGTAGATACGAAGGAGCCTGCATTTGCGGATCTTTTTGCAGGGTCGCTTATTAAAAATCCCGGCGGAGGTATTGCACCTTCCGGCGGTTATATTGCAGGCAAGGCAGAATACGTGCGCCTTGCGGCGGACCGCTTGACAGCACCGGGGCTTGGCCCCCATGGCGGTGCTAATTTTGGCGTTATGAAAGACCTGTACCTGGGCTTTTTCCTAGCCCCTCACGTGGTTGCCCAGGCAATAAAATGTGCCGTTTTCTGTGGTGCACTTATGGAAAAACTGGGATTTGAGGTTTGTCCCAAGGCGGGAGATGCGCGAAACGACATTATTCAGGCAATCCGCTTCGGCAGTCCCGAACGTGTAATTGCATTTTGCCGCGGCCTGCAGGCCGCATCCCCTATAGATTCTTTTGTTACCCCCGAGCCGTGGGCAATGCCGGGCTATCAAAATGAAGTCATTATGGCGGCTGGTGCCTTTACCCAAGGCTCGTCCATTGAAATCAGCGCGGATGGCCCTATTCGTCCGCCGTATGTAGCCTATATGCAAGGCGGCCTTACCTACGAAAGCGGTAAGCTTGCTGTCATGCATGCGGCTTCTGCCGTCATACAAAATGCATAACAAAGGGGGGTGTAAAATGATTACACCCCCCTTTTTCTGTGATTTTATCTCTGCAAAAGGTGTACGCCAAATCCGCCGAATTCCTCGGCAAGATAAATAAACTTTTTTGTTCCGTCACCATTATATGTAGCTGTATCCTCTTTAAAGGCAATTCCTTTGGCGGAAAGGTGATACACGGCTCTATCTACATTATTTGTCAGGATGGCAATATGGCCGCACTTGCCGGGCCCTTGCGCTTTTAAAATCTCGAATTGTGCCCCGACGAACATCCCTTTCTCACTTTCTCTTTCGATGGGAAGACCAGTAAGAAGAGAAATCATATCCGCCGTTCTCCTTGCCTCGGCTTCATTTTCATGATTGATACCAATATGTCCAATGGAAAGCCCCAGCATAGTATTGACTGCCTTTTTTGTAAGACTTGTGATTTCATCCCACTGTCCGTTATCTATGTAGCTTTCCTTCACCATAAAGCTTCCGCCGCAGGCAACGATTTTATTGCTCGCAAGGTAAGCGTTTACATTGTCGAGGCTGATGCCGCCTGTTGGCATAAATTTAATATTTCCGTAAGGCGCGGACATAGCTTTGATTTTATCAAGACCGCCGCTCTGCTCAGCGGGAAAGAATTTGACAACGGAAAGGCCGAGAGAAAGCGCCTGTTCGATTTCGGATGGCGTGGTACATCCGGGAAGGGGCATAATATCGTTTTCGAGGCACCATGCTACAACTTTGGGATTAAGCCCCGGGCTTACAATAAACTGTGCGCCTGCATCTTTTGCACGTTGTGCCTGTTCGATGGTAAGCACTGTCCCTGCGCCTACAACCATATCTGGGCACGCTGTTGTAATTGCACGAATTGCATCCTCTGCGGCGTCTGTTCGAAAAGTCACTTCTGCTGCTGCAAGGCCGCCGTCTAAAAGTGCCTTCGCGAGAGGAACTGCATTCTTGGCGTCATTTATTTTAATTACAGGAATAATGCCGATGTTATAAATCTGTTTTAATATATCCATCCTATCTTATCCTTTCTTTCTTATCTCTGTACCCGTCCGCTACCGTCGCCTGCGACGAGAGCGTCCACCTCAGCACGGTTTACCATATTCATATCTCCGGGAATGGTGTGCTTTAAAGCCGATGCCGCAACACCAAATTCCAGTGCACTGCGAAAATCCTTGCCGTCCAAAAGTCCGCAGATAACACCGGCGGCAAAGCTGTCCCCACCTCCAACGCGGTCAACAATGGGAGAGATTCTATATTCCTTTGAATGGTAAAATTCTTTCGTATCTCTTGAATAGATACAGGCAGACCAGCCGTTGTCCGAAGCGGAGTGGGATACACGGAGAGAAGAAATCACATATTCGAAATTAAATTTCTCTACCATTTGTTCAAAAATACTTTTATATCCTGCAAGAGCAAGAGAGCCGCTTGTGACATCTGTTTCGCCGGGTTTGAAGCCAAGCACCTTCTCAGCATCCTCTTCGTTTCCGATGCAAATATCCACATATTGCATGAGATTTGACATTACGCGCTGCGCTTTTTCGCTGGACCATAGTTTTTTTCTGAAGTTTAAATCACAGGAAACCTTAATGCCCTTTTTCTTTGCGACCTTAAGTGCATCTTCTGTAAGGGTTGCGGCCCGGTCTGAAATTGCAGGGGTAATGCCAGTAAAGTGAAACCAGTCGCACCCCTCAAAAATTTTATCGAAATCGAAATCCGCTTTTGTAGCGTCCGCAATTGCAGAATGTGCACGGTCATATATTACGTTGGAAGGACGCATGGCAGAGCCGGTTTCCAGGAAGTAAATACCGAGACGATCACCGCCGCGTGCGATGTTTTCCGTTTTTACATTCATTTTCCGAAGGGCAGCTACTGCACATTCCCCAATGGGGTGAGCAGGCACCTTTGTAACAAATTCTGCAGTATGCCCAAAATTTGCAAGCGAGACTGCAACATTTGCTTCACCGCCGCCGTAGCATACATCGAAAGCATCCGCCTGCAGAAATCTCTCATGGCCAGGGGTAGATAGGCGAAGCATAATTTCACCCATTGTAACTATTTTTGACAATTTACATTCTCCTTTTCATCATAATATATTTGACATATTTGCTGTTTGGGTTTATAATAACAGTATACTTTTTTTTGTTCAACAAGTATATTTTGTAATTCGTCAAATATATTATGATTTTTATAGGGGGATACAAAAAATGCCGGATATATATGCAAGACATCGCAAACAATCCGTACGGCTGGACGAAAGTTCACAGTTGACCGTTTTTCGTTCTGTGTTGCCGGTAAATATGGATGCTTTTGCAGAACACCACCATACAGCATTTGAGTTCACTATGATTCTTGCAGGCAGTGGCGTTTATGCCTCGAAGAATACAGAATACATTTTTTCTCGTGGAGATATATTCTTTTTTAGTACAGACGAAATGCACTGGATAAAGAACCTGGATGCCACTACGGAATTTCTTAACATTCATTTTGAACCACGTTTTATTTGGTCTGAAAATTTTGGATTTTCCAATAAAGAGCTTATAAAGTTATTCTTTAGTCGAAAGAAAAGCGGATTCAATCAAATTGCAAACGGAACAGCCGCCGCAAAAGTTATAAGCGAATTGATGTTTAAAATAGAGCAGGAAATCACAACGCGTAAACCTGCATATGAGGCAATGGTAAAAATCCATCTTGTCAGTATCCTCGTAGAAATGGTCCGCGCGTATGATGGACAGCTTTCTGAACTGCAAATCTCTTATAGTGCCGAGTCTTTGAAATATATAGAGGCAGCACTTCAGTTTATTGATGCCCATCTCGAAGATGAATTGACACTTGGTAAGCTAGCTGACGTAGCGCATATGAGTAAAACATATTTTTGTAGCCAATTCCGAAAATTTAACGGCATATCTCCATGGGAATATATTACCATAAAACGAATTTATAGGGCGATTGCTTTAATAGAGTCCACAGACCTTTCACGACTTGAAATTGCCATGCAGTGCGGCTTTAATAATACATCCAATTTTTATTATGCCTTTAAAAAGGTTACGGGGAAAATGCCCGGAGACTACAAAAAAATTGCATCTGATTATTTGACAAAAAGTGGCATACAGTAACGTCTTTACATATTCTGGAAATGAGAATAAAAAGAAAGAGGTGAAAGTATGCAGCTGAGCGCGCTCGCCATTGGTGAGCGAGGAAGAGTAAAAAGTGTAAATGCTGACGGCAGTATTCGCCGGCGGCTGTTTGATATCGGTGTCATTGAGGGAACAGAGGTGATGTGCCTTGGGAGAAGTCCGCTTGGGGACCCTGCAGCATATTTAATTCGCGGGGCAGTCATTGCCCTTCGTGAGGAAGATGCCGGTACCATTTTAATAGAAAGAGAAGGATAGAAGCATGGGGCTTACAATGCAGTCTTCCACAAAAGATGCACTTTTAAATACCCTTTGCATAGAGAAAAAAGAGGAGAGTGACCTTGTGGTTGCCTTAGCCGGCAACCCGAACGTAGGAAAGAGCACCGTGTTTAATGCCCTTACCGGCATGCATCAGCATACCGGAAATTGGACGGGGAAGACGGTGTCTTTAGCCACAGGATACGCGAAATCCGAAACCAGGGGCTTTTGCCTCGTCGATTTGCCTGGCTGTTATTCGCTTGCCGCACATTCGCAGGAGGAGGAAGTGGCTCGGGATTTTATTTTGTCGGGTAGGGCTGATGCAGTGATTGTGGTATGTGACAGTACGTGCCTTGAAAGAAACCTGATCTTGGCATTACAAATTTTGCGGCTTACCGGGAATGTAGTGCTGTGTGTAAATTTACTGGATGAAGCAAAGAAAAAGCAGATTGAAATTGATTTGGAAAAATTGGAAACGATTTTAGGCATTCCGGTTGTAGGGACGGAGGCACGACGTGGAAAAGGACTTTCCGCCCTTTTGGATGCAGTGCAAAAAATAAAAGCCGCGCCGCCTACAAACCAGTGGAAGCTGGCGCAAAACGGCGGCACAAGCGAAGATGATATCGCAAAAGAAATTGTACTTACAGCTGAAAAAATAAGCCGAGAAGTAAAAAAAGCGCCCTTGGAGAGTGCATGGACGAGAGATAGGAAGGTTGACCGCATTCTAACCAGCAAAACCTTTGGGTTTCCCATCATGTTTTTGCTGGTTATGGGGATTTTCTGGCTCACCATCGTGGGCGCTAATTACCCTTCACAGCTACTTTCAAAGCTTCTTTTTAGCCTTGAAGAACCGCTTTTGCAGTTTCTCGACTTTTTGCCGCCTTTTGCGAACGAAATGCTTGTATATGGCGCGTACCGCGTGACGGCATGGGTCGTATCCGTAATGCTGCCGCCCATGGCGATTTTCTTTCCTCTGTTCACAATTTTAGAGGATTTAGGGTATCTGCCGAGAGTGGCGTTTAACCTTGATAAATGCTTTAAAAAATGCCGTGCCTGCGGAAAACAGGCACTTACTATGTGCATGGGCTTTGGCTGTAATGCCGCAGGGGTTGTCGGTTGCCGCATTATTGACTCACCACGAGAACGGCTCATTGCCATATTGACGAATACGTTTGTACCCTGTAACGGGCGGTTTCCCACCCTTGTGGCGGTGATTACCATGTTCTTTGCAGGCGGCGCGGGTGCGCTTATTTCTGCGGCAGGGCTCGCAGGCTTTATCGTGCTTGGTGTACTTGTGACGCTGCTTGTGTCGTATCTACTATCCCGAACGGTTTTAAAAGGTGTGCCGTCCTCTTTTACGCTGGAACTGCCACCCTATCGAAGACCGCAAATCGGAAGCGTGATTGTAAGGTCTGTATTTGACCGAACTATATTTGTACTAGGACGCGCCCTTGTTTCCGCGGCCCCGGCAGGACTTCTGATTTGGATTTTTGCCAATGTTAATGTGGGCGGTGCAACCTTACTGTCAATTTGCACCAATTTCCTTGACCCTTTTGCCTCTCTTTTGGGGCTGGACGGCGTCATTTTAATGGCATTCATTCTAGGACTTCCGGCAAATGAAATTGTACTACCGATTATCGTCATGGCGTATGTATCGGGAGGAAGGTTAACGGAAATCAGCGACCTGGTCCACCTTCGCACCTTGCTTGTAGCAAATGGCTGGACATGGGTAACTGCAACCTGTACAATGCTTTTTTCCCTTCTGCATTGGCCCTGTGCCACCACACTTTTAACAATTCGGAAGGAAACGGGAAGCATGCGCTGGACGGTTGCCGCTTTCCTGATTCCTACGATTGTGGGGTGCGTAGTATGCTTTCTGTTTGCTACCATTTCTAAACTGTTTATATAAGGAGAGAAAAACATGGATTTATCCAGAAGTGAGATACTGCTTGGAAAAGAGGGAATTGCACGCCTGCAGGATGCCTCGGTCTATATTTTCGGTGTAGGCGGCGTAGGCTCCTATGCGGCAGAGGCGATTGCCAGAAGCGGCGTGGGAAAAATTACGCTTGTAGACTATGATACGGTGTCGCCCTCCAACATAAACCGCCAAATCCCGGCTACAAGCGAAACCGTCGGGCAAAAGAAGGTCGAGGTTATGAAGGCTCGTATTAAAGCCATCAATCCGGACTGCAAGGTAACAGCAGTCGATATGTTTTGCACGCCGGAAAATGCCTCGCAGCTTGTTCCGGAACAATGCAGTTATGTCATAGATGCGGTGGATACCGTAAGCGCGAAGCTTGCGCTAATTACAGTCTGTAAAGAAAGAAATATTCCTATTATAAGCTGTATGGGTGCAGGAAATAAGCTTGACCCTACGCGCTTCCTTGTTTCCGACATCTACAAAACGAGCGTGTGTCCCTTATGCCGCGTTATGCGCAGAGAACTTAAAAAGAGAGGTGTCGAGCAGCTGGATGTGGTGTATTCTACCGAAGAAGCAAAAAAAACAGAGAACGGCATTATCGGGAGCTTACCATATGTACCAAGCGTTGCAGGGCTTATTTTGGCAGGACATGTCATTAGAAAAATAGCTGAGAATGTATAAAAGAAGCGTACAGCCGAAAGGCTGTACGCGTTTCTCTTAGCCTACATTTTTTTCTGCCAAATATTTGAGCTTTGTTGCCTGACCGCCGCGGATGTGCCGTTCCGACTTATTTTCGTCTAAGATTGCTCGCACTGCCATGGCAAGGCTTAAGTTGATTCGGGGGAGTCTTTCTACAATATCCTTATGTACGGTTGATTTCGAAACGCTGTATCTCTTTGCGGCGTCACGCACCGTGGCGTTATTGTTTATTATATAGGTGGCAAGTTCAATTGCACGGTCCTCTATATAATCCTTCAAATCCCTCACGCTCCATCCTATAACTTTGTTTCATCATATGAAAGCGCGAGAGAAAGTATGCCATATTTTACAAAGTGCCGCGATTTTGTGCTTTTTTCGTTAAATTTTGCAATGCTTCACGCACCGTGCCGGCGCAAAGAAGACGCACATCTTTATCCGGAATACGAAGTGCTTTTGCATTTTCCTGCGGTAGGACAATATCCCGAAAACCCATACGGATGGATTCCGTCACACGTCTTTCGGCGTGAGCAATGGAACGTAGCTCACCGGTAAGCCCAATCTCGCCAAGAAACACCATGTTTTTCGGAATGGTGATCCCTTTGCAACTTGAAACAATGGCAGCGGCAATGGAAAGGTCTGCAGCGGTTTCGTCAATGCGAAGACCACCAATAACGTTTACGTAAACATCCTGGTTTTGTAAGTTTAAACCGACACGTTTTTCTAAAACGGCAATTAGGAGATTGAGTCTCCCAAGGTCAATGCCGGATGCCATACGACGCGGAATGCCGAATCCTGTGGGGGCAACAAGTGCCTGTACTTCTGCAAGTAAGGGACGGGAGCCCTCAAGGGAGCATAGAACCGCAGACCCCGGTGCATCCTCGGGCCTTTCGGAAAGAAGCATGGCGGAAGGGTTTTTTACTTCTGTCAGCCCTTTGTCGCCCATGTCAAAAACACCGATTTCATTGGTAGAGCCAAAGCGGTTTTTTACCGCTCGTAAAATGCGGTAGGATTGATGGCGGTCACCTTCAAAATACAGCACACAGTCTACCATGTGCTCCAGTACCCTCGGTCCGGCGATGGCACCGTCTTTTGTAACGTGGCCCACAAGGAAAACGGCCGTCCCCGTTTCTTTGGCAAAACGCATAAGCCGAAGGGTAATTTCCCGCACCTGGCTTACGCTGCCGCTGGCACTTGTGATGGAAGGAGTAAACATCGTCTGTACAGAGTCTACGATAAGAACTTTTGGCGCGAATGTTTTTATATGCACAAACGCGGCGTCAAGATTGGTTTCGCTTAATATATATAAGGAATTCGGGTGAATGGAAAGACGGTCGGCACGAAGTTTTAATTGCCGTTCGGATTCCTCACCGGAAATATAGAGAACATTACCATAAGAAGAAAGGGAAGCGCAAATTTGCAGAAGAAGCGTAGATTTTCCAATCCCGGGTTCGCCGCCCACAAGAACGAGGGAGCCGGTAACAAGACCGCCGCCGAGCACTAAATCCAGCTCCCCGATGCCTGTACAAAGGCGTGCGCCCTCGCTGTCGGGCGTTATCGCGTCAATGGCTACAGGAGAAGCCGACGCTGTAAAGAGGGGGTCTCCCTTTGTAGGCTGGGCAACGGTTTCTTCTAAAAATGAATTCCAGTTTTCACAGCCCGGACATTTGCCGAGCCATTTTTGCGAAGTGTAGCCACACTCCTGGCAAACAAAATTTGTTTTAATTTTCATGGCAATCACTCATTTGTATACGACGCTTTTATCGTCATATTGATAAATTCATCGTTATTTTTGGTAGAAATCAGTCGCTGGATAATGCTATCGGTCACCTCGGCTGTCGGGAGATTACCGTAGGCCTTTCGTATCGCCCATACTGCCTCCAGTTCACGGGCAGAGAGGAGTTTTTCTTCCCGTCTTGTGCCGGATTTGTTCATGTCGATGGCGGGGAAAATTCTTTTTTCGCTAAGTTTGCGGTCAAGATGAATTTCCATATTGCCCGTTCCCTTAAATTCCTCAAAAATCATGTCATCCATACGGCTGCCGGTATCTATAAGTGCGGTAGCTAAAATTGTAAGGCTTCCGCCATTTTCTATGTTTCGTGCCGCACCAAAAAACCGTTTGGGTTTATGGAGTGCCCCGGGGTCAAGACCGCCAGAAAGTGTTTTGCCTGTCGGGGGAATGGTCAGGTTATAAGCACGAGCCAGCCGGGTGATGGAATCGAGTAAAACAACAACGTCCTTGCCGTGCTCTACAAGACGCTGTGCGCGTTCTAAAACCATTTCGGCAACCTTAATGTGATGCTCCGGAAGCTCGTCAAAGGTAGAATATACCACTTCGCCGTCAATGCTTCTCTCCATGTCTGTCACTTCTTCGGGACGTTCGTCAATTAAAAGTACAATCAGCTTTATGTTTTTATTTTGCGAAATACTTTTTGCAATATTTTTTAAAATGGTTGTTTTTCCGGCTTTCGGCGGGGCGACAATCAGCCCTCGTTGTCCAAAACCAAGTGGCGCAATCAAATCGATAAGCCGCATGGAAAAATCCGACTGATCGGACCCTAAAGAAATCCGCGTATCCGGGAAAATAGGCACAAGAGTTTCAAAAGGCCGGCGGTGAATTGAGACGTCCACGCCGTCCCCGTTTACCGTTTCAATATATATAAGAGCTTGAAACTTTTCACCTTCCTTGTGAAATTTCGATTTTCCCACAACATAATCACCGGTTTTTAGGTTAAATCTGCGGATCTGGGTAGGAGAGACGTAGACATCTTTTGTGCCTAATACAACATTTGCACAGCGCAAAAACCCAAAGCCGTCCGGCAAAATTTCTAAAACGCCTTCTGCACGGGAAGCTTCAAACCCGTCCTTTTTTTGTAAAAAATCTGGTGCTTGCGACGACAGGGAAGGCGGGTTTTCTGTTTCTTTTTCAATGCAAGACTCCAAAAGCTGGGAAAGTGCTTGTTTTTTGTATTTCGATATATTTTTTATCTGATACGTTTTTGCAATTTTCTGTAGTTCCAAAAGGGTTTTTCCATCTAAATCTTTTGTCGTCATGCGATCACTCCATAAAAAATAAAAAGATTAAAAAATAATAATGATGAAATTAAAAGCTTTATCTTTAATTATATCATATTTATAAGAAAAAGCAACTCTTTTCAAAAAAAACCATTCTTGCATTTCTTTTACAGATATGGTATACTGAAAAAGAGGTGAAGAATCATGCAACTTCTTGTCATAGTGCTTAATAAAATTGAGGTTTTAAGTCGGCTTTTGGCAGCCTTTATGAAGGCCGGAATTGGCGGTGCAACCGTAGCAGAAACGAAAGGCATGCTGCGTGTCATGGGAGATACAAACGCAGAAATTCCGCCGATTTTCAACTCTCTTCGGTCGTTTTTGCGGTTAGATGAAGAATATAACCGTACCATTTTTGCGGTGGTGACGGATGAACAGGTGAAAAGGGCTTCAAAAATCGTAAATGAAGTAACAGGAGGACTGGATAAGCCAAATACAGGCATTTTGTTTACTGTGCCAATTGGTTTTTCAGAGGGCATTAAAATTTCATAAAAGATAGAACGACGAATTTTGAATTCGTCGTTTTTTTGTATATTCTGTGTAAAAAAAGCAAAACTAAATTTGGTGATTGCAATGAAAAAAAGGGCAAACTATATACTCCTTACGTTCCTTCTTTTGTTGGCACTTTTGCTTCGATTTGTTGTGCTTTCGGATAGCGACAAAGAGGAATATACGGGGACAATTTTTGTAAAGGAGACAGCGTATGCAGAAGAAAGAATATGAAAAGTTTGTAGAGACCCACACGCCCAATTCCCCTTTAGGGAAAAACTTACTCTGGGCTTTCCTGGTGGGCGGTGCTATTTGCACTTTGGGGCAGGTCATTGGAAATTTCTTTGCGATGCGCGGCATGGAAGAGGAACTTGTGCCGACAGCCATCAGCGTAAGCCTGATATTTTTAAGTATTCTGTTTACTGCTCTGGACGTGTATGACGGCCTTGCAAAGCATGCCGGCGCCGGAACGATAGTGCCCATTACCGGCTTTGCCAACGCCGTGGCATCGCCTGCGATTGAGTTTAAAACAGAGGGCTATATTTTGGGCGTAGGTGCCAAGATGTTTACGGTGGCAGGCCCTGTTATCACATACGGCGTTGTTTCCTCCGTTTTGGCAGGCATTGTGTATTATTTATTTTTGATGTAGGAGAGAGAATGTGGAAAATTCAAAACGACTTGGTGGACAGACTGTAGAGTTTACGGGAAATCCGACAATTATGGGTTATGCATCCGTAGTGGGTCCTAAAGAGGCAGAAGGTCCTTTGGGGGATTATTTTACACTTACAGAAGAAGACCCTATGCTCGGGCAGGAAAGCTGGGAAAAAGCAGAAAGTGCTCTATTTACGAAGGCCGTAACGGAATGTTTAAAGCAAAGTGAACTTTCCCCGGAGGAAGTAAATTTTATTGTGGCTGGGGACCTTTTAAATCAGTGTACCGCTTCAAGCTTCGGGCTTCGGTCTTTAGGGGTGCCGTATCTCGGCATTTATGGCGCTTGCTCTACAATGGCAGAAGGACTTTCTGTGTCTGCCATGCTGGTTGACGGTGCATATGCCGGCAGAGTAATTGCGGCGGCAGGCAGTCATTTTTGTTCTGCTGAAAAGCAGTATCGTTTTCCTTTGGAGTATGGCGGTCAACGTCCGCCCGGCGCACAATGGACGGTAACAGGATGCGGTGCTGTGGCAGTCGGTATGGGCGGTAAAATAAAAATAACCCATGCCACAACGGGACGCATTGCGGACATGGGTATAAAAGATGCCAATAATATGGGCGCGGCGATGGCGCCTGCATTTGTATCAACGGTTATGGCACATTTTCAAGATACAGGACGAACCCCAAATGACTATGATTTAATTGTGTCGGGGGACCTTGGCAGTGTAGGCAGAAATGTGGCGGCAGAACTTCTTGATAAAGAAGGGTATTCTCTTGGCGCAAATTACAAAGATTGCGGCATGCTAATTTTTGACAGTAAAACACAGGATACCCATGCCGGCGGCAGCGGGTGCGGTTGCAGCGCGTCTGTGCTTTGCGGTTATTTGCTTCCGCAGATGGTACAGAAAAAAATAAACCGGCTGCTTTTTGTAGCAACCGGTGCGCTCTTATCGCCGACAACAACTTTGCAAGGGGAAAGTATTCCCTCTATTGCACACGCTGTCGCTTTGGAGACGGTATAATAAACATGTTGTCATATCCAATGAAATAGACAAGGAACAGGACGGAGAGTGCAACAAAAATCACACCCCATACTATATCTGTGCCGGCAAGCAGCATCAAAAAACCACGGATGATGCATACGCCAAGGATGGATCGATTTAAAAGCAGCCCGAATTTTGTGCGGTGGAAAAACTGATGCCAGGCAAGGGAAATAATCATGGTATAAACGGCGGCACAAATAACATGTATAATAATATACGGTGCATCTGCAATTGCCACTGCAGTACCTACACTTGCAAGTAGAAAAGCAAGCGATTCCAACGCCAAGAGAGGAAGAAGGAAATAGGCATAAAGTCGATACAGAAAACGTGCAAGGCGGCTGTCAGCTTTGAGGATAAATTCTTCGGTTTCCAAAGGTGTGGACACCGCTTCCGGCTCCTCGAACACGTTTTCCTCATGAACTGCTTCCGGCGTTGCAGCAACAGGTGATGCTTCGGTCACATGGGGCACTTCTTCTATTTCTTTTGGTGCAACGGTTTCGTCAAAAACAGGGATGGCCGTTACAGAAGATAAACCCTCAGCTTCCACCGGTACTTCATGCAGTATGGGGGAAGGAGAGTCAATGGGAAGCGCATCTTCCAAAGTCAACGCTTCGTATACTTCTATAGGGGAAGGGACCGCTTCTGTCTCTTCCGCCTCCTCCGGCTCAATTTCCGGATTTAAACAGCCTAGCTTTTCCATAAAAACTGTTCTTGCAATCCGTAACTCTTCTTTGGTATATTCTTTTCCGGGGCGCATGGATACAATGGGCGTAAGCGCATCCAGCGTCATGCTTTGGAAATCCTGTTTTTCGTGCATACAAGCACCTCCGCATACATATAGGCTTTTGTATTATTTGTATATCATACCAAAACGAAAAGGTTTTGTCAAGAAAAAGGTCGTAAAAACAGGGAAAACCCTACTGATTTAGAGGTTCAGGCGGAAAAATGGGAGAAGCACAGTTCTTGAGACCCGAGGTTGAGGCGGGCTCACCGCCGACGTATAAATGGGAAATGTCTCCAATGCCTACAAAATGGGCAAGGGCAAGCTTTGTATCGGGGCAATGCTGTTCCATGTACAGGGTAGTTACAGAAGTGGGTGGCAGAAAGATAGTATGCCACCAAAGCGGTGTAGCAATTCCCGCAAGATGGGATAAAATAACGTTTCCAAGCCCCATATGACAGAAGATGGCTATGGTTTCCGTGCTTTTTTCATATCCGGGTAAAACTTCAAAAAGCTGCCCCAGGTGGCGAAAACCATGAGAAAGTAAAAGTGCATCAATTGACTTTTGAATTTCTTGTACCTTTTCCTGCAGCGGTGCACCGCGGTACAACTCGTAATTTATCCAGTTTTCTTTGTCAGCTGCTTTTTTGTTTTCTGACCATATGTGGGGATAAATATCCCAAGGGGAAACTGTTTTATTCTCTATATCATATGTAATGTCAATTTCCGCGAGCCAGGGAAGTGTATGAATTTCCATGCCTAGTTTCTCGGCAGTTGGTCTTGCGGTGTCTTGTGCACGCCCTAAAGGCGAGCAATATATCTTATCTATCCTTTCTGTTGCCAGACGGTTTGCCAAAAGTAAAACTTCCCGTGCACCTTTTTCCGTAACAGTGTCATGCACATAGTCCGGATCCCCGTGCCGTATTAAAAGAATTCGCATTTAAAATTCACCTCTACTCATTTTACAGGTTTTCCCATCTAAAGTCAAGCCTTTTTCTGCGCTTTTTGGGAAAAGCAATGCTTGACAGAATACGGGAAATCATATATAATTACACGATGAAAGCGAGGCGAAAATATGGAAAAAGAAAAAAGGGGCTTTTTTTCAAAACTGAAAGCAGGTCTTTCCAAAACAAGAGAATCGATTTCTCAGCATGTAGATGCCGTTTTCAAGGCATTTGTAAAAGTAGATGAGGAACTTTTTGAAGAACTTATGGATGCACTGGTGCTCGCAGATATCGGGGCGGAAACGGCAATGGAAATTGTAGATACTTTGCGTGACAGAGTAAAAGAGAACCGTATTACGGACGGTGAAGAAGTCCGTAAAGAACTGATGCTGTTAATTTCGGAAATGCTGTCGGAAGAAACCTCGGAATTGGATTTAAGCGGAAGCCCGGCCGTCATTTTTGTAATCGGTGTAAACGGCGTGGGAAAAACCACAACAATCGGTAAGCTTGCCGCAAGATTCAAAAAGGATGGTAAAAACGTTCTTCTTGCGGCGGCAGATACATTTCGTGCCGCGGCTATTCAGCAGCTTGAAGTATGGGCAGAACGCACAGGGTGCGATATTGTAAAGGGAAGCGAGGGTGCAGACCCGGCTTCTGTTGTGTATGATGCATGCAACGCCGCACGAAAACGTGGTGCAGATATTTTGATTTGTGATACGGCAGGCAGATTGCATAATAAGAAAAACCTGATGGATGAGCTTGGGAAAATGTACCGGGTCATTGATAGGGAACTTCCCGGCGCATCGAAAGAATGCCTGCTTGTTTTAGATGCCACCACCGGGCAAAATGCCGTTAGCCAAGCTGAACTTTTTGCGAAGGCAGTTCCTATTACGGGGCTAGTGCTTACAAAATTGGACGGCACCGCCAAAGGCGGTATTGTGATTGCCATTCGAAATAAGCTTTCCCTGCCTGTTCGGTTTGTGGGTGTGGGGGAGGAAGTGGAGGACCTGCAGCCCTTCTCTCCAAGAGATTTTGCCGCAGCACTGTTTGATTACGCCGAATAATTAAAAGGGGGTGTAAAATAATTACACCCCCTTTTGGGGGATAGGAAAAAATGTTCAGAATGGGGAAACTGAGCCCGAAGGGGTTACCCGACGGCGTACATGGGTACGCCGAGCGGCGAAGTTTGTTTCATAGCAAAAAGGCATCATACAAAAAGAAAAACTTCAAAAATTTGAAGTTTTGCTTCGTTTTTGTTAAGATATTGAATTTTATTATTTCTTTTCAGTAGAATATTCAGCCTTTTTGCGGTCTGGACTTTTTTTACATCCCCTTTTCTACTACTGCTATTTACGGAATGTTTTGCGGCTTGCTTTCCTGGTGTATTCCTGCAGGAGTTCGTAGAACCGGTCTTCATCAACGGGGAGAGACACCATTTCGCCTGTCCAAGCAGAAAGGTGCATGGCGTTGGAAATCTGGAGAGAATTCATGCCTTCTTCACCGGCAACCAGGAGGGGCTTGTCAAAGAGAATGGCCTCGGAAAGGTTTCTCGTAATTGCCTTGTGACCAAGATTCGGTGCGGTAATCGGCACGTCGAACGTCCAGCATTCCGGCATTGCCATTCTTTCGGTGTTGATGCGGTTATGCTCTCTTTCGGAAATACGGTTGCGGTGGAACTCAAGATGTTCATTATCCGTTAAAACAAGCTTCCCCATATCGCCAACGATTTCGAGGCGGTTTGTACCGGGTGCTTCGCCGGTGGATACGATAAAGGTGCCGGTAAAGCCGTTGTCGTATTCAAGATAAGCGGTTACTTCGTCCTCAACATCAATATTATAGTATTTACCGAAGGACATATGTGCCTGAATTCTGTCAGGCATACCGAAGAACCACTGCCAAAGGTCAATGTTGTGGGGGCACTGGTTAATTAAAACACCGCCGCCTTCGCCGTCCCATGTACCGCGCCATTCGGAGGAATCATGGTATGCCTGGGGACGGTACCAGGTTGTATTCGTCCAGCTGGCACGCTTTAAGTTGCCAAGTTCACCGCTGTCAAGGAGATCCTTGATTTTTGCAAAGGCAGGATATTCACGCATTAAAAACATACAGGTGAATTTCTTATCTGTTTTTGCGGCTGCTTCGTTCATTTCACGTACCTGCTTTGTGTATACGCCGGCAGGCTTTTCGCAAAGAACGTGTAGACCGGCTTTAAAGCCATCAATCGAAATCTCCGGGTGAGAGTAGTGGGGTGTTGCAACTAAAACTGCATCAATCAGGCCGGAAGCGAACATTTCCTTGTAATCTGCAAAGCCGGGAACAGAAAATGCAGTCATCGCTTTTTCAAGTGCCTTGGGATCGATGTCGCAAACGGCAGCAAGCACAGCATTGGGGTCTTCACCCTTAGAGAGATAAGTTGCGTGGCCTGTGCCCATTGCACCAAGACCAACGATACCGTAACGTACTTTTTCCATGTTTAACAATCCTTTCAATAGATATTTTTAAAGTTTACCCTTCTTTTGACAAGAAACATAACTGCTGCACAGTAATGATTGGAAGACCTATGCGTTGTGATGGACGTAATCTTAGCAAGTATGTATACGCGCCAAAGGCCTCAAGATTCATTCGTGTCATGCAATGTTAAACTTATTATAGCATTGTTTTTTACAAATTTCAATACTAAAATTTGATATTGTTTCTTTTGCAGCCAATTTTATCCTGAAAAACATAAACCACATAGAAGGGATTGACATTTTAGGCTTTGTTTGCTATAATAATTGCATCATAAGATTGGAGCGATGGTATGCGAATCAATAAATATATCGCGGCCGCCGGTATTTGTTCGAGAAGAGGCGCGGATACGCTGATTACGGAAGGCCGCGTCAAGGTAAACGGCAAGCGGATTTTAGAGCCGGGGCTTGATGTTTCGGAAGAAGATACAGTGCAGGTCGATGGTAAAACGGTCACGCTGGAAACTAAGAAATACTATATTGCTTTAAATAAGCCGGACGGCTTTGTCACAACAACGGATGACCCCTTTGACCGTCCCACCGTTATGCAGCTTGTAACGGACATAGACGCAAGACTTTTCCCGGTTGGGCGGCTGGATTATCACACGGAAGGACTCCTGCTTTTAACAAATGACGGAGATTTTGCCAATCGCCTAATGCATCCTAAACATGAAATTTATAAAACATATATTGCACATGTGCCCGGCTTTCCTACGCTTGGCCAGCTTGGCGCCCTTCGCCATGGGGTGCGCCTTGAGGACGGCAAAACGGCACCTGCAAAGGTTACTGTTGTCCGCCAGTATCCGGATGGCGTGGATATTTCCATTTCCATTCGGGAAGGGCGAAACCGTCAGGTACGTCGTATGATCGAGGCAATAGGATATAAAGTTACAAGGCTTGTCCGCGTATCTGTGGGGAATATTCAGCTGGGGCATCTGCCTAAAGGGAAGTGGCGCCATCTTTCGTCACGAGAAATGGAAGAAATAATAAAGGAACGTTAAAATGGATTATATTGTAATTGTTATTGCAAAATTGATTGGATTTGTAAGCGGTCTTTTTGGCGGCGGCACCAATCTCCCGGGGCAAATCGCCTTAAAATTTCGCCCAAACATTTTAAAGCGTCTTGTGCGTGGGTATCGCGTTATTTTGGTGACGGGGACGAACGGAAAAACAACGACCACCGCGATGTTACAAAGCATTTTGAAAGAGACGGGGAAACGTGCCGTAAACAGCACCAGTGGTGCTAACATGAAGGGCGGTGTGGTATCCTGCCTCATTCGAAATTTCCCCTTATTTCGAAAGGTGGAGGGAGATTTTGCGGTCCTTGAGGTAGATGAAGCCTATATGCGCCATATTACGGCAGAAATCCGCCCCGAGGTCATTGCGGTTACCAATATTTTTCGCGATCAGCTTGACCGCTACGGAGAGCTTGACCAAACACTTGCACTCATTGAAGAGGCGTGTCAAAAGGCACCCGGAGCCACCTTGGTTTTAAATGCGGACGAAGCCATGCTGGGCGATTTTGTGCCGGAGAATAAGCATTTTTATTATGGCTTTTCCGTTCCCATTCGCGAAGGCGAAACGGCAGAAAATGCCGAAGGGACGTTTTGCAAAAAGTGTAACACCCCCTATTCGTACCAGTTTACAACCTTCAGCCATCTGGGCGCATATTCATGCCCCGTGTGCGGCTTTACAAGGCCCGAGACGGACCTTGCCGTCGATGCCGTTTTGGAATTATCACAGGATGGCTCCGTTGTTTCGGTTGGTGGCATGGAACTGACAATTCCGCAGGCCGGTGCATATAATATTTATAATGCTCTTTGTGCCGCTTCTTGTGCTACAGTACTGGGCGTAGACAAAGCAAAGATTCAGCAAGGGATTTTAGGACAGAAAAGCAAGTTTGGCAGACAGGAAACAGTGGATGTGGACGGCGCATCTCTTCGCATTATTCTGATTAAAAACCCGGCAGGCGCAGAAGAGGCAATTGCTTCCGTTTTGCCGGATGCCGGAGAGGTCTCCCTTGGCGTTCTTTTAAACGATAACGTGGGGGACGGGAAGGATGTTTCCTGGATTTATGACGTGGAATTTGAAAAACTGCAAAGCATGCATTGCAAAGCGTTCCTTGTTGGTGGTACACGCACCTATGATATGGCGGTGCGTATGCAAACGGCAGGTTTTGATGATTTGGTTGTTTGTCCGGACTATGAAACGCTTTTGTCAGCTATTCAAAAATGCGGCGGACGTGTCTATCTTTTCGTCACCTATTCTGCTATGACTGGCTTTCGTAAGTTTCTTCACGGAAAAAAGTACATTCAAAAGCTTTGGTTTTAGCATAAAACAACAAAATAAGAACAAAATAACACCGAGGTGATATAAATGCTCGGTGTTATTTTTTCGATTATTGCCGGTGCTGCAATGAGTTTTCAGGGCGTTATGAACACGCGCCTGGGGGAAAAGGCAGGCCTTTTTGAGGCAAATGCTTTTGTGCAAGGGACAGCGTTTCTGTTGTCACTTATCGTAATGTTTATCTTTGGAAGTGGTAGCTTCAAATCCATTTTTGAGGCCGATAAAATCTATCTTGCGGGCGGTGCGCTTGGCCTTGTAATCACCGTTACCGTTATGCTTGCTATTCGAAATCTTAGCCCCACAGTTGCAATTTCTGTGATTCTCATTGCCCAGCTTTTAGTGGCAGCAGGCATTGATGCTTTTGGGCTGATGGGCAGTGAAAAGGTGGCCTTCGGGCTCTCTAAATTTTTGGGACTTGCACTCATGATTGTAGGCGTTATTGTCTTTAAAAGGCCTTGATTACCAAGCCTTGGATAGGGAAACACCGGTATAGTATGTGGTTAAAATATCCGTATAGGTACTTCCGTTTTCTGCCATGGCGTTTGCACCGTATTGGCTCAGCCCCACACCGTGCCCGTTTCCTTTTACATGAAAAATAAAATCGTCATCCGTTTCTTCGATTTCAAAATTTGCGGCATTTAAATCAAAATGAGAGCGAATGTCCACACCCCGAAATAAAAAGCCGCCAATGTTTACCGTAAGAACTGCGCCGCCTTCGCTTCGAGTATATTCGTAGACGTGTGCATCCGAGACCCCCAGCTTTTCGCAAACCTCGGTTTTCGGAACCTCTACAGTGGAAGAAAACTTTGGAGAAAGCATATCTCCGGCACTTTCAACACTTTTGAGGTACGGCAGGTCCCCGCCCCAAACGTCTGCCGAATTTTCTGTGCGTCCACTGCCGGTAGAATGAAAAACAGCGACAATTGGCTCGCTGTTATACGTGACAATTTCGCCACAGGTATCCCTGACTGCGGCTTCGATTTTTGGGAAATATGTTTCGTACCAATTTTCTCCCAGATCTGTGTGCATTTTTTCATCGGAAATCCAGGCTTTGCAATGCGTGCTGTCGGTGCAAACATGGGCACTTGGGTGGATATCATCTGTCGCTCCCGTGAACATACGGTTATAAATGTAAGTGCGTGCAGCGACCGCCTGTGCCTTCAAAGCTTCCGCGTGAAACGACGCCGGCATTTCCGCCGCGACAACGCCCGGAAGATACGATTCCAAAGGAATACTTTTTGTTTCGCCTGTATCGCTATAGTATACCGTAACGGCGGGGCCTGATGCTGTCAGGGGCGCATCTTGCGGCTTTTTGGCCATGCAAAGAACCAGAAACGTTGGTAAAAGAATAATAACTGCAAACAGCATAAGAATAAAAAGCAATATTTTTTTCAAAAAGCTCGTCCTCCGTTCGTTTTATTTAAACGTATGCGGAGGGCGAGCTTTCTATGCCTGATTCTTTATGCAGCTGGTTCTTCCGTTGGCGGGATGCCTTCGGGCGCATCATTGGGAGATTCGGCGGGCGGTACTTCTTCCGGCGCGTGCTGCTTGCAAGTTTCTGAAAGAACGAAGCCGTCCTGTTCTTCTGCAGATATACCCAGGGCAGAAACTGTTTTCGTTTCCGGGCAGCCGGTTGTGGCAAGTAAATTTGAATCCGTACAAATGCGGTAGGATTTATGTGCTGTGCAAGTTTCGGTAGGCACATCGCCAGAGAGGGGAGAAATATAATTTGTCATGTCGCCGCGCACATCTAAGGCACAGAGAGACGAGGCTAGCTGTCCGCTTTCTGTACAGATTTGTACCGGTTCGTAAAGGTGCGCATTACTAGGCATGTGAAAGGTTTTGTAAGCTTTATCTTTATGAAGTTCATTCATAATATCACGCCAAACGGGAATGGAAGGATTGTAGCCCACAGATCCGAGGGACTTCGGCTGGTCATAGCCAAACCAAACTGCAGTTACATAATAGGGCGTGTATCCTACAAACCAGCGGTCGTGGTCGTTGGTGGATGTACCCGTTTTGCCTGCGGCCGGCATATTTCGAAGTGCCGCCCCGCTGCCGGTGCCGTACTGTACAACACCTTGCAGCATTTGCGTCATTTGATAGGCGGTAATGTCACTCATGGCGAGAACTTCCCGGCTGCCTGCTTCGTTTTCCAAAATCACTTCGCCCCTGTGGTTTAAAACCTTTGTGTAGGTGGTCGGGGAATTGTATTTGCCATCGTTTGCAAAGGCGGCATAGGCCGCGCAAAGTTCAGAAACGGAAACACCGTCTGTAAGACCGCCGAGGCCAAGTGCGGGATAGGCTTTGTCCGTATACACTTTGCCGTCACGGGTTTCATTCTGGACTAGACTTGTGATGCCGAGGTTTCTCGTTAGAAAATCATAAGAGGTATCTAAATTGATTTTTTTCAAAACCTTAACGGCAACAGTGTTAATGGAGCTGGCAACTGCCTCCTTCATTGTAACAGGGCCCCTGAATTCACCGCCGGAATTTCTGGGGGACCATCCATCTATGGTAATGGGTCCGTCAATAATTGTGCTTTGAGGCGTAATATGTCCGTATTCAATGGCAGGGGCGTATACGGCAATCGGTTTTATGGTAGAGCCCGGCTGTCGAAGCGTATCTGTAGCACGGTTTAAAGTTCGGCTTGCCGTTTTCTCACCTCGTCCGCCGACAAGACCTGCAATCGTCCCATTTTCAGGATTCATGACAACCGCCGCACTTTCCGGCTGTACTTCGCCGGAAACGGTGGGGAAATTCTTTTCATTTGTGTAAATGGATTCTAGGGTTTCTTGTACGTGTATATCCACGGTTGTGTGGATTTGGAGACCACCTGAATACAGCATCTTAAGTGCAACCTGCCGTGTATAGCCGTATTTTGCCTGCAAATCGCCGAGAACCTCTTCTACCACAGCATCCACAAAATATGAATTACTGCTGATTTCCGATTCCGAAGCGTTCTTTTGGGCGAACACAAGTTTTTCATTTACTGCAGCATGATACTCCTCTTCGGAGATTTTTCCAAGCTCCAGCATTTTCGAGAGCACCAGTTCCTGCTTTGCTTTGTTGTTTTTTGGATTTACAATGGGGTCATACATGGAAGGATACTGCGTAATCCCTGCAATGGATGCACATTCTGCCAGCGTAAGCGCACTGACATCTTTTCCAAAATAAACATTTGCTGCCGCCTGTACACCGTTACATTGCTGGCTTAAATAAATAGTGTTTAAATAGAGCTCTAAAATTTCTTCTTTCGAGTATTCCTTTTCGATTTGGCGTGCTCGGTGTATTTCTTGGATTTTACGTTCCAGTGTTACCTCATCATCACCTGTGAGATTCTTGACAAGCTGCTGTGTAATGGTACTTGCACCGTAGCTGTAGCCGCCTTTTTTCATCATGCTGAAGGCAGCACCGATAATACGTTTTATATCAAAACCTTTATGGGTGTAAAAACGCTCGTCTTCAATGGCAACCACTGCGTCCTTCATATACTGGGGAATCCGTTCGTATTCTGCCCAAATGCGGTTTTCGTTATCATACAGACGGTCCATCACCAGGAGCTCACCTGTCTCGGGGTCAGTATAATAAACAAAAGATGTAAAATTCATTTTTAGGTTAGAGAGATCCAAATGGTCTGCACGGGAAATTGCACTGTAAACAAATCCACTCACAACCCCCATGAAAATAATAATTAAAAGACCAAATGCCAGCGCAAAATATTTCAAATAGGTTTTTAAGGCTTTTTTCATACGCACGGGAAGCACCTCCTTAGCCTCTTTACATTCAGTATAAACAAAAACCATTAAAAAAGTATTACAAACAGAAAAAAATTGGAATAAACGTTTGGATTTTGCGGCATACTGAAGAAAAAGGGGGCGTTTGCATGCGTTTAAAACCGATTGTTCTTTGTGCTGTGATGGCAGGGACAAGCTTCTTTGGCGGTACATGGATTGGAAAAAATGCAGCAAAAAATCCGGAGGCCGTACCGATTGCGGCAGAGCCTAAGAAGACAATTTTGTCTGGAGAAATCGTTGGTGTGCCGGCACCGACTCCGTCAATCGCGCCAAAACCATCACCTTCTGCCAGGCCTTCAACCTATTTTCTCGTTTTGTCCGACAAAGAAATATGTGTTTATGAACTTCCACCTGAAGGCGATGCGGTGTTTGTTTACGCGACGGGCGTTGAAATCGACCAGCTTCGACAAGAGGATTACGAAAATCTTTGTCGTGGCATAAAGGTTGCCACATTAGAGGAGGCAAAGACGCTTACAGAAGATTTTGGAAGCTAAAGGGGGACACTGCCTGCAAAAAAATCCTGCATGCAGTGTCTTTTTCTCAGCTACGTTATGTCCACGGTGTACAGACATTCGTTTTTGTGCGCATGACAAAGACAAATGCGAAAAACGGAGAAATTTTGCGAGAATCTCAAAAAAACTATTGCATTTTCGGCGTAAATATAGTATTATATATTGAAAACAAGATAAACGAGGTGTACATATGCAACTGTCCCAAAAATATTCTGCCATCAGTCCTTCGCCTACGCTGACGATTGACGCAAAATTCAAAGCGATGAAGGCTGAAGGCGTTGATGTTGTCGGCTTTGGTGCGGGAGAGCCTGATTTTGATACCCCGGCGCACATTAAGGCTGCAGCAATAAAAGCGATTGAGTGCGGCGCAACAAAATACACACCGGCTTCCGGTACGATTGAGCTGAAAAAAGCAATTTGCAAGAAATTCGAGATAGAAAACGGCCTTTCCTATATGCCGTCGCAAATTGTTGTCTCTAACGGCGCAAAACACTCACTTACCAATGTCTTCGGTGCTATTTTGAATCCCGGGGATGAGGTGATTATTCCGGCGCCCTATTGGGTGAGCTATCCTGAAATGGTAAAGCTTGCGGATGGTATTCCCTGCACATTGCAAACAAAAGAAGAAAATGACTTTAAGTTTACGGCAGAGGAACTTCGAAGCGTAATTACGCCGAAAACAAAAGCACTTGTGTTAAACAGTCCTTCTAATCCTACAGGTATGGTTTATACGCGTGACGAACTTGAAAAAATTGCGGCTGTTATTTTAGAACATGACTTGTTTGTGGTTTCTGATGAAATTTATGAACATCTAATATATGAAGGGGAGAGGCTTTCCATTGCGTCCTTATCTCCCGAAATGAAGGCACGCACAATCATAGTAAACGGTCTTTCCAAAACCTTTGCCATGACGGGTTGGCGCATAGGCTATACGGCATCGTCTGAAGAGATTGCAAAGCTTATGTCCAGCGTGCAAAGCCACGCAACTTCAAATCCAAACTCTATTGCCCAGGCGGCGTCTGTTGCGGCACTGGAAGGCGGTCTTGATTTTGTTTGCGAAATGAAAGCAGAATATAAAAAACGTCGCGATTTCATGGTTGCCCGCATTAACAGTATTCCCGGGCTTTCCTGCCGCAAACCCTGCGGTGCGTTCTATGTTATGATGAATATGAAGGAATTGTTTGGGAAGAAATGCGATGGTGAATGCATTGATTCCGCTGCAAAGTTTGCTGCACTTTTTCTTGAAAAGGCAAAAGTTGCGGTAGTACCCGGTGAAGGCTTTATGGCTGACGGCTATGTTCGCTGGTCTTATGCTACCAATATGGAGAATATAAAGAAGGGCCTTGACAGGCTCGAAGCGTTTGTAAAGAGCCTTTCTTAAAAAGGAGATAGTACAAATGAACATTATGGCATTGCTTCGTGCAAAAAACACGGTGGCGTATCTGCAGGACACCTGTACAGTGCGGCAGGGTCTTGAAAAATTACGTGCACACGGATATACTGCCATCCCTGTAATTCGGGAGGATGGGAGCTATGCAGGAAGCATTAGCGAGGGGGATTTCCTTTGGCATGTTTTGGAGACGGCTCCGGATGTTTATGCACAGGAAGGGCATAGTATTACGGAAATTATTCGAACAGGCTGGAACCCGGCGGCCAGAATTGACATAACACCGGAGGAGTTGCTAGAAAGAATTCTTTCGCAAAATTTTATTCCCATGGTAGATGACCGCAACCTCTTTATCGGGATTATAACACGGCAAGATATTTTGCGTTCTTTCAAGGAAAAACAGGGAAAAAAGAGCGAGAATGAATCGTGAGAAACAGACAGGAGGAAGAAATGAGGCTTGGATTTGTTTGCGATAATCCGGATGTTGATTTTTGTTATCGGTACGCAAACCATGGTAACTATCTAGCGCAGCTGCATGACCATACCTGTTATGATTTTTTTCTGTCACTTGATAGCGGTGGTATACACTATATAAACGGCGAGGAACGTGTTTTACATGAAGGGCTGCTTGTGTTTGTTCGCCCTTGTGATACCCATTATTTTGGCCCGGGTGGTACTTCTGAACCTTGCCATGTCAATATTTCCTTTCGCCCTGAAATTGTGGACGGTTTGTTTGCATATTTAGGCGAACACGGCAAAGCACTTCATAGACAGCTTATGGAAGCGCCTATGCCGCCGTTTTGTATTTTAACGCAAAGAGAGAAAGACCATATCCTTTCGACTCTAAAAACCTTTGCAGTGCCCATACAGGAAGAAACCACCGAACATAAATTGCGCTTCCGCCTTTTTGTGGCCGAGCTCATTTCGGTGTTTGCACAAAAGAATGCATTTGAAACAGAAAAGAATGACGGGACACCGGCGTGGCTGGAAAGCGTTTGCGAAAAAATGTGTGCCCATGAAAATTTCTCTGAGGGGATTTCTCGCATGGTGGAGCTTAGCGGGAAAACCCGTGAGCATCTGGCGCGCAGCATGAAAAAGTATAAAAATGTTACACTCAGTACATTTGTGAATAACTTAAGGCTTGAGTATGTTGCAAATATGCTCTTAAACAGCAGAATGAGCATTGTAGATTTGTGTTATGATAGCGGTTTTGCAAGCCTTGATTATTTTGGAAAGCAGTTTAAGAAAAAGTATGGTGTATCTCCCTCTGATTTCAGAGCTTCCATGCGCAACTACTAAAATAACTTTTTAAAAGTCCGATGCTTTCTTTTGCGTCGGGCTTGCATTTTTTGGAAATTTGTGATATAATATGTAAAATCTCTTTTTACGGAGGAATGAGTAATGAAAGATGAAACAAAATGCCTGCATGCCGGCTATACCCCGAAAAATGCAGAGCCTAGAGTAGTGCCGATTGTACAAAGCACTACGTATGTGTATGACTCGACGGACGATGTGGCGGCCGTATTTGATGACCCCACAAAGTCCCTCATATATTCCCGCTTTGCAAACCCCACCGTTATGGCGGTGGAAGAGAAAATTGCGGCACTGGAAGGTGGCGTGGGTGCAATGTGTACTTCTTCCGGACAGGCCGCAACGCTTTTGTCTATCCTGAACTTGTGCCAGGCAGGCGATAGCTTTATAAGCCTTAGCGAGGTTTACGGCGGCACTGTGAATCTCTTTGCCTTTACTCTAAAAAAGCTTGGCATCGAATGTATTTTTGTGGATAAAAACGCTTCGGACGAAGAACTTGAAAAAGCATTTAAAGAAAATACAAAGGCTGTGTTTGGCGAAACGATTGCAAACCCGGCACTTTCTGTACTGGATATCGAACGATTTGCAAACTTTGCCCATAAGCACGGCGTACCCTTGATTGTAGACAACACCTTTGCAACACCTGTCCTTTGTAAGCCCATTGAATTCGGCGCGGATATTGTAATTCATTCCACCTCGAAATATATGGACGGTCATGCCGTGCAGGTTGGCGGTGTCATTGTGGACAGCGGTAATTTTGACTGGACGAACGGCAAATTTCCTGAGCTTGTCGAGCCGGATGAATCCTATCATGGCCTTTCCTATACAAAAGCATACGGCAAGATGGCATATATCCTGAAAGCCAGAATGCAGCTGATGCGTGACTTTGGCGTTTATCCTGCCGCACACTCTGCGTTTCTCCTGAATTTAGGGCTTGAAACCCTTGCTGTTCGTATGAAACAGTACTGCGAAAACGCTATGGTGGTTGCTAAATACCTGCAAAAGAGTGACAAAATTCAAAGCATTACCTATCCGGGTCTTGAGGGCGATGCGAGCTATAACTTGGGGCAGAAGTATCTGAAAGGCGCAAGTGGCGTTATTTCCTTCGTGATAAAAGGCGGCAGAGATGCGGCAGTCAAGTTTATGGACGCGCTTGAACTTGCCTCTAACGAAGTACATGTTGCAGATATTCGTACCTGCGTTCTGCATCCGGCAAGTGAAACCCACCGTCAGCTTACGGAAGAACAGCTTGTGGCATGCGGCATTGAAAGCGGCATGGTGCGCTTTTCTGTAGGTCTTGAAAATATTGATGATATTCTCTCGGATTTAGAAAAGGCTCTTGCTTGTGTTTAATAGCAAAAAAGGTGTCGCATGAAGCGACACCTTTTTTATGCGTTCCATATCATTTTCCGATATTCTCGTATAGCACGGTCGGCAGAGAAAATGCCGGCTTTTGCAATATTTACAAGGGACATGTTTGTAAATTTGCGCGTATCCTGAAAGGTTTCGGCAATGCGGGTGTGTGCGGCGGCATAGCTTTCAAAATCCGCAAGAGTCATAAAGGCATCAGCAGTGCCGAATTGGTTTGTGAGAAGGGATGCGGCAATGTCGTCAAATCGTGCACCCAGTACGCCGCTTGTTAAAAGATGGAGGACCTCCTGTAAATCCCTGTTTTGTCGTATTAGCTCGCTCGGCACATATCCGTGCCGCCAAAGGGCTTCCACGTCTTTTGCTGTCATACCGAATAGAAACATGTTTTCATGTCCTACAGCCTCCAGAATTTCCACATTTGCCCCGTCTAGGGTACCCACCGTCACAGCCCCGTTTATCATAAGCTTCATGTTTCCCGTACCCGAAGCTTCTTTCCCTGCAACAGAAATCTGTTCTGAAATATCCGCGGCAGGTATAATAATTTCTGCAAGACTGACCTTATAGTCCTCAATGAAAACGACCTTCAGCTTGTCACGGACGGCAGGGTCTGCATTCACCATGCCGGAAATAGCCACAATCAAACGAATGATTTGCTTTGCCATAAAGTAGCCCGAAGATGCCTTTGCGGCAAAAATAAAGGTGCGTGGCGGAAAATCCACATTTGGATTGTCTTTGATTTTCCGGTAAAGGTGAAGAATGTGCAGAGCGTTTAAAAGCTGGCGTTTGTACTCATGCAGGCGTTTGATTTGCACGTCAAAAATCGAATTTTCGTCAATGTTGATGCCGTTGGCACCGGAAATATAATTTCGCAGTGCGATTTTTTTTGCTTTTTTTATTGTTCGTAAATTCTCCAGTACGGCTGCATCGTCATAATAATCCAGAAGTTTTTCGAGCCTTGTGCCGTCCTCCAAAAATCCATCGCCGATTAGACTTCGTAAAAGGTCGCAAAGTTCACCGTTTGCTTGCCCCAGCCATCTTCTGTGGGCAATGCCGTTTGTGACGTTGCAGAATTTCTGGGGTGTAAGCATATGGTAGTCGCGGAAAATGCCGGTTTTTAAAAGCTCCGTATGCAGAGCAGAAACGCCGTTGATTTTATGGCATGCTGCAAGACACAAATTATACATACGCACTTCGCCGTTTGCGATTGGCGCCATATAGTCAATTTTGCCTTGATCACCCGGAAAGGCAGAATATAGCGTTATAAGAAGCCGCCGATTGATTTCGCAAACAATTTGATAAATCCGGGGGAGTTCTTCCCTAAACATGCTCTCGTTCCATTTTTCAAGTGCTTCACTCATAATCGTGTGGTTTGTATAGGAAAGTGATCGGGTTGTAATGTCCCACGCATCGTCCCAAGGCAGCCCATATTCGTCAAGGAGAATACGCATAAGCTCCGGCACGGCAAGGGAGGGGTGTGTGTCGTTTATATGAATGGCGGCCTTCTCTGCAAAATTTGAGACTGTTCCATACTTTGCCATGTGCTTTTTTAAGATGCTTTGCAAGGAGGCACTTACGAAGAAATACTGCTGGCGAACTCGAAGGATTTTGCCGTCTATGTGGTCATCGGCAGGGTAGAGCACTTTGGAAATCACCTCTGCCTTCGTATTTTCCTCCAGCGCTTTGGCATATTCACCGCGTGAAAAAGCCGTCATGTCGATGCTGTTCGGGGATTTTGCGCTCCAAAGTGTCAGCCGGTTTGCGGCATCACAGCGGTAGCCGGAAATCAGCATGTCGTAGGGAACGGCTAAAACAGTGGTCGCATCTCGCAGAGCAACGTGATATCCGTTTTCGTCCGTCCACTCGTCAGCATGACCGCCAAACTGTACTTTTATGGTGTCGTCCGGCCGTGCCTGTAGCCACACTTCGCCCATGGAAAGCCAGTCGTCAGGGAACTCCATTTGCCAGCCGTCCACGATTTTTTGTTTAAAAATCCCGAATTCATACCGAATGGAAAAGCCGGTAAAGGGGAGACTGTCCGTCGTTGCGGCATCCATGTAGCAGGCAGCAAGTCGCCCGAGACCGCCGTTTCCAAGCCCAGCGTCCGGCTCCAGTTCGTATAGGTCATAGAGATTTATGCCGGCTTCGGAGAGAACGTGCTCAAATTCACGTTCCAGCCCTAGGTTAAACAAATGATTATGCAAGGAAGTCCCTACCAAAAATTCCATGGACAGGTAGTATACTTGCTTTTTTTCTTCTTTTTGATTTTTTGCGTTGAAGTTTAAATTCTTTTTTGTCAAAAGATCACGCACAAAGAGGCACACGGCTCTGTAAGCCTCTTGCCGTGTTGCCGCAGAAAGTGCACAGCCGAAATGTAAATTACATTTTTCGTCAAGGCTTTGTCGAATTTCTGTTTTATCCATATATGGCTCCTTTCTTCTTCGCGATGTCTAAAGAAAAGTATATGCAATTTTTGCGAAAATTAGACGTTATATATTTTTTGTGCAATCCCAAAAACCGTAATTTTTCACGTAAAAATATAAAAATTTTTCCAAAATGGCTTGACAAATAGCCTAGAAAAGCTTATACTATTATGGTATCCTTGCTCCGAAAGGGGCCAAAGACCAAAAGGAGGTGTAAAAATGGCAGAAATGATGCAAAAGTACGAAACAATCTTTGTCCTGGATTCTGCTCTTTCCGAGGAAGAACTCACAGCACTGCAGGAAAAATTCACTGCGCTTATTGCTGGCGCCGGCGAAGTTGAGAATGTAGACGTGTGGGGAAAGAGACGTCTTGCTTACCCCATCAACTACAAGACGGAAGGCTACTACGTGCTTGTAAACTTCAAGGCACCTGCGGAATTCCCGCGCGAGCTTGACCGTGTTTACGGCATTACCGAAGGCGTTCTTCGCACAATTATTGTTCGTCGCGAAGAAGAGTAAAAGGAGGGTTTTTGTATGCTGAACAAAGCGATTTTAGTCGGTCGGCTGACCAAGGACCCGGAACTGCGTTCGACACAAAGCGGTGTATCCGTTGCATCCTTCACCGTTGCCGTAGCCAGAAGCTACGCGCGGCAGGGGGAAGAACGGCAAACCGATTTTATTAACTGTGTTGCATTTCGAAATACGGCAGATTTTATCTCTCGTTATTTTGCAAAGGGAAACATGATTGGTGTTGACGGTTCCATTCAAACCCGCACTTGGGATGACCAAGAGGGTAAGCGCCATTGGGTAACGGAAGTAGTTGTCAATGAAGCGCATTTTGTGGAGAGCAAGAAGGATAGCGCGGCCCCCAGTGGCGGCGGCTTTTCCACCGGCAGCGGTGCAGAACTCCCCATGGAGTTTGGCCCGGATGCCACGGATGATGACTTGCCCTTCTAAACGTTAAAATCACGGAAAGGAGAATAGATCCATGGATAGAGAAAGAAGCGAAAGACCGTACCGCAGCCGCAAGGCAAAGAAGAAGGTCTGCATTTTCTGCGCTGATAAGGTAGAACACATCGATTACAAGGATGTTGCACGTCTGCGCCGTTTTATTTCTGACAGAGGGAAGATTCTGCCCCGTCGTATGACCGGCACCTGTGCAAAGCACCAGCGTCAGCTCACAACAGAAATCAAGAGAGCAAGACATATTGCATTGCTCCCCTATACTTCTGAATAAACATAAGTCCCCGCATTTTGCGGGGTTTTATGGCCCGGTAGTTCAGTTGGTTAGAACGCCAGCCTGTCACGCTGGAGGTCGTGGGTTCGAGCCCCATCCGGGTCGCCAGAAAAAGACATTTTTCTTAATGAAAAATGTCTTTTTTCATCGATAAAAATCAATGTGGTATATTAACTGCGCGGAGGCGAAAATATGAAGCTTAATAAAACCAGCATTTTAATCCTTTGTTGTTTGATTGCTCTTTCCATCACTATGTCGGCCTGTAAACGAAACGGCTTAGATTTAGAAAAGAACGACACAGAAGTAAAATCAAATCCAATTGTTGCGCTTTCACAAGATGAAGAAAAATCCGCTGGTGACACGGACGGCAACATAATACATTCAAATACGGTAGGGCAATATGACGTGTTTATGAAAAAAGCGGAAGCGATTGAAACGTATAGCAAGGAAAACTATGAAACCGCAACAACGCAAACTGCATTAAACACAGAATCGTATGCTGTATATGTTAAATGGGATTCTTTACTTAATGAAGTCTTTCAATATTTAAAGTCTACTATGAATGTAGAAGAGTTCTCTCTTTTGGAAGCAGAAGAGGATAAGTGGATAAAAGAAAAGGAAAAAGGCATGGATGATGCTGCGGCAGAATGGGAAGGTGGTTCCGGTGAACCATTGGCACGAAATTCTGCGGGGATTCAATATACAAGTGAGCGATGTTACTTTTTAATCTCGCTTGTAAAGTAACACTGTATAAAGAAACAACATTTTTCATTGCCGAAAACGATCTTTTATTTTTTATAGCTCCCTTTTCGAAAGTTAGCCTTATTTATGAAAAATCCCGCATATTTCCCTTTACAAGTGCTCCTGTTTGTGGTAGAATTTAAAATGGAAATTTACAAAAGAAGAGGTTACCAATGAAAAAAAGCACAAGTTTTCTTCTGGCAGTATTGCTTTTATGCATTTCCATGCCGGTAGGAAGCACAAACAGTATGATTTATGCACCGGACGGTCGAACCGCGATTGTGGACGAAACGGCGGTAGATACATATCTGCATTTAGGGTGGTACAATTCCTTTGAGGAAACTGTTGCCACGCTCTACTCTATGGACGGCCGAAGCGTGCGCGTTTATAAAGCCGAGGTACCGGCATACGTGGCGGTTGGCTGGTATGAAACATATGAAGAAACGGTCAAGGAGCTTTACGCGCTTGACGGCAGAAGAATAACCGTTTATAAATCGGAAGTCCCGGCGTATCTTTCTGTAGGCTGGTATGAAACATACGAGGAAACGGTGGAAACGCTTTACGCGCCCGGCAACTGTTCCATTGTGGTGTACAAAACAGAGGTAGAGGCGTATCTTGCCTTGGGCTGGAGGCGCATGCCAATCGAAGGACCTATGGTGGCACTCACGTTTGATGACGGCCCCCACGGCGTACATACAGATTCCATTTTAAACACTTTGGAACGGTATGGTGCACGGGCAACATTTTTTGTGCTGGGTTGTCAGGCAGAACAGTATCCGGCACAGATAAAGCGCGCGCATAGCCTTGGGTGCGACATAGGGAATCACACGTATTTGCATCCGGATTTGTCCGCATCTTCCGTAGGAAAAATTCGCTCGGAAATTACCAGAACGAATACTATTGTCAAAAATATAATCGGAGAAAATCCTGTTTCCCTGCGTCCCCCTTACGGAAACCACAACGCATCTGTTCGTGCAAACGCAGGGATGCCGCTTGTCCTTTGGAATGTAGACCCCAGAGACTGGCAAACGCAAGATGCAAACCGCATTGCACAGCATGTCGTGCAGTACGCTTCTGACGGTAACATTATTTTAATGCATGATATCTATGGTGCCACCGCGGATGCGGTGAAAATGATTGTACCGGCACTACTTAAAAAAGGGTTTCAGCTTGTTACCGTGCGAGAACTTGCGGCGGCAAAAGGCGTTTCTCTTACTGCCGGAACGGCGTATTACGGATTTTAAAAGTATGGAGCAAAAAATATGACGCTTAAAGATTTAGAAATCGGAAAAAGTGCAATTATAACGGAAGTCGGAGGAGAAGGCCGTCTCCGTCAGCATTTTCTGGACATGGGTGTAATCCCCGGGGCGGCGGTTACGCTTATGAAGTATGCGCCCATGGGCGACCCCATGGAGCTGGAAATTCATGGCTATACGCTTACATTAAGGAAGGCGGATGCGGAAAAAATCGGTATTCGTGAAATGGAGCCCCAAAAGGAAGTGCTGAACAATGCGAATGCACCAACGAAGAAGGCGGCACATCCGGGCCTTGGCGAAAGCGGAAAATACCATGTAAAAGCAGAAGAAAATCCCTTGCCCAAAGGACACAAGCTCACCTTTGCCCTTGCAGGTAATCAAAACTGCGGGAAAACAACGCTGTTTAATCATTTGACGGGGGCAAACCAGCATGTAGGAAACTTTCCCGGTGTTACCGTAGACCGAAAGAGCGGGGCTATCCGTGGTGAGAGCGATACGGAAGTGACAGACCTGCCCGGCATTTATTCACTTTCCCCCTTTAGTCGAGAGGAAATTGTTTCCCGGGAATTTATTTTAAAAGAAAAGCCTACAGGCATTATCAATATTGTAGACGCTACAAACATAGAACGAAATTTGTATTTGACGCTACAGCTCATGGAACTGGATGTCCCCGTGGTTTTGGCTTTGAATATGATGGACGAAGTGCGGGGAAACGGGGGAACAATTCATATCAATGAAATGGAAGAAATGCTCGGAATCCCCGTCGTACCCATTTCTGCCGCAAAGAACGAAGGCGTAGAAGAACTTGTACGTCATGCCGTTCATATTGCCCGTTATCAGGAAAAGCCGGGCAGAACGGATTTTTGTGATAAAGATAAAAATGGTGGTGCCGTGCACCGCTGCATCCATGGCATCATGCATCTTATTGAGGACCACGCCCATACGGCAGGAATACCGGTGCGGTTTGCCGCGAGTAAGCTGATAGAGGGTGACGCACTTATTATGCAGGCACTCTCTCTTTCTCAAAACGAAAAAGAAACCATTGAGCACATTATTTGTCAGATGGAAGAAGAACGAGGGCTTGACCGCGCCGCCGCCATTGCAGACATGCGTTTTTCATTTATTCACAAGCTGTGTCAAAAAACGGTGGTAAAACCGAAGGAAAGCCGCGAGCATAGACGAAGTCGCAACCTGGACAAAATTTTGACCGGGAAATATACGGCTATTCCGGCCTTTGTCGGCATCATGGCGCTTGTGTTTTGGCTTACCTTTAGTGTAATTGGTGCATACCTGCAGGAAGTTTTGGAAATGGGTATTACATTTCTTTCTACGTCTGTGGACGCTTGGCTGTCAACCATTCATGTAAACCCCGTCCTGCACGCGCTTATCATTGACGGCATCTTTAGCGGCGTAGGAAGTGTTTTGAGCTTTATTCCCATTATTGTGGTGCTGTTTTTCTTTTTATCACTCCTTGAGGACAGCGGCTATATGGCACGTGTTGCTTTTGTTATGGATAAGCTGCTTCGGAGGATCGGCCTTTCGGGCAGAAGTATCGTCCCCATGCTGATTGGTTTTGGGTGTACGGTGCCGGGTGTTATGGCAAGCAGAACGCTTCCCTCAGCCCGTGACCGAAAGCTTACGATTATGCTTACACCCTTTATGAGCTGTACGGCAAAGCTCCCGATTTATGGCTTTTTTACCGCCGCTTTTTTCCCAAACCATGCGGCACTCATTATGATTGGTCTTTATCTTCTCGGTATTTTGGTGGGTGTACTTACGGCATATATTTCTAAAGGTACGGCGTTTAAAGGTGAGGCGGTACCCTTTGTAATGGAACTGCCAAATTACCGTATGCCGGGCGCAAAGAACGTAGCGCGCCTGTTGTGGGACAAAGCGAAGGACTTTTTGCAAAGAGCGTTTACAGTTATTTTCATCGCGTCCATTGTGGTATGGCTTTTGCAGACCTTTGATTTTCGCTTTAATATTGTTGAAAACGCGCAGGATAGCATGCTTGCGAGCGTTTCCGGCGTTTTAGCACCTCTTTTTGCACCCCTTGGATTTGGGGACTGGAAAATTGTAACGGCTCTTGTGGCCGGCTTTATGGCGAAGGAAAGCGTAGTTTCTACCTTGTCGGTACTGGTGGGAGAGGGAACCGAGTTACTGTCCGTTTTGTCTCCTATGTCCGCTTTGGCGCTGTTGGTGTTTTGCCTCTTATATACGCCGTGTGTTGCGGCCGTGGCATCCATAAAACGTGAGCTTGGCGGAAAGTGGGCACTTGGTATTGTGTTAGGGCAATGCCTGATTGCTTGGATTTGTGCCCTCGTCGTTCGCGGCATTTGGATTGCAGTTGGACTCTTCTAGCTATTTCATAAGGCCTAAAAGTGCTTTTGAGAGTGCGTTTCCTACAAGTTCCGCACAGTACAGGGCTTCTTCCATTGTGTTGCCGTTGGAGCCGATTTCAATGAGAAGCGCTCCTTTCGAAGCGTGCCCGTTAAACCGTTCTGTACGGAGATGCAGGGGGCGCGCAAGACCCGGATACATCTCACAAATTGCCTTTTGCACCTTAAGACCCAAAGATAAATTATTCTCCCATGTGTCATGTGGTAGACCACCGGCATCGGTTCCTACTACCACAAGGGCTTGTGCACTTTCTTTGCCGTCAATTTCTGCTGTGGTTTTCAAATAATTTCCCTCCGCATCAGAAATAGCATCGCGATGTAAATCAATCACAACTTCGATAGATGGATGCTCTGCCAGGTTTTTTTCCACCGTAGAGAGAGAACGGGCATAGCAGCCGCTGTAGGACGGATAGTCGTGGCTTGTTGTATCGTGCAAAACAGAGATGCCGTGGCGTTCCAAGGTTTCTGCGAGCTTTTTTCCCACGCGGCAAATGTTATACTCCGTGTTTTCCGTTCGATATGCATCGGAGGGCACATAGGCATAGCTTTCACTTTGGGCGTAGGCCTCCGAGGTGTGTGTATGTACGATTAACACCTTTGGCCCGTCGTTTCCCAAAGGGAACGGGGAAGCGAGAAGTGCCTCTGTATCCACGGCGTAGTCCGTGCTGTTTTTAATTTGCAAGACGCTCCCCATGACTGCCGGCTCGGCGTCATACGTCTTAAATTGCTCCTGCTTTACTACAGGACTTTGAACTGCCGGATTTATTTGTTCCTCTTCCGCGGAAGGCTTAAAGACAAAGGGGAGGGCGGAATAAAAGGAAATATCCGGGACAGACAGGGAAGGCGTGGCGGCAAAAACAGACTCTCCGGAAAAGGAGACTGCCCGTCCGCCTGTAAAAAGTACGCCTGCACCGCACAGAAATAGTATGCTGTAAATTATAAAAAACAGCAGAATCAATTTAAAGGATTTTTGTTTCATGGCTACACCTCACAGTATGTATTTTATGGACAGGGTGTAGAAGATATGCAAAAGGGGATGAGAATTGTGCAGATCAAAGGGCGGATTTTCGGTCGTGAAGAAAAGGTGCTTACCATCGAAAATGGTATAATTTCAGCAATCGGTACTCATTTAGAGCCGGATTGTCTGGATTTTGGGGACGCGTTTGTTTTACCGGGATTTATAGATATACATACCCATGGCGCAATGTGCGCGGACACGATGGATGCCACGGATAAAGCAATGCAAACCATGAAAGTCTATATGGCAAACCATGGCGTCACTTCCTTTTTGCCGACAACTGTTTCCATGCCCGTAGACGCATCGTGTACCTCAATTTGCGCGGCAAAGCGAAATGAAAAGGGTGAGGGTGCTACTATTTTAGGTGTGCATCTGGAAGGTCCATATTTCTCCGAAGAATATAAAGGCGCACAAAATCCCGCATATCTACGGAATGCCGACATTGCTGAGATAGAAAAAATGGTAAATGTATCTCCCGGTTTTGTGCGTATTATGAGTCTGGCACCTGAAGTGCCGGGCGCAATCGATGCCATTTTGCATTTAGAAAGTCGCGGCGTTGTAGCGGCTATCGGACACACGGCCGCGGATTATGAGACAGCCAAAAAAGCAATCGATGCCGGTGTAAGGAATGCGACGCATTTGTATAATGGTATGGCACCGCTACTCCATCGTGCACCCGGCACGATTGGCGCGATTTTAGAAAATCCCGATGTATATGCAGAACTGATTTGTGACGGCATTCACGTCCATCCTGCCGCTGCAAAAATGGCAATGAAAGCTAAGGGCTATGATAAAGTGATTTTAATTAGCGACAGCATGCGCGCTGCCGGCATGCCGGACGGTTCTTATACCTTAGGCGGCCAGCATGTTACTGTTTTAAATGGTGTTGCAAGAACAGATGACGGTGCCTTGGCAGGCAGTACGTCCAATGTATTAGATTGCTTTCGAAATGTAGTCAAATGGGGTATTCCGTTTGATGATGCTGTAAAAATGGCAACAGAAAATCCGGCGACATTGATTGGTGTGGAAAAGAAAGGGAAAATAGAAGTAGGCTTTGATGCGGACTTTACCATTTTAAGTCCGGATTTAGACTTAGTTGCTACCGTGATTGGCGGTAAAGTTTGGAGAACAAAATAAACGGAAAGACGGCAGGGAATATTTTCCCTGCCGTGTCTTGTTTTAGGAATTATTTTTTACACTGCGCTCTGCAATTTCAATCGCACGAGAGACCATGTTACCGCAGTCTCTGGAGCTTACAGCGCCCCATCCGGATTGCTTTACAATGTCATACACACCTAATTCCTTTGCAATTTCCTGCTTTAAGTTTTCACTCATCATTCCACGCCCACGCATCATTTTTACCCCCACATTCAGTTTGTAACCTTTACGGTACATAGATAGTATAACCGCTGAGGAGGGGAATATTTGCGACGTTATATGGTAAGCATGCCGCCTTCTGTCTCCAGTAGCATTAAAACGTCTTCTTCTGCGCCTGTTTCCGTATTTAAATAAATTAAAAAGGTTTTATCATCCATTCTGCACTTAAATTCCCAACAAAAAGCTTCGTCCTGGCTTTCTCTTGGAATTACAGCAAGTTGTACGTTTTCAACAGAAAGCGCAGGAGAAAGCTTTTTTTGTGCGTCCTGTGCGGTGATTTTTGGAGATGGAAAGGTACGGTCGGTGTGATTTGCGGCATAACCGCCGGCTTCCATGCCGAGAATTTCACCGCTATCCATTGCAATCTTGACCTTTACAAGGTCAGGGTAATACAAAATATTTCCTTTCGCATAGGCAAAATTGATTGTGGCAATGTTCTCTTTGAGTTCAAAGTAACTGTCACGCATGTCGAAAAGACCAACCGTTTCCAAATATTTGTTTGCCAGATGTTTCGCTGTGTCCATATCAATGTCTTGGGTTTTTACTTCCCGATTATCCAGCATCTGCAAAAGCATCCCACCTTTTTTGGAGATTTGAAGAGAGATGCTGCGCCCGTTTTTCCGGTCTTCAGGGAAGACAGTAAACATATAAGAAGGAAGCCTTCCGCCCACTTCGCCATCAAACCGTATTTCGCCAAGACGTTCCGCGGAAACAACATCTTGAATTTTTCTCTCCGCGTCCTCTCTTGTGATTTCCGGTGCATCTTTTAAAAGAAGGGATTCCTTATCCTGCACATGGTCGGAAAACGGGCCGTCATAGATAAGGGAGGGGTAATCCTGGAATTGTGCTTCTAAATGCTCCATATCACCTACAAAGCCGTCCCCGTTTTGGCCCGAAGGCGTGCCGAAACGAAGAGAGCCGCTGTAAAGCTTTTGCTGCATATCATAGAGGCCTTCCTCAAGCGTTACGGCATATCTGGAAAGGTCCAGCATTGTTTGACGCTGTTGCTCGCTGACATTCGGCTCGTCCATGTAGCTAAGCGCAAGCATATAGGTAAAATCGCCAACCTGGGAAAGGTATTTTGCCGTATTTTCCAGATGGGCATCGGAAAGAGGAAGCTGCCCAAGGCATGTGCTTGCAGACGCTGCCTTTGCATAAATATCGTTTGCAAGGCGTACAACGCTTTTTGGATCAGAGACTGCAGCACACTTAAACAGGGAGGTTTCAATTGTGGAAACGTATTCCGTAAGGTCATCAAACGCGCGGATGTACTGGGCGTCAAGTCTGTTTTTGTAATCTGCGCTGACTTTTGCCTGATATCCGAAAACGGCAACCATAACGACAATCAGACCAACAATAATTGAATACATATGGCGGTCTGTAAGGCGGTTTTTAAAATCGCGAAATTTATCTCGAAAGCGCATGAAATCTTCCTTTCTTTTTTGCAGTTATTTTTCTCGGAAAAGGGAAGATTATTCGCTTTTTGAAATAAAAAAGGGTGTCACGAGTGTGACACCCTTAAGTTTTAAGCCTTTTTCGTACGCTTCTTTAATTTGTCATTTAAAACAACCCAAAGCGGTGTTGCAATGCAAATGGAAGAGTAGCTACCTACCAAAACGCCAATGATAATCGGCAGGGAGAATTCACGAATGGAATCAATACCTAAAATATAAAGCGTTGTGATAGTAAGCAGCGTCGTAATAGAAGCATAAACCGTTCTTGTGAAGGTCTGGTTTAAGGCTGCATTGGAAACTTCCTCAAACGGAACGCGACGATTCTGCTTTCTGTTTTCACGGATTTTGTCAAAGATAACAATGGTGTTGTTAATGGAGTAACCTACAATTGTGAGTATAGCTGCAACAAAGGTAGAGTTAATCTGCAAACGGAAAATTGCGTAGATAGCAATCATAATTAACACGTTGTGTGCAAGACCTAAAATTGCAGCAAGCCCGGATTTGAAGTCAAACCGAATGGTGATGTAAATCAGCATACACAAAACGGAAAGAAGAATAGCATTGAGCGCATCCGTCAGAAGCTTTGTGCTAGCAGAAGCAGAAACGTTAGTCGCTTCCAACAGAGCAGAATCATCAAGACTGTATTTCGTCTTAATCGCTTCTACAACTGCGTCACGCTTTGCTGTGTCGATTTCTTCTGTTTTAATGGAAACTTCCGAATCGCCTGCTTTCTGGATAACGGGAGAGGAAACCCCTGCCGTTTCCTTTACAATACTTGCAATTTCATCGTTATTAAAGTCAGCTCCGATGTTCATGCGAATTTCCGTACCGCCCTTAAAGTCAAGACCAAAGTTTAACCCGCCAAAAGCGATATAGGCGATAATACCGGCTAAAATAACAATCGCAGAAATAATGAAATAAACGTTTTTACCTTTTAAGATGTTCATTATGCCTGCACCTCCTTTTTAACCTTTACGCCGAAAGCGCCGGGCTTTTTAAGGCCAAGGTTTAAGAAAATCTTAAGAAGCGTCTTTGTGACAAATATAGCCGTAATCATGCTGACCACAATACCGATTGCAAGCGTCCAGGCAAAGCCTTTAATTGTACCGGTACCGAACGCACCAAGCACAATAGCGGCAATGATGGTTGTAATGTTGGAGTCAATAATCGCGCTGAGTGCACGCTTGAAGCCGGCCTTTACAGAAGCGCTTGCGGATTTGCCTGCACGAAGTTCTTCTTTGATTCTTTCAAAAATAACGATGTTTGCGTCAACTGCCATACCTACACCGAGAACAATACCGGCAATACCGGGAAGGGTGAGGGTGCCAGAAACACCGAGGAAAGAGAAGTAACCGGAAACGGTGAGAGTTACAAGACCGATGTATCCTGCAAGTGCAATGTCAGCAATCAGCCCTGCTACGCGATAGAAAATCAGCATGAAAATCATAACGAGCAGAATACCGATGCCGGCAGCGAGTAAGCTTGTCTCCAGTGCTCTGTCACCTAAAGTAGGCCCAATGCTGCGAAGCTCTGCTTCTTTGAGTGCAAAGGGGAGCTGACCGCTTTGGATTTGGTTAGCAAGACCGGAGGCAGAGGCTTCCGTGAAGTTACCATTGATAACACAGGTGTTTGTAGTAATCGCTTCCTCTACCATAGGGCTTGAAATCTGGTCTTCGTCCAGGTAAATGGCGATGTAATTTGAGCCTTGCGGCTTTGCGGAAATGGTGGCTGTAGCATCGGAGAACTTCTTTGTACCTTCATCGGTAAACTCGAGTTCTACATAATGTTGCATAGAGCCGTTTTCCGTCGTCTGTCCGTAGCGATAGGTTGCGCGCTTTACGTCCGTTCCGCCTTCCATAATGACGTTGCCGTCCGGGTCACGGAAGGTAAGCTTTGCGGTTGCACCAAGCATCTGGACTGCCGTTTCGGGGTCGCTAATGTTCGGAATTTCAATTGAAATTGTTTTGTCACCGCGCTGCGATACGGGTGCATCATAGTAGCCTTGGCTATCCAGACGATTACGTACAACAGCCATTGCAGCGTCCATGTCCGTTTGAGAGGGATTTTCTGTATCCGCCTCAAAGGAAATAATCGAACCGCCTACAAGGTCAAGACCACGTTTGACGCCATATTCAGCATCCAACGCTTTCGGGAAATAATACTTGTCCCCTGTAAAAGGATTCTCAATGGTTACGCCGCATACAGCAGTGAAAATCAGGGCAAAAATAACAAGCAGCGTTATAATCAGCCCTATCATGCTTTTTGCTTTCATAGGGTAATTCCTCCTCGCGTAATTATAGCAGACTTATTATATAACATTTTCCGTAGCATAGTCAATAGTTTTCTGGAAAATGTTACATTTATTTTGTATAAAAAGGGCAATTTGATATAGCCAAACACTACATCCTGCGCTTTTTTCAACAAAAAAGGAAGTGCTGTATTTACAATATCTGTAAATACAGCAACGTAAAGCACGAAAAATATAGTTTTAGCATTAGCGTGTCTTTCTTCTTGTGTTTACGCCAACAATGCCGCCCAAAGCACCTATGCCGATTCCAAGGAGAAACAGTTTAATAAAGTCTCGTCCCGGAGAAAAAGAACCGAACGCAAGTGCCGCAATTAGGTAAGCTGCAAAAACATACAGAAGCCCAGCAATGCCGCCTGTAATAAAGCCACGAGATGTCTTTTGCCGCGCAGATAGAAATCCGGCAAGAAAAAGACTTAAAATTGTTACAAGCAAAATGCAGAGATCTGCTGTATTTTCTGTAACAGGACCAAAGGCGATGCAAAGCGCCAAAAGGCAGAGAGAAACAAAAGTCACACAAAGAGAAACAAGGAGCGGTTTTAAAGTAAGGACTATCGAAACTGCTGATTGATTCTCCATGGTATTTACGTGCCTAGCCATACCCAAAATCCCCTTTACAAAGAAATTACTGTATGTCTATGCAAGGGGAGGTCTGTTTATTCCTTAATTGTAAGGCAGTTTGCAATAGAATTTCTGGAAACAGTAAGCACAGACTTTTCAGTTCCGCTACCGCTTTCCAAAACGATAGTATCATCCTTGATTTTTACGATTTTGCCGTGAATACCACCAATTGTAACAATCTTGTCGCCCACTGCGAGATTGTCCAGCATAGCTTTCATCTTCTTCTGCTGTTTTTTCTGGGGGCGAATCAGCATGAAATAAAAGAGTGCGATGATAGCAGCAAAATAAATAATAGTTCCCAATCCGTTCAAAATATGAACCTCCTTAATATATTTGAATATATTTATTATACTTTGTTTTATCTTGTTTGGCAAGGCTTTTTTTAAATTTTTGCCAATTTCATAAGAACCGCGTCATCGGGCGGTGCTTTATAATATCCCTTTCGCATGCCGAAGGGTGCAAACCCCATAGCCTCGTAAAAGGAAATTGCGCCGGTGTTTTTTGCACGGACTTCTAAAAAAACATGTACCTCGCTGCCCAACTCCCGAAGCGCATAGGTAAGGAGCTTTTTGCCGAATCCGGCTCTTCTGGCCGAAGGGGCAGTTGCGATGGACAGAATTTCTGCTTCGTCAAGACACACCTGTAAAATAATGGCGCATTGAATTCTGCCGTCTTCTTCCAGCACCCATGTCACCATAGACGGAGATGAAAGTGCGCCTTCGATGTCTGCTTTTTTCCAAGGTGAGGGCATGCTTGCATAAAATAAATCCGCAATAGCCGATGCGTCAAGCATAGTTGCTGCGCGAATCATAGGTCGGCCTCCTCAATATAGCTCTGTATGCTTTTGGCACATGCCTCGTATAGAGCCAAATCGCCGCCAAACGGGTCCGCAATGTCGCCGCTTTTACCCACATATTGAGTAAGTGTGAAGGTTTTGGATGCGGCGTCTTTAAAAAGACCGCAGAGCATAGCTTTGTGTCCTTCGGTCATGGTTAAAATTAAATCTGCCTCCGCTATCATTTCGTCTGTAAGCTGACGGGAACGGTGCGCAGAGATATCAAGCCCATGGTTTTGCATTACGCTTACGGCCTGTGGTGAGGCAGGTGCAGGGGAGAGTGCAAACAGCCCTGCGGAAGAAACAGTATGTTTTGTAGTTTTCTGTTTTAAAAAAGCCTCTGCCATCGGGCTTCGGCAGGTGTTACCCGTACAAACAAATAAAATATGCATAGTGTTTTCCTCTGCTTAAATTGTTTTGCCACCGGCAGCCTTAAATAAACGATTTCGCACAGCGTCACCCATGCCGCCTTCCTCAGGAGGTATGGCAAAAATAACGTCTACATTCAGTTTGTCAAATTCTCGAAGGGCGAAAAAAAGACGTGCCGCATATTCTTGTGCATTATCACCGGCTGAAATGGAAGCATAAACGGAAGGCATCGCCGTTTTGTAATACAAAATACCGGGGGCGTTATATTTTGCGGCTGCATTATAAATTCTGGAAAGTGCGTCTTCGCCTTCTGCAATATAGACGGGAGCCTTTGGTGCATAATGGGTATATTTCATACCCGGGCTTTTCGGCGCACCAATCCCTGTGCCGTAGATAACCTCGCCGATTTCTTCTGCGAGCTCTTCTTTTGTAACAGCACCGGGGCGCAAAATGGCAGGGGGTGAAACGGTTAAATCCAGCACTGTGGATTCCACACCCCAAAGGCAGTCGCCACCGTCAATAATACAGTCCGCCCGCCCTTCCAAGTCAGAGACAACATGGCTTGCCCGTGTGGGACTTGGCTTTCCTGATAGATTTGCACTCGGTGCAGCAATGGGAAGTCCGGAAAGCCGAATGAGTGCATTGGCAATCGGGTGCGAGGGCATGCGGACAGCTACTGTGGAAAGTCCTGCAGTAACAGAGAGCGGGACGGCATCCGTTTTTGGCAGAATCAATGTAAGCGGCCCGCCCCAAAAACGGTCCATTAGTTTCTCTGCAAGAGGAGAAACGATACAGATTTCGTCCAGCTGTGCCCTGTCGGCTACATGTACAATTAAAGGATTGTCCTGGGGGCGTCCTTTGGCTTCAAATATTTTTTTGGTGGCAGCTTCGTCAAAAGCGTTTGCGCCAAGACCATACACTGTTTCGGTCGGAAAAGCGCAAATGCCGCCGCTTTGCAAAATAGCGGCGGCAGGCTGAAGCTGTGCATCCGTAAACGCATGTGGATTTACTTTGATGCGCATTGTATTTACCTCGCTTTGGTTGCGATTTCTTCGATAATCTCTTTAACAAAATCGTCCAGTTTCATCTTGCCCTTGTCACCGTCACGACGGGAGCGAACGGCAACTTCACCGGCTGCGCGTTCTTCTTCGCCGACAATCAGCATATAAGGCAATTTTTCAAGCTGTGCGGAGCGGATTTTGTAACCAATTTTTTCGTCACGGCTATCCACTTCCGTACGAACGCCTGCACGGCGAAGAGCGGCGCATACTTCGTTTGCATAGTCAAGATACTTTTCGCTGATCGGCAGAACACGTACCTGCTGGGGAGACATCCATGTGGGAAGTGCGCCGGCATATTTTTCCAGCAGAAGTGCAATCGTGCGTTCATAACAGCCAATAGATGTTCTATGAATAATGTACGGGCGTTTCTTTTCGCCGTCTGCTGCCGTATATTCCATGCCGAATTTTTCGGCAAGCATCTGGTCAACCTGCAGCGTAATTAGTGTATCTTCTTTACCGTGAACATTTTTAATCTGAATATCCAGCTTCGGGCCGTAGAAGGCGGCTTCACCAATTCCAATGGAATACTTTATACCGAGATTATCCAGAATTTTCTGCATAATACCCTGTGCTTCTGCCCACTGTTCATCAGTGCCGATATATTTTTCGCGGTTATCCGGATCCCACTGGGAGAAACGGTAACTGACATCTTCGTAAAGACCAATGGTTTTCAGCATATAGTTTGCAAGCTCAAGACAGCTTTTAAATTCATCTTCAAGCTGGTCGGGTGTACACATAAGATGCCCCTCAGAAATTGTAAACTGGCGTACACGAATCAGGCCGTGCATTTCGCCAGAGGCTTCGTTTCTGAAGAGGGTAGAGGTTTCACCGAGACGCATTGGAAGGTCACGGTAGGACCTGCCGCGATTGAGATATGCCTGATACTGGAAGGGGCACGTCATGGGTCGAAGTGCAAAAACCTCGTCGTCACTTTCCGGGTCACCCAGAACAAACATACCGTCGCGGTAATGGTCCCAGTGACCGGAAATTTTGTAGAGGTCACTCTTTGCCATTAGCGGTGTTTTAGTGCGCTGCCAGCCCCAGGCTTCTTCCGTGTCTTCAACAAAACGCTGGAGCGTCTGCATCAGCATTGCGCCTTTTGGGAGCATAATGGGAAGACCCTGACCGATAAGTTCCGAAGTTGTAAAATATTCAAGGTCGCGGCCGATTTTGTTGTGGTCGCGCTTTTTGGCTTCTTCCAAGGCTTCGAGATATGCCGTAAGGTCGGCATTCTTCGGGAAAGCCGTACCGTAAATACGTTGGAGCATCTTGTTCTTTTCATTGCCGCGCCAGTATGCACCGGTAACGCTTAAAAGACGGAAGGCTTTGAGTTTTCCTGTGGAGGAAAGGTGCGGACCGGCACAAAGGTCAGTAAATTCGCCCTGCTCATAGAAGGAAAGCTCTGCATCCTCCGGCAGGTCTTCAATCAGTTCCACTTTGTAAGGCTCGTTTTTATCCCGCATAAGCTTTAAGGCTTCTTCACGGCCTAAAACAAAGCGATGTACCGGCAAGTCTTCCTTAATAATTTTTTTCATTTCTGTGGAAACAGCCTCCAGGTCTTCCATGGAAAGATTGGTTTCCAAATCAATGTCATAATAGAATCCGTTTTCAATGGCGGGACCGATGGCAAGCTTTGCAGAAGGATATAAACGTTTAATCGCCTGTGCCAGTACGTGGGAGGCAGTATGCCGATACACATTTTTACCTTCTTCGCTGTCAAAGGTTAAGATTTCAACGGTTGCATCCTCTAAAATGGGCATGTCCAGCGCACAGACAGTGCCATTCACTTTTACGGCAAGTGCCGCGCGGTAGAGCCCTTCGCTAATGCTTTTAGCAATTTCTCCGCCCGTAATACCGCTTTCAAAAGACTGTACATCGTCTCGTAATGTAATTTTCAACATAAGTATCACCGATTCTTTCAAAAATATATAAAATATTATACGCTTTTTAAGAATACTTGTCAATGAAAAAACAGTAAAAATCTATTTTTCCGTTTTATAACAGAAATTTTTGAAAGTTTTTCTTGACATATAAATTCGTCTCGTGTATAATAGATTTGTTTATTACAGTAATGAATATGCTTTTTGACATGGAAAATCCGGAAGCCGTGAGGCTGTGTACTTAGCATGCTGCAATAAACATTCCCGGAAATTGAAGTACTCGGAGGGAGGGATTTAGTTGTCGGAAATCAGAATTAAAGATAATGAATCTTTAGATAGTGCGCTTCGTAGATTCAAGCGTCAATGTGCAAAGTCTGGTGTTTTGTCTGAAATTAGAAAGAGAGAACATTACGAAAAGCCCAGCGTAAAGCGTAAGAAGAAGTCGGAAGCGGCTAGAAAACGTAAATTTAAGTAAAAAGAAAAAACGACCCATGTGGTCGTATTTCCATTTCTAAAATAAATTTGAAAAAATTTAAAAAAAGTGTTGACAAACCTGTTTCTTTGTGGTATTATATCAAAGTCGTCGGAAATGCGCCATTAGCTCAGCTGGTAGAGCAACTGACTCTTAATCAGTGGGTCCCGGGTTCGAGTCCCTGATGGCGCACCACTAGAAAACGCTGTACCCTTCGGGGTTACGGCGTTTTTTTTATTTTCAAATAAAGCCATTCTTTAGTCTATTGCACATAATATAAAAAAGGAAGTTTCTATGTGAAACTTCCTTTTTGGTAGAGACAGTAGGAATGAAAATTTGTCAACACCAAAAAATAAAACAAAGTATAATCTTGTAAAAATGCCGTAAATACGGCGTCTTCTATTTTTGTATTTTACCAAAAAATACACCCAATTTTGCAGTTATAAAATAATTCGGGGATTTTTCGGGGATTTTTACGCCGCATCTTCGGGGGTGTTTTTCATGCCCGGAAGCCGCACCTTATCCAGTATCTTTACGGCTCTTTCCTCTTCGCGGGGGTAAAGGTGCGAATAGGTATTCCATGTCATTTCTATTTTGGAATGCCCGAGACGGCGGGCGACCTCCTGAATGTTTATTCCCTCGTTTGCAAGGAGCGAAGCGTGGGAATGGCGGAAGTCGTGTATGCGTATCTTCGGAAGACCTGCCGCTGCTGCGTATTGCTTATTTTTATTTTCGATACTGGTATCTCGAAGGAAGTTTGTGGCACCGCAGATTTTAGCGTGGGGAGAGTATATGCTGTTTTTCTTCTGCCAAGCCTTTTGAAGTTCAAAAACGTACATGAGAGGTGCGGGGACCTGCAATGTACGGTCAGAGGATTTATTCTTGGGCGGAGTCACTCTATCGCCGCCCTTCAGCTTTTGCACCACGTTTTTGCCGATATGCAGTATATCGCCGTCAAGGTCCGTCCAGACAAGGGCGTTTGCTTCTCCTTTGCGTGCGCCAGTATAAAAGAGCGTGGAGAAGAAGGTGTAATATCGCATATCGCCCGTTTCCTGCGCATCATCATAGGCGGCGGAAATAAACCGGAGGAATTGCTCTTCGGTATAATACTGCAGCACGTCCTTCTTTTCGTATGCATCCTTAAAATTCCCGACGCGGTCGAGGGGATTTTTTGCAAGAAGGTCAATGCGCACGGCGTAGTTTAAGATTGCCCGAAAGGTTTTATAAATGTTTTTTCGGGTGATGATGGAAAAGCCCTTTTCGTTTATGGTGTTCTTCCAGTCCTCCAACACTTGCACCGATAGCTTATCTATACGAAGCTTCCCGAGGTATGGGGAGATTTCGCGGCGGAAAATGCCTTTCGCGTTGGCGAGAGAGCTTTCCCGAATTTCGTTTTTCTGGTTTGTATAGTACCGCTCGGCGAGAGCATCCAGCGTTATGGCGGAGGAATTGACCTCTTTGGTTTGCAGCCGAAGCTGCTGCTCCATTTCTTTGGCTTCTTCGGAGCCGTAGGCGGTGCGCTCAATCTGCCGGGCTTTTCCGTATGCATCCGTATAATTTACCCGGACACGGTAGCCTTGTTTTCCATTTTTCTTTTTGCCGTCAATTTTAGTAATTGGCATATTTTTCACCTTTTTCCTTGCTTTTTTGCGGACAAGGTGATATAATACATACTGTGTGTGGTAGTGTATTATATACCTATCCTCGGAGGTCTCGGCATTGGCGTGCCGGGGCCTCTTTCTATTTACGTTTCTTTTCGCCAATCATTTCGGCAAGTTCATTACGGCATTCGGTTAGGGTTTTTACATCGTTTGCATCTAATTTTATTTTTCTCCCTCTTTAAGTTATACGGTGTTTTCCCGTACTTGATTTTTGCTATTAAATTTCATTTTGTCCAGCATGGCCCGGTTGCTTGCAGAAAGATATGTATTGTATGAATCCATGCTCTTAAAGAACGTTTCAATTTTATTCAGTTTTCCCCGCTCGGTTTTGAGCAAACGGGTTTCATGCATCATTTTTTCGTGAGAACGTTTAATAAAAAGCGATGTCTGATAGTTTCTTTCCGACGTTACCTTGGACAACTGTGCGCTTGGCCGTGTCCCCGAAAAACGAACAAGATGCTCAATTTGCGTGAGCTTTTCGAGATGTTCAACCATTAAATTGTAGCGGAAAAAGAATACCGCTGGGTTTGTGGTTGTGTTGACAAGCCGAACGGAATCTTCGACAATTTTTAACCATTGCGGTGCCATCATTTGTGCGTGCTGTTTTTCTTTTGAGTTGCCAAGTAAGAAATCAAACAAGCCCATTTTTTCCTCCTGTTTATTTCACCCCGTTTAGGGGGATTTTGTTTGATATGTTAAATGATGTTACTCTGAAAAGCAACAGCTTTCCCTAAAATGCGCACGGTTTCCATTTCGACCCCTTCCAGATTGATGGGTTTATGCATAGGGTTTTCCGCGCGAAGCTCAAGGCTGTTTTGATGCTTGTAAACGCGCTTTAGTGTTGCGGTGTCATCTATAACTACGGCGGCAATTTCGCCGTTCTCTACGTCATTTTGTGCGCGTATGAAAACAATATCCCCGTTGAAAATGCGAGCGTTTATCATGCTGTCGCCTTTTGCTTCCAAGCAAAAATCCGCTTTTATATTCGCACTTGCTTCTATAAACGTTTCATAATCTTGATTACAGTATATCGGCTCTCCGCAGGCGATTTCACCAAGCATGGGAAATTTCTTCATTGTTATTGAGCGTAAGCCGTAAGCTTCCATCTCGACAGGGGAGGGGAGTGCGGATGTTGCGGCAGAAGATTGTGCAGAATTGTCTTTCCCATTCAAGTAATCCAGTGAGACACCGAAAATATTCGCCATACAGGATATAGAGTATATTCCAGGTGTTTGAAATCCCGTCTCCCATTTACTTATCATAACACGGTCTGTTTTTAAGTTATATTGCTTACGCAGTTTTTGGGCAAGCTGTTCTTGTGTTAGGTGGTTTTGCTTACGTAATTGGCGCATTCTTTCTTGTAAAATTCCCATCTAGAACCCTCACTTTCAGTTATATAATAACACATTCTTGTCGGTTACGCAACATTTTTTTGAAATATTTTTCAAAAATGTGTTGACAAGAACAATAATGTGTGTTAGTATATAAGTGTCGGAAACGACACAATAAAACAAATAAGGAGGAAAGATATGAAGAAAAGAGAAAAGCAGCATCCGGAGTATTATGCAATATCTGCCTATGAAAGGCTTGCAAAGAAAAGGCCCGAAGATTGCGCAGAAGTCCTTGGAATCAGCCCACGCACATATAAAGAAAAGATCAAAGGCTATTCCGACTTTTCAGCTACACAGGGGACGAAGTTGGCAGAGTATTTGGGTGTTCCACAAGACCAACTTTTTTTAATCTAAAATGTGTCGAAACAGAAACAAAAAGAAGCAAGCAAGGGGGATGAGTTTATGAAGAAAATTTTGAGAGAAAACTGGATATCCATTGTAGTATCTGCGGTAGCAGCGGCAGTATGTAATTGGTTATTAAGGTTGTGACGAAAGATACAACGATGGGAATCCATGCGTTTTTCAGCCAAAGCTCTCTGGAGCGAGTTTTTCTCCACTCAATGTAATTAAGACCTTCTTGCGTAATCGAAAATGTACCGGCAGGAAGTGCCAGGCGAGTTTTATCCACAGGCCTTAGGTCTTGCTTTATAAAGTGGAGTTCTTGAAGTTGGCTTTCCGGTGTTGAATAACCATCGGTTTTTATTGGGGAGCGCTTAAATTGTTTCAAAAGTTTATAGCCTGCTTTGCTTATGAAAATATCAAAGTATGTCATTGCAGTAACCTCCATTCAGTTTTTGACATTATACCATTGTTTGGAGTGAATCGCAAGAAATAAAGGAAGGAGGTGTTTTTATGACAACCAGAGACGCGATTTTTGAGGCGGACTCGCAAGTGAACGATTTGCAAGATAAGGTGCATAAACTCCGCCGCATAACGAATGATGCGTTCAACAGGCTTTCGGAATTTCAATGCGTAAACGCGACGCAGGAATATCAAATGGAGCAGATAAACCTCGCGGTTGATATTTTGCTTGATTATGTAGCTGCGGCATATAAGAACGTGGAAGAACTGCAGGCACTTGTCGAAACAATGTTTAATGGCATTGTGGCAGAGCGCGGAGAAAGTAATTTAACAAGAAATGGAGGCAAAACAAATGCAAAGAACATTTAAGGTACAGAACATTGAAACGGCGCTTCGGCTCTACTACGAAACGCCAGAGCTTTCTGGGGAGGATATTAAGACGCTTTTCGGTGGCATTTCGAACAGTACGGTGACAAATCTTAAAAAGCCGGTGCGGGCAAAGATGAAGGAGCTTGGTCTGTTTTGCCCGACACGATATGCGGTTAATACAAAGGTCGCGTATGAGCTCTGGGGGATTGACGTGAAGGATTTGGAAATGCGGTATAAGAAGCATAAGGCGTTATTTGGGTAAGGGGAAGGAGGATTAAATGTAAAATGCAGAATGCAAAATGCAAAATTAAGGGCAGGAAGCGAAGGCGGATGTGGTATGTTTGCCTTGCGGTGTTTGCAGCGGTGTGCATTGTCACATCTTTCGTGCGAGCTGCAAGTGTGGAGTATACCACCATGGAAGTGGTGGTGCGCGAAGGCGATACCCTTTGGAGCATCTGGGAGGATGTGGGGTATGGCAGGGCAGACAAGTGGATTTCGGAAGTGCGAAGAATGAACGGCATGCAGTCGGCGGATATATGGCCGTATGATAGGCTTGTGGTGCCGGTGATGAAGGGAGAATAAAAAAGGTGGAAAATTTGTTAATACAGGCAAAATGTGAGGACGGCGAAAACGTTCAAATTCTTACGGAATGGGAAATGCCGCAAGGAAAAGTGATTGGAGCCTTTGTGGCACTTGGCGTTAAAATTGGCGTTGACATTTGCGGTGACAATGCACATTTGGTTTATAAAGAGTTTGAAGAGGTATTTCGGAGGCTCCAGAACAAAGAGACACTTACAGAGGTTTTGGAAATGGTGAAGGGAGAATGAAAATGTACATGGAAAGGCATGAAATTGTACAAATGTACAAGGAAGCGGCAGACAAAAACGCCCAGATAGAAATTCTGGCGGATTTAAATGTTTGCTCGAAGCAGGAGATTTTAACAATTCTGCAGGAGGAAGGTCTGATTTCCGGTGTGAAGCTACCAAAGAAGGCGAGGAGAAAAGAAGAGACGCCGCGGCTGCCGAGAATGACGTGGACAGAGGAACTAAAGGACAGCGTGCGCCGGCTTTGCGGTGAAGGGCTTTCTAATTTAGAGATTGCAGAGAGACTGGGACTGGACGAGGGGCAAATTAAAAATGCCGTTACCAGGTATAAGCTTAGGCAGGAAATCGTGAAGGAGGAAAAGCAAGAAATGCCAAAAGAACAGAAAAAGAGACTGCCCATTGACTGTGTAAGCCTGATACGAGACTATGCAAAGTGTATTACGCTGATTTCTCCAGGAGAGATTCAAAACTACCGGGAGATTGTGGGCGCGTTTGCCGGCAGCATTATGGAAGCAGCGGATGAAATTTTATGCGAGGCAAAGAAATATGCACAATAAAAAAGCTTCGTATTTGCTCGAACAAATACGAAGCGTGGCTCGAAAGCCTGCTATACAGCTACCTTTATTTTAGCAGAATTCGGGCGAAAAGTCAAGAAAAACGAGGGGATTTATATGTTTTTGCCGGGAATAAGCAAAACGGTACTAAACTGTACGAAGTGCAGCAATCCCATTTGTGAAGGGGAACGGTACATAGACTTTGACGGCACGATTTATTGTGAACACTGCGTTTTTTGTATGAGCGCAGAGGAAGTATTTGATATGGTTGGATATATTTACATGGAAGCTGAACGATAAAACAAGGAGGAATTTATAATGGCAATCGTAAAACCCGAAAACATGAGTTTCAAGGACGAGAACATCATCATGATTATCAGTGGTCTACCGGGTGTTGGTAAGACGACGCTGGCTTTTTCGGCACCGGATGTAGTTCTGGTGGATGTTGACCGAGGCGTAAAGCGTGTCAACCCGGCACATCGGCGTGACACAGTCATGGTAAAAACCTACGAAGAACTTCTGGAGGATATTAAGACACCAGCATTTGCGGCGTATAAAACTGTAGCAATAGACACAACAGGGGCTTTTATTGACCTTCTAAAGGACTGGGCAATGCGGAACAACCCTTCCGCCTGCAAAAAAGGTGGTGGCATATCTATTCAGGGGTATGGCGTTGTGAAGAGTGAGTTTTTACGCTTCTCCAGTGAACTCAAAAAGACCCATAACGTAATTTACATCTTCCACACAACGAAGGACAAGGACAGAGAAGGAAATCCTGTTTATGACCTTATGTGCGAGGGGGCGGCACGAGAAATGGTTTGGCAGCCGGCAGACCTGGGCGCGTATTTCCAAATGCTTGGGGAAAAGCGGTATCTTTGCTTTACGCCTACGCAGGAGTATTCGGCGAAATCTTCCTACGGAATCAGCGGTATGATAGAGCTTCCAACGCTGGAAGAGGGCACTCTCAATAATTTTCTGTCTGTACTATTTGAAAAAGTAAAGGCAAATATTGCGGCGGAAAACGATGCAATGCGCCCACAACAGGAAGCATATAATGCGGCGATGGCTGAGGGAGAGAAAATAATAGCTGCCATTACAAATGCCGAAGATGTGGCAGGGGCTGCGGAGAAAATCAAGGGTCTTTCCCATGGATTGACAAGTGAAAAGGAACTTCGCGCGCGACTTTCTGCACGCTTGAAAGAGCTTGAAATTTCGTATAACCGTGAGGCAAAACGGTATGAGCAAAAATAAGTATCTGATAACGCAAAGTCTCTTGTCCGCATGGGGTTGGATTTATAAAACGGATAATGGCTACGCAGATTTTTTGCAGACACTGTATCGAAAAAAAACAAAGCCTACCCGTGCAATGCTTGATGGGCAGCAGTTTGAAAATATGGTGACAGCGGCGTGCGAAGGTGCATTACCGCCGGTAGGGCACAAGTGGGAGAAGGGAATCCTGGGCGTGGCTGAGCAGGTACAAGGCGGAGCGTTTCAAGTGAAGCTTTCCAGAGACATGAAGGTTTTCGGCATGAATTTTATGCTGTATGGAATTTTGGACGTCCTTCGGGGCGGCACTATATACGACATAAAATTCAGCAAGACATACCACTATGGGAAGTATGCAGATTCGCCGCAGCATCCTATGTACTTCGCTCTTTGTCCGGAGGCAAAGCGGTTTGCGTATATTATCTCAAATGGTAAAGACGTTTACCGGGAAGTTTATCGTCCGGAGGACGTGACACCGATTGAAAATGAAATTGCAGGGTTTCTGGCATTTCTTGAAATGCAGGGCCTTACAGACATTTACTTTGAAAATTGGAAATCAAAATATTAGGAGGTAAAAAATATGGACTGGGGTTATCAAAGAGAAGAAGCGGTTCGCATAGAGCCGGGCGACCACAGAGTCGTCATTTTAAGTGCGGAGGAAGGTGTTTCCAGTAAAGGAAATGCCATGCTTATTTTAACACTCAAGCCCTCCGGCAGTGACATGAGCATTAAACACTTCATTGTAAAAAACAACTGGTTTAATCGAAACATGACAGATTTTTTTGACAGCTTTGATATTGAAGAGGGAGATTTTCAACTGCCTGCATGGGTCGGTGCTTTGGGCGCGGCCAGACTTGAAAAGAACGAGGATGGCTACTTGCGTGTCAAGTATTTTATCAATCAGGAAAAAGCAATCGGGCTTCCGCCGTGGACAGGCGCGAGACCGGACAGGGCGGTAGTTACCAAACTGGAAAACGCAGAAGTCGAAGACGATTTGCCGTACTAGGGGGAGGAAATGCGGAAGTTTTACACGGAAAAAGAAATTAAGGAAAAACTGAAAAATATTCTTGTGCTTTGTGACACTCGCGAGCAGGTTAACGGCAACATCCTTGATTTTTTTGATAAGAAGAAAATTCCGTATACAAAACGGAAACTGGATGTTGGGGATTATTCTTTCATGGTGGGCGAAAACACTTTTGAAGATGTGCTTTGCGTTGAGCGCAAGGCAAACCTGGACGAGCTTGCCGGAAATATCACAATAGACAGAAGCCGTCTTGAAAATGAATTTCTGCGCGCGAAGGCACGTGGAACCCGTGTAGTACTTCTTATAGAGGGAGCTTCTTGGGCGGACATCCGGGCGCACAATTATATAAGCCGCCTAGACCCCAAAAGCTTCCTCGGAACGCTTCTTTCATGGCAGGATAAATACAAGCTGCAAATAATATTTTGCAGGCCGGAGGAAACGGGGAGCATGATTTTTAATTTGTTCTATTATAGGCTGCGAAACTGGCTGAAAGGAGACTAGGTGTGTTTGCGGAAGCAATCAAAGAACAGCTTACCATGCGACAGGTACTTGGGACATACGGCATAGCGGTCAATGACCACGGCTTTGCACGATGCCCCTTTCACAGCGAAAAAACGGCAAGCTTTAAGGCGTATGACGCCGACAAAGGATATTACTGCTTTGGCTGCGGCGATGGTGGGGATGTTATTACGTTTGTCATGCGCTATTTTGGCATACCGTTTAGAGAAGCAATCGAAAAAATCAATGCTGATTTTGCGCTGGGGCTTCCCATCGGCGAGAAGACAGACAGACGAAAACAGCTCGACCTTGCAAGACGTTCCTTTATGCGAAAGCGCGAACTGAAAAAAGCGGAGGAAGAACGGCGGGCAGTACAAGAAAAATATGATGCTGCCTTTTCTGCATGGGTTCGGCTTGACAGAAATAAGAGAGCGTATGCTCCGGCAACGCCGGGCGAGGACTGGCATCCGCTTTTTATAGAGGCATTACAAAAAACAGCGTATCAGGCGTACGCATTAGACTGTGCGGAAATGGAGGTGTATGACTATGCACACAGAACTGATTGAAATACCGGAATATACGGCAGAGGACTTTTACGAAACCTCCGCACCATATCTTTTCTTGTATCAGTTTCAGGATGACAAATTTAAACTGGGGCAGATGCGCGAAAGAATGAAGGCACAGGCGGCCAGCGTGGGCGTTCGGGGCTTTATCGGACTTTGGAACGCCTTTTTGGAAACGGTGCAGAAGAAAAACGGCATTATACTGGAAAATGCAACGCAATTTGAGGGACAGGAAATCGAGCTTTTTTCGGGGCAGTACATATGCGACGAATACGGTGTTGCCACCTCGGATAAATACGGCTATGAGCAAATTATTTGCCGTCATCCCATTATGCCGGTGCAACGGCTCGTAAACATTGACACAGGCGAGGAACGGCTGAAAATTTCGTATAAGAAGGGGAGAACTTGGCGGACGATTATCGTGGAAAAGTCAGTCATTGCATCGAGCAGCAGCATCTTACAGCTGGCGGCAAGCGGCATTATGGTAAACAGTGAGAATGCGAAGGCGCTGTCTACCTATTTGCTGGAAATGGAACAGCTAAACTACAATGAAATCCCGGAGCAAAAGTCCGTTGGCAGGCTTGGCTGGGTCGGCGAGCACGGCTTTTCGCCGTATGTAAACGATTTGGCCTTTGACGGAGAAACAAACTTTAAGCACATTTTTAACGCCGTAAAATGCGAAGGTGACAGGGAAGCATGGCTTTCTGCCATGCGGAGCCTGCGAAAAGAAGAAGGACCCGGCAGATTATTCCTTGCGGCATCCTTCGCAAGCGTTATTTTACAGCCCTGCGGTCTTTTGCCGTTTTTTCTCCATGCCTGGGGTGGAACGGAAACAGGGAAAACCGTGGGCCTTATGATTGCTACAAGCGTATGGGGCTGCCCGAAGATGGGGGAATATATTACCACCTTTAACAGTACCCTTGTGGGACAGGAAATGACGGCTTCCTTCCTGAACAACCTCCCCATGTGCATTGACGAATTGCAGATTCAATCCAGTGCAGGCATCCGGGATTTTGATAAGCTTATCTATCAGCTGACAGAAGGTGTAGGCAGAACGCGCGGCGCCAAAACAGGCGGCCTGCAAAGAACGAATACGTGGAAGAACTGCATCATAACAAACGGAGAGCATCCGATATCGAGCGCGAATAGCGGCGGCGGTGCCGTAAACCGCATTATCGAATTTGAATGTGCGGACAAGGTCTATTCGGATTTAGTAGGCATTTGCGCGGTAATGCAGGCGAATTACGGCTTTGCAGGGCGCGAATTTGTTGAGTATTTGCAGACAGATGGGGCGTGCGAGCGTGTCAGTGCCCTGCAAAAGGACTACTTCCGGGCACTTCTTGCTTCTGATTCCACAGACAAGCAGGCGGCATCCGCTTCCGCAATTTTGGCGGCGGACCAGATCGCCACGGAACTGATTTTTAAAGACGGTTGCAATTTAACGGTGGAGGACATGGCGGAGATTATGACGAAGAAGGACGACGTAAATGCCAATATCCGCGCGTACAATTATATTTTTGAGCTTGTGACCAGGAACCCTAACCGATTTAAGACCAACGACTTCGGCGACTATCAGGGCGAGGTCTGGGGCAAGGTGGAGGACGACTGCGTTTACATCATTAAGTCCGTTTTTGACCGGGAAATGCAAAACGAGGGCTTTAATTCTACGGCGTTTCTGGCGTGGGCGAAGCGGATGGGAGCGTTGAATTGTGCAAGCGAGAGAAATACCAAGACGGCAAAGATAGCAGGAAGCACAATACGCTGTGTTTGTATAAAAAAAGATATGTTTTCTGCTTTGGATTTGCCGCGCTATGATGTGAGCGACCTGCCTGACTAGCCGTAACCGGGTAACCGGTAGTAACCGGTAAAAACAACAATCTTTATATAGAGAAATATATATAATTTTCAAATTTGTATATGCGCCTCACGCGTGTAGAAATTAAAAAGAGGCGGTTACACCGGTTACACCGGTTACTTCGCTTGAAAAACCCAGTAAAATCAAGACTTTTTGTGTGACCGGTTTGGTAACCGGTAGTAAAAAGAGTGGTAACAACCAAGAAAGGGAAGTGATTATGGAGCGTAAAACCTATTTAGACATATGCCAAAAGGTTTCTGTGCTGCCGCAAGGCATCGGCGGCATTAAGCAGAGCGTGCCGGAGGAGCTTTGTGTTTGGTACCGGGGCGTGAAATTCTACCCCTACGCATACATGCTGGCATTCGATGAAGTGGCAGGGGAGCCGATACATATTGCCGTGCTGCATGATATGGATGTGAACAGCATACGGCATGTAGCACTCGAAAAGGTGGAAGGGGTGACGAGTGATGCAAAATGATTGCTATTGGAATCGGTTCGGCAAGTGCCACATCCTGGCAGTGCGGGATTGCCCGAAGAAGTGTGGGTGGCACGAAACGCCGGAGGCTTTCCGAAAAAGACAGGCTAAATTTGAAGAGAAGCACGGTGCGGCAGGAACCTCGCAAGTGCCTGCCGTGTACGGGGTGACGGAACAGTGAGCAAAAAGAGAAACCCGGCGAGACAGCTCCGGGAATCGGACATACGGCGTATCAAGAAGGAAGCGGCAGACGATGCTATCCGCTATGCTACGGTGATATTTCTATCCGTGATGCGAGATAACGAAGGCTACGGCGTAAAGCGCCTGAAGCGTGTTTATGAAGGCATAGAGTACCTGGCGGATTCCATAAGCCGTGGGTATGTGAAGCTTGCGGATTTGGAAAGGGTGCTGAAGGAAGAGGCAAACATAACCATTGAGCTATAAACGGGTCCCCACAAGCGGTTACGCTTGAAGGGGAGAAGGAAGCGCCGCCTGAAAAAGCTGAATTTTCCGAACAGGAAAACGATGCGATAAAAGGCGAGGGCTGACGTGGAAGCGGATATTCATATTTCGATATGAGAAAGGAAGATGAGGGGAAATGAAAGCGGTATTGAAACTAGCGATAGAAACATACGGAGCAGAAGCACAGTTGAATGTCGCTATTGAAGAATTTGCCGAATTAACAAAGGAAATCTGCAAGTACAAACGATATATGGATAACACAAAGGCAATTATCGAAGAAATGGCCGATTGTTATATTATGCTTGAACAAATGCAAATGATTTTTGGATTGGGTAGTACAGTTATTTCCGATGCTATGGACAAAAAGATTAAGCGGTTAAAATCCCGACTTGCCGACCATCCAACCGAGAAAGGTGGTAACAATGGCGAGTGAGCAAGTAATAAAATTGGCTGAAAGAATAAGAAAAGAGTTTGGAATACCTGTCAATCCTGAAAGATTTTATAGAACTTATGCAGGGTATTTACAAAGAGCAGCAGGGGCATTTTCTTGGGTGATGTATTGTGATAATTTGGGTATGGTTGGCGGTTGCGAACCTATAAGAAAATATATTAAAAAGAAAAACAGGATTGCTATTTCAAAAGACAGATTTAATGAATTTGAAATATTTGCATATAGTCCTGATGAGGTAGGATATGACAGATTGAAAGGCGGTGCGGAGGAATGAAAAGCAATTTGGTGATTTTTGACAAGCCATATTCAGAAGATAAGATTGCAGAGGGTAGAGCAGTACAATGGGCTGTTGTAAATGGGATTTGTAATGAGTGCAAACATTTAAGGGAATGCGAAAACAATAGCAATTTTAAGTTTCCCAATAATGCCCCTTGTATGATTAAAAAATCCAAATTATTGAAAGGCGGTGAGGGGTGATGGCTGAATTATTACCTTGCCCGTTTTGTGGTGGTAAAGCATATGTAAAGACCGTACATTCAAAAACAAATAAGGCGTTCAGAAAATTAGTAAACACTTATTATTACGTCAAGTGCTTCACTTGCGGAAATAACACAGAGGTAAAATCAACGGCAATAGAAGCTGAAGAAAAGTGGAACCCACGCACACCAAAAGAAAGAGAGGATGAATTGGCGAATGCGATGGCAGACAGTCTTGAAAAAGCTCAACGATAATTATGAAAGAGCAAAGGAAGCAAGTTATGTCCAAAAACCTATGGCCTACGCGCTTCATAAGACTTGGCTTGAGGTTGACCGGTATGAGCGAAAAAAGAACTATGAGAAGAGAAGGGGAGCGACACAGAATGCCTGACATAACATACTGCGTAAACCGATTCTGCCCGTTTGAGGATTGCGACAGGCATTTGGAAAACATTAAAGGCATGCCGCCGGAAACGATTATACGTGTTGCGCCGCTTGACGGCGTGTGTAAAAGGTACCTGACGTTTTTGGCGGAGGAAGAGACGGGTTCGGAAGTAAAAGAAGAAGAGTCTTTAGAGTTAGAAGAAGTAAAGCATGGCTTCTGGGAGAAAAAGACGGACGGGAAGGTCTAGTGGTACGCCTGTTCGGTATGCGGCGAGGAAATACCAAAGAACAGATATGGGCATGATTACTTTTCAGACGGTTGCCCGAGATGCCGGGCGAAGATGGACATGGTGACGGAGTAAGTGGACAAGCAGTCGTAAAGAATAATGAGTAAAACTTAGAAACTGTTTAGGGGGGCAATATGACGATAAGGGAGCTATCACAGCTTTATTATTTGAAACGGGAAATTGAGATGCACAAGGCAAGGCTTGAAAGGCTACGGGAGAAGATTGTTGCGCCGTCAATCCCGAAGCTTACCGGGATGCCGGGCGGCGGGGGAGGAGGAGACAGCCTCACGCGGTACATAGCAGAGGTTGTGGATTTGGAGGCAATCATTTCGGCGAAGCTTATCCAGTGTATGCACGAGCAGAACCGTCTGGAACGTTATATTGAGGGGATACCGGATAGTTTAACACGGCAGATTTTTATACTACGATTTGTAGATGGGCTGACTTGGGAAGATTGTGCAGCGCGCATCGGGTGCGGAAATACATGGAAAAATTTAAGCAATATTTGCTATCGATACATAAAAAGTACTGCTCATAAAAATTGAGGACAATGAGGAACTTTTTTGTCTTATAATGGTACTATGAGAAAGAGGCAAACAATTCCTTTTCTCTTTTGGAAAATTTTGTAGATGCAGAAAGGCGTGCGGAAATGTGCGTCTTTTTTGTGTGGGGAAAATACCGGAGAAAATAAGCGGGGTGGGGCAGAGCCGGTAAAACTTTGGAGGAAAATGTGGCGAATGAAAGCAACCTAATCCCACAAGCGCACAAATTAACTGTCGAAGAACAGTCGAGAGGCGGCATAAATTCCGTCGCATCAAAAAAACGAAATAAGGCACTCCGGGAGTATGCGGACATGATTTTGTCTGCACAGCCGGCGGCAAGAAGAAAGGGCAAGCTTCAGAACCTTGGCATGGATGAAGAGGACATAAACCGCAAAATGTCCATGGTGCTTGCCATGGTGGAAAGGGCGGAAGCCGGGGACGTGTTTGCGTTCAGGGAAGTACATAATCTCATAGGAAACGAAGAAGAGCCGAAAGGCACGTATGGGAATTTCGCTCTGCCGGCTACCACCTTGGCAGCCCCCTTCCTTTCGGTGTACCGGGATGTGCGAGAGGGCGGACACAGCGAGTACCTTTTAAAGGGCGGACGTGGCAGCACTAAATCCTCTTTTGTGGCGCTGGTGCTTTTAGAGCTTCTTATCCGCAACCCCGAAATGCACGCGGTGATTTGCCGAAGGGTAAAGGACACCCTTCGCGACAGCGTGTACGCACAGCTTGTATGGGCGATTGGAACTCTTGGGCTCGAGGGGGATTTTACCTGCCGGGTAAGTCCCATGGAAATCGTATATAAGCCTACGGGGCAGAAGCTTTACTTTCGTGGTGCTGACGACCCGGGAAAACTTAAATCCATAAAGCCCCCCTTTGGGCATATCGGGATTTTATGGTTTGAGGAACTTGACCAGTTTTCAGGCGATAACGAGGTCAGAAATATCGAGCAGTCCGTCGTCCGAGGAGGCGACACGGCGTTTGTTTTTAAGACCTTCAATCCGCCGAAAACCGCGGCAAACTGGGCGAATAAATACGCGAAAATGCCGAAGCCCGGAAGGCTTGACCATCACAGCACGTATTTAGATGTGCCTACGGAATGGCTGGGCCAGAAATTTATCGATGATGCAGAGTTTTTAAAGGCTGTCAGCCCGAAGGCATACGCACATGAATACATGGGAGAAGCAAACGGCACGGGCGGTACCGTCTTTGAGAATGTAACGCTGCGAACGATTGACGAAGCAGAACTTCGCGGCTTTGACAGAATATATAGGGGCGTGGACTGGGGCTGGTTCCCGGACCCGTTTCGCTATCACGCTATGCATTATCATGCTGCGGAACGGCGGCTTTATATCTTTGACGAAATCAGCGGAAACAAGCTTTCCAATGCGAAGATAGCGGAAAAGTTTACAGAGCATGGCATCATGGAAACGGACCGAATCACGGCAGACAGCGGCGGTGAAGGCAAAAAATCTGTTGCGGATTTTAGAGAAAAGGGTTTTTCCATGCGCGGGGCAATCAAAGGGCCCGGCAGTGTGGAATATTCCATGAAATGGCTTTCTTCGCTTGCGGAAATTGTCATTGACCCGGTACGCTGTCCCGAGGCGGCTGCCGAATTTATAGCATACGAATATGAGCGAAATCGTGACGGCGAGATTATCAGCGGATACCCGGACAGGGACAACCATTCCATTGATGCCGTGCGATATGCGCTCGAAGAGGTGTGGAAACGGAGGGGACAATAGAATTTGCTGAAGGATTTAATTCAATGGATACTGGATGTACTGCGCTTATGGCGGCAGGAAGATGACGTACTCCTAGACATTCAGCTTTCCGAGAAGATGCAAAGTGCAATAGACCTTTGGACGATGCTTTATAAGGGCGAGACGCCCTACGCTGAGGCAGGAGAAACGGTGCGAAGCCTGCGGCTACCAAAGGTGCTGGCGGATGAGCTTGCCAGAATGGTAACGATAGAGCTGCGTACCGAGCTTCATGGGAGCGAGCGAGCAGAATTTTTAAATGACACATACCAAAAGCTGATAGAGACGGTCCGACCGCACGTGGAAAATGCGTGCGCGAAGGGTGGCATTGTTTTTAAGCCGTATGTATCGGACGGCAAAGTCGTGGTGGACTGTGTTGGGGCAGAGCGCTTTCTCCCTTCCGACCATGATTCGAGTGGGAAAATATGCGGCGGTGCCTTTATAAGCCATATCGTGCGAGGCGGCAAGATATATACCCGTATTGAATGGCATTATTTCACCGACGACACCTATCATGTTCAAAACATGGCGTATGTTTCGGACAATAAGGAGAGTCGGGGGCGTTCTATTGCGCTTTCGGCGGTGCCGGAGTGGGCAGATATAGAGCCGCACACGACGGTACAGGGGCTTTCTCGGCCGCTGTTTTCGTATTTTCGCATGCCTTTTGCAAACAAGATAGACCCTAACTCTCCGGCAGGCGTTTCTGTGTTTGCGGATGCCGTGGAGCTCATTGAGGACGCGGACAGACAGTATTCCCGCCTTCTTTGGGAGTTTGAGGGCGGTGAGCTTGCCATTGATGCGGATGTGGACGCCCTGCGCTACGATAAAAAGAATCCAAATGGCAGGCTGGCAAGTGGACGGGGCCGCCTTTTTAGAAGGCTTGACATACCGCAGGGCGACAAGGGCCTTTACGAGGTGTTTTCGCCTTCGCTTCGGGACAATTCTCTCACAAACGGGCTCAATGAAATTCTGATACATATCGAGGATGCCTGCGGCTTTGCCAGAGGAACGATTTCCAAGCTTACCGGCACGACAGAGAAGACGGCGGAGGAAATCAAAAGCGCAAAGCAGCGGACGTACGCTCTCGTAAGCGATGTGCAGAAGGCACTGCAGCATGCCCTGGAGGAACTCGTAGAGGCTATGGATGCGCTGTGTGATTTATACAGCCTCTGCCCGAAGGGTGCGGTGGACGTATCCTTTGAATTTGACGATTCTGTTGTTTGTGACAGAAAGTCGGAGTTTGCGGAGAAACTGCAACTGTTGTCTGCCGGGATTATGCAGCCCTACGCGTTTCGCATGTGGTACTTCGGAGAGGACGAGGAAACGGCGAAGGCGGCAGTGCAGAAGGACATGCTGTACGAGGATGATTTATGATAAATCCGGAATACCTGGAGACGGCAGCAGCAAAAATGGAAGCGCAGTATGCCAAGTTACAGGAGCGGCTTATCCGTGACGTGGTGGACAGGCTTTTATACACCGACTTTTCCGTGAGCGGCACGGCGGCGTGGCGCATGGAGAAACTGCAGGAAGCAGGGCTTTTATATGACGAGGCGGTAAAGCGGATTTCCGAAGAAACCGGAAAAAGCGAAAAGGAATTGAAAAAACTTTTTGAGGATGCGGGCGTGGAAATATTTGATTATGGGGACGACATGTACGATGCAATGGGTATAAAACCTTTGTCTGTACGGCATTCCCCAGAGATGTTGCGCTTGCTTACTGCCGGATATAAAAACACGAAGGGCACGATGCGTAATTTGACGGCTACGACCGCCCTTGATATACAAAGCACGTTCATTTTAGCCTGTGACAGAGCGCACACGGCCGTTCTTTCCGGGGCTTTCTCCTATAGCGAGGCCATTGCAAATGCCGCAGAGGAAGTCGGAAAGGCAGGCACTTTTGTGCGGTATCCCACGGGGCACCGGGACAGGGTGGACGTAGCCGCAAGACGCGCGGTGCTTTCGGGACTCGGCAAAACCGTAGGAAGCCTTACGGAAATGGCATGCGAGGAGCTGGGCTGTGATTTGGTGGAGGTTACAGCGCACTTTAATGCCCGTCCCTCTCATGCCGAGTGGCAGGGGATGGTGTACAGCCGCAGCGGCAAAAGTAAGAAGTATCCGGATTTTTCGGTTTGCGGCTATGGGACAGGCGCGGGGCTGATGGGCTGGAACTGCTACCACAGCTTCCATCCTTTTTTTGAGGGGATTTCCGAAAGGGCCTATACGGACGCAGAGCTTCTGGAAATGCGAGAGAATACCGTTACCTATAACGGTGAAACTTTAAGCGGCTACGAGGCAACCCAGAAGCAGCGCGCCATAGAACGAAAAATCCGAGAGAGCAAGCGGAAGCTTATCGCCTTTGATGAAGGTATCAAGCAAACCAAAGGGGTAGAGAAGGGCGAATTTCAAATGCGGTATGCGTTTGAGGGGAAACGGCTTTCAAAGCTGAACGCGGAGCTTGACGACTTTGCATCCCAGACAGGACTGCAAAAGCAGTATGACCGTTCCCGGGTGCTGGGCTTTGGGAAAAGTGAGGCACAAAAAGGCGTGCAAGGCGGCAAGAAACTGTTGACGAACGCAAACGGAGATGTTATACTTAAAGTGAAGGATGTAAGAATAACCTTTGCGCCGAACTCGATAACGCAACGGAAGAATGCAAAGGGTGGTATTGACCGGAATTATTATGGTCCTGACGGCAGGCAATTTAAGCAGATTTCCGATAATGACCACGGGCACAAGGCGGAAAGCATGCTGGGTGAACATGGAGAACACGCACATGACTATCGCTTAGACGAAAAAGGGATTCCTGTACACGGCGAAGCGAGAGAATTGACACCGCAAGAACGAAAGGAGAATAGTGATATTTTATGACAAAGACATCTTGGGTCGCCGATAGACTGAGAGAGAATTGCAATATATTCTATTTTGGGTACAAGGGAAAAGATGGGAATGTGGACCAGTATTATTTCCCGCAAACAAAAAAGAAAGAATATTTGTTATATTTCGATGGGAACGAAACAACGGTGCACTCTTTCGATGAGGTCATGAATACTCCTTTTATCGACGGAAAGACATTAAACGAGGTTCAGGACGAAATCGAAGAATGGTAAAATAAATAGAGGTTAAGGCACTTACGCAAGGCGTGGGTGCTTTTTCTATGTTCAAATTCAAATTCGCCCGGGAAGGCGTTAAACTATCTATGGCACGGTGATGCGACCACCGCAAAAAAGCGTAGCCGGAAAGGAGAAGCATGAAGCGGGAATTTTTGAAGGGCCTGGGGATTTCGGAGGAGCTGGTCGAAGCCATTATGGCCGAGCACGGAAAGACCGTAGAAGCAAGTAAGACGGAAGCGGAGACGCTGCGCCGCACCGGAGAGGAAATGAAAAAGCAGCTGGAGGAAGCAAACAACCAGATTAGCGCCTTTAGGGACATGGATATCGATAGTGTCCGAAAGGAGGCAAAGAGCTGGGAGGAAAAAGCAAAAAATGCAGAGGCAGAATCCAAAAAGCGTATTGCCGAGCTGCAGCTCGACTATGCGGTGGAAAGTGCGCTTTCTAAAGAGAAGGCGAGAAACCACAAAGCAGTCCGGGCACTTCTTGACAGGGATAAGCTGGAGCTTCGTGACGGTAGCGTAAATGGGCTTGCGGAACAGTTGACGGCTATTAAAAAGGAGAACGCGTACCTATTTGAAACAGCCGTGCCGCAGTTTACAAGCCGCACTACATCGAGCGAGGATAGCGACGATGCAGCAGTGCGCGCAGTGATGGGACTGCCTCCCAAAAAGTAAAGGAGAGTAAAAATGGCAAATAATATCGCACTTTTTAAGAAGTACATTGATAAGCTGGATGAGGTTTTCGCCCTTTCGTCCGTAACAGCGGCACTGGAAAGCGACGCTTCGCTTGCAAGACAGGGCGCAAATGCAAATGAAATCATCATTCCGAAAATCAGCATGGACGGCCTTGGAGATTACTCCAGAACAGACGGCTATGCAAAGGGCAACGTAGAGCTGACAAATGAAACGGTAAAATTCAATTTTGACCGCGGCCGTTCGTTTATGGTTGATAACATGGACAACGAGGAAACGGCAGGTCTTGCCTTCGGCAAGCTGGCAAGCGAATTTCTGCGTACAAAGGTAGCACCCGAGGTAGATGCCTTCCGTTTTGCAACCTATGCCGGAAAGGAAGGCGTATCCAAAACGACAGGCGAATATACGACTGGTGCTGAGGTGCTGGAGGCACTGCGGATTGCCACGACCACCATGGACGAGGCAGAGGTGCCCATGGAAGGCAGACACCTCTTTATTACGCCCACACTTTACGGTATGATTATCAATATGGACACCTATAAATCCAAGGAGATGCTGTCACGCTTTGCAAGTGTTAAGACCGTGCCCCAGACAAGATTCTACACGACGATTGACCTTCGTGACGGTAAAACAAGCGGTGAAGAGAGCGGTGGCTATGCAAAGGCTGCAAACGGTGCGGACATTAACTTTATGGCGATTACTCGTGATGCCCTGATGCAGTATACCAAGCACACCGTACACAAGATTGTCGCACCTTCGGAAAACCAGGAGGCCGATGCATGGAAATTCATGTTCCGTTCTTATGCACTGGCAGATGTGTATGAAAACAAGGTTTCGGGCATTTATCTTTCCCATAAGGCGGTGGGCTGATGAAAACAATCGGTTTAGTGCTGAAAAAGGACAGTAAAAAGGCGGAGCCTAAGAAGGAAGCAAAGGACGGCAGAAAGGAGGCGTAGCACATGGAGGCTTACGCAGACTTTCAATTTTATAAAAAAACGTATGGCGGCACATTGGTGTTGGAAACGGAATTTCGGGCTCTGTCGCTGAAAGCCACAGCACTGATTGACAAGCTTACCTTTCACCGGGCTACGGCTACAGAGGAGGTAAGGCTTGCCATGTGCGTGGCACTGGAGGCATTATATACCCCCGCAGCCGGCGGCGTTTCATCGGAAAATAACGACGGGTATTCCGTTACATACCGAGAGAAAAACGCAGAGGAAGCACTACGGGAGGCCTGTGCCGCCATTCGCAGCTTTTTACCGAAGGAGCTTACAAACAGGGGGTGCTGGGATTGATTACGCAGGGCGCAGTTACGCTTTGGCATTCTTATGTAGGCGAAAATCGGCTGCCGGTATATAAGAGAACGGTTTATCCTGCCGCTTCCATACAGGCGGACATAAAAACCGAGGTGACGGAGGGCGGCCTGAAAAGTGCCGACATTCTGAAAATCCGCATCCCCACCATGGAAAAGCTGGAAATCCAAAACGGAGACCGTATTTTTATCGGTGCTTCAGAAGAGGAAAGACCGCCTCAAAGCGGTGTGCATACGGTGGTGGGCTTTGCGGATAACCGAAAGGGAAGCCCTAGGGTATGGCACTGGAAGGTGATTTGCGGATGAAGGGCTTCCGGTTTAAGCTGGACAGTACAAAGGACATTCTGGCGCGACGCGGCCTGGAAGGCGGCGGGAAGGTACAAAGGTATGTAGACAGCGAGGTGCTTCGTCTTTCCGAGCCTTACACGCCGCACCGGACCGGTGCACTAACAAAAAGTGCCCAAAGCTCGACGACCATCGGCAGCGGCGAGGTGAAATGGAATACGCCGTATACCAGGTATTTGTACCGTGGAAAGCTAATGGTGTCACCCTCCACAGGCTCTTCGTGGACTAAAAAGAATGAAACAAAGGTGCTGACAAGCGTACAGCTTCGGTATCACGGCGGCGGCAAGCGCGGCAAACTTTGGTTTGAGCGTATGAAGGCTGACCACAAAAGCAAAATTTTACGCGGTGCGGCACTTCTGGCAGGAGGAAAAACGAGCGAATGACGATTATAGAAAGTATCCGAGACTTTATAGCAGGCTGCCCAATTCTTCGAGACGGCCTTTTAAATGTGGAGTACCTGGGGCATAAGCCTACAGAGTACGTCATAGAAGCAGTACCCACCTCGCCGGTTGTAAAGCAATATGCGGACGGCGGCGCGCTTAAGGAATACCTGTTTCTTTTTGCCTCTCGGGAGTATTTCGGCGCAGATACGCTGCAAAATCTGGAAAACAGCGGATTTTACGAAAAATTTGCGGAATGGATTGCCGCACAGAATAAGGTGCGGCGGTTTCCCGTGCTCCCGGAGGGAAAAAGTGCACAGGCGTTGCAGGTTATGTCAACCGGGTATTTGTTTGACGCATCGGAGGAAAATGCAAGATATCAGATTCAATTACGGCTTTTATATTACGAAGCATAGAAAGGAGATATAAACATGGAAGGAACATTAGTAAAAAGAAGTGACAAGGTGGCCTTTTACGGCGTGCCGGGCGAGGACGGCAATTTCGTTTATCATCGCCTGAAGGGCTTTACGGAGATTTCCACCTCTAAAAACCCCAAGGAGTATTCCCGCCAGTATATTGACGAGGCCTTTGAAACCTCGGATGTAACGGGATTCAGCCCCTCTATTTCCTATGCCTTTGACCAGTTTGTGGGCAATGCGGCGCAGGAGGATTTGGTTAAAATTTGTGACGAGGAGCTTTTGGGCTCTGACGCAGTCCGTCCCATTATCATGGTGGACATCACAAAAACAGCAGACAATGCAATCAAGCGTGATTTTGCCGTTATTCCGGACAGCGAGGGCGGTAGCACGGATGCGTATACCTACAGTGGCAGCTTTAAGGCACGCGGCGGCAAGGTACATGGCACTGCGACCAGCGAGGATGACTGGCAGACGGATACCTTTGTCGGGGGTACGGCAGAATAAGAGGGGCTTTAAAAGCCCCTTTTTCTTGTAAGAGAGGAGAATTTTATGAAACTATTTAAGGTTGGAGAATTCGAGGCGGAAATCGACCCCACGGATGCTGCCTTTGTCAAGAAGTACGAAAAAGCTGCGGAAAGCTATAATGCGCGTGCGGCGCGTCTCCCGAAGGAGGGTCTTGCCAGCGAAATATTGCACGAAACCTGCAAGCTCTTTTTTGAAACCTTTGATGCGATTTTCGGCAAAGGTACAAGCACGAAGATGTTTGGAAAGCGGGAGAGCGTGGCAGCATGCGTGGAAGCCTTCGGACAGCTTATAGACATTGTAAAAAACTATGATGAGACATTTTCGGAGATAACGAGAATTACAGGAAAATCATAATGATAAATATTTTGACCGATACGCTTCCGGAGGCGGTATGGGTTTCGGGCAGGGCGTACCCGATTGAGACGGATTTTCGGGTCTGGATTCGGTATGACATTGCGCTCTCGGACAAAACGATGCCGCCCGAGCAAAAAATTGTGGCGCTTTTCGCACCGTATAAGGAGGAGTTGCCGCCACACTTTGGTGCAGCAGCAAAAGCACTGATGGACTTTTACGCCGGTGAGAAAGAAAGCGGGAGAGCGGCAAAAACGGATGCGCCGGTGGGTGCTCCGATATACAGCTTCCTGCACGATGCACAGTATATCTACGCCGCCTTTATGCGGCAGTACGGGCTTGACCTTACAAAAGACAGCCTACACTGGCTACAGTTTAAGGCACTTTTTGCTGCGCTTGACGAAAACGAGCCCTTTGTAAAAATTATGGAGTACCGAAGCTGTGATATATCCAAAATCCGTGACAAGCAACAGAAGCAGTTTTATTTGCGGATGAAAAACCGTTATCGGCTACCGGATATGCGGACGGAGACGGAAAAGGAAAGGGACATGGTTTCGGCGATGGAAGCGTTGTTTTAAATATGATGATAAAAGCACCAACGTGGCGAAGGTGGTTTTTATGTCCCCATTGCGGAAAAAAATTACTTTTGTACACGGATGCGGCAAGCTGCAGTGGCATTTTTGTCCGCTGCAGGGGCTGCAAAAAAGAAACAGAAATTAAAATATAGCCGTGCAGAGCCCCAAAGAGGCCTTCGGCGAAAAGCGCACTAAGAGAGCCCGAGAGGCCATGCGCCACCTAAAAAAGGAGGATGCATATGGCCCATGACGGCTCTTTGATTTTTGATACCAAAATAGATGCCTCCGGCTTTACAAGCGGAATAGGAAAGCTGGGAAAGGTTGCAACGAAGTCCATAGGGGCGGTGACTGCTGCTATAGGCGCGGCAGGAACGGCACTCGCAGGACTCGGCGGCGCGGCAATTCGTGCCGGGATTAACTTTGAAAGTGCGTTTGCAGGCGTAAAAAAGACGGTAAACGGTACCGAACAGGAGCTTGCCCAGCTTCGTGAGGGGATTTTAGACCTTGCGGGCGAGATGCCGATGGCTGCCGATGCGATTGCCGGCATTGCGGAAAGCGCGGGACAGCTCGGGATTGAGAAGGAAAACCTTTTAGGGTTTACCAAAACCATGGCGGACCTTGGTGTAGCGACAAACCTTGCAGGCGAGGAGGCCGCCTCGACCCTTGCAAAGTTTGCCAATATTACGGGCATGGACCAGGGGAACTTTGACAGGCTCGGCAGTGCCATAGTAGCCCTTGGCAATAACCTCGCCACAACGGAAGCGGACATTGCGGCAATGGCGATGCGCCTTGCCGGCACAGGCAAGCAAATCGGACTTTCCGAGGCGCAGATTCTGTCCTTTGCAGGTGCGCTTTCTTCCGTGGGTATTGAGGCGGAGGCAGGCGGCACGGCATTCAGCAAGGTGTTTAAGGATATGCAGCTTGCCGTGGAAACCGGCAATGCGGATCTGAAGAATTTTGCTACCGTTGCCGGCATGAGCGCGGCGGAATTTAAATCCGCCTTCCAAAAGGATGCCGCCGGTGCAATCCTTTCGTTTATTGATGGACTTGGAAAAAGCGAAGAACGAGGCATGTCCGTCGTTAAGGTCCTAAACGACCTCGGTATTACCGAGGTGCGCATGAGCGATGCCCTTTCCCGTGCCAGCGGTGCGGCGGATTTGTTTGCAAATGCGCTGGAGCTTGGGTCAAGTGCGTGGGCAGAAAATACGGCGCTGACTGCGGAAGCAGAACAGCGGTATGCCACCATGGAAAGCCGTCTTGCTATTTTAAAAAACCGGGTTACGGAGCTTGGAATTACCTTTTATGAGTCCACCAATACGGATATCGGTGGAGCCGTAGACCTTCTCGGGGAATATGTGGGCGAAATACAGGCGGCCTTTGAGAGTGACGGGCTTACGGGTGCTGTAGATGCCTTGGGAGATATTCTCGGCGACTTGGCCGTTCGGCTTGTAGAGTCGGCACCGGGTATTTTAGAGGCAGGCGCAGGGCTTATTGAAAAGCTGGCGGACAGCCTGATAGAAAATGCCGATGTTATTGGAGAGTCGGCGGCAAAGCTTGGGGTGCTGTTGGTTAAAACCATACAAAAATTTATCCCGAAAATTGCAGACCTCGCAGGAGAAATATTAAAGGGCTTTGCCAAGGGGCTTGGAGATGCGATTCCCATTCTCAAGCCGTTTACCGCAGCGCTGGAGCTTGTCGGGAATAATTTAAAGACCCTCACCACCATAACCGTAGCATACATTACGGCTACAAAGGGTATGCAAATCGTGTCGAAGGTTAGTGGCTTTTTGAAGGCAGCGTCCGTCGCCGCAGCAGATTATACCAGAGCGGTTGTGACGAACAGTAACGCGCAGCTTCTTTTGGCGGGAAATATGAAGCTTTCCACTGCTGTTGTTGGTGTTCTCTCGGGAAAAATGCCAATCCTAACAGCTGCCAAGGCACTTTGCACCAAGGCACAGCTTGCTCTGAATGCGGCGTGGGCGGCAAATCCTGTGGGGGTTGTAGTGGCGGCGGTGGCAGCGCTGGCGGCAGGCATAGCTATTTTGTATAGCGCCTGTAACCGGGAAACAGATGCACAAAAGAAACTGCGTGCGGAAATGGAAGCAGATATCCAAACGATGCAGAAGAACACAGAGGCGATTCGTGAGGGGATTGATGCATACCACCAGAGCGTTCAAGCCAGTGAAGCGCAGGCCGAGGTAGACGTTATGCTTCTGGACAATACGGAAGCACTTTACGAGGAGCTTATAGCTCTGGCAGATGCAAACGGCAGGGTGCAAGACGCTGACCGTGCCAGAGCCAATTATATTTTGGGAGAGCTAAATAAAGCCCTCGGAACAGAATATGAAATGACAGGCGGTGTTATCGAGCAATATGACAAGCTGATTGCCAAGACACAGGAGTTAATCAAGGCAAAGCAGGCACAGGCCGTTGCAGACTCTTATTTTGAGGAATATCAAGCCGGGGTAAAATTGCAGGCCGAGAAAGAAGATGAGGCGACCCAAAACGCAGAGCTACTGGCGGAAAAACGCCGACAAATTGCAGAGGCTGAAAAGGAGGCTCGACAGCTAGTAGAGCAAAACCTTTCCCTTGAGGCCGCAATGAAAATGTCGCAAATAGAGGTCATCGAGCTTGCCAATGAAATGAATTTAGGACTGTCTGATAGTGCAAAAGTAGTTGCAGAAACGTATGATACCATGCAGACAGAAATTGCCGATGCGCAAAAGAAAGTACAAGAATATGCAGATATTTCCAAAAAAACGGCAGAAAATGAAGCGCGTTATTCCACTGCATGTACAGAAATACAGCTTGGAAATTACGACGCTGTTATTGTGGGGCGAAAGCGATCAGCTGAAGAAATACAAGCTTTAGCCAGGAAAGATAAAAACGTCCTTGTTGCCGAAATGATGGAAACCAGCTTGGAAATTCAGGAACTGGAGACTCAAAAAAACAAAGCAAGAACAGACGCCGAGCGGCAGTTGTGGCAACAGAGGATTGATGATAGTAAAAATTATGGAAAGCTGCTTGTTGAGGCATATAACGAATCCGGCGGAAAAGCTGAAGAGGGAATCGCCAAAAATCTTAGAGGTATGGGAGATGAAGGCGGTAAGCAGCTGGCGGAGGCAATCGTCGCTTCTTTAAACGGCGCACCGCTGGATATCTCAGCCCTTGTAGAGGGGCTCAAGGCAAGCGCGGAAGAGCATCAAGCGGATTTTAGCGCGCTGGGACTTGATTTTGCGGCGGGCTACGCACAGGAAATTTGCAGTCCGGGTGCAAAAGTGAAAGTACAACAGGCTGTTTTTACGCTGGTGCAGGCTGCATTGAACGCCGGCAAAGAGGCGCAGGATTCAAATTCTCCTTCCAAGGAAACAGGCTATCTTGGGGATGATTTTGTTAATGGGTATGCAAATGCCATTTCGGGAGGCGCGAAAAAAGCGAGTGCGGCTGCAGAACAGATCGCAGAAGCAGGACTCACGTCCATACAAGAAACGCAGGATTCCCATTCGGCGGCAAAGGAAACACGGTATCTTGGAAACGACTTTTCGGATGGCTTTGTTGCCGGCATTGCGGACGGTGTGGCGCGTGCAGAAGCGGCTGCAGAAAAGCTTGCCGAGAGTACCCTAAACGCCATCAAGCGATTTGTACCGGAGGGAACGGCTTTTGCCATTGATTTTACGGAGTGGGAACTTTCGGACGAGGGCAAGCATGCGCTGGAACAGCTGAAACTTCAGCTGGACATCGGGCTTATCACCCAGAAGGAATATTACCGGCAGCTGGAGTACTGGCGCAACGGATACCTGAAAAAGGGTACGCAGGATTGGTGGAATTATACCATAGAGCTTGCGGAGGGACAGGAAAAGCTTGCCAAAGACGAACAGACGAGCTTAAAAAACCGTCTTTCGGCAGGGCTTATATCCGAAGCGGAATATTATGTGGAGCTGGAAAGAATCCGGGACGAGTATCTGGAGGAAGGCAGCGAGGCGTGGCAGGGCTATACGGACGACATTACCGAGCATCACAAGGAAGCCTTTACGGACATCGCTAAGGAAGCAGAAAAAAGTATTGACGGGGTCATTAAGCTGCAGGAGAGCATGGAGAAGAAGCTGCAGTCCGTCACGAAAGCACCCTATGACGAGCAGAAAATCCAGGTAAAGACGAAAGATAAGAAAGGAAATGAGGAGACTCTTTCGTATACCAAAAGGGCACTGCATGACTACGCTGCGGATAATGAAACGCTTTCAACCTACAAGGATGCGATTTTAGCCGTAAAGGAACGCGGCGTGCCGACGGAGCTTCTGGACGTTTTGCGGGATATGTCCGTGGAAGACGGGATGGCCTTTGCAAAGCTTTTAACGGAGGCTTCGGACGAGGAATTTGCCGCGTATATAAAAGAATGGCAGGAAAACCAAGACCTTTCTGGTGCAATCGCCCGGGAACTGTATTCGGAGGAAACAGACGAGGCAATCAATTCCTTTGCGACGGCGCTGAAAGAGGCAGGCAAGCAAGTGCCGGAGGGCTTTTTCGACAACGGAAAAACTGCGGCGGACAAGTTTGGAGAGGGCTTTATAGAGCAAATTGAGACAGTCTTTACAAAAATTAAAGGTGCATTTTCGAGAAGCTTGTCCGTACTTACGCCATTTCAGCTGGGGGGCCTTACCGGTGTGCCGTTTTACGGCGGTAATACGAACAATTTTAATTCTACCGTCTATGTTTCGGCCGCATCGCCTGCCGAGGCAGAACGGATTAAAAAGGATACGACGATTACCAACACTCTGGGAGGAAACTGATGATACATGTAACAATTGAAGGCAAAAAGGGAAGCATCGTACTGGGAGGCCGCACAAAGGATACCTGGCGTATACGAAGCATCGAAGGGCTGGGCCCGGTAGAAACGGAGGCAAAAACGGTACAGTACGTAGGCGTGCCGGGACAGAAAACCCTAGAGGTATTGCCGCTTCCGCGTACCATTACCATTACGGCAGATCTAAACACGGCGGATATGCAACAGCGGCAGTGGCGGCTTTCACAGGCAATGCGAATTTTAAACACCACGGAGGAAGTGATGCTACGGCTGAATTTTAGTGGAAAAATGCGTAAAATCACCTGCCGCCCGCTTCCTTCGACGCTCGCGCATTATAATGCGGCCGCACAGGAGGTGACGTTTTCGCTTTTGGCAGACAACCCGTATTTCCGTGATGCGGATACCATAGCGGTGCCGCTTTACTTCCGTGCAGACAACCTGCAAAGAGGCATGATGTTTCCCAGAGTATTTACCTACCGCTATACAAAGGGGACGGTGGCAAACATAGGCGATGCGGCTATAGAGCCGGTGATTGTCATTTCGGCAGGCACGCTTTCGGAGGAGAAGAGCGGTATCGTTTTAACAAATGAGACAACAGGTGCCTGTATTCGCCTCGAGTATACGTTGCACCAAAATGAAACCATCACCGTGGATATTGAAAAACGTAGCGTGGAAAGCAGTATTACTGGAAACTTACTGCAGTATAAAAGCCGTGATACAATTCTGGGTGAATTTATTTTACAGCCCGGGAAAAATGTGATTCGGTTTGGCGAGGAAGGGGAAACCCAGCCGATTTCAGTGCAGCTTTTGTACAGCAATTTATATGCGGAGGCGGTGTACTGATGCAGGATATTTATGTATACACCCCGGAATTTACGCTTTTGCACATTGAAAACCGCCTGACGAGCGTGCAATGGACGGAATGCTTTGCAGATGTTGGCAAGCTAGAGCTGCATACGGACACAAAAAGCGACCTTGTTCCCATTTTGATGAAAAACCGAGATGCGATTTTCATGCAAGGAGAAGCATCGGCAATTTTAACGGGTATGACAGATGTACGAGGGGGCTTTGATTTTGCCGCATATGGTCGTTCTCTTTCCCAGATGCTTGCCTGGCGTGTGGTGCAGCCCTTTTCCATGACGGACACGGCAGAAAACATCATTCGGAAAAAGGTACAGGAGGCATTTATGCAGACGGGACCGCGCCTGGTGTCCGGCTTTGTACTGGCGCCGAGTATTGGGGGAACTGCAAGCACCGCATATGAGGTAAAGGACTCACCGAAGCTTCTGCTAGATGTCGTAAAGGAGCTTTGCGAGACTGAGGACTTAGGCTTTTCCGTTGATTTTCGGCCGGAAAGCAAACAGTTTGTGTTTAGTTTGTTGCGCGGAACGGACAGAAGTGCCGGACAAAGTGCGGTGACCCCGCTTTTCTTCAGCGAGGACGAGCACAATTTTTCGGACGCGCAGTATACCTTTAATGGGGAACTGTACCGAAGCTGCGGATATAGAAAGGTAACCTCGGCAGACGGGGAAACGACATCCTATGTGGCGGTAGATAAGGATGACACGACAGGGTATTACAGACGGGAAAGCATTTTAAACGGAGAAACGGCGGCAGAAGCGGGGGCGGAGCTCCAAAAGGCGGCTAAAACCGAGGAAATTGAAGGAACAACACATAATGTTACTTTTGGCACCAATTACGGGCTGGGAGATATTGTTACCGTGCAAAAAATGGTTGGAAATACCCTGGTGGCAAAGGATAAACGAATTAAAGAGGTGTGGCGGGTGTTTGAGAGGCTGAATTCCTATGAACGCCCGACGATGGAGGAGGTATAAAGTGGCGGTTAAAAAATATTTTATCGATAATGCGGTATATGGGGTGGAGGCTTTAAACAAAATTGTTGCCGGTCTTCGCACTACAGGCGTGGACGGAGAAACGGCAAACAGTCTCCTGGTATCCAAAAACGGCGAGCTTGCAGTCAATATTGCGCCGGGCCGCGGCTGGGTGGACGGCTGCCAAATAGAGCTGAATGCAACCGAAAGTCGGGCGGTAGGTTCTGCTGCCGGGACGTACAGCGTTATCATGCAGCTGAGCAAAACGGGGGAGCAGACGGACGATATTGACATTGCCGTGCAAGAGGGAAGCGTGACGGGCGCGCACGTGCTGGCGTATGTAACGGTGTCCGGGGGTCAAATCACGGCAATAGCAGATAGGCGTATAAACAGCAAATTCAGGGGAAATACATCAAGCGTCAATCCAGACGGGTTGGCGGAATGGGAGCCCGGGCCCTATGTTCTTTTTTCCGATCTTGACGAAAAAAGATTTTCAGTAGGCCCTAAAATGGAAACAGATTCGTCTTTCGTGAAATTAATGGAGTATCAGGTTTCAAATGGTGGTACGGTTGATGTTCGGTTCTACTTTAAACCATCGCATTGGAACATTTATGATATGTCCGTGGCCTCTGATACACTGCAGGCGAACTTGAAAATTCATGTGGATGGAAAGGATGTCGGGGACACGGTCACAGCGACAGGAACAAGCGAATATACTGCCGGTGTAATTCGTGTCAACGTTTCCGCGGGGTCAACGGTGGAGATTTGGGGGAGAACGAAAAGGAGTGGAAGCTCCAATTATGGCATTTATCTTCGCGGAATCAAATTCTGCATCGCGCAAAAAAGCAGTACAGTAGCAAGGGTTTTGTAGGAGGAGTATAAAGATGATACCATACAAAATTAAAATTGACATAGACGGACAGCGAGATATTACATCAAACGTGACGCTTTCGGTCGGGGATGCAAACGGTTACGGTCTTGTTTTAGAATTTTGCAGGGAAGGAAAGCCGTATGATATTACCGGCTACAATCTTTCGGTTCATGCAATGCCCTCGGGGGCGACGTTGCCGATTCCGGACATCGGAACGGTGGAGGGCGGCAGGGGCTATTATATCATAAAGCCGTCCATGTATGCGTATGCAGGGGAAACAAAGCTTGAAGTGATTCTTTCCGACGGCAGCGGCAGTACCGTTACTAAGGTTTTGCATTTTCCTGTCCGGAGCGGTTTTTCTTCTTTTGGCGGTTCTGTCGTGGATGAAAAGGATTATACGGTTTTGCAAACGTTAATCCAGCAGGCGCAGGCAGCAATTTCCCAGGCGGCGGCCGCATTGGCTACGGCGGAAGCTGGCAACGCACTTGCACGCAGACTTTCCGGTGGGGAAGGGGAGCACAGTCTTGTGACGCCGGACTTGGCCAAGGCACTCGGCGACTATACCATAGCTTTTGGAAATGGCTCCGTATCCGGCATAAAAGCATTTTATATTAAATCGGTTGACTTTGAGAATCAAAAGATTTATCTGACGAAAGAACAAGTCGCAACGCCCGAAGTATCGTCTATAGATAATACCGACGCCAATTTTGAAACGCCCGGATATGAAGCGGGCGATGAATTTTCCATTATTTCTGACGAGCACTATCCGTTCTGTGGGGTTATTGCGTCTGTGTCAAATAACGTCGTAACGTGGTCTGAAATTGATTCGTACTTCAAAAGACGGAGACTTGGTAAAACAAGCGACGTTGACGACCAGACCTTCTGTGTTCCGTCAAAA
>JAZNHR010000001.1:0-51502 GCA_045577075.1 Clostridia bacterium | reverse complement strand
ACAAAAAAGTGCCCATAAATTTGTATATTATATATAATAGATTTTTAAATAAAATGAATTTTTACCTATTAAATGTAATTTAAAATAATTATTTTAAACAGTAAAGAAAAAGCCAATGGTTTTCTGTCGACTTTTATTCTCAGCAGTTGATTTCTGGGAGAAAATATGGTATCATATTTGCGAGGTGAGAAATATGAAACAGGAACTTTCAAATAAGACATTGAAAATTATAAAGAAAATGCAGCAAGGGGAGCTGACAGAAAGCGTTATATACGCGGAAATTGCGAAATTTGCAAAGGGTGCGGAAAATAAAAAACACTCCTTCGCCTTGCGGCAGAAGAGAAAGCACATTACGAAATTTGGAAACAATACACCGGGATTGAGATGAAACCGGAAAAAGGGAAAGTCATCAAATATAAGCTTCTTGCACGGATTTTGGGCTTTACCTTCGCGGTGAAGCACCTGGAAAACGGCGAGGAAGATGCCCAACAAGAATATGCACTTCTGGCGGAGGAAGTGGCAGAAAGCATCACTATTCGAAAGCAGGAGGAGGAACACGAAAAGGCACTGCTGGAAATGCTTGATGAAGAACGATTGCAGTATGTGGGTAGTATGGTGCTTGGCATGAACGATGCACTTGTGGAGCTTACCGGGTCCTTGGCAGGCTTTACATTTGCAATGCAAAACACCCGTCTGATTGCCCTGTCCGGTTTGATAATGGGCATTTCCGCCACATTTTCCATGGCGTCCAGCGAATTTCTTTCTGCACGGAACGAAGGCAGAACGGACGCGGTTAAATCCTGCATGTATACAGGAATTGCGTATTTAATTACGGTGGCACTTTTAATTATACCCTATCTTATTCTGGATAACAGTCAATATATGCTGGCTTTATTTTCTATGATTGCTGTTGTGATTTTGATTATTGCCGGATTTACCTACTACATTTCCGTAGCAAAAGGGGAGAAGTTTAAGCCGAAGTTTTTAGAAATGGCGCTTATCAGTATTGGCGTTGCGGTTATCTCCTTCTTTGTGGGCGTCCTGGCAAAGCAGTTTTTGGGAGTTGACTTGTAAGGTGCAGTACGATGCTGTTTGTAAAGGCGAATTTATCGCAAGGCCAAACCGTTTTACCGCGGAAGTTCGCTTGGGCGGCAAAACGGAAATTTGCCACGTAAAAAACACGGGGCGGTGCCGCGAGCTTTTAGTGCCGGGGGCGGAGGTCTACGTCAAAGCCGCGCAAAATCCTGCCCGAAAAACACGGTTTGATTTGGTCACCGTGCGAAAAGGGGAGAGCCTATTTAATATCGACAGCACGGCGCCAAATGCGGTATTTGCGGAGTGGGCAAGGGAAAGCGGATATTTTGGCGAAATTACATATATAAAGCCCGAATGTACCTTTGGTGCGTCCCGCTTTGACTTTTATATTGAAGCTGCAGGAAAGAAAATTTTCGTAGAGGTCAAGGGCGTGACGCTGGAGGAAGACGGCACCATGCTGTTTCCCGACGCGCCGACACAAAGGGGCGTCAAGCACCTAGAGCACCTTGCCGCGTGCACGAAAGAAGGGTTTTCGGCGTGCGTGTTTTTTATCGCCAAGACGGAAAGGGCAAAGTGTTTTATGCCAAACCGGGCGGCACATCCCGAATTTGCAGATGCACTTATAAGGGCGAAGAACGCAGGCGTTGGTGTGTATTGCCTGGGTTGCACCGTAACGCCCGATACACTCAAAATCCGAGACTTTGTACCGGTTCGGCTTTAAAGAAGGGAGAATACCATGTTTACGTATTATATGCCTACAAAAATTTATGCAGGAGAAAATGCACTCTATAAAAATGCGGACGCGCTCCTTTTGGGCTCGCGTGCGATGCTGGTCACGGGGAAAAGCTCGGGGCTGAAATCCGGTGCGTTGGCAGATTGCCTTGCCATTTTAAAAGAACGCGGGATAGAAGCACTCGTATATGATCAAATTGAGAATAACCCTACCATTGAATCTGTAGCAGAGGGCGGCAGGGCGGCACGGGAATTTGGGGCTGACTTTCTTATCGGCATCGGCGGCGGCTCGCCGCTGGATGCGGCCAAGGCAATTGCGGTGTATGCCGTAAATGAACCAATAGAGGGGTCGGACTTCGCGCTTTTTGATATTTTCAAGGGGCAGTTTAAACATAAGCCCCTGCCTATGGCGGCTATTCCTACTACTGCCGGCACAGGCTCGGAGGTTACGCCTTATTCGATTTTAACGCTCCATACCATTAAAAATAAGAAAAGCTTTTCCTCGCCCGATGTGTTTTACAAGGTAGCATTTTTGGATGGGCGGTATACCGTAAATCTTCCCTTACAGATTGCACGAAACACGGCGGTAGATGCCATGAGTCATCTTCTCGAAGGCTTTACGGATACAAAAAGCAGCCCCGGCTCCGATTATATCGCGCTGGAGGGTCTCCGTGTTTTGCGGCGGCATCTGCCGAAACTTCGGGAAGGTGGTCTTACCGTTTCAGACTGCACCGAGCTTTTATGGGCGGCAACGCTCGGTGGCATGGTCATTTCCCAGACGGGCACAACCATTGTCCATTCCATGGGTTATCCGCTGACGTATTATAAGGACATTCCCCACGGCCTTGCAAACGGACTCCTTTTGCCCGAATACCTTCGCCGCACCGAGGAAGTACTGCCCGAGAAAACGGCGCAGTATCTTTCGGCTCTTGGATTTGGCTCTGTCGATGCTCTCGGCGCATATCTGCGGGAAATTTTGCCTTGCCCCGTTTCCTTTACGGAGGAAGAACTGTATGCGTGGACCGAGACCACCATTGCCGCGAAAAACGTGGCGGTTTGCCCGTTTTCGGTTAGCCGAGAAGGGGAGTTCGCGATGTACAAAACAGCACTTTTTTAAAAAAATTTTCAAAAAGGTATTGACAAATAAACAAACGCCGCGTATAATAAAAACAAATTTGAATAACACAAACAACTATGACGAAGACGGTCGGATTGCAGAGCCTGGAGAGAGTTGGCGGTTGCTGCGAGCCAATGGCGAAGCTTTCCAATGACCCATCACTTCTGAGTTGGAGGACCGAAAGCAGTTTGCGAGTAGACTCCTTCCGTAATGCTGCGTTAAAGCAAAGGGCTTGTTGGAGCTCGGTAAGTGGCGGAAATACCTTTCCGCAATTTGAGTGGTACCGCGGGTTGTATGACTCGTCTCAAAAGTTTTTTTGAGACGGGTTTTTTTGTTTTATTCAAATCCGTCAAACGCACTTCACAAGAAGTAACGGAAAAGAAAGGAGCAAAAAAATGGAGTACAATTTGAAGGAAGTCGCAGGCAGAATCACGGACCTGCGCGAGGCAAAGGGCTATTCGCCCGAAGAACTGGCAAAGCTGACAGGCGTGTCGGTGGAGGACTATAAGGTTCTCGAAGAAGGAGAAACAGACTTCAGCTTTACCTTTATTTATAAGTGTGCAAAGGCTTGCGGCGTTGAAGTGGTTGACCTTTTAGAGGGCACAAGCACTACGCTTACTTCTTTCGCGATTACCAGAAAAGGCGAAGGGCTGAAGATTATTAAAAAGCAGGGCGTGGTTTACAATAACCTGGCACCGAAGTTTAAGGATAAGCTTGCAGAGCCCTTCCTCGTAAAATTCCCGTACCTTGCGGAAGAACAAAATGCACCGATGAAACTGAATTCCCATAACGGGCAGGAATTTGACGTCATTGTCAAAGGCTCCCTTAAAGTACAGGTCGGCAATCATGTGGACGTTCTTCACGAAGGCGATTCCATTTTCTATAACAGTATCATTCCCCACGGCATGATTGCCGTCAGCGAAGGCGGGTGTGAATTCCACGCCGTAGTTTTAAATCCCCAGGACGGGCACTTTAGCGAGGAATATCCCGAGGCTCCGTTTATCGCCGCAAAGGCCGCGGCCGCAGCAAAAAATGCCAAGAAAACCGTTGCGGATAACTTTATCACATCTTCCTATGATGAAAACGGCGTCTTTTCCGGCATCAGCTTCCATAACGATGACAAGTTTAACTTCGCCTTTGACTGTGTGGACGCCATTGCCGAGAAGAAACCCGATAAGCTTGCCATGATGTGGGTCGGCAATGACAAGAGCGAACGGCGCTTTACCTTTGGCGATATGAAGAAGTATTCCGCCAAAACCGCAAACTACTTTGAATCTTTGGGCATCAAACGCGGTGACACGGTAATGCTCGTTTTAAAGCGCCATTACCAGTTCTGGTTCTGTATGCTGGCACTCCATAAGATTGGTGCAGTGGCGATTCCTGCTACAAACCAGCTTGTCGAGCATGACTTTACTTATAGATATAAAGCCGCAGGCGTAAAAGCCGTTGTATGTACCGCGGACGGCGAGGTTTCTGCGGAAGCCGAAAAGGCAGCGGCAGAATTCCCGGGTATGCTGAAAATCCTCGTTGGAGGCCAAAAAGAAGGCTGGCACGACTTTAATGTGGAAATGGAACGCTTCAGCACCCATTTTGACAGAAAAGAAGATTCTCCCTGTGGCAATGACCCGATGCTGATGCTCTTTACCTCCGGCACAACCGGATATCCGCGCATTGCGACACATTCGTATAAATACGCTCTCGGCCATTACCCCACGGCAAAGCATTGGCATAACGTCAATCCCGATGGCCTACATTTTACCATTTCCGATACCGGCTGGGGCAAGGCACTTTGGGGCAAGCTTTACGGCCAATGGCTGTGTGAGGCGGCAGTCTTTACCTATGACTTTGACCGCTTCCATTCCGAAGACATTCTGCCCCTCTTGAAGAAGTACAACATCACCACCTTCTGTGCACCGCCGACCATGTATCGCTTCTTTATTAAAGAGGATTTGTCAAAATATGACCTTTCCTCCATTGAATACGCTACAACTGCCGGCGAAGCCCTCAACCCCGAGGTGTTTAACCAGTTCTATAAAGCAACGGGGCTGAAAATTATGGAAGGCTTTGGCCAGACAGAAACGACGCTTTCCATTGCCAACTTTGTAGGCTCCACACCCCGTATCGGCTCTATGGGCAGACCCAGCCCCCTTTACGATGTTGTACTCCTCGACCCCGACGGCAACGAGTGCAAAATCGGTGATACCGGTGAAATCTGCATCCGTACAAAAGACGGCGCACCCTGCGGTCTTTTTGTCGGGTACTATCTGGACGAGGAAAAAACAAACGAGGTCTGGCATGACGGCTTCTATCACACCGGCGACCAGGCAACCATGGACGAAGACGGCTACCTCTGGTATGTGGGACGTATTGATGATGTTATCAAGTCCTCGGGCTATCGCATCGGGCCGTTTGAAATCGAAAGTGTTATCATGGAGCTTCCGTATGTACTGGAATGTGCCATCACCCCTGTGCCCGACGAAGTGCGCGGCCAGATTGTAAAGGCAACGATTGTGCTGACAAAGGGTACAGAAGGCACGGATACCTTAAAGAAGGAAATTCAGGAATACGTCAAGACCCATACCGCCCCCTACAAATACCCCCGTATCGTGGAATTTGTGGATGAACTGCCTAAGACCATTAGCGGTAAGGTACGCAGAGTCGAAATCCGCAAAAGAGATTTAGAGAAGAATCAATAATAAAAATGCCTCTAAAGCATTGCTTTAGAGGCATTTTTTGTTATCGTATAATTCGTTGCACCAGGTTATATAGAAGGGGTGCATAGAGGATTGCCGGCAGAAAATCTGCAACCTTAATTTTGGTGATACCCATTAAATTGGTGCCGAGCATGATGATAAGGAGCGAGCCTGCGCACGTCATTTCGTTTATTGCGCCTGCACTCATCAGCGGCGCAATAAGCCCTGCAAGCAGTACAAGCCCACCTTGTATCACGAAAACAGCAACGGCGGCAAACAGCACACCGACGCCAAGTGCAGAGGCGAGGAACATAGAAGATACGAAATCCAGGGCGGCTTTGGTAAAGAGAATGGAATTGTCACCGCTGATGCCTGCCGCAAGGGAGCCGGTAATCGTCATGGCACCCACACAAAAGAGGAGAGTGGCAGTTACAAGACCTTCGGCAAGCGACACGGCTTGTCCTTTTCGCTTGAATTTTGTTTCGGCTTTTTCGGCAAGGCGGCTAATCGCGCCGTCGATGTTGAGCACTGTTCCCGTCACTGCACCGAGAATTACAGACGCAATTAGAATCAATACATTTTCACCTTGCAGACTGCCCGAAATCCCGATATAAAGTGTGCACGCCCCAATCCCTGTCATGGCGGCGCGATTTATTTTTTCGGGAATACCTCTTTTAAACAGAAGGCCGATAGAGGCGCCGAGCAGTACGGTGAAAACATTTACGAGTACACCGAGCATACCATTCACCAACGTTCTTTTTTACTATAGTATAGTACATTTTTTTCCAGATTGCAAGGCTTTGGAAAAGATTTCCTGCTAAAAAAGACTTGCAAAACACAATGGGGTGTGGTATACTGTACCTGGGTTGCGAAAAAGCAACAAAGGAGACGGGTATGGCGGAAAAAGTGTATTTATGTATCGATTTAAAATCCTTTTATGCCTCTGTGGAAGCGGTGGAACGGGGGCTTGACCCCTTTAAAGCAAATCTTGTGGTGGCGGACGCATCCCGTGGGAAGGGGGCAATCTGCCTTGCCATTACTCCTGCGCTGAAAGCGCTGGGGGTCAAAAACCGTTGCCGCCTTTTTGAAATTCCAAAAGCGGTCGAATATATCGCCGCCATGCCGCGCATGAAAAAATATATGGAATACTCTGCCGAGATTTATGGCGTGTATCTCCGCTTTGTGGCGAAGGAAGATATTCTTGTCTATTCCATTGACGAATGCTTTTTTGATATTACGGCGTATCTTTCTCTGTACGGCAAAACGCCGGTGGAAATTGCAAAAATGATGATGGACGCCGTTTTCAAAGAAACGGGCATTTCTGCCTCTGCCGGCGTGGGCACAAATCTCTATCTTGCAAAGGTGGCACTGGATATTACGGCGAAGCATTCTCAGGACCGCATCGGCGTTTTGGACGAGGAAACATATAAGAAAACGCTGTGGCACCATACGCCCATAACGGATTTTTGGAACGTTGGCAGGGGAACGGCAAAACGGCTTTGGAAATACGGGATATATGATATGTACGGTGTTGCCCACACAAGCGAGGAAGTTCTCTATCGGGAGTTTGGGAAAAATGCGGCGTATCTCATTGACCATGCAAACGGCATTGAGCCATGTACCATTTCGGAAATTCACGCCTATGTGCCGAAAAGCACGTCCATTTCCAGCGGCCAGATTTTATTTGAAAACTATGCGTATGACGATGCCCTTTTAGTCCTTCGCGAAATGGTGGATACCCTCACGCTGGAGCTGGTTGAAAGGGGCATGCAAACAGATTCCATTTCCCTCCATGTAGGATATGCCGAAGGAGGCGCGGATGGTGGGAGCCGAAAACTGGATTTCTTTACCGATTCTACGCGCCGCCTCACCGCGGCGTTTTGTACCCTCTTTCGAGAGACGGTGAAAAAAGACGAAAAAATCCGCCGCATTACGGTGGGTTTTGGGCACCTCGCGGCGGCAGACTTTGTCAATTTCAATATGTTTTCGGACGATACAAAGGACGAAAAGGAACGAAAAAAGCAGGCGGCGATTGTAGCACTTCGCAATCGGTTCGGGAAAAACGCCGTACTGCGCGGCATGAATTTAGAAGAAAAGGCAACGGGAATCATCCGCAACCGCCTTGTGGGAGGACACAATGGAGAATAAACGTGCAGTACAGTTTACGCCCTTTGCGGCACTTCGTGGGTATTATGACCTGATTCGGGAAAAAGAACGGGTGCGTGTGCCCCATCACACGCTGACGGAGGACAGTGCCGCACTTCTTTCTCGTAAAATGCAAAGCGTCCAAAAGGGGAGAACTGTGTCCGTGGTGCATTATAGCAGCGGGGAATATATAAAGACGACAGGCATCGTCTCTGGAATTGACGTTTTGGGGAGAATCCTTACGATCGTCAAGTTACCCATCGCCTTTGATGACATTTACGATGTATCCGGTGAAGGCATCGGGGAGGACTAGCTTTTATCTGCCTCTGTATTCTGCCTGGATAATTTCTGCCATTTCCTCCGGCGTTTCCACACAGCCGCCAAAAAGCCACATTTTAATAATGGCATTGAAGCCATTGCGGAAAAATTCAATGTGATACCCAATATGCTTGCCGCCAAAATCGCTTTCGGCACGCACCGGGTCAAACACATACGCCTGCTGTTTTTCGTGATACCCGAGTTTAAAATACGTTTTATAAAAAATCTGATTTTCATAAATATGGCGAAACATTTTTACGGCATCACGGTCTTTTGTTTCGCGAAATTGTGCGTCGAAATCCTTTTCCAAATTTTCGCGGATTTTATCCGCAAGGTCGTAAACATCGAGAAAATTTGCATAAAATGTACTTCGGTTCAGCCCTGTTTCCTTGCAGATGTCCGTAACGGAAATCCGGCTGATTTCTTTGTCTTGGAGCATGTTTATAAATGCCCGTTCAATTTTCTCGATGGACTGTCGTTTCCGCTTGTTATTTTTTGTATTCATCGTATAAATCTCCTTATTATTCCAACACTTGTCCGGAAATTGATGATTGTTTTTTGATTTTAAGTCTAGTATACTACAATTACATTAAAAAGACAACTGTTGTTTTATTAAAATTTTAGGAGGTTATTTGTATGAAGAAGAGTAGCTTTGTCGCTATGATGTTGGGAACAGCAGCGGGGGTGCTGTTTGCCCTCGGGATGTGCATGGCACTCCTACCGGAATGGAATGCCTTTCAGCCCGGCGTTGTGTTTGGTGCCGTCGGTATTGTTTTGGGACTTATCACGCTTTTGGTCTGGCGGAGAATGGAACACAAAGCACCCATTCGCATTTGCAGAAGAATGTTTCTTCTCACAGCGCTCGGCATTATAGGCGCGCTGACTTTGGGTGTTGGCATGTGCTTTTGCATGGTATGGGAAAATATCGTGCTCGGCACCGGCATTGGCCTTATGGGCATCCTGCTGCTCCTTTCTTTAATTCCCATCACAAAAGGCATCAAGTAACATGAACATACGCACGAAGGAGTTAAGGCGGTTTATCATCAACCTGGTCTTCGCCATGTATAACTGCGTGCTCGGGCTTTCTTCCCATTCCTGGTGGTTTATCACGGTGGGCGCGTATTATGTGGTTTTGAGCGTTATGCGTGTGGCTGTTATTGCCTTTTCGGCGAAAGACCGAAAGAATGAAAAATTTATCATGCGGTTTTCGGGGTATATGTTATTTGCACTGTCCATCGTTTTATGCGGTATGGTGTATATGACGGTGGAAAAATCGGTTGCCCTTCGGTATCACGAAATCGCCATGATTACAATTGCTTTGTATGCGTTTACAAAGCTTACGCTGGCAATTTTAGGGGTCACGAAAGGGCGACGGCAGAAAAATAGACCGTATGTTCGCACACTTTACAGTATTGCATTTACCGATGCCATTGTTTCCATCTATTCCCTGCAAAGGTCTATGCTTGTATCCTTCGGGGAGATGGCACAAAAGGATATTATGCTTTTTAATACCTTAAGTGGCATCGGCATGTGCGTGATTGTCATTTTAATCGGAGTAAATTTAATTATCGGAAAGGAAAATAATATGGAAAAATCAAAACTGGTAAAAGCAAGTGAAAAGCTGGCAGAAGGCGTGAAGACGGGGTACAAGAAGATTGAAGAAACCACCGTTTCCGGCTATAAGAAGATAGAGAAGGGTGCAGTCAGTGCCTATACCAAAATTGAAGACAAATTTGTAGACCGGTATCTTACCCGGGAGGGGGAAACCGTCGAGGAAGCGAAGAAAAGACTAAAAAAACAGTAAAAGAGAAAACCGCAGAAAATCTGCGGTTTTCGTTTTGCAATTATAATATTTGTCAAAGACAATTAGTTGCACTCTGCTACTAAGGGACCAGCCAGTTCCTTGAGATAGAACAGCTTACCGGGGAGTGTGGGCATGAAGGTAGAGGTAATGTTCATATCGGGACCGTAGTGGAGGGTGGTAAGGAAGCTCATGCCCTGCCAGCCCATGCCGCGGCCAAGTGCACCGTCACAACCACCGATGATGTAGTCTGCCTGCAGGAAGAGGCCGGGGCCAATGGTGTTTGCCGTGCAGGGAACGAGCGTTGTGCGGCTCTTAAAGCTTGTAATAGCGTTCTGTTCGATGGTGAGGGGATGTAATTTTGCGCCGATTCTGTAGCACTGCTTCTTCCATTCTTCTACGGAATCAAATTCGTCAGCAAACTGGGGTTCCCAGAATGCGATGTGGCACATTCTGCCAATACCGAATACGAGAAGAAGCTTTACGCCTTCCGCTTTCAGGGCAGCAATCTTTTCGGGGTAGGTGGGCAGGTTTTCCTTCGTTGCGAAGTTACGCTGAGACGGGGGGATGGTGTTATCGAGCTTATCAAAGAATGCCTGCTTCATGCTGTATTCAAAGGATGCAGGGTTGTCATTGGGGAGGGTGTTGCCTTCGCCGTCTGCCCATTCGTCCATGTTGAAGGTGTACACATGGTCGCAGTTTACCTTCCAAGCATTGAGGAAGTAAACGGCCCACTTGTACATACCCATGGGACCTACAGGGAGAATCATGGCAAGCTTTTCGCCATTATCGCGTGCTTCTTTAATCTTCAGCGCGATTTCGTGACCCATAAAGGTGTCAAATTCCGCAAGGCTTTCGCAGGGAATGGGATTAAAATCCTTATGCCAGAAGTCTTCACGTTCCACGCCCTTTTCGCAGCATTCGTCCATTTTTTTGAGGTCCCAGCCCTTCGGATAGTAGTTTTCCAAAAGACTGCCTTTAACTGTGCTTAAAAAATCCATTTTAAGTTCCTCCTTTTATTTTTTTTGCAGCAAGCTGCAAGATTTACATAAATTATTTTCTGCTTTCAATAAAGCGGAGCGTTTCCTCGAAGGTTTTAATGCCTGTGGTAGCACCCTTTGCCGTGACGCAACATGCACCTGTGGCATTTGCAAAGACCATAGCATCCTCCGGCGCCATGTCTCTTGCAAAGGCGGCTAAAAAGCCGGAGCAGAAGCTGTCCCCTGCGCCTGTGGTATCCACCGGATTGTCAATGTAAAACGGCGGGAACACTTTGCCCTTTTCCCAAGACCCCATGCGGAGATAGCTGCCCTTGGAGCCAAGCTTTATAATAACGTTCTTCGCACCTTTTGAAACGAAAACGTCTGCAATTTCGTCCGGGTCCTTTTTGCCTGCAATTTCGACGGCTTCGTCAATACTGGGCATGAGGTAATCTATGTAGGGCATTGCCATATCGAGGAGCTTGCCCCACTGCCCCTTTGCATCCCAGCAAACGTCGAGAAACGTGGTTTTACCCATTTCCTTACAACGCTTTAAAAACAGCATGGTTTCTGCGCCGTCAAAGGTATCCATCAGGAACGAGCCGGTGACAAACACGCCGTCACATTCTTCGATAACGCTGTAATCAATGTCCTTTTCGGAAAACACGGCGTTTGTGCCTGTACAATGAAAGAACGAGCGTTCCCCTGTTTTGTCAATCATGAGAACGGAAGCGGAGGTCTGCGCCGTTTCACTTCTGGCAAGACCGCGTGTATCCACCCCTGCGGCATCGAGACGGCCTTTGAGAAAATCGCCGAACATATCCTGCCCGACCATGCCCACCATACGGGACTGGATACCGAGCTTATGGAGATTGATGGCGGCGGTCATGGCGTTGCCGCCGTTGTGCATGGTAATGGAGTTTACCGGTTCCAAAACGCCTTTTTCGGGATACTTTGAAACAGGCTCTACAATCACGTCCGCAACTAAAATTCCAACGCAAGCTATTTTTTTCATGGTAACAACCTCCTCTAAACAACTTTTGGTCATACGTATTCTTAGGTAAATGCCTCGACATAGTCAGCACCGCACTTAAGACCACGGAATTTAGAGCAGGTGCGTACAAAGTCCGCAAAGTCATTATCATCGGGATGATAGTCGATTGCAAGTACATGCATTCTACACTCTCTCTTCTGACAATATTCAAAAGCTATTTTAGCATTATGTATAGTATATCATGGCAGTCAGGGAAAATCAATACATTTTTACCTTTATTTATACAAAAAATAACCGCCTACCGGGCCTTGGGAAGGCTTGTGTTTCATTTTTGGTCCTTGCCCAACGTCTGGAAGCGTCGTCCGGCCGTAAAATACAGTTATAAACATGATTCGGGTGACTTGCAAAAATTATTTATATATTGACTTTTACCTTTTTTCTGTTATAATAAATCTGTGATTTTTTACATAGGAAAGGAAAAGAATGAATAAAAAGGCATTTTTGTATGTTATCATTGCAAGTTTGCTGTGGGGCACCTCCGGTATTTTCGTCCGGTTTTTGGCACCTCTTGGCTTTTCTTCTTTACAGATGACTGCAGTTCGTGGGGCGGTGTCCGCCGTGGGCATGATGGCGTACGTCCTTTTAAAAGACAGGTCACTTTTTCGCGTGCAGCCAAAGGCGCTACTTCTGTTTGCTGCCGGCGGTGTTTCCATGTATCTGACCGCCCTTTGCTACTACATTTCCATGCAGGCATCTTCCATTGCCACAGCGGTGGTGCTTATGTATACGGCGCCTGTTTTGGTGATGATTTATTCTGTACTTTTTTTGGGCGAGCGGTTTACCCGTGCAAAAGGGCTGGCACTTTTCGGCATGATTATCGGATGCGTGCTGGTTTCGGGCATCGTCGGCGATGCACAGTTTAACGCAAAGGGGATTTTCTTTGGCATTTTGTCCGGCATTTCCTATAGTGCCTACAATATTTTTACGAAAATTCAAATGCGGCAAAATAACAATCCCGTTTCTGCCTCCCTCTACTGCTTTATTTTTATGGCGGTGGTAGCATGTTCCTTCGGAAATATCTCGGGCATTGTGTCAAATGTGGCGCAAAATCCTGTAGAAACGCTTCCGCTTGTGCTGGGCCTCGGTATTTTCACCTGTTTAATGCCGTACTTTTTGTATACAAAAGCCATGGAAAAGCTGTCTGCAGGCATTACTGCCTCCCTTGGCATTGTGGAGCCTATGGCGGCAACCGTTTACAGCGTGGTGCTGTTTCGGGAGGGGATGAGCGTATATGCCGCAATCGGTCTTGTTTGCATCTTGGGGTCGGCATTACTACTCAGCCAAAGCGAAACATAAAGGGACTTTTTAGGGTTTACATAAACGAGCAAAAGGTGGTGTAAAGTTTTACACCACCTTTTTTAAAAAATAAGAAACACAAGACCCGCAAAGGCGAGAAGACCGAGGAACGTCACCAGAATTTTGCCCCGTGCCTTCTTTTGCGGCGGACGGGGACAATCCATACTTTCCAGATATCCCGTAACAATGCGCTCGGCTTCGGAAACGGCATCGGGCAAGGCGGCATCGGGGGGCGCATCTTCCCGCAGGATAAAGATGGCCTGCTCAATGTAAGGGGATTTAAAATGCTTTACGACAAATACTTTTTTTGTTCTCATACTAGGTACCTCCGGGCTGTTTACTGGTAGTTTGTCCCAAAAAAGAAGGGGCTATGCAATAAAATCCTCGTTTTTACAAACGGCGGCGCAAAGGACGGTCATGTCGTCGCCGATATGGCCGCCACATTTTTCACGGGCGAGGCGTAGAAGTATTTGGGTAAGCTCGCCGGGGTCGTTTCCTTCGTAGGCGCGGATGGCGTCTGTGAGAAAGGCTCCGTCTGCGGCTTCTCTCGCAGGGTCACAGGTGCCATCGGTGAGCATGACAATCATATCCCCCGGCGTAATTTTAACGGGAAGCCTGGCGGTATCCGGTGCAGGTAGAACACCTACGGGCAGCGTGCCGGCACGAAACGCACGAACCGCATTGCCGCGTTTTATAAAACTGGTTGCTGCCCCCACCTTCATAAATTCTCCCTCCAGCGTATGGGTGTTTATGGAGAAAAGGTCCATGGTGGCAAAAGATTCCTCTGCGGATTTTAAAACCAGTACAGAGTTTACAAGTCCGATTGCCGTATCTGCGTCAAAACCGGCCGAAAAGAGGGCGCGAAGCATTTTTACAGCCGCACGGCTTTCCAGATTTGCTTTTTCGCCGCTGCCCATGCCATCGCTTAATAGGAGTAGGTAACAGCCGTTTTCAAGATATAGGCTGTCAAAGCTGTCGCCACTTTTCGGGCTGCCGTTTTTCGGGACGCTTTCGCCGCTTACGCGAAGATGAATGCGGCAAGTGGGGGCAAAGGTAAACCTGCCGTCACGAGCGGCGGTGACCTCAAGCGGTGTGCCGACTGTATCGGAAAGCATGGGGAGTAAGGCTTTGGGGTCAAGGTCGGGGGAAGAATGCAGGGAAACGACGGGTGCACCGCGCCGCTTTTCTGTCACAGTGATACTGCGTACGGGGATTTGTTTTTCGGAAAGCTGCGCCCGAATCAGGTCGGCAAGTGTCCGATTTTCTGCGATGCCGCTTTTTACGTTCTTCTCCATGATACGGAGAATATGTGCCACGGACGAAAGTTGGCGCGAGAGAAGTACTCTGCACTCCTGTACGCGGGTTTCCCATAGCTTGTCCACTTTATATATTTCGTACTGTGCATTTAAGGCGTCTAAAAGGGCAGTGTGGCGAATACATTTTTCCTCCAAAGAAATGGGGATGTCTCCGCCGTCCAGCGTCCCCTTTTTCATGCAAATTTCAAGCATGACGAAAAAGGAGGCATAGGTACGATGAAACTCTTTTTTCCAGCAAAGGGAAAGCTTTTGACAGCCCTCGCATGCCCGTCTCGCCCCTTTTTCAAAAAATACGGCAGCTGCCATGTTGGTAGCGGAAAACTTACTTTCCGAAAGCTCTGTAAACGTTTCGGAAAGGTAGGTAAACGCATCTGCTTTTTCTTTTAAATCCTCCGCAAGCAGACGTGGGGTGCCGGCTTGTCCTGCGTGCAGCGTATCTTCTCCTGTAGTCAGCCGTCCCAAAAGCCCGGCAGGAATTGCAAGATAAATCAGTGCAGGTGCTGCAATTTCATAAAGACGCAATACCATTTCCGTAGTGCCGCCAATGTAAAAGGAAACAACCGCATTGGCACAAATAAATGCCAACGCCGCGCCGCCGCGGCCGTAGCGAGAAAAATAGCCTGCCGCCATACCGGAAGCAGCAAAGCTGCCCAAAACCGGATCGCCGCTTTCAAGCGTTGCAAAAAGCCCCAGGGTAATACCGGCAATGGCACCCGAAGTAAGCCCGCTTTCGTGGGTTAAAAGCAAAACGCCGAGAACGGACAGGGGAACTGTAACGTACAGCCCGTACAGGGAGAAAAAATTCGAAAGCCCTAAGACCGCAACGCCGAAAAGTGCGGAAACGGATAGAATGTCGAGGGGTGCAGCAAGGCGGTCGCTTTGCGAAATCGTTTTCTTGGCATTGGCAAAAAGACAGGTGGAAAGGCAGACAATACCGGCTTCCAAAAAGAGAATAAAACAGTCGTAAACTAAAATCTGGCCGCCGAGTAACAGAAACAGCCCGCTTGCAAAAACAGAGGCACCCATCAGCGCACCGCGCCGGAGCGGCGTTTTAATAAATGCTTTTCCTTGCTTGGAAACAAGAATAGAGAAAAGAAACACGCAAAGCGCATATTTAATGGCAATTGCAGGCAAAAAGTGGGGCATAAAAGCCGTCAGAATCACAATGAAACCCAGCACATACGGGGGAGACGTTATGTACTCCGCGGCATAGAGCGCAATTCCGAAGGGCATAATTTCCCCAAATAGAGAACTCCCGGCAATGAGTGCGGAGAGAAGGAGGGAAAAAATGCGCTTTGGGGATATTCTTTTTTCCTGCTTTTGCGACATGCGAGGCACATTTTCGCCCCTTTGCATACGGATTTCCAAGGTAAAAACTTCCTTTCTACGTGACCTTATCCATCAGTATACCAAAAGGAAGAAGAAAAAAATGTCACTTTGTGCAAGGGAATAAAAAAAGCAGTGCACTGCACTGCTTTCAGACTGTCGAAGAACCCGCTATGCGGGTGGATAATTATTATGCAGAGAGATTAGTTAACGGCATCCTTCAGTGCCTTGCCGGCCTTAAACGCCGGAGTCTTCGAGGCGGGGATGGTGATTTTTGCCTTTGTCTGGGGATTGATGCCTTCCCGTGCTGCACGGGTGCGGTTTTCAAAAGTGCCAAAGCCGACAAGCTGTACTTTTTCATCTTTAGCGAGGGCGTCCGTAATGCTCGCCGTAAATGCGTTTACAAAGCTTTCTGCATCTTTTTTGGAGATGCCGGCCTGTTCTGCGATTTTCGCCGCAAATTCACTTTTGTTCATCTTATTACCCTCCACGTTTAAAAACATATTTGTGCTATTTACAAAATAACACGCTGTTTTTATTCGACGTTTGTGAAAATTCTCCTTCTTTTTTCTCTTTATTCGGAAATTTTCGACATATTCCACAAATTGTCCATTTCGTTTATGGTCATAGTATCTAAAGATTTTCCTGTTTTATACGCTTCGTTCTCTATAAATGTAAAGCGGCGGATAAATTTGTCCGTGGCTTCCGAAAGGGCTTCCTCGGCGTCCACACCGGCGAGTCTTGCGGTGTTGACTGCCGCAAAGAGCAAATCGCCGATTTCCTCTTTGATATTCGATTGCTCCTCTAGTGCCAGAGCCACCTCTGCGGTTTCTTCCTTTACTTTTTCAAGGGCTTCTTCCGGCTTTTTCCAGTCAAACCCCACTTTGGCGGCCTTGCCCTGCACCTTCGACGCGCGCATGAGCGCAGGGAGATACCGGGATGCGGACTGCATGGATTCTGCGGTGGTGCGCTGGCCGTTTTCCTGTTTTTTGATGGCCTCCCAGTTTACAAGCACCTCATCGCTGTTTTTGACGGAAACATCTCCGAAAACATGTGGGTGACGGCGAATCATTTTTTCGCATACGGCAGACGTAACATCCTCTATGGTAAATTCGTTTTCTTCCTTCCCGATTTGGGCGTGAAAGACAATCTGCAAAAGCAAATCCCCGAGCTCGTCTGCCATTTTTGCGCCGATGCCCGCGTCTATGGCCTCCACAGTTTCGTACGCCTCTTCAATTAAATTCTTCTTCAGGCTCTGGTGGGTTTGTTCTGCATCCCACGGACAGCCGCCCTCGCCCCGAAGCCGGGCGATAATGTCAATTAAATCTGAAAATGTATACTGCATCTTATTTCTCCTAACGCATAAGTTTTGCCCGTTTTAAAAGGCGGACAAGGGTTTCGCCTTTGGGAAGGAGCAGAACGTCCTCCTCTTTAATGGCACCGACTGTAAACAGCATAACGGCATATGCCGCCGCGCCGCCTAATATGGGGATTCCCACGGAAAGCACTTTCCCTAATGGTATGGAAAAACGGTAGAGAAGAAGCACCACGCCGCCCATAATGAGCACGGAAAAGAGGGGGCGAAGGAGCATATCGCCCAAATTGTAGCGAAGGCCCAGTACTTTTCGAATGGAAATCAGGTTTAAAACCAGAATCAGCGCATAGCACACCATGGTGCCGATGGGGGCGCCGTTTATGTTGATGGCAGGGGTGGAGACGAGGAAAAAGTTAATAACCACTTTTACGACGCCGCCGATTGCCATGTGCAAAACAGGGACGTACACTTTTCCCACCGCCTGCAAAATTGCATTGGTGACCTGCACGAGAGATACAAATACTATCGAAAGCCCCAAGATGCCCAGCATGCCGGAAGCATTCGTATTATTGTAAATTAAAGCTAGAATAGGCGTTGCCAAAAGGGAAACGCCAACGGCGCATGGCAGGGCAAAAAGCGTGGTGATGCGAATGGCGGAGGCGGCACTCCCTTGCGCTTTTCTCGTTTGTCCGCTGATAAAGGCGGAGGCGATTGCCGGCACCAGGCTTATGCTGATTGCTGTGAGAAGGGTAGGGGGCATATTAAAAATCGGCACGGCATAGCCGGAATATGCGCCCCAAAGGCGAACAGCTTCGCTTTGGGAAAAGCCGGCAGAAAGAAGATTATGTTTAATCATCGCCATGTCGATGACACTTGTCAAACTAAAGACAGAGGCACCGATAGTAATGGGAATGGCGATGGTGATTAGCTGTTTAAAGAGGGTGCGGCTGCTCCTTGCAGAAGTATCCGCTGCACTTTTTGCAAACAACGTTTTCTTTTTTACCAGAAAGATGGCAGCGAGGGAGAAAAACCCGAGAGCCGCGCCACAGGAAACACCGGCGACTGCCCCTGCCGCCCCAATATGCGTACCATACCCTAAAAAGAGAGAGGCTAAAAGGTAACCGAAAATAAGCTTCCCAAGGGCTTCCGAAACTTCAGAAACCGCAGTAGGCACCATATCCTGTTGCCCTTGGAAAAACCCGCGGAAAGCGGACATCAGCGCCACAAAAAGCATGGCAGGCGCAATGAAGCGAATGCCTTCGGCGGCCTTGGGATTGCCAATGAGGTGGGAAAGCTTGTCGGCACCAAAGAACAAAACGCCTGTTCCCACAAGGCCGAGGAGAAACAGGAAAAGGAGGCTGACCTTTAAAATGCGCCGCACCTCTGTGGTTTTTCCCATGGCACGGCTTTCCGAAACCATTTTGGAAACTGCCACGGGAAGCCCGGCCGTTGCCAGCACAAACATCCAGGTGTACATGGTGTAGGCATCGGAAAAATGCCCCATGCCTTCTTCGCCGATTAAATATGTAAGCGGTACTTTAAAGGCAAGGCCGATAAGCTTTACCAAAAGGTTTGCCGCCATGAGGACTGCGGCGCCGCTTATAAAGGACGAGGTTTTCTTTTCTTGCATGTTCGTAGCTCCTTTGAAGGGGTTATAAATTTACTGTATTCCGAATCCGGTGTAAGTATGCCAGCGACCGGGGAAAAAGGTCCGTGTGGTAGCGGACGAACTGCTCCACCGCATCCTCCAGCACCTTCGCCACATCACCCCCGTCATGATTTAAACATTGCTTTAAACTGCATTGCACATACCCCTTTAAAAGGGATACGGCACTTTTCGGGAGAGGCAAAAGGGGCGAACAGGCGCGGCATAAAAGACCGCCTGCCGATGGCGAAAAGGCAAATGCCTCTGTGTTTCCGCATTCCATACACCCTTCTACAAACGGTGCAAAGCCTGCCGCACACATCAGCCGCAATTCGTATAAAACCTTTAAATCCCGGGGAGATTTCAAATTCTTTTCCAAATAATGCAGAGTATTTAAAAGAAGACGGACAGCGTCTTTCGCCTCCATGCCTTCCCCGAACAAAAGACCGGCAAGGTCCGCAAAATACACGCCGTAGGAAAGCTTTACCACGTCCTCCCGCAGGTGGTAAAAGGTACGCACGGGGCAAGCAGAACAGAGCGTATACATATCGCCCCGCTTTTGCAGCACAAATTCGCTGTACGTAAGAAGCACACAGCCAGAGTGCTGTGTGTTCTTGCCGCTACGTACACCGCGTGCCCAGACGCTGATTTTTCCAAGGTCAGGACTGAGGACCGAAAGTGCCAAGCTGCTGTTTTTGCATTTCGTCGCTTTGAGCACGATGCCCGTCGTTTTCACCGGTTCCATCTCTATGCGCCGTCTCCTTAAATTTCATATACATTTCGGGGTTTCCCGTTTGACAAAAAAGCTCCCAGTAAGAAATATCCATTGTCATCACCATCACTTTCGGCGTTATTATTTCCGATTTCGGATGGATTATGGCAGGGAAAAACTTACTCTTTGTCACTAAAGCCGAGATTCTTTAGCATAAAGTTGCTGTTTCTCCAGTCATCCTTGACTTTTACGAACAGCTGCAGAAATATTTTTTTACCGAAAAAGCTTTCGGCTTCTTCCCGTGCCGCGGTGCCTACGCGCTTTAGCATGGCACCGCCTTTTCCTATAATAATGGACTTGTGAGATGCTTTTTCACAAACAATGTCTGCAGAAATACGGCAAACCTTCTTTTCGTCCTTCATTTCCATAATTTCCACCGCCGTGCCGTGGGGAATTTCCTGGTCGAGATACGAAAGTAGCTTTTCCCGGATAAATTCTGCCATGATTTCCCTCTCTGTTTTGTCGGTAATCATGTCCTCAGGATAATACATGGGGCCGGGAATTAAGAATTTTTTAAGTTCCTCTAAAAGAATTGCCGCACCGTCCCCTGTCTTTGCGGAAAGGGGAATTATGGCAGAAAAATCAAACTTTTCTGCATACGTGGCAATTTGCGGGAGAAGGGCCTCGCGCGTCATGCGGTCAATTTTGTTAAGACCCAAAACGGCAGGGATATTTTTCGCCTTCAGCTCCGCTATGATACGCTCCTCCGGCGCCCCGAACCCTTTCGTGGCGTCTGCCATGAGTAGGGCCGCGTCCACCGATTCAATTGCACCGATGGCAGCATGGTTCATAAAGTCTCCAAGCCGTGTTTTACTGCGGTGCACGCCGGGCGTATCCACAAAGACCATCTGGTAGTCTTCGCCGTTTAAAATGCCGAGAATCTGGTTTCTGGTTGTTTGCGGTTTTGCGGTGGTAATCGCAATTTTCGCGCCCACCATTCGATTTAGAATCGTAGATTTTCCTGCATTGGGACGTCCTACAATGGCAATAAAGCCGGATTTAAAATTTTCCAAAATCAGTACCCTTCCTATTCTTTAAAATTGCATACGTTTTCGCCGCATATACACGCTTTGCACAAGGGCTAAGGCGAGCATACTGGCAAGCATATTCGAGCCGCCGTAGCTGACAAAGGGCAGGGGAATGCCCGTAACAGGCAGAAGCCCGAGACACATACCGATGCTTTCGATAACATGTGCCGTAAACATAAAGCCAACGCCTGCTGCCATCATTTCGCCAAGTCCGTCACGGGAGGCGGCGGCAGCAGAAAAACAGCGAATAATAATCACGAGGAGTACCGTAAGAAGCAAAATACAGCCCCACATGCCCATTTCTTCACCAATCACCGCGAAAATAAAGTCAGTTTGTTTTTCAGGCAGATACCCGTATTGGGTCTGAATCCCCTGCCCGATGCCACGGCCCAAAACACCGCCCGACCCTATAGCGATTTTAGACTGAATCACGTGGTAGCCTGCGCCTAGCGGGTCAAGCTCCGGATTTAAAAACGTTAAAATTCGGTTTTTCTGGTAGTCCTGGAGGACGAAAAACCATAACAGTGGTGCGCCAACAGCAAAGATGCCGCCCAGTGCCGCGAAATACTTCAGGCTCAGGCCTGCGAGTAGCAGCATACCGAGAAAAATAAAGGTAAATACAAGGGCCGTCCCCAGGTCCGGCTGCAAAAGCACAAGCCCGATTAAAAGCCCTGCGTGCAGACACAAAAGAAGCAGGGTGGAGGGACGGTTTATGTCTTCCCTTACGGAATCAATATGTTTTGCAAAAGAAATAATAAAGCCGATTTTGGCGATTTCCGAAGGCTGAATACCGATAGAGCCGATACGAATCCAGCCCTTTGTGCCGACTTCCTCGCCGCCCGTACCGATAAACAGTACCACAGTCAAAATCAGCGCACTGCAAATATAAAAGATAAGCCCCAGCTGCCCAAGTAGGTCATAGTCCACCCGTGTAATGAGATACAGGAGAACTGCGCCTATGGCAAAGGCGGCAATCTGTACAATGATAAAACGGGTGGTACCCATTGCCCGTCCGGCACTTAAGATAGCAACCATGCCGATAACAACGGCGATGGCCATACAGGTAAAGAGCCATGGGTCAAGCTGAGCAAAAAAACGGGGTTTTTTTCGCATGAAAGCATCACCTCATTATTTTACAAGGGGGCAAAGGTCAGCTTCTGTGAGTTCCAGAAGGTCTGCCACCTGTGCAAGATACGCATATCGCTCATCATAAATTTCTGGGTTATGGCAATCGCTGCCAAAAATAAATTTGCAACCACACTCTTTTGCTGTTTCGTAGATACGGAACATTTCGCTTCTGTGAATCGATTTTACGGGGTAGGAAGCAAAGGATGCGGCGTTAATTTCAATAGCGATATTTTTGTAGACTGCATCTGCAAATAAATCCTCGAGACGGTCATCGGAGATGCGGAAGAGCACTTCGTCAAAATTGTCCCGATTGCCCGAGGGGAAGAAGGGGTGGGCGATAGCGGTGATATATTTGGACATGGGATGCTCCACCAAAACAGAAAAACGCTCGCAAAGGATATCCGCCAGCTTTTTCGGGTCCTTTCGCACAGAGGCTTCAATCACCTCTGGATGCTGGGAATGGGAGTGGACGCAAAGCACATAGTCAAGCTTTTTTGCCGCTTCCTCTGAAAGACCCAAAACATTATTTTTGTCAAGCTCCGCCTCGCAGCCGCGCAGTATACGGATGCCGTCTGCTTTCGGCAGGGAAAGGGACAAAACATGCTCCATATCCTGACCGGTGTAAAATGTATTGATGGCAGGGGATACGGCCGTGTCCCATACATGGTCGCAAAGACCAATCGTGGAAAGTCCCTTTTCTTTTGCGATGGCAATATACGCCTCGGGGGTAGCACCCGGTTTTCCACAGGTGGAAAGGGTTGTATGCAAATGTAAATCGTGCCTGATGTTCAAAATGAAGTCCTCCTAATCACAAATGAATACGGCGTAGCCCTTTTTGCCCGAAGCAGAAAGGAAGCCGTCACGAATGTCGTACACAACGCCGTCACTTTTTTCATACAGGCTTATGTTGCCGGCAATGGGCGTTTTAAGCGTGTTTTCTTCAAAAAAATCCATATAAATATAAGTTTTCCCTTCCGCCTTGACGGAATATACGCTTGCTTTATCTTTTTCCGTTTTAAAAAACTTTTTATAGGCGATGCCGTGGGTGCTTTTTAAATCTCCGCTCATAAACGTGGGATACACTTTTCGGGAACGGTACAGCATTATGGAATGCTCTAAATGCTCCAGTCGCTTTTCGGGCGCACCGTCATAAAGGGGCAGAAAGCCAAGCACAAAGCCAAGGCGGTCATGTCCTTCCTTGTCACGGAAATAGTCAATCACTCTGTCGGGCGGTGATGCGGGGTTTTCCCAGTATTCGGGTGTAACGTAAAAGCACTGCGGATACGGCGTTGTAGCAATGGGGTGTGGTGTTGAAAAATCAAATCCATTGTCACCTTCTGAAAAGGGCAGGGTTTTAGATAAATAGCGATACGTACCGCCACCAAAAATGTCCAGTTTTTCCTGGTACATCATGCCCATGCAGCGCTCGTATTTTATATCCATCACCTTTTCGTGGTTAAATTCACAAAGCACGGTGCCATCCTCTAAAATATGGTACGTATTTCGGCAAATAAACATAGTTTCGCCAAAATCGGGCAAGTCAGGTACATGCGTATAGCCGCCTGCAGGTCTTGCAGCAGTTAAGGCGGGGGCAACCGTGGCAGGATTTACGATTTCATAGTCTTCTTCCATTCTGGCAGTGTCACATTCCATATAGCTTACAATTGTCTTTTCCTTACCGTCTTTAACACCTACAAGCCGCTTTTTCGTAAAACGATAGGCACGGGAAAGATAGGCAAGCGTTTGCTCCTCGCTTGCGGCAATGGGTGCGGTGTTTTCGCCGTCGGATACATAGGAAAGCGCACCCTCAATTTTTGTGATGAACTGATAATCGAGTAGGGTGCCCATATTTAGCGAAATGAGTAGCAGATAGTCCTCGTTTATAACACGAAGAAGTGTAAAAGTAACGTCATTTTCGTCCTTCCATATGGAGCCCACATCCCGGAGCGTTTTTCCGTGGGACGGGACATAAAGCTGTATACAGCAGGGCTGACCGTGGCTTGCACCGAGCCAGGTTTTGTTGATGATACAGGGAGAGGCATCGTCCGTGGACATGGAAAAGGGCACGTCCAGATGCCACGGGTCATACCACCCCTTCTCCTTGTCTCTTTCTATAAGGCCGGCTTCCGTAAAGTCAATGTGGCTGTTATAGGTTACAGAGTCACAGGTGACGCCGGAAAATTTCTGCACCAAATCGTATTTTTCGTCATACGGTGTTTGAAACAATGCCGTACCGCAGTGGAAATATACAAACATACTAAGTCTCCTTTAAATCACAAGCGTTAAAAGCTTGGCAGGGGTATCACCGATGGCAATCATGCCGTGGGGATAGGAAGAGTCATAATAAATGGAATCACCCGGTTCCAGGATTTCCTCCTTGCCGCCGATGGTGATTAAAATTTTGCCTTCGAGGCAATAGTCAAATTCCTGCCCTTTGTGAATGTTGGTATGGGGCTTCTCGTCGCCCTTTCTGGGGTCAACGGTAACAAGCAGGGGGAGAACCTTATTGCCTGCAAAATTGTAGGCAAGATGCTGATAATTATACTGTTTGCTTCGTTCGATGTTCAGTCCCTTGCCGCCGCGGACAACCTGGTAAATGCGAAGCTTTGCGCCCTGACCGGACAAAAGCTCATATACCTGAATGTTAAAGTGTGCCGCCGCGTCCGACAAAAAGCTAATGGGCATGTCGGAGGTGCCGCTTTCATATTCGAGGTAGGTTTCGTGGGGGATTCTAAAAAGCGCTGCCATTTCCTTTGTTGTACAGCCTTCAATTTCTCTAAGCTCCCGGATTCTGAGTGCCACTTTTTTAATATCTTCATTCATATAGGAAAACCTCCGATACATATTTATTATCTTAGTATATCATACCGAAATATAAAATGCAATTGCATTACAGGAAAAAAATTCACAAAAAACAAAAATTTAAGAAAAAAGGAGAAAAATAAAGAAAACGGGAGTAAAATATGGATTTTATGGAAAAAATAAAATAAAATGCATGTTGAATAACTGCGAAAATATGGTAAACTTATGAATGTTAGCACTCCAGTAGCGAGAGTGCTAAATTCTCAAAAAACAGGAGGGTTTTGTTATGACCATCAAACCGTTGGCTGATAGAGTAGTGATTAAAATGCTCGAAAGCGAAGAAACAACAAAGAGCGGCATCGTTTTACCCGGTGCTGCCAAAGAAAAACCGCAGATGGCTGAAGTTATCGCAGTAGGCCCCGGCGGCGTAGTAGACGGCAAGGAAATCCACATGGAAGTTAAGGTTGGCGACAGGGTTATCATGTCCAAGTACGCCGGCACGGAAGTGAAAGTTGACGGCGAGGAATTTATCATTCTCCGCCAAAGCGACATCCTGGCAAAGGTTGACTAATTTATAAGGAGGAGATTTAAAATGGCAAAGGATATTTTATTCGGCGAAGAAGCCAGACGTGCTCTTGGGCGCGGTATTGACCAGCTGGCAGACGTTGTTAAGGTTACGCTCGGGCCTAAGGGCAGAAACGTTGTGCTTGACAAAAAATTTGGCGCACCCCTCATTACAAATGACGGTGTGACCATTGCAAAAGAAGTAGAACTGGAGGACCCGTTTGAAAACATGGGTGCACAGCTTGTAAAAGAAGTTGCAACCAAGACAAACGACATTGCCGGTGACGGTACCACAACCGCCACCTTACTTGCCCAGGCTCTCATTCAGGAAGGCATGAAGAACGTAGCGGCAGGCGCAAACCCCATGATTGTCCGCAAGGGTATTCAGAAGGCTGTAGACGCTGCAGTTGCCTACGTTGAAAGCGCAAGCGAAAAGGTAAAGGGCAAGGAAGATATCGCCCGCGTTGCGGCAATTTCCGCTGCTGACGAATCCATCGGCGAACTTATCGCCGACGCTATGGAAAAGGTTTCCGGCGACGGCGTTATCACCGTTGAGGAATCCAAAACTGCGGAAACCTACAGCGAAGTTGTAGAAGGTATGCAGTTTGACCGCGGTTACATCACCCCCTACATGGTAACCGATACAGAAAAAATGGAAGCCGTCCTCGACGATGCACTCGTTCTCATTACCGACAAGAAGATTTCCAGCGTACAGGAAATTCTCCCGGTTCTCGAACAGATTGTACAGTCCGGCAAAAAGCTTCTCATCATTGCAGAGGACCTCGAAGGCGAAGCTCTTTCCACGCTGATTGTGAACAAACTCCGCGGCACCTTTACCTGCGTTGCAGTTAAGGCTCCCGGCTTTGGCGACAGAAGAAAGGCAATGCTCGAAGATATCGCAATCCTGACAGGCGGCCGCGTGATTTCCGAAGAAGTCGGTCTTGACCTGAAGGAAGCTACCCTCGATATGCTGGGTACTGCACGCCAGATTAAAGTCCAGAAGGAAAACACCATTATCATTGACGGCGCAGGCGACCAAGCTGCCATTCGTGACAGAGTTTCCCAGATTAAGCTCCAGATTGAAGAAACCACTTCTGACTTTGACCGTGAAAAGCTGCAGGAAAGACTTGCCAAGATTGCCGGCGGCGTAGCCGTAATCAAGGTTGGTGCTGCAACCGAAACGGAAATGAAGGAAAAGAAGCTTCGCGTGGAAGATGCACTTGCCGCTACTCGCGCAGCCGTAGAAGAAGGCATTATCCCCGGTGGCGGTACTGCATTTGTAAACGCGATTGATGACGTTGCAAAGCTTATCGACACCTTGGATGGCGACGAAAAGACCGGTGCTACCATTGTACTGAAGGCACTGGAAGCTCCCGTTCGCCAGATTGCCTTTAACGCAGGTCTTGAAGGCTCCGTTATCATTGACAAGGTAAAAGCAAGCCCGAAGGGCGTCGGCTTTAACGCACTCAAAGGCGAATATGTCAACATGATTGAAGCCGGTATCGTAGACCCGACAAAGGTTTCCAGAAGTGCACTGCAGAACGCTGCCAGCGTTGCGGCAATGGTGCTGACGACCGAAAGCGTTGTTGCAGATAAACCCGAAAAGGAAGCACCCGCAGCAGCTCCCGGCATGGGCGGCGGCATGGGCGGCATGTACTAAAAAATTTCAAAAACCCGTAAGGCAAGTACCTTACGGGTTTTTTTCTTGCAAAAGTGCAGAAAAGGTAAAGGCTTTGTTCTCTTTGAAAGCACGGCGCACAGCTTCTTCGGAGACATAGCGATTTCGGTCACGCACATAAAAACAAACCGTATAAAATGGGGAATATATGCGGTTTAAAACATGCAGACTGTCACGGCTATATACGGGGTACACTTTTACAGACGGGTACCGCGCCTTTTTTTGCAAAAGAGGCACGGGGGAAGGCGCGAAAACTGCGTGGGAAATAAGGAGTCCCCCAATGGAAAGACAGAAAACGGAAGGTGCAGAAAGCCCGAAGAACAAAAAGCCGATGCCGAGAAAAATTGCGAAAAGACGTAAAATTCGGTTGCCACGGTATACGCCCAATGACTTCCATAAAACGAGACGGAAAATTCTTCCGCCGTCTAAGGGAAGGGCGGGGAGAAGGTTTACAAGGCATAGGAGGAGATTGATGTTTCCTGCCGCCGTATTTCGAAGTAGCAGAAACAAAAGAAAACTGCCTAAAGGCCCTGCCGCGGCAATTTTGGCTTCGGCAAAAAAGTCGGTTTTGCCGAGACGAAGATGACAGCCGTAAGGGAGAAACGTCAGCCGCTGCACAGGGACATGCAGAAAAAAGGCGGCAAGCATGTGACAACCTTCGTGTAGGGCGGCAAAGAAAAATACCTGCCAAAAATGACGTGCCGCCGGTGTGAAACAGGAAAAACAGGCAAGAAACAGAAGCCCGATATGTATAAAAACGTGTTTTGTAAGCCGAAAATACATAAAAAACCGCCTTTATAAAAAAAATAACGAAGTTTGTAAAAAAAAAAGAAGGATTTTTTAAATTTGCCGCGAAAAGTATTATAGTACTAACGTATAAATATGAAGAGCTTTATCAATTTATTTTTGAAAGGAGATTTCAAATGGCAAATAAATACGTTTATTTATTTAGCGAAGGGGATGCAAGCATGCGCAACCTCCTCGGCGGTAAGGGTGCAAATCTTGCTGAAATGACGAAGCTGGGTATGCCGGTTCCCCAGGGCTTTACCGTAACCACAGAGGCATGCACCCGTTATTATGAGGACGGCAAGCGTATCCATGAAGATATTCAGGCAGAAATCATGGAATACATCGGCAAGATGGAAGAAGTAACCGGCAAAAAGTTCGGGGACATGGAAAATCCGCTCCTCGTTTCCGTTCGTTCCGGCGCTCGTGCTTCCATGCCCGGTATGATGGATACCATTTTGAATCTTGGTCTTAACGAGCAGGTTGTTGAAGCGCTGTCGGCAAAGTCCGGCAATCCCCGCTGGGCTTGGGACTGCTTCCGTCGCTTTATTCAGATGTATTCTGATGTTGTAATGGAAGTGGGCAAAAAGTACTTCGAACAGCTTATCGATGAAATGAAAGAAAAGAAGGGCATTACCCAGGATGTTGACCTGACGGCGGATGACCTTAAGGAACTGGCCAGCCAGTTTAAAGCTGAATACAAAGCAAAAATCGGCAAAGACTTCCCCACCGACCCGAAGGAACAGCTCATGGGCGCAATCCAGGCCGTTTTCCGTTCCTGGGACAACCCCCGTGCAAATGTTTACCGTCGTGACAACGATATTCCCTACGATTGGGGTACAGCTGTAAACGTACAGATGATGGCATTCGGTAACATGGGTGAAACCTCCGGTACCGGTGTTGCATTTACCCGTAACCCCGCCACAGGCGAAAAGAAGCTGTTCGGTGAATTCCTGATGAACGCACAGGGTGAGGACGTTGTTGCAGGTGTAAGAACGCCCCAGAAGATTGACCAGCTCAAAGAAGTTATGCCTGAGGTTTACGAAGAATTTACGAAAATCTGCGCTAAACTGGAAAACCATTACAGAGATATGCAGGATATGGAGTTCACCATTGAAGACAAGAAACTCTATATGCTCCAGACAAGAAACGGTAAGCGTACTGCAGCCGCGGCTCTCAAGATTGCTTGCGACCTTGTGGACGAAGGCATGATTTCCGAAAAGGAAGCCGTTTTAATGATTGACCCGAGAAACCTTGACACCCTGCTCCATCCCCAGTTTGATGCCGCAGTGCTTAAGACGGTAGAACCACTCGGCCGCGCACTTGCAGCATCTCCGGGTGCAGCATGCGGTAAGGTTGTCTTTACGGCTGACGATGCAAAGGCATGGGCAGACAGAGGCGAAAAGGTTGTTCTTGTTCGTCTGGAAACCTCTCCCGAAGATATTGAAGGTATGAAAGCCGCACAGGGTATTTTGACTGTTCGCGGCGGTATGACCTCTCACGCGGCCGTTGTGGCTCGCGGTATGGGTACCTGCTGCGTATCCGGCTGCAGCGCCATTAACATGGACGAAGAAAACAAAGTATTTGAACTTGCAGGTGTTTCTTTCCACGAAGGTGATGAAATTTCCATTGATGGCTCCACCGGCTGCATTTATGGCGGCCTGATTCCCACAGTGGATGCTTCTATCGGTGGCGAATTCGGCAGAATCATGGCTTGGGCAGATAAGTACAGAGTGCTTCAGGTTCGTACCAATGCTGACACCCCGCAGGACGCTGCACGCGCAAGAGAACTGGGCGCCGAAGGCATCGGTCTTTGCCGTACAGAACATATGTTCTTTGAAGCGGACAGAATTGCGGCAATCCGTGAAATGATTTGCTCCGATACCAAGGAACAGAGAGAAGCGGCACTCGCAAAGCTCGAGCCCATGCAGCAGGGCGACTTTGAAAAGCTTTATGACGTAATGGAAGGCTATGGCGTTACCATTCGTTTCCTTGACCCCCCGCTTCATGAATTCGTTCCCACGGACGAAAAGGATATTGAAGCCCTTGCGAAGGCACAGGGCAAAACCGTTGCGGATATTAAGGCGATTATCGCATCCCTCCATGAGTTTAACCCCATGATGGGTCATCGCGGTTGCCGCCTTGCCGTAACATATCCGGAAATTGCAGCTATGCAGACCCGTGCCGTTATCAAGGCTGCAATTAACGTTTCCAAGAGAAAGAACGTCAAGATTGTTCCTGAAATCATGATCCCCCTCGTTGGTGAAATCAAGGAACTTGCTTTTGTTAAGAAGGTTGTTGTGGAAACAGCTGACGCTGTGATCCGTGAAGCCGGCTCTGACCTTACCTATAAAGTCGGTACCATGATTGAAATCCCCCGTGCAGCTCTTACGGCGGACGAAATTGCGAAGGAAGCAGAATTCTTCTCCTTCGGCACGAATGACCTTACCCAGATGACCTTTGGCTTCTCCCGTGACGATGCCGGCAAATTCCTGGATGCATACTATGACACCAAGATTTATGAAAACGACCCGTTTGCCAAGATTGACCAAAAGGGTGTTGGCAAACTGGTGAAAATGGCGGCAACACTCGGCAGAGAAACCCGCCCCGACATTAAACTCGGTATCTGCGGTGAACATGGTGGCGACCCGTCTACGGTTGTGTTCTGCCATCAGGTAGGCCTCACCTATGTATCCTGCTCGCCCTTCCGCGTGCCCATTGCACGCCTTGCCGCTGCCCAGGCAGCCCTTCGGTAATATAAGATAACAAAAAGCCTGTTTTGGGGCAAACCCCATTACAGCAGTTTAGGCAAAACTAAATATCAAATGAGCCTTGTGAACTCCTGTTCACAAGGCTCATTTTTATATTCGGGGGAGAAGAACGGGCAGGTTTTTCCCAAAAAAGAGTTGCTATGCATAGTCTGTTGTGGTATAATTCCATTAAGAGAAATCAAGAGGATGGAGGTGCAATACATAACCGAAGAAGACGGATTGAAAATATTAGGAGAGGAGTAAGTCAATATGAAATTAACATTCATAGGAGCAGCACATGAGGTTACGGGTTCATGTACATTACTTGAAGCTTGTGGTAAACACATCCTTGTTGATTGCGGTATGGAACAGGGCGGAGATACATATGAAAACTGCGAATTGCCGGTGGCTCCGTCAGAGATAGACGCAATCTGCCTTACTCACGCACATATTGACCATTCCGGAATGATTCCGGCAATGGTTGCAAAAGGATATACGGGACCTGTGTATTGCACAGAAGCAACACATAGGCTATGCAATATAATGTTGCAGGATTCTGCTCACATTCAGGAGCAGGAAGCAGAGTGGCAGAACAGAAAGGCAGAGCGTTCAGGATATCAGCAGTATGTGCCTGTATATACGGTAGCGGATGCATTGGAATCCCTGATATTGTTTGAGGGTTATGGATATAATAAACCGATTGAAATTTTTGAAGGCATAACAATAAATTTCTGTGATGCAGGCCATCTATTGGGTTCATCGAGTATCCACATTACAATCAATGAGAATGGCGAAGAAAGAACAGTTTTATTTTCAGGAGATTTAGGAAACATAGACAGACCGCTGATTAGAAATCCTCAGAATCCGCCCTGTGCCGATTATGTTGTTATTGAATCAACTTATGGCGACAGAATACACGGTGAGCGACCTGACTATATTGCACAGCTTACAAAGATAATGCAGGAAACCTTTTCAAAAGGCGGAAACCTTGTTATTCCTTCCTTTGCGATAGGCCGAACACAGGAACTCTTGTATCTGTTTAGAACAATAAAAGAGCAAGGTCTTATAAAAGGGCATGAAAACTTCCTTGTGTATGTTGACTCGCCACTTGCAGTGGAAGCAACGAAAATATATCAGGATAATCTAATGGAATATTATGATGATGAAACATTGGCCCTTGTAAAACAAGGAATCAATCCTATAGCATTCCCCGGATTAAGGCTGAGCGTTACAACCGAAGAGTCCAGAGCCATTAACTTTGATTTTATTCCAAAGGTTATCATATCAGCATCGGGTATGTGTGAAGCAGGCCGTATCAGACATCATCTGAAGCATAACCTGTGGAGAGAAAATAGCACAATACTTTTTGTAGGTTATCAGGCAGAAGGAACCTTTGGAAGAAAACTGATAAATGGTGCAAAGCACGTTTCCTTGTTTGGGGAAGATATTCAGGTGAATGCAAGAATTGCGTCAATAGTAGGGATCAGCGGTCATGCAGACAGAGATATGCTTCTTGGATGGCTCGCAAGCTTGGAAAAGCCTCCGATGAAGGTCTTTGTAAATCACGGCGATGATCTGGTATGCGAAGCCTTTTCACAAACGATATATAATAAGCTTAAATTTACAGCAACAGCACCGTTTAGTGGTGATGAATATGACCTCGTAACAGGTGAATGTGTTGCAAGAGGAAGAATCGTTAAGCTTACCAAGGTATCAGAAGGAAGACGAAGAGCAAATCTTGTGTTTGACAGACTTATGGCAGCTTGCCAAAGACTTAAAATAGTTGCGGAACTCAGCCGTAATCTGACAAATAAGGAGCTTGCAAAGTTTACAGATCAGATAAACAACTTGTGCGATAAATACGCACGAAAATCAAAATAAAGAGATAAGCAGGAGGTAAGAGAGATGTCAAAAAAATATTTTGCATGTGTGTATGGCGGAGCAAATGAACGAATAGACAGCCAGCACAAGGAGAACATAGAGAAATTAGGAAAAATTATAGCGAAAAATGGGTTTTCACTTGTTTACGGCGCAGGAGCAACGGGCTGTATGGGTGCTGTTGCAAGAGGCGTTAAAGAAAACGGCGGTTTTGTAATGGGCATATCCCCTGACTTTATCAGTGAATTTGAAGCTATATTCGATTGCGATAATCGTGTCATGGTTGATACAATGGCAGAAAGAAAAACGCTTATGGAAAAGCATGCTGATGTTTTCTTTATTGCGCCCGGCGGAATCGGAACGATGGATGAGTTTTTTCAGGTACTCACATTGAAGTATTTGAAACGCATTGACGTGCCGATCGTTGTATTGAACCTCAACGGATTTTATGACACCTTAATTTCTTTACTTCAGGATTTGGTTAGACAAGGCGCAGTAACGGAAGAGATACATCAGTTGTACGATGTAATAACGGAAGTAAACGAAGATACAATCGTTCCGATATTTAAAAATATTGTCGACCAAAAGGAACGATAACGCTAAAAGGATTGGCTATACAGTGTTTATGCACAGAAAACAGAACAACCAGTCCCGTTTGCAAAGCGTATACCCAAAGAAGAAAAAATTTTGATTTGACTTTTGAAATCAATAAGATACGGAGGAATGCATATGTCAGAAGCGAAGACAAGAAATATTACCCTTGATTGCATCAAAGCTTTTGCAATTCTGGGCGTCCTTGCCATTCACATCGGTTCCGGGGTATTAACGCTGACGCCCATAGGGTCTTTTACATGGACAAGTGGACTGTTCTGGGGCGTACTGTTTCGCGCCAGCGTACCCCTGTTTTTGATGGCAAGCGGGGCCATTATGCTGGATAGTAATAAACCGCTTTCTATTAAGAAGCTGTATTTCCATAATATACTTCGCATTGTGGTGGCGATGCTCGTTTGGGGTCTGGCTTATAAAATATATCATTTGGCAGATAGCGGAATCATGAGCCTTTCTATGCTTTGGTATTCGGTCAAGCGGCTACTGCTTTTTGACCAGGAATTTCATTTTTATTATCTACACATGATTTTAATTGTGTATATCTTTTTGCCCGTCACGCGCCTGTTTGCCGAAAAAGCGGACAAAAAGCTGCTGATGTATGCGCTTTCGGTGTGGGCGGTGCTTGGCATTGTATATCCTACGATTAAAAGCTTTAGACCGTTTTATCTCCTTTCGGGATTAACCGGGCAATGGGAAATCAATTTGGTCTATTCTTCCATAGGGTACGGTCTTTTGGGCTATTATTTTAAAAAATATCCGCTTTCAAAAGGGTGGGGCATCGGGTGCCTTTTCGTCGGCTTTGCCATAACCTTTGGGCTGACATGGTTTTTCTCAAATAAAAACGGTATGCTGTACGAGCTGTTTTTGTCGGGTACAGCGTTGGGTGTATGCCTTTTGGCGATTGGCTTCTTTTCGCTGGCATCCTTTATCAATTTGAGGGGTATTTGCCGAAAGGCGATTACTTATATTTCAAAAGCGTCCTTTTGCATATACCTTGCACACATGTTTATACTGTACACGCTAAAGGATTATGGCATCGTGGCAGAAAAAATTGCACCTGCCATCCTTTCCGTACCGATGCTTTCGATTTTCGTACTTTTAATCGGTCTTGGCGTTTATTGGGTGCTTTCCAAAATACCGTTTATAAATAAATTTATTATATAAAGGAGAATACATATGAAAAAGAAAATTTTGGCATGTTTTTTGGCGGCTTTATCCATATTCGTATTTGCCGCGTGCGAAAAGGATGTAGAAGAGCCGGAAGAAACAGGGAAGGGAAGCGGCATGTCGCTGGCAGACGTGTTTCAGAAAAACGAAACCAAAGAGGAAAAGAAACAGGAAGCGCAAGAGGAAGCAGCGGATATTCTTCCGCAAAAAACAGCGGATGAAAAGCGTGCCCTGAATATCTTCCTTAGTAACTTTGCAGAGACCGGTTATTTAAAAGGCGAAATGCCGTATACAGGTGACGAGGGGAAAATCGATTTTGCGTTTACGCACCTTCTCATCAATGCACAGTCGCGACTCGCAGCGGTGCCCGACTATGACGCCGTTTCCGCGGCGGAGGTAGACAAGGTGCTGGAAAAATATTTTGGCAGCTCCGTCCCACACAAAACGCCGAAGGACAGTAGAAAATGGACGTATGTAGACGGTAATTTCATTGCTAGAATTCCCGGTGGCGATTCGTACGGCGATTTTGCCGTGGCCACAAGTATGAAAAAACTGCAAGACGGTAATTTTGAAGTGACCTTTCATATTTACTCCCACCCGGATGCCTATGGCGGAAACATCGTAAACGACCCGACGCTGTATTCCCTCACCGATAGCGATGCTGCAGCAAGCTACTCCCGTCAGGCAAAAGGGACAGCAGTTATCAAAGAAAAAGTATATAACGGCAAAGAGACCTATGAACTGGTTTCCTATGATGTAACCTATAATAACTAACCGAAAGAGGCTGTGATATTGTATCACAGCCTCTTTTGGTTTGATAAAAACTTTAAAAATACCTTGACAACTGTAGCTACATCTGTTATACTATCCATAGTAGCTACAAGTGTAATTACACTAAACAGAACATAAGGAGAAAAAAATGTCTACAGCAAAACATACAATCACGGACGCCGAATACCAGATTATGCGCATACTCTGGAAGGCGGAAAAACAAATGACCGTCGCGGACGTAGTGCGCGAGCTAGACGGAAATGACTGGACAGCCTCCACCGTATCCACCTTTTTGCAAAGGCTCCTTAAAAAAGAGGTGATTGCCTGCGATAAAAAGGGCAAGACCAATTTGTATTACCCTTTACTTAGGCAAAGCGAATACGATTTAAGTGAAACGGAGAATTTCCTGTCTAAAATCTATAAAGGCTCTGTTAAAAATCTCGTTGCGGCACTCTATGAAAACAAAAAGCTTTCCGGGGAGGACCTGTCGGAACTTAAAAAGATGTTTGAATTGGAGTGATACGATGGCAGAGCTATTTAAAACAGTACTGATATTAAGCGTTTTTGGCTTTGGACTTACAGCACTGCTGCTTTGCCTAAAACCCATTACTGCAAAGAATTTTCCTGCAAAGTGGCAGTATTACGTCTGGCTTGCGGTACTGTTCTCCATGATAATACCTGCCTATAAGCTGATTCCGCCGAAAGAGGCAAAAAAGCTTCCCCTTCTTCCGCAAAAAGAGGTTGTGCAGGAGGGAAAAGTGCCGGAAACTGTGCCGAGCCCCGAGCCGGTCATCATAGAGGAAACACCCATGGCATACAGAGAGGTCCATATTGCGCCGCATAAAAGTGTAAATCTACTGGATTTGGCGAGCTATATTTGGCTTTTTGGCGTATGTGTGTACTTGATCATCGTGATCGGCAGTTATTGCTTGTACCTTACGCGAAAACGCAAAACGTCCATTGCGATAACGGATACTGCTGTACTGGACGAAGTGAAAAAGGAACTCGGGATAAAGCGGCGCATCAAAGTCAGAATGGCAAAGGATTTTACGTCCCCCATGCTCGTTGGCGTACTCTTTCCGGTGATTTACATTCCCTGCCGAGAAATTCCGGCGGCGCAGTTGCGTATGGTGTTCCTGCACGAGCTTATGCATTACAAAAGAAAGGATTTGGTTTTCAAATGGCTATCCCTTTTTGTAAATGCCGTGCATTGGTTTAATCCGCTTGCATATCTAGTATGCAGTAATATAAGCGAAGCCTGCGAGGTTTCCTGCGATATGGCAGTTACAAAAACGATGTCCGAGACAGAACAAAAAATTTATATGCAAACCATTCTTGATTTAGCAAAATAGGAGGCGAAATTTATATGCTGGAAAACTTATACACGACGAAAATGAGCACGGATGCGAAGAGATTGCAAAACCGATTTTCAAAAATCCGTTCCAAAAGCGGACGGTTTTCAAAGCTTACGGCGCTTATCATTTTTGCTGTCATTCTGCTTGTTATGGCATGTGCTACAATTCTTATCGCCGCCCGTGTCAATCAAGATAAAAATGGTGAGGATCGTGCATATGCTATGACGCAAGAGGCGTTTTCAGAGTATATCAATCGCCCAATCGGTGCTGTAATGGCGGATATTGACTATGCAGACGAAAATAAACTTGTATTTCACTATGGAGATGGGTTTTTCGTTATCAATCCGGAGAACGGCGAAATTCGGTTTATGCTGAGCCTTCCCAAATTTAATGTCTCCCAAAATCAGCAAGGCAGCAATGTTTTGGATGTGAGGGTCGATCAAAAAGGAAAGTATGCATTTCTTTCCAGCGTGGGTCCTTCCGATGAAATCAAAGACTTTGAGGAATATATCATTAATTTGGATACCGGTGAAGTACAAAAGGGTGCTATGCCGGCAGATACAGCGTTATTTACGGGAATTGCACCCACGGTGGGCACTGTGCAAAATCCGATTGGGTGGGTTAGTAATCAATGCATTATAAACGGGGACTGGACATATTTTCTTACTACACAAACAGGCACTGTAAACGGGATCAGGCTTGCAAGCGTTAATCGAAAAGAAAATAAAACAGACTTGCAGTATGTGTTCAACTATAGCTACGCCGCCGAGATGCAAGAAATAAAGAAATATTATGCCCCTTCTGACATCAAATTGATTCAAGATGTAGTGTTGATGGCAGGGGACAAACCATATCCGCTTTTAGATAGAACTAAACTTGCCGAGATAGAAAAGACCTTTGCAGCGGCTACGAAAATTAGAGGCGGTACAGGCTGTTCATTTACTGCCGAACTTGTTTTTACAAGAAAGGACGGAGAAATGGGCAAGGTTACACTTGCAACGGACTCTTGCGCCGTTTTCAAAAGCGGAGAAGAGTACTTTGATTACAGCGAGGGAGATAACGCAACGCTTTTAGGATATTTTGGGCTTGATGCAGAGACTTTACTCGACCTTACTTTTTTTAATCATAACGAATAAAATAAATCCCTTGCCCTTGGCAAGGGATTTATTGCGTCAGAGAAAAATATTGATTCAAGTTGCAACCTTTTTCATTTTTTCTGTGTATATACAAACGAGAAATAAAGATGGCGCTGTCTTTTATGAAAGGAGGCTTCACAGAATGGACGAGCTGAAGCTGTTACATAACTTAAAAAACGGGCAAAGAAACAGCCTGGAAGACGTAATCAGGCTCTATACCCCTTATGTGAGTGCGGTCATCTATAACACCATTGGATGGGTAGCATCACAAGAGGATATGGAGGAAGTGATATCCGATACGTTTCTTTTACTTTGGAAGCACGCTTGCGATATTGACGCGGACAAGGGCTGTATTCGTTCTTATATCGGTGCGGTTGCAAGAAACACGGCGAAAAACAAATTACGGTCCATTCGGGTAAGTGCAGAGCTGGATGAAAACATCGTTTCCGATTTTCACAATCCCCACGAGCGGCTTGTGGAGAGCGAGGAGAGGGATTGTCTACTCAAATATATTGCCGCCCTTGGCGAAGTGGACAGCGAAATATTTTTGCGGTATTACTATTACAATGCAAAAATTAGGACGATTGCCCAGGTTATGGATATGCCTGTTTCTACCGTGAAATCAAAGCTGTCACGCGGTAAGGAAAAACTAAAAAAAGCGATTTTACAGGATGGGAGATTTTAGAATGCGTAAAAGACTTTGTAAACTGCATAAGGAACTGGGGCTGAAAGCAATTGAAAATGCGCCCGATACACAGAGCATCATTAAAAAGGTGAACGTTACCTTAGATACCGAGCGTGCTGAAAGAAACGTGTTTTCAAAACGAAAATTTGCACACGCGGTACTGGTTGCCATACTCATTTTATCAGTGGCAAGCTTTGCCACCATTGCGGCAACCATGGGGTGGCACCACAAGTTGATTGAATACTTTAACAATCCCACTGCAAAGCAAATGGAGCTGATGGACGGCGCGTTTGATACGCCCATGGTTTCGGGAACGGATAACGGATATACCGTAAATGTTTTGCATACTTTGGCGGATAAGCACGGCATCTATGTACTCTATGAGCTTGTGCCGCCGCCGGAGAAAGAAATTGACGCACAAAATGTTGAGGCCTATATGCAAGATGTTGCCCACGGTCTTGTCATGCCGAAAACCACACAAATTCGTGACGGTGCCTTTGGAATTGGGATTTCATCTTCCAAAATTGTGAGCGTGGACAATAATGTAATTACGCTTATGGAATATACCGGTTGCGCTATGGAAATTGATGAAGTACAAAAGCTGACACTTTCTGTCCAACATAATCAGTATACAGACGATGTCGAAAATACATTTGGCTCAGCGATTTGTGATGCGAAAAAAATTACAAAGGGTGATTTTGCAATCTCGGTTTCCTGGGACTTCCAATATAAATCCGCCGGAAAAAGCTTTCAAGTAGATAAAAAAGTGGACATAAACGGTGTAAACAATAATATTTTGAAATCCGTTGATGTATCGCCCATATCCATTTGGATAACGGCTGAGGGGGACGATGCTTTAGGGGCACTTGCGCCTATCATAAAGTTTACCGATGGAACAGAGATGCAGTATACGTGCAGAGATAACCCTGAAAAGACGTACGCCATGTTTTCAAACTATCAAGTGGGTGACAATAAAAAGGGCATTTCTTCGCTTGGCTACGTGTTTGACAATATAACTGACATACAAACAATAGAAAGCATAACGATAGGCGACCAGATCATCAAAGTAAACTGATGCAAGCAAAAGGGGCTGTGACAAACTGTCACAGCCCCAATTCATTCTTCTGTTATTTCTCCGTCGCAATAATCACGCGCACTTTACCGCCCGCGGAAATAGAGCGGTCATAGTAGGCGGTGAGAGTGTAGGCATCCAACGAGACGGCATCGCTTTGTAAAAGGGTGTAGGTATTGCCGCTTTTTCTGAGGTAAACAGAAGCTTCACTACTGTCGTACCGGCTGCCATCCTTATACATAATGGTATCGCCGGAAAAAGCGGAAACTGTGCCGGAAAGCTCGGAAAGCGGGGTGATGGAATATACCTGACCGCCGATGTAAGTAAACTTTGCAGGGGTGTGGGAGCCGACGGAAAAGGCAGTGCCGTTTACCGCATAGGTGCCGATTTTGTCACCAATGGCGTACTCGTAAGAGCCGGAGAGGTGCATGCCTTGGGAAACACTCGTAGCCTTTGTGACAACGCCGTAGGAATGGATATCTCCCGTTACATCGTTTAAAATCAGCTCCGAGATTCTGCCGCGGCTATCCAGGCTAGCGTATAAAACCTGTGCAGAGGAAAGGGTTACGCCGTCAAGCCGCTGGGGATAAACCGAGAGCGCGGTGCCTTTTTTATAGGCATCTGGCGCGTAGGTGTCCAAAATTTTCACGTCCGGCGAGAGGGTGTGCTCGCCTAAAACCATGGCAGCAGCATCAAAAGTGCCGCGAATATCGGGCGCTTTTTTGCCGTTTGCTGTCGCCTTGCCGCCCGAGAACGTAAGCGAAACAACCTGATTTAAATAATTGTCATAATCCTTATCGGCTTCCAGTTCCAACGTTTGCCCGTCTGCCTGCATCAGGGTAATGTAGTAGCCGGTGTAAGCTGCACCAAGACTTGTTTCAAAGGATTTTGTGCCCGTTTCGGTAACAAAGCCTGCCAAAGTACCGGCAGAGGAAGATGTGATAACATCTGCCACGGCACCTGTACGCCCTAAAAGCAGGGTGACGGTATCACCAAAGGAGAAGGTGCCACCTGCGCCAAGCTTTTGAAAAGCCGTAACGCTTTCAATGGCGTAAGACTTACCCGAAACGGTGACGGAGGACGGCGCATCTTTTGAAGGTGACGCGGCTTTATATACGCCCGTGACCGTATCCGTATACGCCAGCACCATATTCAGCCCTTCCGAATAATACAGAATGTCATACGTTTCAATGGCGGAGGCAGAAACCGGCTCGCCGTCACGCAAATACGAGGTGTTTGCGTTTGTGCCGAGAGTCGTTTGCCATGCAGCATCGGCGGTAAAGGGACCTTTTAAGCCGTCCGTATCGCGAATGACATAGTCCGCGTCATTTTCTTCATCGTAAACAACCTTTAAAATATCGCCCATCTTAAGCTGGGACTTTAAAAAGGTGCCTGCGGCGCTGTTCCCTTTATAAAGGGGCAAGCCGTCCTCAAGGGGCACCTTTTCCATTTTGCCGCCCTGATAGGTGATGATGCCGTCCTGCAAGGTAGAATACACCACATACGTTTCCATGCGAACGTTCGTCTCGTCGTCCGGGACAAAAGCCTTCACGGTGTCGACGTTTTCTAAGTACAATTCGCCGGTGCGCCCTACCCACGAGGGGGAAAAGTTTTTGCCCTTATAATAGGTGCCTGCACTTGTGAGCACCTTGTCTTTTCCCACGGTGCTATCCTCCGCGTTTGTGGCGCGGATAATAACGTTTTCCTGCGAGGTGCAGTCAAGCACGGAGAGATACTTTGTATTTGTACCTTTTAAGTTTTCGTCTAAGAGATTACAAAGGAGCGTAACCGTATCGCCCCGGGTAATGGGCGTGTCGGGGGCAAGGCTTATGCCTTTCGTAAGCTCTATGTCCGCAGCGATTGCCATGTGACCAGACGGCCAGCTGGCGCCAAAATCACTGTTTGTGTAGCCGAGGAGCCGCAGAAAGACTGCTGTGGCCTCGGCGAAGGTAATCGTTTCGTCAGGACGGAAGGTGGAATCAAGATACCCGTTTACATACCCTTCCTCCGCGGCAAGGCGAATGTAAGGCGCTGACCAAAGCGTGTGGGGTACATCCGCAAACGGTGAGGTGGAAAGCGCACTCCAGACGGATTTTCGCGCCTTCGATGCCATAACCGAAACCTTTGTAAATTCACCTCTTGTTAAGCTGTTTTCAAGGCGGTACGACCCGTCCTCGTACCCCTCGAAAATGCCCAGACTATCCAGTAGCATAACCTCGGCATCCGAAGTGGCGGCGAGGCAGGGCGAAGATAAAAGCCCGAGGGAAAGTATACATGCAGTTAGTTTTTTTAACACGTATATTGCTCCTTTCTTAATCGTATCGAAGCGCATCAATGGGATTGAGGCGCGAAGCTTTTCTGGCAGGGAAGTACCCGAAGCCGATGCCGATGGCGGCAGAAACGGTAAAGGCAATCACGACAGAGCCTATGGAAATCGTAAACGGTACACCGATAAGGGATGTGCCTGCCGCCGCACCGCCGATACCGAGTAAAATCCCGAGAATTCCGCCGATGCCGCTTGTAACACACGCCTCCACTAAAAACTGCCCCAGAATATCCCAGGGCGTAGCGCCGAGAGATTTTCGTATACCGATTTCACGGGTACGCTCGGTGACAGATACAAGCATAATATTCATCACGCCGATACCGCCAACGAGTAGGGAAATGGCGGCAATGCCGACAAGCATTGAGGTCATCATGCCGATGAGTTTATTTAGCTCGTTTATAATCGTTGCCTGGTCAATCAGCATAAAATAGTCGTCAGATGCAAACTTTTCGAGGAGAAAGTTTTCCAGTAGCGTGTTTGCCGCATCAATGGTGTCCTTTGAGGCGGCGCTGACGGCGTAGGTGGAAATATTACCGCCGGCAAGTTTTTTTCCTGCGGTGTAGGGGAGGAGCAGCACATTGTCCGCGCCGGCGGCGGTGCTGGACGCTTTTTCTTCCAATACGCCCACAACCCGAAACGCATACCCGTTTACATAAAGGGTTTTGTCTAAGGGGTTTTCGCCGTCAAACAGTTCTTTTACAAGGTAGGTGCCCACGACGCAGCTATGGCATCTGGACTCGACGTCCACATAGGAAAGATGCCGCCCAAGCTGCACATGCAGCTGCTTAATTTCGTCGTAATATTCATTCACGCCCGTGGCCTGCATGGTCACATTGTTATTGCCGTTTTTCACGGTCGCACCAATGGAAAGGGTGGGGGAAACGTAGCCGATAATATCCGGGTGATCCAGTGCCAGCTCCTGCATTTCTTCAGGGCTTACACTTCTGTTACCGCCTCGGCCGGAAATGTTGACTGTGATGAGATTTGCGCCCATATCCTCAAATACGGAAACCACATAGTTTGTAAGGCTTGACATAAGGCTTACAATAATGATGACTGCCGCAACGCCTATAATAATGCCTAGCATGGTGAGAAAGGAACGCATTTTGCTGGCAGAAAGACTTTTCAGCGCCAGACGAAAGGATTGACTTAAATTCATTTCACGCCCTCCCCGCGGCTATCCGATACAATCAGCCCGTCATGAATACGAACCACTCTCGGAATTTCTGCCGCAATGGAATTATCGTGTGTAATGAGCACGATGGTGGTGCCGTCATGGTGGAGAGTTTTCATAAAGTCCAGCACCTCACGGCCGGTTTTCGAGTCCAGTGCACCCGTCGGCTCGTCTGCCAAAATGACGGGCGGCCGTCCGGCTAAGGCACGGGCAATGGAAACGCGTTGCTGCTGACCGCCGGATAATTGTGCCGGAAATTTCTTATATCTGTCTCCAAGCCCTACTCTGTCGAGTGCCTCCATCGCCATCTTCTTCCGTTCCGCAGAGGTAAGACCACGATATAAAAGTGGAAGCTCCACGTTTTCCAGAATATTGAGCTTCGGGATTAGATTATACTGCTGAAAGACGAACCCAAGCCGGCGGTTTCGGACGTGTGCGAGCTCTTTTTCGTGCATCGTACTGACATCCGTTCCGTCCAGACGATAGGTGCCGCTTGTGGGCACGTCCAGGCAGCCGATGATATTCATACAGGTGGATTTTCCTGAGCCTGAGGAGCCAACGATAGCAACAAACTCACCGCGAGCAATCTGGAGGGAGATACCGTCCAGAGCGTGGATTTCATTGTCGCCGTCGGAATAAATTTTATATACATCCGTAAGCTGAATCAAACAATCGCCCCTTTCTTTAGCGGCTCGGACGATTGCCGCCGCCCGTGCCGCTGCCCATACCGCCGCCCATAGGCATACCGCCGCCCATGCCGCCCATCATGCTTTGCGGGGCATTCGGGGTAAAGGCAACCGCGGCATTTGCATCGCCTTGGGATGGCGGTACAAGGATTTCATCCCCTTCGGAAAGGCCGGAAAGCACTTCGATAAAGTTCCCGTCCGTAATGCCCGTTTCAATTTGGACATACCTAAAGCCCTCCGGCGCTTCCATGGACTGGGCACGCTGCGCCGCTTTGTTATCTGCGCGCGCCTTGTCGCTTTCCGTACTGCCGCTTTCGGGCGTTGCAGCTGCGTTTTCCGCCGTACTGTTTCCCTTCACCGCAACCATGTTTCCTCTGGAGACAGCGGCGGCAGGCATTACTAAAACATTTTCACGGGATTCAACAATAATTGTCGCGTTTACGTTCATATCGGGCAGAAGGTCAGCATTGTCCTCGCCGTCCAGCTTTACGGTGACGGGGTAGGACGTAACGCCGTTTGTAGCGTTCCCTTTAATCGTAATATTGTCTACATGGCCTGTAAACACTTTTTCCGGGAAGGCATCCACCGTCACGCGTACCTCTTGCCCTTTCTTTACACTGGCAATGTCCATTTCGTCTACTTCCATATCAAAGGTTAACACGGACAAGTCTGCAATAATGGCCATGGAGGATGCAGTACTGCCTGCGCCGCTTTCCAGTTTATCCCCTGCCTTTACGTTTTTCTGAATTACCTTGCCGGAAATGGGGGACTTAATCTGGTAATCCTTGAGCTGGTCAAAGGTATTGTCGCGGCTGGAAACAGCGTCGGAATAGGAAATGCGGCTCCGTTCTACACTTCTTTCCGTCGATTCGCTGGAGAGGGTAAAAAGAATGTCACCTTTTTGTACCGTATCGCCTTGGCAGATATGAAGGTTACAGACGGTGCCGCCTGTTTTTACGGTAACCGTTTCCGTATCCTCATAGGAAAACGTACCGATTTCGTTACAGGCATATGCGCCTACCGTGGCTGTGGCACGGGAATTTTCCATAATGCCGCCGGGGTTTTCTACATAAATTTCAACGTTTGTAACCGAAACGCCGAGGCTGTTTGTTACAGAGCCCGTGGCAACGCTTTTAACGGTGCCGGAAAGCGTTTGGCTCGGTGCATTTTCCGGCACAACTCGGGCCGCGGCACCCGGGAGAATGTGCGCCGCATCGGAAGCGAGAAAACGCACGGAAAGCACCATACGGCTGTTGCTTATAATTTCGGCAACCCGTGTGCCGGTTGTAATTTCATCGCCCTCTTTGACAGAAAGGCTGGTTACAACGCCTGAAATGGGTGCTTTTACCGTCTGGTTTTCCAAAGTTTCCAAGGATTCTTCGTAGGAAAGGCGCGCCGTTTCCACACTACTTTCTGCACGCTTTAAATTATAGTCCATATTCGTGCTGTCGATAACGTAAAGAAGGTCATCTTTATTTACCATATCGCCTACACCGAAGGTGTCGGAAAGGACTTCACCTGTAACCAGGGAACTAATCGTACGCTCGTCATTGGCTTTAATTTGTCCGCTTCCCTCAATGGTGCGAACGATACTGCCGCGGGTGACAAATGCCGTCGCCGTTTCCGCTGTTTTATGTTTTGCCAGAAGGGGACGAAGTACAAAAAAGGCCAAAAGCAGAATCAGGAGCAAAATGCTCCCTAAAAGCAGCCGAAGTTTTTTGCTTCGTTTTTTATGTAGCCGTTCCAAAATTTTTGCCATAATATAGCCTCCTTATGGGGTTTCAGTAAAAAGCATAAACTAACTGTACGATAAAACCCCCTGCTTTGTCAAGGGGGTCATAGTGGGATTTACAAATTATTTAAAAAAAGTTTAAATTTAAAACTGGAATGTGACAAAAAGCCGCCCTTTTCGACTCGTTCCGCCTGTTTCCGCAAGGATAAACCTGCCCTTTCCCTGCCAGCGGATTTTGTCGCCTACCGCGAGCACTTTATCGCCTTTTAAAAGGGGAAGGTTATTGAGGTGCACTTTTCCAGCGCGTACCGCTTCTGCCGCAAGAGAACGGGAAACGGAGAAGGCGGCGGCAAGAACTGCGTCAGCACGAAGGGAAGCGAGGGAAGCTGTTTTAAATATAGGCTCGGTTTCGGGGATTTCCAAAGCCGATACGGGCAGGGAGGACACAGAGAGGTGCACGCGCCCTGCCTGGGTGTAATTCGTCAGAAAAAAGTCAGCAAGGGAAGCGCGGACAATGATTTGCGCGCCAAGGTCCGAAACGAGAATATCCCCAACGCCTTCCCGTTTTACCCCGAGCCCTAAAAGACTGCCAAGGTAATCCCGATGCCCCGGGGCTTTTGCATCCCGATGGTCGGCTTTTATCACCATGAGGGCATCCGCAGGCGGCGCGGCAAGATATTCGGGCAGAAAAAAGAGCATTTTCCGCTCCGCATCCTCATAGCCGCCCCAAAGAACAGGCTTTATTTCGAGCTGGGGCGCCATGGAAAGAACAAGCGCCTGTTGCCGCACATCGAGAAAATCCCCTTCTGCCGGAATATTTTTATGTACGCACACAGCCTCTTTGTCTAAAACATGGGCAAGGAACAGTTTGTCTTCATTGTTTTGGGCATATTTTGCCACGAGCTCTGCTTTTTGCATAGAAAACCTTCTTTCGTCTTTATTAGTATACCACATTGCGTATGCATTTTCAAACCAAAAACTTTAAAAATTTAGAAAAACCCTTGACAAAACGGGAAAAAACGGATATACTATACAAAAATGCATATAGGAAAAGGCAATGAAGAGAAGGAGTACCTATTTCGGAACCCTATAGAGAGAAGCGGACGGTGGAAGCGCTTCGGCGGAAGGGTAGGGAAGTAGTCTCGGAGCTGCGGACCGAAAAAAGGCATCAGCCTTCTAGTAGACTTCGACGGAAATCCAACCGTAAAATAGGAAACGGCATAGGAAAGTGCCGGCAGAGGTTTGCTGCGTAAGTGGCGAGCGAAATTAGGTGGTACCACGAGTCATTCGTCCTAATGCGGGGCGGATGGCTTTTTTGTTTGCGGAGAGAAGAAGCAGCCCCATAAAAGCACAGATTCCGCAGAGCAAAACGAAAGGAAGATACAAATGGAACTTATAAAACGGTTTTTAAAACGGACTGAATTTGACAGCTATGAAGATTTTATGCAGAACTTCAAGCTGGAAGTACCGGAAAAATTTGAATTTGCAAGAGATGTTGTAGACGCATGGGCAGAGGCAGAGCCGGAAAAACGTGCCCTTGTCTACTGTAATGACGAAGGCTATTCGAGAACATTTACCTTCTCCGAGATTTCCATTCTCTCGAAAAAAGCTGCCACATATTTTACAAATCTCGGCATTCGCCGCGGCGATAAGGTGCTTACACTTTTGCGCCGCCGGTACGAATACTGGATTTGCGCCGTGGCACTTCACAGAATCGGTGCTGTTTTAATTCCTGCCTCGATTCAGCTTCGTGCAAAGGATATTGATTATCGTCTTTCCCAAGCTGACGCGAAATACGTCATCGCCGTAAAGGACGATTTTGTTTGCCAGCAGGTTTCTTCCCTTCGCACAAAGTGCACGGTTATCTTTGCCGGGGACGAAGGGGTGGAAGGCTATCCCTATTTTAACGGCGAATATGAAAACTGTGCCCCATACGAAGAAGAGGACGAAGGTAAGAACGAAGACCAAATGCTTCTCTACTTTACGTCCGGTACCACGGGCTACCCGAAGATGGCGGTGCATAACCGCACCTATCCCTTAGGGCATATTATGACGGCGAAATACATGCAGTGCGTGCAAAATAACGGTCTGCATTTGACGCAAAGTGACAGCGGCTGGGCAAAATTCGGCTGGGGCAATATTTACGGCCAGTGGATTTGTGGCAGTGCAATCCTCGGCTATGACCCCATTCGCTTTAGTCCCGAACAGCTTATGGAGCATATGAAAGAATTTAAACCCACCTCCCTTTGCATTCCCCCTACCATGTACCGCTTTCTTTTAAAGGCAGGGGTGGGCAGAGAACATCTCGAATCCATTAAATGGTTTGCCACCGCAGGCGAGCCCTTAAGTGGCGAAGTCAACAGCGCGTTTTATGACCTTTGCGGCCACTATATTCATGAAGGGTACGGCCAGAGCGAAGGCACGCCTATTACCTGCTCCTTCCAGTGGCTCGGCATTCGTCCTTCGTCCATGGGCAAGCCTTCACCCCTTTACGATGTTGCCCTTATTGATAAGGACGGCAATCGCTGTGGCGTAGGTGATGAAGGCGAAGTGGTTATGTTTGTAAAGGACGGAAAGCAGGTTGGTCTTCTCGATTACTACTATCAGGACGGGGAGAAAATTAACCCCGTGGAAAACGGCATTTATCATACCGGTGACATTGCCTATGAGGATGAGGATGGATACTACTGGTATGTAGGCAGAAACGATGACATGATTAAATGCTCGGGCTACCGCATCGGGCCTTTTGAAATCGAAAGTATATTAAATACCCATCCGGCAGTAAAGGAATGTGCCATCATAGGCCGTCCCGATGAAATCCGCGGTCAAATTGTTTGTGCCGTTGTGGTGCTCACGCCCGGATATGAGGCGAGTGACGAGCTTACAAAAGAGCTCCAGACCTATGTAAAGAAAATGACGGCGCCGTATAAGTACCCCCGTAAAATTGAGTATGTACCGGAGCTCCCCAAAACAACTTCCGGCAAAATTACAAGAAACGCCTTAAGAATGAAGTAGAAAGGATTTTAAAAATGAAAAACATTGATAAAACCTATGAACCCGGGCAGGTGGAGAAAAAGCTGTATCAAAAATGGCAGGACAATGGCTATTTCAAGGCTTCTCCCGATAAAAACAAGAAACCCTTCTGTATCGTCATTCCGCCTCCCAACGTAACGGGCCAGCTCCACATGGGCCATGCCCTTGACGAAACCTTACAGGACATTCTCATTCGCTTTAAGCGTATGCAGGGCTACAGTGCCCTTTGGGTACCCGGTACAGACCATGCCGGTATTGCAACACAAATTAAGGTGGAGGAAAATCTTCGCAAAACGGAAGGACTTACCCGCCACGATTTAGGCCGTGAAAAATTCCTCGAAAGAGTTTGGGACTGGAAAAATCAGTATGGCGACCGGATTATCAATCAGCTTAAGAGCCTCGGCTCTTCCTGTGACTGGGACAGAGAACGCTTTACCATGGACGAAGGCTGTAGCCGTGCCGTTCGTGAGGTTTTCGTAAGCCTTTACGAAAAAGGGCTTATCTACAAGGGCAACCGCATTATAAACTGGTGCCCCCATTGCCGCACGGCTCTTTCCGACGCCGAGGTTGAATACAGCGAACAGGGCGGCCATTTCTGGCACATTCTCTACCCCATTAAAGGGGAAGACGGCTTTGTGGAAATTGCCACCCCCCGTCCTGAAACCCTCCTTGGCGACACAGCTGTTGCAGTAAACCCCGAGGACGAACGTTTTCAAGATTTAATCGGCAAAACGCTGATTTTGCCCCTTGTGGGCCGTGAAATCCCCGTTGTTGCAGACGATTATGTTGACAAGGAGTTCGGCACGGGCGCCGTTAAAATCACCCCTGCCCATGACCCGAATGACTTTGAAGTCGGCCAGCGCCATAATCTCGCCCAGATTCGCGTTATGGACGATGACGCCAAGATTTCCTTTGACTGCAAATATAAAGGTATGGACCGCTATGAAGCGAGAAAAGCTATGGTGGAAGACCTCGAAAAAGAAGGTCTCCTGATTAAAACGGTGGAACACAGCCACAACGTAGGCGCGTGTTATCGCTGCGGTACCACGGTAGAGCCCTTAACAAGCGAGCAGTGGTTTGTCAAGATGGAGCCCCTTGCGGAAGAAGCCATGCGCGTTGTAAAGGACGGCACAATTGAATTTATCCCCGGCCGCTTTTCTAAAACGTATATGAACTGGATGGAAAATGTGCATGATTGGTGCATCTCCCGTCAGCTTTGGTGGGGACACCGTATTCCTGCCTTCTACTGTGATACTTGCGGCAAAATGGTGGTTTCCCGCGAAGACGTCCACACCTGTGAATGTGGCGGCAAAATGCGCCAGGAGGACGACGTACTCGATACGTGGTTTAGCTCTGCCCTCTGGCCGTTTTCCACCCTCGGCTGGCCCGATAAAACAGAGGACCTCGAATACTATTATCCCACAAGTGTGCTCGTAACAGGCTACGATATTATCTTCTTCTGGGTTTCCCGTATGATTTTCTCCGGCATGGAGCACATGGGGAAAGAGCCGTTTAAGCACGTATTTCTCCACGGCCTTGTCCGTGACAGCCAGGGCAGAAAGATGTCCAAGTCCCTCGGTAACGGCATCGACCCCCTTGAGGTTATTGACCAGTACGGCGCAGATGCCCTTCGCTTTACACTCGCTACCGGCAACTCCCCCGGTAACGATATGCGTTTTTATATGGAACGCGTGGAAGCAAGCCGTAACTTTGCCAATAAGCTTTGGAACGCGGCACGTTTCGTCATGATGAATCTTGACATTGAAAAAGTAGAACTTCCCGAAAATCCCCAGATGGAAGATAAATGGATTTTGTCTAAATACAATGCTCTCGTAAAAGAAGTTACGGATAATCTCGAGCATTACGAAATCGGTATCGCCCTCGGTAAGGTCTATGACTTTATTTGGGACGTATATTGTGACTGGTATATTGAAATGACGAAGCCCCGTCTTTATGACGAAGCTTGCCCCACAAGACGCGATGCACAAAACACCTTGTGCTATGTACTTGCCGGCACCTTAAAGCTTCTCCATCCCTTTATGCCCTTTGTTACGGACGAAATTTATACTGCCCTTCCTGTCGCGGACGAAAGCATTATGATTTCTGCATGGCCCGAATTTTGCGCAGAGCTTTCCTTCCCGACGGAGGAAGCGGACATGGAAATTATTTGCGATGCCATTCGCGGCCTTCGAAACGCAAGAGCAGAAATGCAGATTCCGCCCTCTAAACGTGCAAGCCTTTATGTGGTAACGGAAAAGGCAGACCTTTTTGGGGGAAGCGAAGAATTCTTTAAGAAGCTCTCGGGGGCATCGGAAGTAATCGTCAAGGCAGAAAAAGATGCAGACTGCGAAAAAGCTCTGACGGTGGTTGTAAATAGCGCCATGCTGTTTATGCCCACCGACCAGCTTATCGATAAAGAAAAAGAAATTGCCCGTCTTGAGAAAGAAAAGGCAAACTTAGAAAATGAAATTCGCCGTACAAGCGGCAAGCTTTCAAACCCCGGCTTTATTGCAAAAGCACCGGCAAAGCTTGTAGAAGAAGAAAAAGCAAAACAGGCGAAATACGAAGAAATGTTAGAAAAGGTGTTAGCGAGCATTGAAGCATTCAAATAATTTTAGCCTGCCCGAAGCCCTCGAATTTATTCACGGCGCCCTAAAGCTTGGCTCAAAGCTGGGGCTTACCAATATCCGCGAATTACTCGAGCGCGTTGGGCGGCCGCAGGATAGCCTTCAATTTGTGCATATTGCAGGTACCAACGGCAAAGGGACGGTTACATCGTCCCTTGCCGCCGTTTTAAGCTGTGCCGGCTATAAAACAGGGGCGTACACTTCGCCCTTTGTCTATCGCTTTAATGAGCGTATTCAAATTGATGGGGCAGAGGTTTCTGACGCGTCCCTTGCAAAAAATGCATATCTTGTTAAAAAGGCGTGCGAAGAGATGGTGAAAGACGGCTTTCATCATCCTACTGAATTTGAAATTGTAACGGCAATTGGTCTACTGTGCTTTCGGGAAGCAGGGTGCGAGTATGTAGCCCTCGAGGTGGGCCTTGGCGGCAGACTCGATGCGACAAATGTGATTGAACATCCCCTTTGCACCGCAATTTGCTGCATCGGCTATGACCATATGCAGTATCTCGGGAATACCCTTTCCGAAATTGCGGCAGAAAAGTGCGGTATTTTAAAAGAAGGGGTCGAGGCAGTTGTCTATGCCGAGCAACCCGAAGAAGCCCTTTCGGTGATTTTAGAAAAGTGTGCAGAAAAAAAGGCGACAGTTCGCCTGGCACCTTTGCCGCAAATTTCCGAAAGCACGCATCTTGGAAACACCTTCTCTGCCGGAAACTATAAAGACCTCTTTTTGCCCCTCTCGGGTGAGCATATGGCGAAAAACACCTGTGTGACCCTTGGGATTATTGACGTTCTGCGGGAAAAAGGTGTAAATATTCCGGATAAAGCTGTATACGAAGGCTTTGCCCGTGTCCGCCACCGGGGGAGATTCGAAACGATAAGCGAAAATCCGCTATTTATTCTGGACGGCGCCCATAACGATGACGGCATTGCCGCTTTGACGAAAGCTGCAAAAACCCTTTTTCCGGGGAAG